>JADLCT010000078.1 GCA_020847045.1 Bryobacterales bacterium | reverse complement strand
CACCGGAACCGCCACGGGGCACATAGCGCGCCTGCTCGCCAGGAAGCGGGTTCAGATTGATGAGCGCGCCGCTGTCAGCCGGTTCGAAGCGAAAGGCCACGGGCAGATTGCGGTGGGTGAGAAGCGTTTCAAAGCGCATCGAGGAGATTACCACCAGATTCTTGCCCGCCAGGTCGGATTCGCCGAGGAAATGCGAGTTGGCGACGGTGACATCCAACCCGGCGCGGTCCAGCCAGCGGCTGACATGAGCCACGCCCATAGCCTCACCCACGCCGGTATACACGTCCTCATGCGCCACCAGGCGCACGCCGAGGGCCGACTCGATGCGGCGCAACAATTCGCTCGGCTCATTGCCGCGATTTTGCTGGACATCGCGGATGTAAATGCCTCCACCCCCGGTAAAAAACAACGGAACGCCCAGGCTGACCACAACGGGCCGCTTCGGTTCCATAAAGCCGCCCCACACCGATTGGCCGGCGGGCAACCTGGGAGTGCGCGCGGGCAGCCATGCCAGTAGGGCCACAGCCGATGCGGCCAGCGCCCCCAGGAAGAAGGCCATCCAGGAGAACCGCCTTTCAGGCGGCACAACCCCGGCGTGACGGGGCGGCGGGGCGAGCAATCCGGCTGTCTCCGGCTGGCGGGGAATGTGGACGAGCGAGGTGGCGGCCGGCGTCTCGCTCTCCGCGCGTGCTGTAAATTGCGGCACATAGCCGCCCCGGGGAAGTTCGATCTGGAGCCTGGCGCCGCGCCCCTCGTTCTCATAATAGGAGGCGAGCTTCTTGCGCAACTGACTGGCCTGGACACGAACGATGGCATCGTTCCGGGGATCGTACTCCACAGGGCGGTGGAACACCTGCAGCCCCAGCGCGTACTCCTTTAAGCCCGACTGCCGGCCGGCCACCGTCTCCTCCACAACATAGCGAAGGAACATCTTGAGGGCGTTGGAGTCGCGAAGCCAGGGACTTTCCAGGATTCGCTCTAGCTCGGATTGAATCTCTGAAGCGTTTGAAACCAAAGCAATTTAACCGTTAACTGACTCCATTCTATCCTTCCTGCGAAGGAAAACAAGCGCAGAATACCGTGGTGTAGGTTCACCACAATGTTGAAACGGCTTGGCTCCCTTACATTCCTTCTCAGCGTGTCCACCATGCTGGCGCAGTCCCCGCAAGGGACGATAACGGGCACGATCAGCGACCCCACCGGCGCGGGGGTTCCCGGCGTGACGGTGACGGTGAAGGCCACCGCCACCGGTTTGGATTACCGCGGCTCCAGCTCAGCCGATGGCGTGTACGTCATTCCCAACCTTCCGGTGGGTGGATATGAACTGACCGCCACCACCACCGGTTTCAAGAGCTACCGCCAGACTGGACTGAATCTGGAAGTATCCCAGCGCCTGCGCGTGGACATTACCCTCCAGGTGGGCGACGTGGCCGAGAGCGTGGACGTGACAGCCGAGATTCCGCGCGTGCAAACCGAGGATTCCAGCGTGGGAACGGTGGTGGAGAAGCGGCGCATCGAGGAGTTACCGCTGAACGGCCGCCATGTGTTCAACCTGGTGAAGGTGGTGCCGGGCGTGCAGCCGTTGAGCAACAACACGGATGGCTTTGCCGAAATCTCCAACCAGACCTTTTCGCAGTTGCGCGTGAACGGCGGACCGGCGTACGGGAACCAGTTCTATCTGGATGGCGTGTCGAACTCGGCGGCGGTGCATAACGAGATCAGCGTTGTGCCGCAGGCGGACATTGTCGAGGAGTTTCGCGTGGAAACCAACGCATTCAAGGCTGAGTTCGGCCAGACGGCGGGCGGCGTGGTGAACGTAGTGACCAAGGCCGGCGGCAACCAGTTTCACGGCTCGTTGTATGAGTTTCTCCGCAACGACGCGCTGGACGCCAGGAATGCTTTCGCCACGCAGCCGGACGCGCGCACGGGACGCATCAAACAGGTTCTGCGCTACAACCAGTACGGCGGAACGATCGGCGGGCCGGTGCTGATTCCGAAGCTCTACGATGGCCGCAACCGGACTTTCTTCTACACCGGCTACGAGCAGTGGCGGTGGCGCGCCTCGGGTTCGCCGCGCATTGGGACTGTGGCTCCACAGGCCTGGCGGGACGGCGATTTTTCCGACTTGCGCGACGCCAACGGAACACGCATCAACCTGTATGATCCCGCCACGACGGTGGCCAATCCGAACGGCTCCGGCTTTGTCCGCCAACTGCTGCCGGGGAACGTTGTGCCGCGTTCGCGCCAGGATCCGCTGGCGTTGAAGGTGCTTGGCTTCATGCCCGCGCCGAACGTGGCGCCCACCAACCAGTTCACCAATGTGAATAACTTCCAGTCGTTGATACCGTCCGCTTCGGACCAGGGCTCGTTCAGTCTTCGCGTGGACCATCGCGTGAACGAGTCTGATTCGCTCTTCTTCCGGTACTCGTCGAACCGGAATACGCGCAATGACCGGGGGTGGGGGTTGAACGAGGCCGATCCGGCGGCCCGCAAGGATCAGCGCGACAACCACAACGCCGTGGTCAACTACACGAAGCTGTTCAATACTTCGTTGCTGAACGATCTGCGCGTGGGAGTGACGCGCCAGTGGCTGCCTTTCCTGCACCCGAGCTTCGATCAGGGCTGGCCGGCCAAGCTTGGCTATCCGGCCATCATTCCGCAGGACCAGTTCCCGCCGGTGCAGATCGCCGGCCTGCTCTCCATCGGCTCAGTGAGCTTTACCGGTGGGATGCGCGCGCAGGAGATCACGCAGATCGCCGACAGCCTGATCATCACGCGCGGCCGCCACAACTTCAAAACCGGGTTCGATTTGCGCTGGTGGCGTCTGAGTTTCATCAACCGCTTGCAGCCGTCGGGCGTGTACAATTTCAACTCCGACCTGACGCAAAACCCGCAGAGTCCCGCCGGCACGGGTTTCGGCATGGCCACCTACCTGTTGGGCGAGGTGTCGGGCGGCAACCTCGGCTACCGGCCCTTCTTCCAGTTCCGCGCCATGCCGTTTGGCGCCTACGTCCAGGACGACTGGAAGGTGAGCCGCACGCTTACGCTGAACCTTGGCATCCGCTACGACCTCTCGATGGGGCCGAGCGAAATGCACAACCGCTACTCGAGTTTCGATCCTTTCCTGGCGAACACAACCACGGGGACGCTCGGGCAGCTTCGTTACGCCGGAGCGGGCGGCTATCCGGGAACCTTCGTCGATAGGGACAACAACAACATCGGACCTCGTCTCGGTTTTGCCTGGGATCCTCGCGGCGACGGCAAGACGGCGGTTCGCGGCGGCTATGGACTGACCTACCTGATGCAGGAAAGCGGCAATGCGGTGCCGGACAACGCGAGCGCGTTCGGCTTTTCGGTGGATACGCCGTTCGCGCCCCCCGGCGGTGGTCCCTACAAGGCGTTCCAGTTCAACCAGGGACCTTCCTTCCTGCTGTCGCCTCTGGGCGCGGCGGGAGGTCCGAACGCCTTCCGCGGTTTCGGCGTCCGTTATCAGGACCGAAACGCGCCGTCCGGTTACATGCAGCAATGGAACTTCGCCGTGCAGCGTTCGCTGGCCAAGGGGGTTGTGGTGTCGTTGATCTATGCGGGCACGAAAGGCACGAAACTGTTCGGCTCGAACTACAACCTGAACCAGTTGGACCCGAAGTACTTCAGCCTCGGATTGGGTTTGCAGGATCAGGTGGCGAATCCATTTTTTGGGCAGATCACCACGGGAACGCTGAATGGACGCACGATGGCGCGGTCGCAACTGCTGCGCCCCTATCCCGACTATCTGAACGTGGAGACGTGGGGCAACCACGGCCTCAGCAGCATCTACCACTCCTTCCAGATGACCGTGGAGAAACGATTTTCCGACGGGGTTTCGGCTCTGTTGAGCTATACCTCCGGCAAGTTGATCACGGAAACCTTCGCCACGGGGGGCGGCGGCCAGTCGGGCGCGAGCGACTTCCGCCTGGGCGCCTACAACCGGCGGCTCGACCGCGCGGTTGAGCAGGATGACGTCAGCCAGAGGATGGTGCTGAGCGGGCTGTGGGAGTTGCCCATCGGCAAGGGCCGCAAGCTGGGTGGCGGAATGAATTCGCTGGCCGACGGCCTGATCGGCGGCTGGCAGTTGAATGGCATCTGGACGCTGCAGACCGGCACGCCTCTGGTGGTGCGTGGAACGAACAACTTCACGGGCATCAACTACCCGGATCTCGTGTCCAACCCCAGTCTGCCCTCCGATCAGCGCAGCGTCACGCGCTGGTTCGACACCAGTGCATTCCGCAATCCGGCGAACTTCGTGATCGGCAACGGGCCGCGCACGCTGCCATCGACGCGGGGTCCTGGGCTGAACGATCTGAGCTTCTCGCTGTTCAAGACTTTCAAGCTTGCCGAGCGGTTCAGGCTGGAAGCGCGCGGCGAGTTGTTTAACGCGCTGAACACGGTGAACTACAGCAACCCGAACACCACGTTCACGCCCAATGCGCAAGGCGTGAACTCGAACGCCAACTTCGGCCGCATCACCAGTTCGCTCGAGGCGCGCCGCATGCAGCTAGGCTTACGCCTAGCCTTCTGAGGCAACCGTGACGGGGCGGTGCGCGCGCCGCCCTTCCTTCTTTCCCGGAGATCCAACATGAGAACCCTGGCCCTTCTGCTGGCCTCGGCGGCTGGCCTGGCCGCCGCCACGCATGACTACGATCTGGTTGTCTACGGCGGCACCGCCGGTGGTGTGATGACGGCGGTCTCAGGCGCACGCCACGGCTTGAAGACCGTCCTGCTGGAACCGCGGCGCCATGTGGGCGGCATGGCCACGGGCGGATTGTCGCGCACCGATACGGGGGCGCGCGAAGTGATCGGCGGTCTGGCGCTGGAATTCTACTATCGCGTGGGCAACGAGTATGACATGCGGCGGTACAAGAACCCCGTCGCCTGGTTTTATGAGCCGAAGGTAGGCGAGAAGGTGATGGTGGACATGCTGGCCGAAGCGGGCGTGACTCTGCTGTATCATCACCGCCTTCGGGAAAGCGGTGGCGCGGTGAAGCAGGGACTGCGGCTCACGGAAGTCGTGACCGAGAACGGCGACCGGTTCCGGGCCAAGGTGTTCGCCGACTGCTCGTATGAAGGTGATCTGATGGCGCAGGCCAAGGTGAGCTATACCTACGGGCGCGAAGCGTCGTCGCAGTACGGCGAGGCGCTGGGTGGCGTGCGCGGCAAGACGCCTTACCACCAGTTCCTGTTCGACGTGCCGGCGCTGGATGACAACGGCAAACCGCTGCCTGAGGTCACGGCCGAGAAGCCGCTGCCGCCCGGGAGCGCCGACAAAGGAATACAGTCCTACAACTTCCGCATCATCGCCACGAACGTGGCGCACAACCGCTTGCCCTGGCCGCGCCCGCACGGCTACCAGGCATCGCGTTATGAACTGCTGGCGCGATACCTCGAAGCCTTCGTAAAGAACAGGGGCCGCTCGCCGGTGTTTCACGAGTTGACTCTGATCGCGTTCATCCCCAACGGCAAGGCCGACTTTAACAACAACGGCCCGTTTTCCACCGACTACATCGGCAAGAACTACGCCTACCCCGAGGCAGGCTACGCCGAACGCGAGCGCATCTGGCAGGACCACACCGAATATGTGCAAGGCTTTTACTACTTCCTGGCCAACGACCCGCGCGTGCCTAAAGAATTGCAGGCCGAGGTGAACCAGTGGGGCCTGTGCAAGGACGAATACACCGACACCGCG
Source organism: Bryobacterales bacterium (assembly GCA_020847045.1). GTDB lineage: Bacteria > Acidobacteriota > Terriglobia > Bryobacterales > Bryobacteraceae > JAFLBB01. The sequence continues at coordinate 11,634 of JADLCT010000078.1, read as the reverse complement.
CACTGGCCGCACCAGTTGTATGTCCGCGAGGCGCGGCGCATGGTGGGCGAGTTCGTTGCCACGCAGAAGGACCTGCAGACCGACCTCTCCAAGCCGGACGTGATTGGCATGGGAAGCTACAACTCCGATTCGCACAACATCCGGCGCTTTGTGAACGCGCGTGGAATGGCCGAGAACGAAGGCGACATGCAGGTGTCCGTGAAGCCGTACCAGATTCCTTTCCGCGTCATGCTGCCCAAGCGGAGCGAGGTGTCGAACCTGCTGAACCCGGTGACCTTCTCGGCCTCCCACGCCGCCTATAGCTCGCTGCGCATGGAGCCGCAGTACATGATTCTCGGCCACGCGGCCGGAACCGCCGCGGCGCTGGCCATCAAAGCCGCGCAGCCGGTGCAGGATGTCTCCGTGCCCGAGTTGCAGAAGATTCTGAAGAGTGAGGGTGCGGTGTTCGAGTATGTCCGCAACCAGCAGATGGACGCCCTTTCGATCATCCACCGGAAGATGACGCCGCCAGCGCCGCTACGCTACAACTGGGAGTACTGATGGACGCGTTCCGGGTTCGCCACGCCTCACTCGCGCTCGCCGCCCTGCTCATGCTCTCCTGCGCCAACCAGCGCCAGGCCGACATTGTCATCTACGGCGCCACCTCGGGAGGCATCGCCGCCGCGTTGCAGGCCAGCCGCATGGGCAAGAGCGTCGTTCTGCTCGATCCGGGCACGCATATTGGCGGTCTCACCACGGGCGGCCTCTCCTGGACCGACATCGGCAATAAGGCCGTTGTTGGCGGCATCGCGCGCGAATTTTATCAGCGCATCAAGAAAACGTACGAAGACCCGAAGCTGTGGACGTCGGAGACGCGCGAGGAATACTTCGCCCGGCGAAGCGGTCCGGACGCCAAGAATGAGGATGCGATGTGGACCTTCGAGCCGAAGATCGCCAGCGCCGTATACGCGCGGATGATGGACGAGGCCGGCGTGAAGGTGATCCGGAAGGCTCGTCTTGATCTCGCGCCGGGCAAGGGCGTGGTGAAGCAGGGTGCGCGCATTACGGCCATCGTGATGGAAGACGGCGCGCGGTATGAAGGCCGTATGTTCATCGACGCCACCTATGAGGGCGACCTGTTGGCCAAGGCGGGCGTCAGCTACACGGTTGGCCGCGAGGCGAACTCGGTGTACCAGGAGACGTGGAACGGTGTGCAGGCCGGGCATTTTCATTATCACCAGTTCCCGGACGGCGCCAACGTCGATCCGTATGTGGTTCCCGGTAAGCCGGAGTCGGGACTGTTGCCGGTGATCGATCCCTCGGGGCCGGGCGTGGAGGGAGCGGGCGACAAACGGATTCAGGCCTATTGCTTCCGCATGTGCCTGACGAACGATCCGAAGAATTCGATTCCCATCGCCAAGCCGGACGGCTACGACGAGAAGGATCACGAACTGCTGCTGCGCTTCGCCGAAACGGGCAAGTATCACGAACCGTCCAGCAAGTACGATCCGATTCCCAACCGGAAGACCGATACGAACAATCACGGCGCGGTCTCCACGGACTATATGGGCGCCAATTGGGGCTACCCCGAGGCCGGATACGCCGAACGCGAGCGCATCATCAAACGCCATGAGGTGTACCAGCGGGGCTATTTGTGGACGCTGCAAAACCACCCGCGCGTGCCGGAGAAGCTGCGCGTCTACTACCGGCAGTGGGGACTGCCCAAGGATGAGTTCCCCGCCACCGGCGGCTGGCCGGCGCAGTTGTACATCCGCGAGGCGCGCCGCATGGTGGGGCCGGTGGTGATGACCGAGCATCACGTGATGGGGCGCGTGCTGGCAAAGGATGCGGTGGGCATGGGCGCCTATGGCATGGACTCGCACAACGTGCAGCGCTATGTCACCAGGCAAGGATTCGTGCGCAACGAGGGCAACGTGCAGGTGGGCGGGTTTCCGCCCTACCCGGTGAGCTACCAGTCGATTGTGCCCAGGAAGAATGAGGCGGAGAACCTGCTGGCGCCCGTGTGCCTGTCGGCGTCGCACATCGCCTATGGCTCCATCCGCATGGAGCCTGTGTTCATGGTGCTGGGGCAGTCGGCGGCAACGGCGGCGGCGCAGGCCATCGAGGCGCAGGTGGCGGTGCAGGACATCGACTACCCGAGGTTGCGCGCGCGCCTGCTGGCCGATCACCAGGTGCTGGAGGCGCCGGCCGAATTGTTGCGCGGCGATCTCGACGCGGCACAGTTGGAAGGCATTGTTATCGACAACCAGTTCGCCACCGTCAGCGCGGCGTGGAAGGGCGCCCGGTCCGGCAAGCCGCGTCTGGGCCCGGGGTACTTTTATGACCTCGATGCGCGCGACGGACGCGCCACTGCGCGGTTCGATGTGGACGCGAGGCAACCCGGACACTACCGTGTGAAGCTGCTGCACCCCGTGGCCGCGGAGAACGCGTCCAACGCGCCGGTGGAGATCTCCGGCGGTGGCAAGACTTATCGCGTCACGGTGAACCAGCGTCTGCCGTCCGCGTGGATGGGGCCGTTCGATCTGCCCGCACGCTTCACGGTGACCGTGACGAACCGCGCCGCCAACGGCGTGGTGACCGTCGATGGCGTGCAGGTGGCGCCCGGGGCGCGGGACTGAGGCGTGGGACTGATGGACGCGCTACTGTCCCGCCGTTTCCACCCACACCTGTAGCGCCGAAGGACCACGGTTCAGGAACGTGTAGTAGGGCGTGAAGACCAGGCCGGCCGGCGAGCCCGCGCGCGGCTCCCGTGGATTGTAACGGCGGTAGAGCGGCAGTCCGCCGGTGTCCAGGGCCCCGTGCGCGCCCTTGTGACGCAGCGTGACGATGCCGCCGAGCAGATCCGGCTCCCACTTCACGGCGAAGTCCCGCGCGCCGTCGCCGGTCAATAGCAGCTTGCTCTCCAGCACATTCACGCCTTCGGCCTGCCCCTCCTGCTCAAGAACATAGACGAGGGGTCCGCGGCGCACGGCCACGCGCCCTTGGTTTTCCAGCGCGCGCGGATGGGCGGCGATCTCTTGAGGGGTCATGGAGAACACAAGCCGCACGCGGTCGCCAGGCTTCCATGTGCGCTTCACGGCGAGGTAGCGGTCTGCCTCGGGCCGCGCCGCAACACGCGCGCCGTTCACGCTCACCGTTGTCGCATCGCTCCACGCGGGGATGCGCAAGAACAGCGTGAACTCGCGGGCCTGGCGCGGGGAAACGGTCATGTCCACCTGGCCCTCCCACGGATACTTCGTCTCCATCTGCACGGCCAGGGGCGTGCCATCGCCGAGCTTCCATGCGAGCGTGTTCCGGTCGTAGAGGTGCACCCAGAGACCCTCGCCGCTGACGCCGTAAAAATAGCCGGGCAGAGACGCGAACAGCCGTTCAAGATTGGGCGGGCAGCAGGTGGTGGTGTACCAGGGATTGCGGATGCTCTGGCTGGCCTCTCGCGTCAGCTCCAGCGGGTTGCGGTAACAGTACATCGTGCCCGACAGCGACATGCCGGAGTTGATCGAGTTGTACAGAGCGGTCTCCATCACGCCGGTGAAACGCGCCTCGCCGGTGGCCTGCAACATGCGCCAGTTCCACATCAGGTTGGCGATGGCGGCGCAGCTTTCCGTGTAGGCCTTGGCGTTGGGCAGTTCGTAGGGATCGCCGAAGGCTTCGCCGGCGCTGCGGGAACCCGTGCCGCCGGTGATGTACATCTTGGAGCGCGTCAGGTCGCGCCACAAGCGTTCCAGAGCCGTCCCGTAGGCCTCTTCGCGCGTTTCCATCCAGTAGTCGGCGGCGCCCGAGGCGGCGTACCCGGCGCGAACGGCGTGGCCTTCCATGATGGTCCGGTCGATGAATGGCCGTCCGCTGAACATGTAGGCGATCTGGCCCGGAGTGAGGTGCAACCGCTCGCCGTCGCCGGTAAGAATGTAGCCGGCAAGAGCCAGATAGCGGCGGTCGTGCGTGGTGCGGTACAACTCGACCAGGGCCATTTCGATCTCGGGATGTCCTGCCAGCAGCGGGCGCTTGCCGGGGCCGAAGTCGCGCAGCAGATATTCGACGAAGCGGATTCCACCGTCCAGCAAAGTGCGGTCCCCGGTGGTCCTGTAGTAGGCGATGCCCGCTTGCAGCAGATGGCCCAGACAATATAGTTCATGGCCCGTGACCATCTCGCTCCAGCGGCGGCTTTTCCGGTCCTCCTGAAACCAGGTGTTCAGATAGCCCGAGGGTTCCTGCGCGGCAAGGATGTCGCGCGTGAGGGCGTCAAAGGTGCGGCGCAGTTCCGGGTGGCCGCCACCAGCCTGCGCCCAGGCCGCGGCTTCCATCCACTTATACAGGTCGGAGTCCGTGAACAGGGGCCCCTTGCGGGGGACGCTCTTGGCGCCGGAAAGACGCCGGAAATTGTCGGCGATGCCGTGCTCTTCCAGCAACTGGAGCAGCGTGGGAATGCTTCGCTCGACGTTGGTGCGGCGGCGGGACTCCCAGAAGCCGCCTTTCAGCGTGACGGCCGAAACGGGCACGGTGCGGAGCTTCGCGCCGGGAGTGGAAGACAGGTCGAGGATGACGGAGCGCTCCGGACCGGCTTGGGCCAGAGCGAACGATGAGGCCAGGCAGAGCCAGGCGAGCGGTTTCATGACGTCCCCATGCTACTGCGGGGTAGCGCAAGGTCACAAGCGGAGAGGAGGGTCACAAGCGAGGCCGATGAGGATCTGGCCGCGCTATCAGTCCGTTGGCGGAATGCGCGGGCAAAGGCACTCGGCGGCGTGCCTAGATTGAGACCGCTATGTTTACCCAGTTCTCCACACTGCGCGCGTACGGGCCCGTCCCCGGCCGTTTCCCGCTGCCGCTTCCCAACCAGCCGCCCACTCCCCCGCAACCGTCGCCGGTGCCGAACGACCTGCCGCCGGCGCGGACGCTTACGTGGACCTTTCGGCGCGCCACGCGTCCGGCCTGAGGCCCGGTAGGGTTCAGGCGAGCATCTTCTTCACAACGTTGCCGGCGATGTCTGTGAGCCGGAAGTCGCGGCCCATGAAGCGGTAGGTGAGGCGTGTGTGATCGAAGCCCAGGCAGTGCATCATCGTCGCCTGCAGGTCGTGGATGTGGACCTTGTCCTCCGTGATGAAGAAGCCGAGATCGTCGGTTTTGCCCACCACCTGGCCGCCCTTGATCCCTCCGCCCGCAAGCCACATGGAGTACGCCACAGGATGATGGTCGCGGCCCGCATTGTCGGCATCGGCCGTGTTGCGGACCTCGCTCATCGGCGTCCGGCCGAACTCGCCTCCCCACACGACGAGGGTGGAATCCAGCAATCCGCGCTGCTTCAGATCCTTCACCAGGGCGCCTGCGCCGCGGTCGGTCTTGGCGCAATTCTCTTTCAGCTTCGTGTTCAGGTTGGTGTGCGAATCCCACGAGGCGTCCATCAAAAGAATGAACCGCACGCCGCGCTCCACCAGCCGCCGGGCGAGCAGACAGTTGGTTCCGAACTGCTTCGTCTTTTCGTCATTGATGCCGTACATTTCCAGCGTTTCGGGCGGCTCCTTCGATAGATCCGTCAGTTCGGGGCCGGCGGTTTGCATCCGGTAGGCCAGTTCATAGCTCGCCATGCGCGAGGCGATCTCCATGTCGCCCGTTTCGTCGAGCTTGGCCTGGTTCAGGTCTCGCACGGCATCGAAGACGGCGCGCTGGCCATGAGGCGTGACGCCGCCGGGGTTGGAGAGATACAAGATCGGATCGCCCGAGCTGCGCAGCAGCGTGCCCTGATAGGTGGAAGGCAGAAAGCCGCTGGAAAAATTGGTCGCTCCGCCCGAGGTGCCCACGCCCGACGAGAGCACGACAAAGCCGGGCAGGTTATCGCTTTCGCTGCCCAGCCCGTACAGTGTCCAGGCGCCCATGGTGGGGCGGCCGAACTGTTGCGTGCCGGTGAACAGCATCAACTGCGCCGGATGGTGATTGAACGCCTCGGAGTACATGGAGCGCACCACGCACATGTCGTCGGCATTCTGCGCCATGTACGGAAGCCAGTCGCTGAACTCGATGCCGGACTGCCCGTACTTCTTGAATTCGCGGCTGCTGGCGAGGATGGCGGCATTCGGCTTGGTGAAGGCCAACTGGAGCTTCGACGTAATGGAGGCGGGCGCCGGCTGGCCATGGTACTTCTTCAACTCGGGCTTGGGATCGAGAAGATCCATCTGGCTCGGACCGCCCTCCATAAATAGGAAGATGACGCTCTTGGCCTTGCCCGGGAAGTGTGGCGCCTTGGGCGCCAGCGGGTCCGTACGCTTGGCCGCCGTCGCGGCGTATCCTTTGCCCGCGAACAGATCGCCGAGCGCCATGGCGCCGATGCCTCCGGCCATCTCCCCCAGCAGTTTCCGCCGGGAGTGCAACATTTGAAATTGGCGCAGATCGTTCATCACGGCCTCACAATGAATTCGTCGGTATTCAGCAGCGCGCGGCAGGCGGCTGTCAACGGCCGCTCACTAGCGAGATCGTCCATCAGCTTCGCCAGGCGCGCCTTTTCCTGTGCGGTGGGCTCTCGGCCCCAGGCCAGACGGGCCGCGTAGGCGGCGCGTTCGCCCGCGGGCGCTTCCTGCTCCACGCGCCAGGCCAGCGCGGCGGCGGCTTCCACGAACACCTCATCGTTCATCAGGTTCAACGCCTGCAACGAAGTGTTTGAGCGCGCGCGGCGGGAACAGGCGACGGTGGAGTCGGGCGAGTCGAAGTTCATCAGCATCGGGTAGGGCGCGGTGCGTTGAAAGTGGATGTAGAGACCGCGGCGGTAGCGGTCTGGCCCGGTGGAGGTCACCCAACGGCTGCTGTTGGCGTAGGTGATCTGCTCGACGCCGGCCGGCTGCGGCGGCTTGACGCTCGGTCCGCCGACTCTGGTGTTCAGCAAGCCGCTCACCGAAAGCGCCGCGTCGCGGATGGTCTCGGCGTTCAGGCGCAGGCGCTGCTGCCGCGCGAGCAGCGTATTTTCGGGATCACGCTCGCGCAGTTCTGGACGCGTTTGCGAGGACTGCCGGTAGGTGGCGCTCAGCACAATGGTCCGGTGGAGCGACTTCATGTTCCAGCCGGAGTCGCGGAACTCCGCGGCAAGCCAGTCGAGCAACTCCGGGTGCGTGGGCTTCTCGCCCATTTTGCCGAAGTCCTCGCTGGTGCGCACGAGTCCTCTGCCGAAGTACTCCTGCCACACGCGATTGGCGATGACGCGCGGCGTCAGTGGGTTGTCGGCGCGGACCAGCCAGCGGGCCAGGTCGAGACGCGTGGCGCGGGCGGCGCCCAACTCGGGCAGAACGCCGGGAACATCGGCGTCCACCGGCACTCCCAACTTATTCCACTGGCCGCCCACGCGAATGCGCGTGGCGGGCGCGTCCTTGTCCCACATCATCACCATCGCTTGCGAAGGACGCGGCAGCGTCTTGTCGATTTCAGCCAGTTCCTTGCGCGCCTCCTTCAGGCGGCCCAGCTTTTCCTTGTCCATGCCCGGCGCAAGGCTGACACTCTTTATGAAATAGTCCTCCAACGTCTCCTGCTCACGTTCGGTACGCTCGCCCGGCTTGCGCAGCAGAATCTTCTGCGCGCCATCCACCATGGCCTTCATCGATGTCAGTTGGAAATCGTACTCGGCCTGCGCGCCCGGCTTCTCGATGGCCGTGCGCATGTGGCCCTCCCATTCGGGCAGCAGCGACGGAACTTCATATTTGGCGAGGAGCGCGGCGCGCTTCCCCTTGTACTCGGGCAGGTGTTCGAGGTAAGGACCCAGTTGGCCAGGGATGGGTGCGTCGATCATCTCCTCGCCCGAGCGGTCGAAGAAGGAGAGCAGCGCGTAGTAGTCCTTCTGCGAGATCGGATCGTACTTGTGGTCGTGACACTGCGAACATCCGGTGGTGAGTCCGAGCCAGGTGGTGGAGACGGTGTTCGTGCGGTTCACCAGTTGCTCGAAGCGCGACTCGTCACGGTCAACGCCAGCCTCGCGATTGGTCAGCACCTGGCGCAAGAAGCCAGTGGCGATCTCCGTGGAAACGGTACGGTCCGGCAGCAGGTCTCCGGCAAGCTGTTCGATGGTGAAACGGTCGAAGGGCATGCCGCCGTTCAAGGCGCCAATGACCCAATCGCGGTAGCGCCAGGCGTAGGGACGTTCGAGATCCTTCTCGTAGCCGTCGGAGTCGGCGTAGTGGGCCAGGTCGAGCCAGTGGCGGGCCCAGCGTTCACCGTAGTGCGGTGAGGCCAACAGGCGGTCCACCAGGCGTTCGTAGGCTTCGGGACGGGTGTCGGAGAGAAATTCGCGCATCTCCTCTTCGGTGGGAGGCAGGCCGGTGAGGTCCAGCGAAACGCGGCGCAGCAGCGTAGCCTTCGAGGCCTCCGGCGCCGGAGCGATGCCCTCCTTCGCCAGGCGTGCGCGAACGAAGGCGTCAATGGGTGAAGCGGCGCCGTCCACCACGGGCACGGCGGGCTTGCGCAGGGGCTGAAAGGCCCAGTGGCTGGACTGCCGGCGCGGCAATGGCTGGGCCAGCAGGGCCTCGGGAATTCGCGCGCCATTGTTGATCCAATCCTTGATGGCCTCGACCTCGTCCGGTGTCAGACGCGGGCCCGCGGGCGGCATCTGAAACTCTTTCTTGTCCGATGTGATGCGCTTCACCAGCAGAGAGGCATCCGCCTGGCCCGGCTCGATGGCCTTGCCCGAATAACCGCCTTTCATGAGCGATGGCGCATGATCCACTCGAAACCCGTTGTTCTGCATGGCCGCTCCGTGGCAGCCGGAACAGCGTTTCCGCAGCACGGGCTGCACGTCGGACGGGTAGTCGGCGGCGGACAAAGCTGCCGCAAAGAGAGAAAAGACGGCAAGAAATACCAGCATGCGCATTCCGGAACTCGACTTTAGTATATTGCCTTCGATGCTAACCAGACGTTCCCTGCTGCAATCGGCCCTTCTCGGGACGGGCACACTGCTGAGCCGCGCCAATGCCGCGCTCAAGAAAATGAAGATCACCAAGATCACCTACTGGGAGTCGCCGGTGAACCGGCCGATCTTCAACCAGAACATGGACGTGGTGATGATCGAAACCGACGCCGGCATCACGGGCATTGGCGAAGGTGGCTCGAAACAGATGATCGAGCAGTGCGCCGGATTGCTGATCGGCGAGGATCCATCCCGCATCCAGCACCTGTGGCAGTGGATGTATAGAAACTACTTCTATCCGCCGGGCCGCGAAAAGCTGCACGCCATCGGTGCGCTCGACCTGGCGCTGTGGGACCTGAAAGGCAAGGCGCTCGACGTGCCCGTGTACGAACTGCTGGGCGGGCTGACGCGCGAGTATGTGGAATGTTACTCGACGGGTTTCCCTCACCGCGGGCCCATTCGCGAAGCGGGCGCGGCCTGCATCAAGGCCGGCTACAGGGCCTATCGCACCGGCGTCACCGGGCCCGGTGACAATGGCGTCTTCGAGTCGCGCAAAGAGGTGAACCGCACCTACGAACACTGCAAGGAACTCTATGAGGGAGTGAAGTCGGCCGATGGCGAGTGGGCGATCGACTACCACACGCGTCTGGATTTCGCCGACGCCGTGCGGCTGTCCACGCTGCTGGAACCGCTGGAGCCGCTGTTCTGCGAGGACCTGGTGCGCAGCGAGAATCCAGGCGTCTACCGGGAGCTGCGCAAGCTCGTCAAGGTGCCCATCGCCGTCGGCGAGCAGTTCGGCGACCGTTGGGACATCAACGAGCTGATCGAGGGACGGCTGATCGACTATAACCGCATCACACTGCCCAATTCGGGCGGCATTACGGAGCTGGTGAAGCAGGCCGCGTTGTGCGAGACCCACTATGTGGGCCTGGTGCCGCACTTCACCGGACCCATCGCCGAAACCGCGCTTGTCCACGTCTGCGGCTCCTTTGGTGGACCGGCCATCATGGAAATGTCGAACCTGTTCGCCAGCGGACTGCCGCACCTGCCGCGGCACTTCGACCACCGCAACGGCAAGATGTGGCCCGTCAACCGGCCCGGCCTGGGGGTTGAGGTGGACAAGAGCAAGATGAAGCTGATCACCGAGGTGTCCAAGTTCAACAAACCGATACCGATCTACAAGCGGCCCGACGGCAGCATCACGAACTGGTAAGGATCATGCTCCGCCGCACCCTGCTCCCCACGCTTGCCGCGCCGTTCGCGGCGCCGTTTCTGAAAGCCGCGCCCAAGCTGACGCTCGAATCCTTCGAGATCTTCCGCGTCAAGGTGAACCACCGCGGCGGATGGGTGTTGCTGCGCGTGAAGGCGTCCAACGGCCTGACGGGCCTGGGCGACGCCTCGCACGGCCGCCGCGACGAGGGTGTCATCGGGCTGATCGGCGAGTTTTTCTCGAAGGCCAAGGGCCGCTCCCCCTTCGATGTCGAACTCTTCCGGCGTGACCTGATGGCCGAAGCCGAAGCCAAGGGCCGCGATGGCGCGGTGGCGTTCGGCGCCATCGAGCAGGCCATGTGGGATTTGCAGGGCAAGGCCGCCGGTTTGCCATGCTGGGCCCTGTTCGGAGGAAAGCTGCACCCCACGCTGCGGCACTACGCCAACATCAACCGCGCCACGGTGGACCGCAACCCCGAGGGCTTTGCCCGGCTGGCTGAACCGGCCGTGCGCGATGGCTTCACGGCCATCAAGATGGCGAGCTTCGACGGCCTGCCGGCGGCGGGTCCGGGCCGCAAGGAAGGCACCGACCGGGGCATCGCCTGCGTGGAGGCCGTGCGGCGCGTGATGGGTCCGTCGGGCGACCTGCTGGTGGATGCGCACTCGCACTTCACCGTCGCCGAGGGGTTCGAGGTGGCGAGCCGGTTGGAGCCCTCGAAACTGTTCTGGTTCGAGGAGATCTGCCGTGACATTCCAGGACTGGCCGAGTTGAACCGCAAACTCCCCATGCCCACGGCGGGCGGCGAATCGATCTTCGGCATCAACAACTTCTACCCCTATATAAAGGAGGGCGCCGTCGACACCACCATGCCCGACGTAAAGTATTGCGGCGGGCTGCTGGAACTGCGGAAAATCGGGGCCATCAGCGAGGCCGCCGGACTCACCGTGGCGCCGCATGGCCCGGCCAGCCCTATTTGCAATATGGCGCAGGCGCACGTCAGCGCCGCCATGCCGAACTTCCTCATTCTGGAGCTGGGATACGGCGAAATTCCCTGGCGTGGTGAGTTGGTGAATCCGCCCGAGGTGTTTGAAAAAGGCGGGCTTTTGCGCGTGCCGGACCGGCCAGGATTGGGAATTGAACTGAACGAACGCGTGGCGGCCGCCCATGCGGAGTGATTTTGCTGTCTGGCAGGAAAAATTATTGGTTTCGTTTCCAACAATTTACTGCATGGAGCGTACGAGAATTTTTCCTGTTCAACTAGACTGCCATACCGAGCTGTGTAATACTGGCAACTTGCCTGGGCAACCCCTGTGGGTGGTGTGTGCTTTGTTGTTTGGCGCAACCGTCACGGGCTGTTGGTGCCGGCCAATGTTTCGTTGGCCGGAGTTAGTCACTGGGTTCTTCCAACATTGCCTCAGGACTTTTGGTAGGGGGTGAGGTGTGTCCCAGTTATTCCGCCCGGGAGCAAACACATTTGCTAAGGCTAGCGTGATTGCGGGTCTCGGCGTCGCCCTGGGTCTGGGCGGTATCCTCAACAACATTGAGCGGACCT
>JADLCT010000077.1 GCA_020847045.1 Bryobacterales bacterium | reverse complement strand
CGAACAGTCCGGCGTTGACGGTCTCGAGGTAGGCTATGCCCGTGCCCCCGCTGAGGAACAACGAGAGTCGCATGTCGATCGGATCGCCCGGAGGAATCGGACCATTGGCGAGGATGGGACCAGTGCTCAGCGCCGTGACAACGCTGAGCACGCCGGACGCACACACGGGAAGCAAATCGCCGGAGCACGTTTCCAGAGTAGCGCTCCCCATGGCGGTCCCCGTGCCGGTCCCGAAGGCGAGGAAGACTTGGCTTGCGACCACGCTTGTGGCGCCAATGGCGAGTGTAGAAATGGTGGGTGTGATCACCTCGCCGGGGCCGGCTGTCCATCCTCCCGAGATGACGTGGAACTCGAAGTAGGGCGCGGCGACGCTTGGCGTGACCAGAATGTCGCCGGCGCCGATGGACGAACCGCCCGGGGTGTAAGCCCAGCCATCGAAGGAGACTCCCTGGTTGGAACATCCTCCGGCGATGTAGGTGGAAAGCAGGGCCAGGGCGCAGGGCGCCGCGTGAATCTGCACGGCCAGACACATCAAAAGTATCAGTCTCAGCATGAAACTCCTCCTGGGAAAAGTGCACTCTGCCTAATACCTGCGCGAGAATCGCGTTTCCGGCGTCAAGGGGCGGAAAAAAATCTGACTTGGCGTGCGAAGAATTGGTTGGCGGGTTCCTGCCTAGCCAAACCAAGCCAGAAAGCGAGGGCGTCGCGGCGGGAAGCCGGATCCTTCAGCCTTCCGGCGCATTCGGCGCCCCAACGATGGCAGGAGAGATCTCCCGGTTGCTGTTTCGCGTGGAGTTGGGAGAGCCGGACGCCTTCCCGCCAGTGAGACGCCGCCGGGATCGGCTGTCCCGCGGCAGCGCGGGCATCGCCGAGGACAAGCTCGACGAGAGGACGATCATGGCCGGAGTCGCTGGTTCCGGGCGAACGAACCTGCTCCAACACGGCGAGGCCAGCCTGCGGCTTGCCCTGAGCGATCAGGCAGCGGGCTAATGTCAGGGTGAAGAAGAGGCGATTTCTCTCCTGCTCCGCGTTGCCGGGGGACAACACGAGCAGACGGTCCACCAGCCGCAACGCGTTCCGCGCCCGGCGCTCGGCATCGAGCGGCGCGGAGGTCTCCGCAAGGGCGGCAAGACGCCATTCCAAGAGAGCCCGTGCCGAGACTGACTGCGCATCGTCGGCATCGGCGCGCGACATCGTCTCGGCTACGGTCAGCGCCTGCAGGTAAGCGGCACGCGCCGCCTCGGGATCACCGGCGCTGAGATGGTAGGCGCCCCCTGAGGCATCTCCCACCGACTGTAGTTGGAGAAGGCGGGCCCGTTGCCCGACCTGGCGCGTGCCGGGATCGTCCCAAAGCCGGCGTCCGTGTGCCTCGCCCTGGCGCAGGGTAGTGAGAGCCTGGAGCGGTAAAGCCAGATCGAGGTAAGTGTCAGCCAGGTACATGTGCGCCGCCCAGAGGCTCCGCAACGGCGCCCGGAAGCGCTGCAGCCGCTGCAAAGCCGATTGGAAGTCGGCCAAGGCCTGCCTGGGTTCCCCTGTCCGGAGGCGGAGGGAGCCGAGGCGCGTAAGCACCTTCGCCTCCAGTTCCAACACCCCGCCATCCGGGCCGGCAAGCGCTAACGCAGAGCCCGTTGCGGCCTTGGCGCGTTGGTAGTGAACTTCCGCTCCGGGGAGGCGGGCGGAAATGAACTCCAATTCGCCCGCCTTGAGGTGGGCCGTGGCCAGCGCCTTCCATTGCGCTACCGAGGACCCCTGCACACGGAGCAGTAGTTCTCGTAGTTCCACTGCCCTGCCGTAGCTGGCCAAGGCCGGCGTGGATCGCCCGGTGTTGGCGTCAGCGGGCGCGCCTTGCGCGTCTCCAACGCGTTCGTAGGCGGATGCTAGTTCCTCCAGCAGTGACGGGTCGTGACCCGCCTCGCGGCGCAGGCTTTCCAGGTAGGCGAGTGCGGTCTCCACCAAGGTTTCCCGCGCCTGCGTCGCTCCGGGGACCCCGTTGAGCTGATCGTAAATACGGAACAGGAATGTGTTGGCGAGTGCGCGGACTTGACCGAAGCGGCGCTCAGCGCGACGGGCCTGCCAGGTTGTCGCCGCAAGGCCGGCGACGAGCGCCAATACGGCGGCGACCCCGGCCAGCGCACTGAACTGGTGGCGAGAGAAGAACTTGCGCAACCGCAACAAGGGCGTCGCCGGGCGGGCATGCACCGGCAGGCCATTCATCAGTCTCTCCAGATCCGACCGGAAGGCCTCAACCGACCGATATCGCTCCGGCCAGCTCGGATGCGTGGCTTGCATGATGATGGCGGCGAGGTCAGTTCCCAGGCCCAACGGCGTAGGGACACCGGCGGACATTTCCTGCAGGATTACACCTAGCGAATACACGTCAGCCGAGGTCGATGCGTCCTCTCCACGTACCTGTTCCGGACTGGCATAGGGAGGAGTGAAGGCATGCACCCACTCCGGGGGTGGCCCGGCGTCGTGATCGGAATCGAGCAGGCGCGAGATGCCGAAATCGAGCACCTTGGCCCTCCCCCCTGCGTCGACGAGGATGTTGGCCGGCTTCAAGTCGCGGTGCACGACCATATTCTGATGCGCGCATTCGACGGCGTGGCAGACATCCAGCAACAAGGCAAGACGCCGGATCAGAGGTAACCGGCGGGAGGAGACGAACTCCGTGAGCGGAACTCCCTCGACGTACTCCATCACGAGGTAGGGCGTTTCCACGGCTCCGCGGCGCACGGCACCGCCATCGATCAGGCGGGCGATGCCAGGGTGGTGGAGGCGCGCCAGGATGCGCCGCTCGGCGTGGAATCTCTCGATGTCGATGGGGCGGGCCAAGGGGATAGCGAGGATCTTCAAAGCGGCCGCCTGCTCATAGGATCCGTCGGCACGGCGCACCTCATAGATGACACCCATACCGCCGCGGCTCAGTTGCCTTTCCACTCGCCAGTTTCCGATTCTGTCGCCGGGTGCGAATCCGCCCTGCTCGACGAAGGCGGTGAACTCTTCATCGAGGATTCCACGCAAACGGGTGTCGCTGACAGCATCGGCGGCCAGCATCCGCTCCACCTGGCTGCGCAGAGTAGGGTCCGGACAGCGATCGCTCAGCAGTCTTTCGCGCTCCGCGGCGGGCAGATCCACCGCATCGAGGAAAACCTCCACAGCCCGCGCGTGCTCGTCCGGCGTCAAGGGGTTTCACCGAACGTGGAGGTGAGCCACGCCTTCCCTGCCCGCAAAGCCCGGCCGACGGTTGACTCGGACTGCCCAACCAGACCGGCGATTTCCAGCAAGGTGAGACCACCGAAGTAGTGGAGGTTCACCACCTCGTGCTGGAGGGG
>JADLCT010000076.1 GCA_020847045.1 Bryobacterales bacterium | reverse complement strand
CTGGAGTTCTGACATATCGATCCAAAGAGCCGGATGCGGGTCCGCACGTCCGGTTCTGTGAGAGGCGCGGAGGAGCAATCCTCCGTGCCTACTCGACGCCTCGGCGCGCCGCGCCGAGGCCAACACCACCGCGGCGCGGCTGGCACAGACGCTGTCGGTGCCGGTGCGCACGCTGGAGCGCTGGCGGCGCTGGTGGCAGGGGCAGTTCCCGCTCACGGCGCTGTGGCGCGCGGCCTGCGGCCGGTTCGTGCCGCCGCTGGCCCCCGAGTATCTGCCGGCCAATCTCCTGGAACGATTCACCGGTGCGCCGGCCGATCAGCTGCTGCGCCTGCTGTGGTTCTTGACGCCCTTGACGGGGGGGCGCCCGATCATGCTCCCGGAGGGCCGCTGATCACCCGCAGAACATGCACGTAGCCACGCCCCCGGAGGGCTCGTAGCCTTCGCTCCCATTCGCGTCGCCGCCGGCGGCGCCTTTGCCGGAGGCCCCGTTGAGCACCATCACCGATGCGCCGAAACGCGATCGCTGGGCGCGGCTGCGCTTCACCATCATCGGCCAGCTGCTGGCCGCGCCCCCCGGGCCGCGCGCGTTGCGCCAGGCGCTGCACGCGCTGGCCGCCAGGACTTGGCGCCATCCGGTTTCCGGGCATGACATGCGCTTCAGCGTCTCGACGCTGGAGCGCTGGTATTACGCCGCGCGGCGCAAAGCCGATCCGGTGGCGGCATTGCGCAACCGCATGCGCCGTGACCTCGGGCGTTTCCCGAGCATGACCCCGGCGGTGATCGAAGCACTGCACGCCCAGTACCGCGAACACCCGGGCTGGAGCGTGCAGCTGCACTTGGACACCCTGCGAGTGGCGATGGCCGCCCCCGCACCCTCGCTACCCGCCTACCCCACCCTGCGGCGCTACCTCAGCGCGCAGGCGATGTTGCGCCAGGCACGGCCGCGGCGCCTCACCGACGGCGCAAAGGCCGCCAGCGAGCGCCTGGCGCGCCGCGAGGTGCGCAGCTTCGAGGTGGAGCACGTGGGCGCGCTGTGGCACCTGGACTTCCACCACGGCAAGCGCGCCGTGCTCACCCGCGCGGGCGCCTGGGTGAAGCCACTGTTGTTCGGTTGCATCGACGATCGCTCGCGCCTGGCCTGCCACCTGCAGTGGTACCTGGATGAAACCACCCAGACCTTGGTCCACGGCCTGTCGCAGGCGTTCATGAAGCGCGGGCTGCCGCGCGCGCTCATGACCGACAACGGCGCGGCCATGGTGGCCGAGGAATTCACCGCCGGACTGGCCACCCTGGGCATCGTGCACCAGCCCACACTGCCGTATTCCCCGTACCAGAACGCCAAGCAGGAATCGTTCTGGGCACGCATCGAAGGGCGCCTGATGGCCATGCTCGAAGCCGAGCAGGCCCTGACGCTGCAGCTGCTCAATGAAGCTACCTGCGCCTGGGTCGAGCAGGAGTACCACCGCAGCGAACACACCGAAATCGGCCAGACACCGCTCGCACGCTATCTGGCCGGCCCCAGTGTCAGCCGACCCTGTCCGCCCGCCGCAGAGCTGGCAGCGGCTTTCCGCATCGAGGTCCAGCGCCGCCAGCGCCGCTCCGACGGCACCGTGAGCTTGGCCGGCCAGCGCTTCGAGATCCCCGCACGCTACCGGCATCTGGCGCGCGTGCAGCTGCGCTACGCCCGCTGGGATCTGAGCCGCGTGGATCTGGTGGATCCGCGCAGCGGCGTCATCCTGTGCCCGGTCAGGCCGCTGGACCGCGCCGCCAACGCCGAGGCGCAGCGTCGCGCGCTCCAGGCGCCCGCCACCGACGCCTCGCCTGCGCCGCCGTCCTCGGGCATCGCGCCGCTGCTGCGCAAGCTCCTGGCCGATTACGCCGCCACCGGACTGCCACCGGCTTACCTGCCACCCCTGGACGAGGATCGCTCATGAGTCAGACCCTGCTCGCCTTGTACGGGCTCAAGTTCAACCCGTTCTCGCCCGAGCTGCCCACCGAGGCAATCTACGTACCCCCGAAGCTCGAGAACTTCTGCTGGCGTATCCAGAACGCGCAGATCGGCGAGGGCGGCTTCGCCATGGTCCACGGCGCCCCTGGCAGCGGCAAAAGCGTGGTGCTACGACTGCTCGCCGAGCGCCTGGCGCGCCTGGCCGAGATCACCGTCGGCAGCTTGTGTCACCCCAGCAGCAATCTGGCGGACTTCTACCGCGAAATGGGCGAGGTGTTCACCGTGCCGCTGCGGCCGCACAACCGCTGGGGCGGCTTCAAAGTGCTGCGCGAACGTTGGATCGCGCACCTGGAATCCACCCGCCGGCGCGCCGTACTTCTGATCGACGAAGCCCAGGAGATGCGACCGGCGGTACTCTCGGAATTGCGCCTCTTGGCCAGCGCGCGCTTCGATTCCCAGCCGCTGCTGTGCGTGGTGCTCGCCGGCGATGAGCGCCTCACCGAGAAACTGCGCCGCGAGGAACTCCTGCCCCTTGGCAGCCGCATCCGCACGCGCCTGGCCACCGAACACGCCAGCCGCGAGGACCTCGCCGCCTGCCTCGATCACCTGCTCGCGCAAGCCGGCAACGCCAGCCTCATGAGCTCTCAACTTCGCCAGACGCTTTGCGACCACGCCGCCGGCAATTACCGCGTGCTCACCACGATGGCCGCCGAACTGCTCGCCGTAGCCGCCCAGCGCGAACTCGCCAAGCTCGATGAGAAGCTGTACCTGGAAGTCTTCAGCCCTCCGGATTCCAGCACCGGCCGGCGTAAGGCCGCACCACGCTGAACCCCTCCCACGGACCTACCCATGTGCCAAGACCCCGAAT
Organism: Bryobacterales bacterium; assembly: GCA_020847045.1. Taxonomy (GTDB): domain Bacteria; phylum Acidobacteriota; class Terriglobia; order Bryobacterales; family Bryobacteraceae; genus JAFLBB01. The sequence goes on along the minus strand of JADLCT010000076.1, from coordinate 438 downwards.
CTCCTTCCCTACCTCTGCCACAGCTCTCCGATGAAGCCGCCGTCGAAATCTTGGAATTCATCTACGAGATCCTGCACACCTTCGAGTCCCATTACTGCTTTCAGATCCGCCGCTACTACGAGGATCGCTCCCGGGAAAACCTCATCCAACCCAAACTCGACTTCCCGAAACCCAACCCACCCTTCTGATCCGCCACCCCACAAACCACAACGCCGTCAGCTCCTACCGCTGACGGCGTCTGTCCTATGCTTGCTCTCGCCTACACCATCACCAATCGTGAAAGTCTCCCCATCAAATCACGTGACCATGCTTACCCGTAGGACTTCGAGCGCCCGCTCCCGTTCGGGAGAAACTCCTCCTCCGAGATCCTGTTGCCCAGACCGTCGTACGAGTAGAAGTGCTGCGAAATCAAGCCCGTAAAGGTGCCGCTCAGGGCGT
>JADLCT010000075.1 GCA_020847045.1 Bryobacterales bacterium | reverse complement strand
GCAGGAGAACGCCAAGCTGAAGCGTGTGGTGGCGGATCTGACGTTGGACAACGTGGTGTTAAAGGATCTGCTGTCAAAAAACTGGTAGAGCCTGCGGCGCGGCGCCAGGCGGTGGAGGTTGCCGTAAGACGGCACAAGGTGAGCCAGCGTCGAGCCTGCAGGCTCGTGGGAATCAGCCGGTCGGTGCAGCGCTACCGGTCGCGGCGGAAGCCGGACACGGAACTGCGGGCAAAGGTGCGGGCAATTGCCGAACAGCGGCCGCGGTTTGGGCACTTGCGGATCACGGCGCTGCTGCGGCGGCAAGGGTTGCGTGTGAATCACAAGCGGATCTACCGCATCTGCCGGCAGGAGAACTTACTGGTGCCGCGCAAGCGAAGGAAGAAGCTGAAGCGGCTGAGTGTGCCGGGCTCTCAGGCGGCGCTGCGGCGGAACCAGTGTTGGGCGATGGACTTTGTACAGGACGCGCTGGCCAGTGGGCGTGTGCTGCGAGCGCTCACGGTGGAGGACATCTACACGCGGGAAGGGCTGGCCATTACGGTGGACACCTCGATTCCGGGAACACGAGTGAGGCGGGAGTTGGACCGCTTGGTAGCTCTGAACGGCAAGCCGGAGATGATCCGGGTGGACAACGGTCCGGAGATGGTGGGCCGGGCAGTCAGCAGTTGGTGTGAAGAACATCACGTGCAGCTGCGTCCGATCGAGCGTGGTAAGCCGATGCAGAACGGTCACATCGAGAGCTTCAATGGGAGGTTCCGGGATGAGTGTTTGAATGCCAACTGGTTCACGTCACTGGCTGATGCGCGGCAGAGGATTGAGGCTTGGCGGCGGGACTATAACGAAGTGAGGCCGCATAGTGCGCTGGGGTATCGGACCCCGGTGGAGTTGCGCGAGGGGCTTTCCTTCGCGCTGATGAGCGTGCATCGGACAGAACGCTCCGGGAGTCAAGGCAACCCTGACGGGCGAGACCAGCTCGGCCTTGACTCCCTCCGCGTTCTGCCCGAACAATCTGGTATCAGCGCGAAGGAAAGCCGTAAGGATTGGCGTCAGGACGGCAACTCTCTACTTTTGCGCGGGCCGGTTTGAGGGGTAAGGTCACTCCCGCTGGGCGATGCGCGCACAGCCGGCTCGCGGCTACAAACGTCCCAGTGGATGCGCGGAGATGGGGTCAACCGCCACCGGTTGCCCGTTCATTTGCAGGGAACGCTGGCAGGCCTGCAGCACCGAAAGCACCGCGACGCCCTCCTCGCCGGGTGTGTTTGGCTGCGCGTGATGGGCGACCGCCCAAGCGAAATGGGAGCATTCAGACGAGAGTGGCTCCACGGGCGGGAACTCCACCGGCGTGCCGGCCGGCTTGCTCGCCTCCAGCATCCCGTCTTTCAACTCAATCCTCTTATCAAACAACACCAGTTTCTGGTCCGCCTTACTGTCTTCGAAGACAATCATCTGCTTACTGCCGATCAAGACCAGGCGCTGTTCCTTGTAGGGATGCAGCCAACTGACAAATATGTGGGCGCGAACTCCATGTTCGAACAACAGATGCGAAACCGTCACGTCCGCGATGTTCGGCTGTAAGTAAGCGCCACCGGTCGCCGTAACCTGCACCGGAGGTTGTCCCAGCAGGCTCAGGATCACGCTGATATCGTGTGGAGCGAAGCTCCAAAGCGCATTTTCCTCGCGGCGAATCTTACCCATGCTGAGCCGGTTCGAGTAAATATATTCGATCTTTCCCAGCACGCCCTCGGAAAGTAACTCCTGAATCCGCAATACAGCCGGATGATAGCGGAGCAGATGTCCAACCATCAGAATCCGGTCCTGCCGCCGGGCGGCTTCCACCATTTCCTGGCCCGAACGCCAGTCCAGCGCGAGCGGTTTTTCGACAAACACATCCTTGCCCGCTCCGAGGGCCGCAAGGGTCATGCCGTGGTGCATTTCAGCCGGAGTCGCCAGGGCAACGGCTTCCACACGGGGGTCGGCGAGAACCTCCTCGAATGACGAAAACGCCTTTTCCGGCTTGTGCTGGCTATTCAGCGCGGCGAGACGAACCGGATCGCTCTCACAGACGCCGTACAGGTGGCCGAGCACAGCAAAATTCCTGACCAGGTTCCGCCCCCAGTGCCCGCCTCCAACCACACAGATGCGGACGGGGCGGGTAGGAAGCGGGGGAGTCGAGAGGTCCATAGAAGTGGTCGATTCAGTCTCCATTATCGGACATACCGCGGCCCTCGCGCTTTCGGGCAACCTCACAAAACGGGCGTGACGCCGCGCCCCCCCGCCGCCGCGCCGCGCCCCCGCCGCCGCCGCCCTGGCCGCCGCGCCGCGCCCCCGCCGCCGCCGCCCTGGCCGCCGCGCCGCGCCCCCGCCGCCGCCGCTGCGCCCCAAGGGCGAAATATGGGTTTTCAGAAAGAAATGCTGATCTTCGCGGCGTCCGGAATGCACTATCGTTACGGAAGGCCATGCGAATACTTGTCACAGGCGGAGCCGGCTTCATCGGATCTCATCTCTGCGAAGCCCTGTTGGACGCGGGACACACGGTCACGATTTTCGATGATCTGAACGACTATTACGAGCCGGGGGAAAAGCTGGCCAACCTCGACGCCGTAAGAGCGCGTGGCGAATACGGCTTTCTGCACGGAGACATCTGTCAGCCGGAGGCGGTAGGCGAAGCATTCGCCGTGAGCGAACCCGAGGTCGTGGTGCATCTGGCGGCCCGGGCAGGCGTGCGGCCTTCCCTCGCCGATCCGCTGCTTTACGAGCACGTCAACGTGCGGGGCACGCTCATGCTGCTCGAGGCTGCCCGGAAACACAATACCGGGAAGTTCATCCTGGCCAGTTCCAGTTCGGTGTATGGCGCTTCCAACTGTGTGCCGTTTAGTGAGCAGGAAACCCGGCTCCTCCCCGCTTCGCCCTACGCGGCCACGAAACTGGCCGCCGAGAAGCTCTGCTATACCTATTCCCATCTTTACGGGCTGTCCGCCATCTGCCTTCGCTTCTTCACAGTGTTTGGACCGCGCCAGCGGCCGGACCTGGCGATCCGGAAATTCGCCGAATCGATGATGGCCGGTGAGTCAATACCCGTTTTCGGCGATGGGTCTTCAGCGCGGGACTACACCTTCGTTCACGACACGGTCGCCGGGATTATGGCCGCAATGCGGATCGACAGGCCATTTGAGATCTACAACCTGGGTAATTCCAATCCGGTAAGCCTGAGTGAGCTCATCCGCACTCTCGAAGAGGTGCTCGGAGTCACGGCGCGCATTCGGCAGCTTCCCGATCAACCTGGCGATGTCCCCATCACCTTTGCCGATATCCGCAAGGCGGGCGCGGACTTGGGGTATGCTCCGGCGACACCCTTCCGCGAGGGCCTTGTGGAAATGGTCCGTTGGCTCAGATCCGATAGGGCCGCTGTAGTCCGCTGAGGCCGCGGCGGAGTCCGGGCGGCACGAAATTCATAAACGGCCGGCCACGTAGCGGCGCCAGGCGTGGCTCCACAGACCTTTCGCCTCCTCAATCTCAGACTGTTCCAGCCAACGAAACGCCCAAAGCCCCAGCAGCCAGGCGAGCAGGATGCCCGCGCCGGCGGCCAGACTCAAGGCCGTGGGTAAGGCGCCAATCGCGGAGCGCGCCGAGATCAGCACCAGCATCCAGACGAAGCAGATCCCGACACGGCGGAACTCAAAGTGAAAATAGCGCGTACGTTGGGCCCAAACACAACTCACAATCCACATCGCGGAGTAGCTGAGAATGGTCGCCGCCACCGCGCCCCACAGCGCGAAGCGCGGAATGAGCACGAGGTAACCTGCTACACAACAGATGGCGCCCAGCCAGGTGATATGAGTTTCGCGAAAGGTGGTCTGAGTGAGATAAAAGGCATTGCGGAGGTAGTCGCCTGTCACGCGAATCAGGTAAATGACCGCGACCCAGGGGACAATGCCGATACTGACGCGAAACTCCTTGCCGACGAGCAACTCGATCAGAGGCAGGCCGAGTGTGGAGAGCGCCACGGCGATCGTGGAGAGTACAAGCACATAATACGAATAGGTCCGCGTGTAGAGCGAATCACCGCCTGGCTCTCGAACGACGCTAAACATTTTCGGCTTCCAGTAATGATTAAATACCAAGCTGCATAAGTTAATCATCATCCCAAACTTATAGGCGAGGCCGTACACGCCAATGTCGGCAAGCGACACATACCGCCGGAGAATATAGCGGTCGCCGAAATCGAGGATCAATGTCGCCAGCGCGCTTGCTCCCAGAGGCCATGAGTAGCGGACCTGCTTGCCAAACAATTTCCAGGACACACCGGCCTGCAGGGACGAGCGATTCAGGATGCCGGTGACAATCGCCGTGGCGATGGTGATGACGAGGGAACTCCAGAGAATGCTTTCCAGCCCGAGCTTCGCCACCAGAAGAAAGATGAGAGTAAGGCCGGCGCCGGCAAGCAGCCGCGCCGCTGACAGCTTGGAGTACAAGGAGACTCTCTCCTGCGCGCGGAGGCAGCAGAGCCCGACCTCGGCGGGAAAGGAGAACGCGACCGTGGCGATCGCGATGCGCAGCGCATGGGCATAGCTGGCCGAGCCGATGATCGAATGCGCCAGCGCGGAACTGGCGGCCAGCGGCGCCAGGGTCAGGCCGGTGAGCAGGAACGAACCCCAGTAGGCTGTGCTGAGCGCGCGCTTGCGGCCCCAGGCATCCGGGGCGGCCGCATAGTAATAAAAAACCGAGACACCTAAGTTGCTCCCAATGAGCGAGGCAATGATGAAGGAGGTAAGATCGAGAAGCTCCAGCACGCCGTAATCGGCCGGTGAGAGAACTCGCGTGTAAATGGGAACTACGGCGATTGTCGTGATGAAACGGATGACAATCGGGATCCCGTACATGAAAATGCTGGCCAGAGAAGAGACCAGAAAGCTCTTTTCCGCGGGCCCGGTCGTGGAACGTGCGGGGGGAACGGGCGGATTACTGCTCAATGGGAACACTCATCGCGCGCGCGGCCACGAACGCGTCCGAGTGGCTCTGGGGAGCAGTCAGTGGACGTTGCGGCCGCCTGTGCGGCACAGCCGGGTCCGTCCACGCGGCAGCAAGAATGGTGCGTTCAAGCACTGCGGTCGCTCATTCGTCTAAAGAGGGGGAAGGTACGTGGTCAGTTCAGGATAGCCGGCTTGGATAAAGCTGACGCCGGCTTGCATGGCCTCATCGACACGGTCATCTGTGATCGGCAGTACGATGCGGGCCAGGGCGACATCGGAACGGTTGTAGCGGATGGAGTCCAGGACAAGGTATATCTTCGCCAGATACTCGCTGGCAACCACGCGGTTGTGCGATTGGTACCAATACAGAACCAAACTCTTATACTCGCCGCGGGCAACGACGTACCGGTTCACGTCGATGTCCTCGCCCTTCACGTTGATCTTCACAATCGTGGATTGTGTCGGAACCCAACCGGAGCCGGGAAGGCAATTCTTCGGCGAGTGGGGGGCCTTGCCTGTCCGCTGGGAGCGGAAGTAGGCGACAAAAAAACTCAAACTGTTGCGCGAGTGGGGAGAGGCGTAGTCTCGCGTCATGAGATCGTCGGCGCGTAACACCGCCTGAACTTCAGGCTCCACGGCGCCCACACGCGTCAACTTCCATTCACCCAACTGGGCGGGGAACTGATCCAATGACTTGACGAGGGGGATCTTTTCCTGGCGGTCCGCGTTGTGAAAAACGGCCGCTTGCGCGCTCAGTACGAGCGCCAGCAGAAGTACGGCCTTCTTATGCCGGGCGGTGAGCATAGCGGCTCCAGGCGCGATTGATCAGCCTATGTGTGAGGAAGAGCATCGCGAGCGACATCAAGTAGATCACCGATCCCTCCATTGTGTGAAATAAGCCTTTGGCAAACTCAGGGTTCACCTCGCTGAAAAGACCTGTAAGTGTGACGCGAAATGCATTCGAGAGGATCGCAATCGGAACCGTCATGATCAGTAAGACGGGCCGCATCCACCGCTTGTCGTCAAACACGGCGGCATAGGTGAGCGAGAGAAAAGAGAGTGCAAGCAATGACCGGATCCCGCTGCACGCCTCCACCACGGACAGCCGCTGGCTGGGCAGCTCCAGGATATTCCCTTCGCGTAACACCGGAATTCCCAAAAAGCCAAGTGTCACTTCGGCCACTTGACTTGCGAATAACTGTAGGGGAAAGGTGATCTGGTTATAGATGATGGCCGGAATCGGAATCATAAAGATGAGCAGGCCGAGCGGAAAGGCCAGCGTGCGAAGGAGCCGGGTCCCTCCATAGAAAAGCACGATTCCCACTAAGGTAACCAGGAAAGCCACGCGCGCAAGAAACAACTCCACGCCCAGATGGGCGACCAACATCTGGATGGCGCCAAGCAGGACAACCGGTAGCCCCCAATAGTTAGGAGTGTATTCCTGCTGTAAGATCTTGTCCCGTTTCACCCAGATCAGGTAGCCGGCAACCAAAGGCACGAAGAACCCATGCCCCATATCCTCGTCATCGATCCAATTCCGGACGAGGAATGATAGAGTCGGCAGATAGACAAGAAGCGCGCCTGCTATGAGCGCGGCCAAGGCATACCAAAACACGGGCGGATTGGGCCGCGAGGCCTCGCCCGCCACTGTTTCCGAAGCAGTAGCCGTCTGACTCATGCCACCGCTAGCATCATAACATAGGCCCGCTACGCCATTAGAACCGCATCCGGCGGCGTCCTGGACTGGCTCATCCACTTCCGGGATCCCTTCCAGGTGATCGCTCGTGAGTGTGGTAATTTAGGCCGGCAGCAGGCGCTCCAGCAGCGCGGCGATTTCGAACACGGCCTGGTTGTCGATGGCCGACGCCCCGGCGCGCAGACGCGCCAGCATGCCGGGCTCCAGCAGGCGCTCGACGGCGGGCCCGATTTCGCGGAAATTCTTCAGCACCAGGCCGGCCTCGCGTTCCAGCAGCCAGTCGCAGTTATACCGCTCCTGCGGCATCGTCCAGGCGTTGCGCTCGACGATCACCGGAAGCTTCATGGCCATGGCCTCGGAGATGCTGCCGGGGCCGGGTTTGCCGATCATGAAATCGGAGATGGCCATGAAACGCGGCACCTCGGTGGTGAAGCCTTCGACGCGCACCGGAATCCGCGTGGGCAAGGTGCGCAGACGCGCCGCAAGCTTGTCATTGTGGCCGCACAACAGGATGAGCTGCAGAGGGCGCGAGGCGTGTTGCAGACGGCGCACGAGGTCCACCATCACCGGAGCGCCCTGTCCGCCAAACAGGACAAGCCCGGTGGGACGCGCCGGGTCCAGGCCGAGCCGGGTGAGTTCGGCGGCGCGGTTCCAGGCGGGCAGTTCGTAGAAGGATGGGCGGAGAATCATCCCCGAGACGGGGTGAATCAGCTCCTCGCGGAAGCCCATGGCGCGCGCCTGCCCGGCGGCCTTGGCCGTGCCGCACACCACGTGCTGCTCCTGCGGTTCCAGCCAGAAGTGCGGAGGGAAATCGGCCATGTCGGTGAGGATGGTGACAAAGGGCGTGCGCGGCGTAATGCGTCGCAGAGCCTGGAGCATCGCGCGGTTGAAATTGGGAATGAGCGAAACGGCCAGATCGGGCGTGTCCCGGCGCCAGAAGTCCTCTATCAGGCGCACCTGGGAGGAGTGGAACAGACGGATGACGCCGTGCATGAGCGGCAGCGCCTGGCGCGTGCCGAGCGTCCAGCCCTTCTTGAGGATGAGGTTGTAGATGTCCTCCAAACCGTGGCCGGTGAGTGTCCGGAAGATATCGGTGGGCGCGAGAATCTCGTTCAGGTTCACCAGCCGGATATCCCAGGGGCGGCCCTGCTGTTTGAGAACGGCCTCCAGCGCCAGTGTGGCGCTGCGGTGCCCGGCGCCGGCGTTGAAGTAGACAAGATCGACTCGGGGGCGGGACAAGCTTCCATGGTAAGAGGCCGGAGGGCCTGAAACAAATGAATTCATCTTTGTTTCTTCGCCTTTTTAACGGTCCGTGACATTCGCGGCGCAGGATCGGGTTGGGCGGAGGGCCCCCGATGAGCGCTATGCTGGCAGATACGGTGAGAGAATATATCGCCAGACGCGATTACCGGCTCATGCGCCGGGTGAATCGCTGGAGCGCGCCGCAGTGGGTGCGGGCGTGGATGATCTGCGCCACGCGCGGTGGCGACGGCTGGCTGTGGTATGCGCTGATGGCGGCATTGCTGTTGGAGGGCGGGCCGGAGCGGTTCCGGGCGGTGGGCGCGATGCTGCTGGCCGGGGCGCTGACGATTACAAGCTTCCTGTGGCTGAAACGGGTGACCAACCGCAAGCGGCCGTGCCAGGTGGAGCCCCACTGCTGGGCGAACCTGCTGCCTCCGGACCAGTTCAGTTTCCCCTCCGGCCACACGATGACGGCCGTGGCGCTGGCCGTGGTGGTGAGCCTGTTCTACCCGGCGCTGATGGTGGGCGTGGTGTTTTGCGCCCTCTCCATCGCGGTTTCGCGCATTCTGCTGGGCATGCACTTTTTGAGCGACGTGCTGGCCGGCGCGCTGCTGGGCGCCAGCATCGGTTACTGCACCTATCTGTTGTTCCGCTGAGCCGTTGGCTGGACCGGCCGTGTTCACGGAAGCGAGGCCGTGGTGAGGCGGCCGCGCGTAATGAGTTTTTCCAGCTCGGCCTGCGGAAGCTGTCCGGTGAACTTCACCACGTTGCCCGTGGCGGCCACCTGCAGGGATCCCAGGAACGACTGGAGCGGGGCCGATGCCGGGCCCGTCTTCGGCGCGTTCAACTGCACCATGGACATGAGGAACTTGTAGACGTCCAGCAGGGCGGTGGCGTCCTCGGCGCTGCGCAGGACGGCCTCGCCGCCGATCTCGATATTGGCGCCGAAACGGACGCCGCCCGAGGTCTGCGTGATGCCCTGCAGAAGATCACCCTTCAGCGATCCGGAAAGATTGGGATCCTTCAGCACGCCGGCGAACCGGGACGGCGAACCAGCGGCGACAGCCCAGGCATCGTAGGCGTTCGCGGCGGCGGCGGCCTGGGTGGCGATGGGCGGAAGCGCGGCCTGCGGGTCCTGATAGCGGTCGATGGCGGCCCGCACCTCTTCGGCCGGTCCGGCGATGGCCAGCGAGGCCAGCAGCGCGGCCATGTCTCCGTTGGGCTTCTCGCGGTGGAGCGCGAAGATGGTGACGCCTTTGTAGGAGTCCAACGCGGCCCCCTGTGTGGAGGCGGCCGCCGTGAGCTTGGCCGCGTCGAAGTTGCCCCGGATGAACACGACGCCTTTGCCCATGCCGCTGCGCTTGCCGGCTTCCGGCAGGGTGCGCGAAGCGAACACGATCTCGCGCAGGTCCCGGCGCGGGTCAAAGCCGGTAAGTTCAATGAGCTTGGCCAGGTGCTGATCGGCGCCGCCAGCGCGCGACCGCAGAAACTGGCCGAATGGCGAGCTCAGCACGCGGTCGGCGTCCACGCCAGCCACGGCGGCCGAATCGGCCGGGAGGGCGCGCAGGATGTCCGGACTGGCCGCGTGTGCGCCCGCCGTACAAAGCAGCGCCAGGCCAAGGGCGAAAAAGGTGGTGCGAAGTTTCATCAATTGCCTCACATTGCTCCTTACGGACGGGAGCGCGGATCTGTTCCCGGTTTTTCCGCCGGAGTGGCCGGAACCGTCACCGGTTCGCCGGATTCGCCGCGAATGGGCACCTGATCGGTAATTTCAATGCCGTAGCCTTCCAGAGCCACGACCTTGCGGGGGTGGTTGGTGAGCAGGCGGATGCGGGACAGTCCGAGGTCGGAGAGGATTTGCGCGCCGATGCCGACCTCGTGCTGCAGCTTGCGCTGGCCGTCGGGCGTGGCGTAGTGAAGGAACTCGCGGCCGTGCGGGATGAGGCTGGCCGGACCGGCGGGCGCGGGTTCGATGTGGATGCCGGGTCCGGTTTGATGGAGGTAGACGAGCACGCCGCAACCCTGATCGGCGATCTGCCGGAGCGAGCGGTGCACCAGGGCCGAGCAGGCGCAGTCGAGCGAGCCGAACAGGTTCCCGTAGCAGCAGTGGGAATGCATGCGCACCAGGACGTTGGGCTCGGCGGAGATGTCGCCATACACGAGCGCCATATGACGCTCGGCGTCGCCCGCGCCGCCCATGGAGCTGGTGTAGGCGATGGTGCGGAACACGCCGGCGTGTGTGCGGATCGAGCCCTCGCCCAGCCGGCGCACGATGCGTTCATGCTGCATGCGGTAGCGGATCAGTCCGGCGACGGAGATGAGCTTGAGATCGAAACGGCCGCAGAAATCCAGCAACTGAGGCAGACGGGCCATGGTGCCGTCCTCGTTCATGATTTCGCAGATAACGCCGCCGGGACGGAGTCCGGCCATGCGGGCCAGGTCGACGGCTGCCTCGGTTTGTCCGGCGCGCACCAGGACGCCACCGGAGCGGGCGCGCAGGGGAAACATATGGCCGGGGCGCGACAGGTCCTGCGGACGCGAGCGGGGGTCCATGGCGACGCGAATGGTGTGGGCGCGGTCCGAGGCGGAGATGCCGGTGGAGACGCCCTCCCGCGCGTCGATGGCTTCGCAAAACGCCGTGCCGAACATGGAGGTGTTGCGTGGCGACATGAGCGGAAGTTGCAGGCTGTCGCAGAGCTCGGGCGCCAGCGCGAGGCAGATGAGGCCGCGGCCCTGCGTGGCCATGAAGTTGATCATCTCCGGGGTGGCCAGTTCGGCGGCGAGCGTGAGATCGCCTTCGTTCTCGCGATCCTCATCATCGACGACAACAAGCATCTTGCCCTGTCGAAAATCGTCGAGTGCTTCCGGAATGGTGGCAAAGCTCATGTGGTGAGGCCCAGTTTGATTATCGCGTGGGCGGGACATCCGGCGCGGCCCCCCGGGGTGACATAATCTCCGTCATGAATCTGCAAGGCAAGACGGCGCTGGTCACCGGCGCCAGCCGCGGCATCGGCGCGGCCGTGGCAAGGCAACTGGCGCGGGCCGGCTGCGCCCACGTGATCATCCAATACAACTCCTATGCCGAGGGCGCGCAGGCCGTGATGGCCGACATCGAGCGCGCGGGGGCGCGCGCCCTGGCCGTGCAGGCGGATTTCAGCTCGATGGCAGGCGTGCATGCGCTGCTGGCGGCCGTGTCGGAGGCCGGGCTTGCGGTGGATGTCCTCATCAACAACGCCGGCTCGCTGCTGAAACGGGCGAAGTTGGCCGAGATGGACGAGGAGACCTATGACGCCGTGATGACCCTGAACGCCAAGAGTGTTTGGTTCCTTACGCGTGCGCTCGCGCCGGCGATGATCCGCAAAGGCGAAGGCGCCGACGTGAACGTCAGCTCGATTGCGGCGCGCAACGGCGGCGGCCCGGGCGCGACCGTGTATGCCGCGTCCAAGGCGGCCGTCTCGGCAATGACCAAGGGCCTGGCAAAGGAGCTGGCGCCCCAGGGCATTCGCGTGAACGCGATTTCGCCCGGAACCGTGGACAACTATTTTCACGAGGTGTTCTCGACCCGCGAGGTTCTGGATGGCGTGGTGAAAATGACGCCGGCCGGACGGCTGGGAACCAACGAGGAGATGGCGGACCTGATTCTGTTCCTGTGCTCGCCGCAGGCGGCCTACATCCACGGGCAGACCATTGAAATCAACGGGGGCATGCTGGCGCCGTAGCCGAGCGGCTCATCCCGCCCACTCTTCGACCACACTGTACGGATCGCGCGCGCCCGCGGCCACCTGCTCGGCCGCGGCGGCCAGCTTCGCCTCGTCGATGCGTGAGGCCAGGCGTTCCAGCAGCATGCCGCGCAGCCGCCAGCGCCACAGCACGGCCAGCCGGGCGGCGTTCGGGCGCGCGTCCAAAATGGCGGCCGCCAGGGCGGGAACGCCGGACGCGTCACTGGCGGCCGGTTCCGTGGCGATGGTGTGGAAGATGGGAATCCGCGGGGCCTCGGCGTGCAGTTCGCGGGCGAGATCGCTCGCGCCGGGACGCTCCGATTTGTTGATGGCGAACAGAGTGGCGGTTTCGAGAATACCCGCCTTGAGAGCCTGAATGCCATCGCCCATGCCGGGCACAAGCACAACCACGGTGACCCCGGCCAGCCGCGCAACGTCGATTTCATCCTGGCCAACGCCGACGGTTTCGATCAGGACCACATCAAAACCGGCCGCGTCGCACAGCAGCGCCAGATCGGCGGTGGCCGGCGCCAGTCCGCCCAGATTTCCGCGCGTGGCCATGGAGCGAATGAAGACGGACGGGTCGCCGTGATGGGCCATCATGCGGACGCGGTCGCCCAGAATGGCGCCTCCGGAGAACGGACTCGACGGGTCCACGGCAAGGATTGCCACGCGCAGCGAACGGCGGCGGTACTCGGCGGCCAGCGCCGAGACGAGCGTGGATTTGCCCGCGCCCGGCTGGCCGGTGAGCCCGGCGACGAGCGCCCGTCCGGTGTGCGGGAAAAGGGCGCGCAGCAACTCCTCGCCGCACGGGTGGCGGTTTTCGATGAGCGTGGCGGCGCGGGCGATGGCGCGCGGGTCCCCGTTCAGAATGGACTCGGCCGTTGGCGCGGTCGCGTCGGGCACGGCGAAGCTAGGCGATCTCTTCGCGGACCGGGTCCCAGCGCATGGTGCGGCCCTGGCGGTAGCTTTCGACCGCCATGCGGCAGGCGATGGAAACACGGTAGCCGAGGTCAAAGGGGCAGCTTGGCTTCGCCGTTCCGCGGACCGAGTCGAGGAAGTTCTGCATGTGGGCGCGCGGCGTGTTCGGCGTCACGCCGGTGACGGGCTTCTCGTTCGGAGCGTTCACCTTTTGCGGCAGCATTTCGATGCGCTGGCCCTTGGTGATGGTGGCATCGGTGCCGAGCACGGCTTCATCCGCGCCAAAGTGGTTGTTGCCGAAGCCGGAGTCCCAACTGAACAGAATCTCTTCGGGCAGCTCCATCGACACGTTCATCGTGTCGGGCACCTCGCGGCCATCCTTCCACAGATAAACGCCGCCGGTCATCGTGACCGCCTTTGGAATGCCCAGTCCCATGACCTTGTACCAGAAGGCCGTCTGGTGGCACATGTTCTCGTAGACGTTGCCGCCGGAGTAGTCCCAATAGAAACGCCAGTTGATGTAGCGGTTGGCGTCGAAAGGAACGCTCGGCGCCTCGCCCAGGAAGCTGGGCCACAGAATGTTCTCTGGCGTCATGTCGGGAAACACCGGACGCGACCACTGCGGCTTGCCGTGCGGCGTGTTGCGGTACATGTGGGCATGGATGGCCGTCACCTTGCCGAGCTTGCCGGATTGCACGAAGGCTTCGGCGTCCTTCACCATGCCGAACGAGCAGGACTGGTGGCCGACCTGCACCACGAGCTTGGGCGCCTTCTGATACGCGGCGCGCATGCGCTTGGCGTGATCCACCGTGAAGGCCATGGTCTTTTCCTGATAGACGTGCTTACCGGCTTCGATGGCGGCTGTGAAGTGTTCGCAGTGCAGGTGTTGCGGCGTGGCGATGAGGACGGCGTCGATGTCCTTGTTGTCCAGCAGGTCGCGGTAATTCAGATAGGTCTTGGCGCCGGGAACAACCTGCCGGGCCTCTTCGAGGCGGCGTGTGTAGATGTCGGCAAAGGCCACGAATTCAGTGTTGGGGCACTGGATGGCCTCGCGGACCAGTTCCATGCCGCGCGCGCCTGGGCCGATGATGCCCAGGCGGATGCGGTCATTGGCGCCGAGGACGCGCGAAGGGGCGATGGAGGTGGCCAAACCCGTGGCCACGGCTCCGAGAAATTGGCGGCGGGAGTCGTGCATGGTGATACCTGTGGATAGTGTATCGTGGCGGCCACCCTACATTTTGGTGAGCACCAGCCCGTTGGCCACCAGAAGGTCCGGCTGGTTCGGCCCGGCGCTGGTGGGCGCGTAGTAAACAGGCCAGAGTTCGGTCCGGCCGCCGGGGAAGGTCAGCGTGAGGATGTTGCCTTTGACGGAGTATCTGCCGGAGGCCGCGCGGCTGGCCGCCGCGCTGGCGGTGGAGCGGGAGGAGGTGGTGGAAACTGAGGCGGCGCTGTTCGTCGTGAAGCCGCCCGCGCCGTCGAAGGTATAGTCGAAGGCGGACATGGCTCCGCCGCCACCGGCGCCTCCCGTGAAGCGGCCTTTCAGCACCGCGCCGGGGGCCAGAGGAAGCAAGGGCGCATAGCCGTCGCTGCGATAGGAGAAGCCCTTGCCGCTCTTGTCGAGTTTGACGGCGCCATCCACGTTCAGGCCGTCGCCCCAACTGATCCGCAACTCGGCCCCGTTCCACGTATACGAGCCGTAGAGAGCTGGATGGGCGGCTTTCCAGGCGGTGAAGTTGAAACGTTCGAGATCGCCCTGCGGGTTGCGGGCAACCTGGCCGCCGCGAAACAGAAAGACATGGTTTTGCAGACTTCCGTTAGCGAAAACCGTGCGCAGATAAAGGCCTTCCGGCGGGGCGGCCAAGACGGGCGCCAGCAGCGTGAGGGCAAGTGTAAAAGTTCGAATCATCCCGGTGATCGTATCACCGGTGACGTTAAGCGGGAAACTCCGCGTGGTTGCGCACGTTGCGGGCCTGCCACAGATGCCGCCGGTCATGGCCACACATGATCCAGAAGGCCATGCCGAGCTCGTACTTGAAGAAACTGGAGGCCGGGGATTGAACCTTGACGGCCGCCAGATCGATCCCGTCGGCCGACAGGAGCACCTGCTTGAAGCGCTCGTGCGTGGACTGGAACTCTCCCAGGACCTGATTCAGGGTGGCCGGGGTCGAGGCGGTAATCCGCGGCTGCATATTCCGGGGCGCGGAGTAGCGGTTGCGAACCGGTGGCTGAATGGCGCGGTAGAACCAGCGGGACAGGAAGCCGTAGGTGTACGGGCCAGCGGAGAGCCGGCCGTCCGCTCGCGCTTTATTGATGGCCGCCGAACAGGTGGCCAGCATGAGGCTGTTGGAAACGTTGAGATGATCGAGCGCCGCCGCGATGGACCATTTGCCGGGGGCGGGGGACCAGTTGAACTGTTCGTTGCTGATTTTGTCGACGATGCCGCCGGCGTCCTCAAGGATGACGTCGATCTGGTACAGCAGGCGTTCAATTTCGGGGTTGACTGTGCGCCCCTCGGCGCGCGCGGGCAATGCCATGGGATAACTCCTGGAAAACAACCATTTTAGCAGGCTGGCGGGGGTAGGGACAGAGTTGGGGCGTGAGTTTTGCAATTGTTTGCTCTGCAGCCGGAGGCGGGTGTGACCGATGGGTAAGGTGGGCGGCGACCTGATGATGGAGAGGGGAGGCCGGCCTTAGGCGGTTGGAGTAGCCGGCGGACCTTACCAAGTGAAACACCTGAAAATCGTAGGAATCACCTTATAAATGCCCTGGAGACTACCTACATCGATGGCATTACAAGAGTTCGCTGATACTATGTGGCTGTAGGCAGGCAGAGCCGGAACGTACTGGGCGGCCATGCTGGGCAAGAAAACCGGGTTTTCGAGAGAACGGGAGAAAGGAGACGGCGATGCGTTGTTTGCACTGTGGGAAGCGAATCGGCCTTCTCCGTAGCTTCCAGGACCGCCAGTTCTGCACGGACGACCACCGTTTACGCGCCAAACGCTTGTATTCGGCGCGGATGTCGCGTGGCAGTTCAGTGGATTACGAAGATGGCTGGGTGGTGGCGTCCACTGAGATCGAGGCGGGAGAGAAGAAGTCGCAGGCCAGCTTTGGCGTGGGTTCGGGCGTGCTGTTGGTGGTGATCACCCTGGCTCTGACGCTGCTGCTGCCGCATGCGGATCAAACCATGGGGAAGTCGCCGATCAGCTATCTGCCCCCGACGGCGGGTTTGGGCGACCGGCTGACGCGCGCGTTGCCGTTCAAAGGCTCCATCCGGCTGCGGGAAGAGTTTCAGATGGACCTGCGGGACTGGCAGAGCGCCAATCCTTCTCTGGACGCGGGCGCATCTTCGGCCAATGACTGGGTGGTGAAGGCGGGGGCGATCTACCCGGCGGGACTGAAGCTGTGGAAGCCGACGTTGACGCTGTCCGACTACCAGATGAAGTTTCAGACCCGGATTGAGAACAAAGCCGTGGGCTGGGCATTCCGGGCGCAGGACGACGGGAACTACTACGGAACGAAGCTCATCGTCTCTCGCAATAAGGACAGTTTGCGAGCTGAAATCGCCCGCTGGGTGATGGATGGAGGCCACACGGTCAACAAAGTGCAGCTTCCCATTCCCATCAACATACAGACCGCCAAGTCCTACGATGTGCAGGTGACCGTCTACGGCGACAAGTTCACGACGCTGGTGAATGGCCAGCTTGTGGATGCCTGGAACGACCGCCGGCTGAAGCGTGGCGGCGTGGGCTTCTTCTCCGAGGACGGAGAGCGGGCCGCGCTGGACTGGGTGTCCATCACGGAACGGGACAGCCTGCTGGGCGGCTTTCTGAACTTCGGCCTGATTGTTCCGCCCCTGGTGCTCTATTAGGCCTCGACGGCTGAAGCGCGGCCGAACGAACGGCTACACTATTCTCTAGTGCGTCAACCTCCGGAGTTCTTCGGCGACGAAGAGCTGGATCTCCTTTACATCGGAAAAAAACTGAAGACTTCGCAGCAGCTCGAAGCCGCGCTGGATGCGGCGGGCGTCGACTATGCGATCGAGGTGGATTACTACCTGGGAGGACTGATCTTCCGCTCCCTGCGTGCGGGAGCGTTCTTCTACGTGCGCCCCGCCGACCACGAACACGCGGCCGGCGCGTTGCGGGCTCAAGGCGTGGAACCACAACCACGCCCCGAAGAGGAAGCCGGGCCGAAGAGCTAGTTGCGGTGGCAGAAGTCCGGGTTGCCGCACATGCCTCCGCCGCAGCCACCCATTGGCGGGGCGGGAGCAGCCGTTTCGGCTCTGGCGGCGAAGGTGGAAAGCTGCTGTGTCAAATGGTCCTGGCCACACTGGGGGCAAGCGACCGTGGCGCCGTTGCGGACGAGCTTCTCGAACTTGGTTCCGCAGTCATCGCATTGATATTCAAAAATGGGCATTCCAGTCTCCACCTGTATTGTATCGGGTGCGCGGGTTCAGGGGGAAGGCGGGGAGGCCTGGGCTGGCTGGGGCAGCCCGGCGAGCGCCTGAATCAGACCGTCAATGAAGGCGCGGCTGCCCGCGGCGGAGCTATTGGCGTTGTTCACCATGATGGAAAAGGCGATGGGGGCCGCGCCGGGATTGGGGCCGTTGGGAAAGTCAAGGTAGCCCGAGAGCGCGGTGACGTGGGTAAGCGTGCCGGTCTTGGCGCGAACACGGCCCCCGGTCCACGACTTGAACCGGGAGGCCAGCGTGCCATCCTCACCGCCGATGGGAAGCGAGTCGAGCCAGACCTCGCGGTGCGGACCCTCGTACAGGGCGCGCAGCACGCGCATGGTGGTTTCGGGCGAAACCAGAGCAAGCCGCGACAGCCCCGAGCCGTCGGAAAAGCTGAAGCCGGCGGCCGGAGCGCCCAGCGAGCGGAGCCATGCGGAGAGTTGTCCCAACGCGGCGCGGCGGGCGCCGTAGACCCCCGCTGCGCGCGCAGTTTCCCTCAGCAGAAGCTCGGCGTACAGGTTCTGGCTGAGCTTATTGGTGGCCTGGATGAGTTGGGAAAGCGGCGGTGAGTCGCGGCGCGCGAGTTCGACGGCGGCCGGCGCGGCGGGCGCTTCGGTCACGGAATAGCGGTGGCGTACCTCGATGCCGCCTTCGACGGCGATGCCGCGCCGCAAGAGGAGATCGCGCAGGGCATGGGCGGCGTAGCGGGCCGGATCGGTGATGGCCAGGTCGAGCGAGACGGGCGAGTTGAGGGCTACCGTGCCGGTGAGTTCGAGCGAACGGCCGTCACTGGAGCGAAGTTCCGAGATGCGGGAAGGGCCACTGGCGGTGGTCAGCACGCGGTTGGTGAACTGAACATAGCCGGTCTCGGGAGTGACGGACAGGTGGGCCAGTTCGCCGGGGCGGGCCGGGTCGAGGCGCACGGTGAGATAGTTGTCGTGCAGGACGAGCGCGCTCACCGGGGCGCCATAGTCGTACAGGGTGTCATCGGCGGCCCAGCCGGGAGGGATGGGCTCGTAAAGATAGGCGCGGTCATCGCCAGTGATGGGGCCGCGGATGCGGCGGATGCCGCGCGCCTGGATTTGGGCGGCCAGTTCATCCAGCGCGGACAGGGGCGGGCCCGCGGGCGCGTTGCGGCGGTAAGGCCATGCCCGGCCGGAGAGCGAGGGATCGCCTGAGCCTTCCAGGATGAGCCCGCCGGGCAGCGTCCCATTGGCGCCGGGGGGCTCGGCGGCCAGCAACCGCGTGGTGAACCGGTATTCAGGTCCCAGGCGGTTCAGGGCGAGGGCGGTCGAATAGAGCTTATTGTTCGAGGCGGGGACGAAGGTGTGGGTGGAGTTGTGCTGGAACAGCACCTGGCCGGTGGCGAGGTCGATGGCGAGAGCGCCCCATGCGCCCTGGGCGACGGCCGGGTGCTGCTTCATAAGCTCTTCGACGCGGAGTTCCAGGCGTGAGGGCTGCGCGGCGCCAGGCTCGGCGGGCGGCGGTTGAGCGGCAGAGGCGGCGGCGAGGCAGAGGGACAGAAGCGGGAGCCGCATCGCCTACCAGTTTCGCTCATCGGCGGCGGGATCGTGCCGAAAAGGGGAGTGTGGCCGATACCTTTCTGAGCGACGCTGGAAGCATACTGGGAACGGCAGAGAGCGCCGCCGGTGGAACGGACTATACGCTGCTGATCGGCGGCGACGGCGGGCTGACCATGATGGCGGACAGTGACTGGCCGTTGGAGCGTCTGGCGGTCGAGAGGTGCGCGCGGCGGGCCTACCGGGTGTCGCACGGGGCCTCGGGCGTCACCGTGGACGGCGTCGAAGGCGGGCGGCGGCTGCGCATGGGCTCCGAGCCGATGCGCGCAGTGGCCAGGCGGCTGCTGAGCGCCCCGGCGCTCTATCTGCTGGCGGCTTCGGAACGGACTAGTTGCCCGCGTTCGGATTGAACACAGGGAAGGTGACGATATTGCTGACGTAGATGTCCTGCGCGATGGTCATCTGTGTCTGCGGGTTGGTGGGCAGATCGGAGTTTAACTCCAGCACCACCTGATAGAGCCCGACCGCGCCGGGCAGCAGTCCGGCCGAGAGCACGTTGGCCGTTTTCCCACCCGCCAGCGAACTGACAAACTCCTGCGGATCGTTCAGCGGATCACCCGTGTACACGATGCCGGTGACCTGCTGGTACAAAGCCTCTTCCGGCTTCACGTTGCCCAGGCCCGTGGCGAGCACATGGATAGTTTCACCCGGCACGGCGGGGTTATCCACCGTGACGCGGGAACCGGCCGTGTTGGCGCAGCAGAGTTGGGAGTTGGTGGCGGTGATGATCACCTCATCGCCATCGCGAGAGGAGCCGCCGATGGCCAGGCCGTTATACAGCGGGCCTGCGACGCGGGCGCGGAGCCGGATCCGCGTGAAGGCGGCGGCCGGGAAGGCCTCCACCTTGGGATCCTGATTGATCAGCTCGATCAGATGGTCGCGGATCGAAGCCAGCGTGTCGCCCGCGACAACCGTGTAGGCGTACTTGCGATCTTCCACCGTGATGGTGGCCACATCGTTGGCGCGGACCGAGCCATCCACAGAGATGGTGCCGGTGGCGTAGGAACTGCCGTGCAGCACGATGCCGGGACGCGGGTCCACAACGCCCTCTTCGGCGTAAATGCCAGGGTTCTGCGGCACCACGGGCACGGAGATGGCGCTGGTGACCGAGACGGTGACGCCATCGCGGCGGACGGTGCGCACGACGGCGTTGGCGCTTTGCGAGCCGCGGACCTCCCATGGCATCTGGGCGCGAATTTCGCCGGGCGACACCATGTAGAGCGGAGCGCGGATGCCGTCGAAGTACACCTGGACGCCGGCCAGCTCACGCGGTAGCTGTTCGGCGCTTTCGGGCGCCGTGGCGGTTCCTTCGGCCAGGTCCGTACCGAGTATGGAGACAACGGTGCCGGGAGCGATTTTGGCCGCATCCATGCCGCCGGTGAGCGTGGCGCCGGAGGTGGTGGCGGAAATGGTGGTGCCGGCCGTCTGGGTTACGGTGAGCCCAACGCCATTGCCTGGTTCGCCCGCAACACGGGCCGTGAAGATAATGGCGAACAGGGTCTGGTTGGGCGTGGCGAAGACATCGGGATCGCCGGCGCCGTTGTTGGCGCCATTGATCGCCGTGACGAGGCCGTCGATCAGGTTGGCGAACTTGGTGTCCTCGGTGGCCTTCCACT
Source organism: Bryobacterales bacterium (assembly GCA_020847045.1). Lineage (GTDB taxonomy): Bacteria > Acidobacteriota > Terriglobia > Bryobacterales > Bryobacteraceae > JAFLBB01. Next base: position 104,596 of record JADLCT010000075.1, on the reverse strand, counting down.
TGTAGGAGCGGTCATTGATCTTGACCTCCACCTCGTCATCCTTTTTCACCTGGCCGGCGAAGGTGACGCTGCCCACGGCGAATACCTCACGGCTGGCCGAATTGCGGACGCCCGTGTTCGGCACGCGGCGCTCGGCCATGGTGAACACCATCACGCGGCGGTTGAAGGGATCGCTCGCGTAGAGGTTGCGGCCGTCCCAGGCGAGCGACAGCGGCGTGCGGATGACGCCTGAGGAGGCGATGCCTTCGTGGTCGGCCGAATCCGACACCGTATTCATCGTGTCGCGAATCTGGCCGAGGATGGCGTCGGCGGCCGCTCCATTTTCAGTGGGGATGGTGTTGTACACCAGGATGCGGTCGTTGCCGCCGTCGGCGATAAACAGGCGGGTGCCGTCGGAGAGGGCGAAGCGGGGGAAATCCATGGTCCGGGAACACATGGCCGGATAGGTGGACTTGCCGTCCGCGTCGGTGCTGAGCGGCGCGCACAGCTCGGTGACGTAGTTGGCGACGGCCGTCGTCATGCTCTTCTGGCCAATGACGACATCGGCGGGCTGCTGATTCCGGGAGGGCAGCGTGTTCCAGATGAGGACGCGGTTGTGTCCGAGGTCGGTGACGAACAGGTGGACGCCATCGCTCGATACGGCCACCGGCGTGAGCAGCGTGTTGGCCTGGGCGTCGATGGTCGCCTTGGTGAGATCGGGTTGGACGAAGGTGTTGAAATCGGGCGCACCCAGCACCAGGTCAGCCGGCTTGTAGTTCGAGGTGGGAATCGAATTCCAGATGAGGATGCGATTGTTGCCGGCATCGGCGACATACAGGCGGCCATCCTGAATCCAGACGCCTTGGGGACCTTTCAGCGAACGGTTGTTCGGGCTGAAGCCGCCGCCGTCATTGGGCACGGTGCGGGTGAAATCGGGCTGGCCGACAACCACATCGGCGGGCTGCTGATTGGAGGTGGGCAGTGAGCGCCAGATGAGAACGCGGTTGTTGTCCGAGTCGGCCACGGCGAGCGTGGCGCCGTCGGTGGCAATGGCGCCGGGCGTGCGCAGCGTGGTGGCCGAAGCGGCCTTCAACTCGGCCTTTTCAAAGTCAGGCTGCCCGAGCACGAGGTTGGCCGAGCCGACGCAGATCTGGCAGCGGTTGAAGTTCACTTCGAGTTCGGCCTCGGGCGAGGGAATCTGCGAGGCGAGGTTGTTGAACATCAGCACGCGGTGGTTCACCGGAAACGCGCCGAGACGGTTGGAATCGACGACAAAGAGCGTGTTGTTGGCGTAGGCCAGTCCGCTCACGGCGCCCAGCAGAGACGCCGAAGCGCCCGGGGTAGCCGCCGTAAACGTCGGCTGTCCGATGACGATTCGCGCAGCTTGTCCGGTGGTGAGCGACCATTCAGCCGCCGGCACGATCACAACACTGCAAAGGATGGAAACAAAAAGAGCGATGGACCTCATTCGTATTCAACCAGACACACACCTGGCGCCACGAGTGGACGCTCAGGCTAGGGACAAACCCTAAGTATACCAGTGCTCTGACGCGCCGAAGAGGGGGCCGGTTTCGTTTTCGTGTTCTCCAGGCAGTTCGCGGCCGGCGGCGCGCCGGTGTCTGGCGGGCGTCCTGCTAAGCTGTGACTCGTGCGCATGCGGCGTCCCGAGGGTGTGCTGGTGGCGGGCAACATCAGCCACGACATATTAGTCAGGCCGGTGGAAGAGTTTCGCTGGGGAGCGAGCAACTGGGTGGATCACTTCGGCGAGGACATGGGGGGCAACGGCTCGAATTCCTCCTTCGCGATGGCGCGGCTGGGCCTGCGGGCGCGGCTGCTGGGCAAAGTGGGGCGGGATGCGCGCGGCGAGGGCGTGCTGGCGAAGTTGAACGGCGCGGGCGTGGACACGCGATGGGTGGAGCGCTCCGAAGCGCCGACCACCACCACGATCGTGATCATGAACGCGGCGGGAGACCGCCAGTTCATCCAACACATCGGATCGAGCGCGGAGGTGTTTCCCACGCCCTACGCATTTCCTCGCGACGTGGTGGACGGGATGACGCACTACCATCAGGCGAACATCTTTTCGCTGCCCAACTGGCGCCGCCACGGAGGCGAGCAGGTGCGCCGCGCCAAGGCCGCTGGATTGTCCACCTCGGTCGACACAGGATGGGCGACCGACGGGCGGTGGGTGGAGACGCTCGGACCGGCGCTGCCGCACTGCGATCTGTTGCTGACCAACGAGGACGAGGCGCGGGCGGCTACAGGCCGGCAGGAGCCCGGCGGCATGGCGGAGGCTTTGCGAGAGATGGGCGCGAGCGACATCGTGCTGAAACTGGGCGCGCGCGGCTGCGTCGTGTACGAAGACGGCGAGGCCACGCATCTGCCCGCCCATGTGGTGGAGGCGGTGGACACGACAGGCGCGGGCGATTGCTTTGCCGGCGCGCTGTTCGCGGCCCTGTCGCGCGGGATGAGCCTGGTGGAGGCGGCGCGCGTGGCCAATGCGATGGGCGCGATGGCGGTGTCGCGCATCGGGGCGACGGCCGGCGTTACGGATTGGGAGAGGACTTTGGCGTTTGCGCGGCAGTGTCCGGTTGGAGAATGTCGCCCCAGGTGACCTGGTACACCTCGAGCGAGCCGTCGTAGCCACGGCCCGCGCGGACGTGCACGCGGCGCTGCGGTTCGAGATCGGCGAGGCCTACAATGCGGCCGCCCGTGGAAAACACGGTGTCGTCGCGGACGCGCATGCGGCGCTCCTCGCCCGCACGCGTGCGGACGATCAGTTCGCTCTGGCCGGCCGAGCGCACGGTGCCCGTGAAAATGAGGTTGCCGCGCGGCCATAGGTTGTCGAGGAAGCCGCTTGTGGAGGGGACCGTGGCCAGCGGGCGCGCCGCGGACCAGCGGGGCAGGGCTTCGCTGAGGTAGATCGTCAGGGCGTCGCATCCGCCAGCAGAAGGCCGCATGCCGGCGACGAGTTCGGCCGACATCGTGAGCCGTATGGCGGCCGGGGCGACGCGGCGGTTGTTCATCTCAATCCACGTGGCGCCGGTCAGATCACAGGTATGGACGCGGTACAGGGTGTCACGCAGCGAAATCTCGCCTGCGCCGCCGGAGTAGGACATGGCGATCACTTCGCCACGGTAGAGACGGACGGGCGGTCCGTCGCGCGAGCCGTCCGCGGCCGGAGGCGCGGGAGCCTGCTGCGCGAAGATGGACGCCGAACACAGCAGTGCGGTCCAGAACCGTCGCATGCGTCCACTATACGGCGGCTGAGTGGGGCGTGCACGCGGCGTGCGCGCTGGCCGGTGCGCCGGCGGCGGGATGCTACAATTCCTCACTTGCACGTGTCTTCCGTACCACCCACGAATGTTCCCCTTGTTCTGGCCGCCTCGGGGGAGTGGTTCCTCCATTCCGGCATTCAGGACGCCGATGGCGGTGTGGCCCGCTACCATCTCAGCAGTGAAGGACGGAACAAGCCCGTATCGAACGAGATCACCGGATACGCGGCCAGCACGTACGCCGTGCTGTACGAACAGACGGGCGAGCCGCGGTATCTGGACGCGGCGGTGAAAACGGCGCGGTTCCTTGTGGAAAAAGCCTGGCGGGCGGATATCGCGCAGTTTCCGTTTGAGAACTCGCCGGATGCGCCGCTGTATTTCTTCGATTGCGGAATCATCGTGCGCGGGTTGCTGGCTGTCTGGCGTCTCACCGGGGAGGCGCGCTTGCTGGAAGTGGCCGTCGCGTGCGGTCATGGCATGGCGCGGGACTTTCTGGCGGCGGACGCGATTCATCCCATCGTGCGGATGCCCGCGCGAGAGCCTGCGCCCTATGTGCGAAGGTGGTCGGGCGAGCCCGGCTGTCTGCAATTGAAAAGCGCGATGGCCTGGCATGAGCTGGGCGACATCACGGGCGACGACCGGTTCACGATGTGGTATGAACGCGCGCTCGGCATGGCGCTGGAGAATTACGCGGGGTTTCTGCCAGGCGCCGAAACGCCGGAGGCGGTGATGGACCGGCTGCACGCGTTCGGATACTTCCTGGAAGGCTTGCTGCCCAGAGTGCAACGGCCGCGATGCGCGCAGGCGATGCGCGAAGCCATCGAGTTGGAGGCCAGGTATCTGCGGGAGATTCGCGGCGTGTTTGAGCGCTCGGATGTGAACGCGCAGTTGCTGCGGGCGCGCCTGTTCGCCGAAGCGCTGGGCGTGCTGCCGCTGGATGAAAAAGCGGCGGCTGAAGAGGCCGCGGCGGTGGCCGGCTTCCAGCGGGAGAACGGGTGTTTCTGTTTCGGGCGCAAGGCGGGCCGGATGATGCCGTTCGACAACCCGGTGTCCACGGCGTTTTGCCTGCAGGCGCTGGTGATGTGGCGGGAGAGGAACGAGGGGAAGTTCGCGGCGCGGGTCGAGTCGATTATTTAGGCGCGCCCGCGTGGGCGTCGCGAGGGGTTTGTGCGGGAGATCAAGGTCGCATTTTGTTCGGGCTCGCGAGAGTTGTGGGAGGAATACGCCGCCAGGATGCGCGGCGTGCGTCCGGACCTGCCTCTGGTGGTGGTGAGCGAATTTCCCGTGGCCGGGGCGGAGTGGCTGCCATGGCATGTCGGGCGGACCTACGCGGAGAATTGCGCGAAGCTGGCCTGGCATTTCCGCGAAAGCCGCATTGTGCTGTGCGCGATGATCCTGCAGCCGCGCCAGCCGGTGTGGGGCATGCGCCGGGCGGCATGGCGGTTTGGCGGTCTTCGCACGCTCTTCTTCAATGAGAACCTGGGCCACTTCATGCTGCGGCCGCGGTCGGCCGCCGTGATGGCGCGTCACGCGGCATGGCGGCTGAAAGGTTTTCTGCGGCGTGAGTTGAACCCGGGCGGCGCCGTCTACACGTTTCTGTGGCGGTTGCGGCATCCCGGCGCCTGGCGCAGGCCACTGATGGTCCGCAAGGCGCTGCGGCTGGCCCGGCGCGAAGCAGCGGGCCGGCTGGTGACGCGCCCGTCCGGGGCCGTCTCCGGCGGAAAGCCGCGCGGCGTGAGCATCGTCATCCCCACGCGCGACGGACGCGAACTTTTGGCGCGGCTGATGGGGAGCCTGTGGCCTGAACTGGCCGGCTGGCCGCACGAAGTAATCGTGGTGGACAACGGCTCCGGCGACGGCACGGCACCCTGGCTTGGGCGGGAACACCCGGAGGTGATCGTCGAGGAAAGCGCCGCGGCGTTGAGCTTCGCGCGGGCGGTGAACCGTGGCATCGCGCGGTCGAGCTTTTCGCATGTGCTGCTGCTGAACAACGACATGACGCTGGAGCCGGGGTTCTTCGCGCCGCTGTTCGCGGCCTTTGAACGTGTGCCGGAGCTGTTCTGCGCGACGGCTCAGATTCTGTTTCCGGAGGGCGTGCGCCGCCAGGAGACGGGGAAAGCGGTGTGGTGCGCGCAGCGGGGAAAAGAGGACTTCTTCCTGCGCTGCGACGAACCGCTGGCGGGCGAGGACCACACCTATGTGCTGTACGGCAGCGGCGGGTGCTCGCTGTTGGATGCCGCGAAACTGGAGGCCCTGGGTGGACTCGGCGAACAGTTCACACCAGCCTATGTCGAGGACCTCGATTTGGGCTGGCGGGCCTGGCAGCGCGGCTGGCCATCGGTGTTCGTGGCCGGGGCCAGGGTGGTGCACCGGCACCGCGCCACCACGGCGCGGTTCTACACGCCGCACCAGTTGGACGTTGCCGTGCAGGTGAATTTTCTGCGGTGGATTTGGGACAGCGTTGCCGCGCCCGAGTTGTTGCTGCGGCTGTGGGGCGGCGCGGTGGGACGCCTGAATGAACTGGCCGCGCGGCATGTTCCCGACGAGGTGGCGATGGAGGCGCTGCGTTGGGCCGCCTCACGCCGGACGGGCGCCAAGCGGATGCCGTGCGCGGTGGACGAGTCGCGCGTGCTCGCCTTGGGGTCGGGTGGCCACGCCATCTTTCCAGGGAAAAAGAACGAGGGACGGGCGCGCGTGCTGGTGGCGTCTCCCTACGCGCCGTTCCCGTTGTCCCATGGGGGCGCTGTGCGCATGTATAACCTGATGCACGAGGCCGCGCGGCATTTCGATCAGGTGCTGGTGTACTTCGCCGATGAGCTGTCCCCGCCGCCTCCCGAGGTGTTGGAGATATGCGCCGAGGTGGTGGTGGTGCGGCGCGAGGGCACTCATGCGCGGCCGCTGACGGAGCGGCCGGACGTGGTGGAGGAGTTCGACTCTCCGGTGATGCGCGCGCTGTTGCAGGAGATGCTGCGGAAGTGGCGGCCGGGCGTGGCGCAACTGGAGTTCACACAGATGGCGCAGTATGCGCGCGAGTGCGCACCGGCGCCGGTGTTGATGGTGGAGCACGACGTGACGCTGGACCTGTACGGGCAACTGCTGCGCGAGCGGGAGGACTGGGAGACGCGCGCGCAGTGGGAGCGGTGGCGGCGGTTTGAACAGGCGGCCTGGGGCGAGGTGGCGCGCGTCGTGGTGATGTCGGACAAGGACGCTCGTATGGTGGGTCAGGCCGGGAGAGCCGTGGTGCTGCCCAACGGCGTGGATCTGGAACGGTACTCGCCATGCGAGGCCGAACCGGAAGCCCGGCGGCTGCTGTTCATCGGGTCGTTCGCGCACCTGCCGAACGTGATGGCGCTGGACTGGTTCCTGCGCGAAGCGTGGCCGCGGCTTCCGGGCTACTCGCTGCATGTGATCGCGGGCAAGGATCCGCGGTACTTCCTGGAGCGTTACCGCGACCGCGCGCAGCCGCCGCTCGATCAGCCGGGCATCGAAGTGGAGGCGTTCGTAAGCGATCCGAGGCCTGCCTACCGCAGAGCTTCCGTGGTGATCGCGCCACTGCTGGCCAGCGCCGGAACGAACATCAAAATCATGGAGGCCATGGCCATGGGGAAGGCCGTGGTGTCGACGCCGGGTGGCATGAACGGGCTGGACGATTTGCGCGCCTGCGCGGCTGTGGAGGAAACCGGAGGCGGCTTCGCGGAGGCAATTCTCAAGCTGGAAGTAGCCGGCGCGCGGCGCGCCATGGAGCATGCGGCGCGGGAGCGTGTGAGCACGCTCTACGGCTGGCGGGCAATCGGTGAGAAGCAGCGCGCGCTGTATCAGAGCTTGATGCCCGAACAGGCGTAGTCGAGCGAGCCGAAGAAGGATTCCCGGACGCTTGCGGGCAGATCGCCGAGGGCGGGCATGGTCTCAGCGGCGGGAGCCAGGCGGAGAATCTCGATGCGTCCCAGGCCGGCCTCTTCGAAATAGAAAGCAAGCAGCGCAGGCGGGATGGGGCGTGTGTGGGTAGGGTCAAGGTAGAAGTGAGTGGCGAAGATGGCGAGGCACTCGGGATTGGGCGTTTCGGCAAGGAAGCAGGCGCCGGGCTTGAGCTTGGCGGCGGCCAGTTGCACCAGCCGCAAGACGGCCGGCGGCGGCAGGTGTTCGATCACCTGCGCGCAGAACAGCCCGCCGAGCGAGCCGTCGGGCAGGGCTTCCAGATAGGGGAAGAGGTCGGCCTGTTCGACGTTCAGCTCCTGCTGGCGGCATAACGCCGTGAGTTCCGCCGATGCCTCCACGCCACGCGCGGCAATGCCCGCTTCGCGCAGCAGGCCCAGGAATTCGCCGCGCCCGCAGCCGATGTCGAGCACCTCGCCCGGAGCGCCGCGGAAGCGCTCGACGTAGCGGCGCTGGCTGGCCTGCACGTACTCCGGAGCGCCGCGGAATTTGTCGGAGAACTTGAGCCAGTCGATGGCGGGCCATTCGTAGCCGGTGGGCGTGGGCGCGGCGGCGGGTAATGCCGCGATCAGGCCGCGCTGGCGCACCGTGCGGAGTTCATGGTGAATGAGGGCTTCGTACTCGGTGCGAATGCGAGCCAGATCATCCCAGAGCTTTCGTTGGACTTCGGCGTTGGCCTGGCCCGCCGCAGCCAGGTAGTTGGCGTGCTGGGCGGTGAGTTCGCGGCGGAAATTCTCTTCGGCCACGGTGACGCGATGCTGGAAGGCGTGTTGCAGATCGGCGGCCGAGCGCGTGAAATAAGCCTCGTTGACAACGAGCTTGTGCTCCCACTCGGCGCGCCATGTTTGCCAGTGAGCGTGAATGTCGCCGATGCGCTCAATGGGAGGATGCAGCGCGGCAATGCGCTCACCAGCCGTCTGGGCCAGTGTGGCCAGCGCGCGGTTGATCTCGTCGAGGGCTTCCAGCGTGGCGTTGAGCGCGCGGACGGTTTCGCGGTTGAAATCCACCTGGTCGCGGACGAACCAGGAGAGCGCGCGGGCGATGGCGCGTTTGCCGGTCTGAATGAGCGCGTTGACCGGGCCGCCGGGCCGGGGATTGACGGCGCCGATGGCGGCAACCTTGGCCTGCGCGGCGTCGCGCGCGTGCAGCAGCGGCGTGAAACTGGGAAGAGGCAGATCGATGGCGCCCCCGGTGGAGGCGGCGTGGCGGGCGCGGACGCGCTCGCGGATCTCCGTGACCAGGTGGGCCAGTTCGGCAAGCCGGGGATCGTGCGGAGCGGCGGGCTCAGCCACGCTTACGGCTCCGGCCCCGCGGAGTGGCCTCGCTGGCCTGGCGCGCATAGCTGGCCGTGATTTTGGAATAGACGCCGCCGCGCGGCGTGAACTCGCTCGTAACGGTGGCCCAATGCGGGCGGCAGGCGGCCACCACGTCCTGCAGAATGCGGTTGGTGACGTTTTCCTGGAAAATGCCCAGATTGCGGTAGGCCAGCAGGTACAGCTTGTAGCTCTTCAACTCCAGGCAGTGGGCGTCGGGCATGTAGTGGAGCGTGATGGTGCCGTGATCGGGAAGCGCGGTTTTCGGGCAGACGCTTGTGAATTCCGGGCTGGCGACCTCGATCTCGTAGCCGGCAAACTGGTTGGGCCAGCACTCGATGGCGGGCAGCTTGGCGTCGAGTCCGGCTGCGGCATGGTGGTCCGTGTAGCCGAGGGTGGTGGCGCGGGGTTTCGCGGTGCGCGATGGCTTAGGCATGGCAAAGGTTTCTGGCCAGCAGATCAAGAAACAGTCCGACGTCGGTGACGACGCCGACGGCCTGGCCGGTGCCGCGGTCGCTCACCTTGGTGGCCACGGCGGGGTTGATGTCGACGCACACGATCTTCACCCAGGAGGGAAGCATGTTGCCGGTGGCGATGGAGTGGAGCATGGAGCCGCAGCACAGCACCAGGCCCGCGCCCCGCAGGTTCTCGGCGTAGGCATCCTGGGCGGCGTTCATGTCCGTGATCGTATCCGGCAGGGGGCCGTCGTCGCGTAGCGAGCCCGCCAGCACGAAGGGAATCCCTGCTTTCACGGCCTCGTACATGATGCCCGAGGTGAGCCTGCCGGATTCGACAGCCTTGGCGATGCCGCCCGCGTGATAGATCGCGTTGATGGCGCGCATGTGGTTGCGGTGGCCATGTTCGGCCTGGCGGCCATCGGTTTGGCGGACGCCGAGCGAGGTGCCGAGCAGCGCCGTTTCAATGTCGTGAACGCCGAGGGCGTTGCCCGCCAGCAGGGAGCTGACCCAGCCGCCGCGGATCAGTTCGCTGAGCGCGTGAACGCCGCCCGTGTGCACGACGACGGGACCGGCAACCACGACGATCTTCTGGCCCGCCTCACGCGCGGCGCGCAGCAGCGCGGCGGTTTGGCGGACGGCGGTTTCCACCTGGCGCTCGGAGGAGATGCCATTGGACATGAACGCGAACGCATGCCGGTCGCGCTCCTTGGACTCGGGCAGAACGCGGATGCCCCGCATCCCGGTGACGACCATGTCGCCCGCGCGCAGGTCGCGCAGCCGGCGGCAGGAGGCCGCACCGTCTTTGACGGCGATCATGGCGTCCATGCGCTGGTTGGCCACGTCGATCCACTCGCCGTGCAGGCGGACCTGCGTGCGGTTGTTCGTGGTGGAGTAAAAATCCAGCGGCGCGCAGCAATCGCGCTCGACGCGCTCCAGCGTGATGTCGTCGTGGTCGACGGGCGAGCAGCCGAAGCCGAGCAGTTGCGCGAGCATCCGGTCGAGGTCCTCGCGCGAGGGGGCCTCGATGCGCATGCGGAGGCGGGACGGGTCGGAGTTGGTGCGGCCGATGTGGAAGTCTTCCACTTCGAAACGGCCCTTGAACTCGACGACGGTGTCGAAAATCTGCTCCATGATGTGCGAGTCGATGAGGTGGCCAGAGGCTTCCACCGTCTCACTAAAACTGAGATTCTGCGAAAGAGGGGAGGACATGCAGCTCTTGAGATAGTGTAACGCGGGCGCCGCTTCCCTTCTCTTCGCGGCCCGCGCCGCGCTCACCGGGGGTGCGTGGTGGGCCACCAGAGAATCCCGAACGGATCCTGCACCCCGCCGGTGCGGCCGTATGGTTTGTCCTCCATCGGCATCACCTGCGTGGCTCCGGCGGCAAGCGCGGACTGGAACACGGCATCGGCGTCGGGAACGTAGAGAAAGATCGAGATGCCGGGCGCGCGGTTCTGCTGGGTGCTGGCCAGGAAGGTGAACTCGGGTTTGTAGTCGGACAGCATGAACATGGAGTCGCCGATGCGGAATTCGGCGTGGCGGATCTGGCCGTCCCCGGTGGTGTCCATGTGGGTTTCCACGGCGCCGAACGCCTGCTTGTAGAACGCAAGCGCGGCCGCGGCGCCTTCGATGCAGAGGTACGGGGTGGCGGAGGAGAACCCAGGAGCTTTGTAACTCATGCGGCTATTGTGACTCAGAAGCCGCGCCGGGGGATAGAATGGCGGGTTATGGGAAAACGAGTGCTGGTGGTGACGGGAGATGGCGGTGAATCCTACGAGGCCTGGTATGGCATTCACCGCATGATCGAGGAAGGCCATGAGCCGGTGGTGGCCGCGCCTTCCAAGCGGCGTCTGCACATGGTGCAGCACGATTTTGAGCCTGGATGGGACACCTACATCGAGCGGCAGCCGGGGTACGGCGTGACGGCGGACCTTGCGCTGGCCGACGCGCGGGCCGAGGATTTCGACGCCGTGCTTCTGGTGGGCGGCCGCGCGCCGGAATACCTGCGGCACAGGGAGGACCTTGTGGCGCTGGTGCGGGAGATGGCGGCGGCCGGCAAGTGGGTGTTCTCGATCTGCCACGGGATCCAGATCCTGGTGGTGGCCGGACTGGTGGAGAATCGGACGGTGACCTGCTACGAACATATCCGCAGCGAGGTGACGCGCGCCGGCGGCGAGTGGAGTTCGCGGCAGGCTGTGCGCGACGGCAAACTGGTCTCGGCGCAAACGTGGGAATCGCACCCGGAGTTCTACCGGGCGGTTATGAGCGCGTTGCGCGAAGAATAGCCGCGGTGAGTCCGGCCATGGTGTAAGGCGAGGCTTCGGCGCCGGGGCAAAGTCCGTGCTGCCGGAGCGCATCGCTGGTGACGGGTCCGATGGAGGCGATGCGCGTGTGAGCCAGCGCTTCGCGGGGGACCAGGGCGAGCAGGTTCTTCACCGTCGAGGCGGCCGTGAAGGTGATCCAGTGGGGCGGGTCGCGGAAGATCTCCGCGGCGCGCGCGGCGGCCTCCTCGGGGATGGCGTTGCGGTACGCCGGGACGACATCCACGGACGCGCCGCGTGTGCGCAGCGTGTCCGGCAGCACCTCGCGAGCGGCCTCGGCGCGCGGGATCAGAATGCGCTGTCCGGCGATGGGATGCCCGGCGAAGGCTTCGAGCAGGCTCTCGGCGACAAATTCGCGGGGGAGCAGATCCACCTTGAGATGCAGTTTCTGGACGGCATCGCGCGTGCGTTCGCCGATGACGGCGATTCTGCCCCGGAACGAGCGGAGATCGTGGCGCGAGGCATCGAGACGTTCCAGGAAGAAGCGGACGCCGTTGACCGACGTGAACACCAGCCAGTCATACGTGGTGAGCCCCTCGATGGCGGTGTCCAGCGCGGTCCAGGAGAGCGGCGGGAGGATGGCGATGGTGGGCAGTTCCAGCACGGACGCGCCGAGCGCGGTGAGCAGCGAGGAGGATTCAGCAGACTGCTCCCCGGCGCGCGTGAGCACGATGCGCTGGCCATAGAGAGGAAGCCGTTCGTACCAGTTCAGGCGGTCCGACAGAGCAACAACATCGCCGATCAGAATCGTGGCGGGCGGACGCACGCGCGCCCCGGCAATGTCTCCGGCGAGAGCGCCCAGCGTGGAGCGGAGCGTGGATTGCTCCGGGCGTGTGCCCCAGCGCACGGCGATGGCCGGTGTTTCGGGGGAGCGTCCGGCGGCGAGCAGCCGCGCCGTGATTTCCGTGATCGAGGCCAGTCCCATGTAGATGACGAGCGTTTCCGAGGCGGCCACAGCGGGCCAGTTGATGGCCGCCGGGTCGTGGCCGGTGATGAAGGTGACGGCGGAGTTGTGGTCGCGGTGGGTGAGGGGAACGCCGCAGTAAGCGCCGATGCCGAGCGAGGCGGTTACGCCGGGAATGACTTCAAACGGGATGCCGGCCAGGGCGAGCGCCTCGGCCTCCTCGCCGCCGCGGCCGAACAGGTAGGGATCGCCGCCCTTGAGCCGGGCGGTGCGGAGACCGGCAAGGGACTTGCGAATGAGCAGGCCGGTGATCTCCGATTGCGGCACGGGGTGCTCGGAACGTTTCTTGCCCACATAGATGTGCTCGGCGTGCGGCGCGAGCTTAAGCAGGGCGGGGTTGGCCAGGTGATCGTGCAGAACGCACTGGGCGCGCTCGAGAGCGTCGCGGCCTCGCACGGTGATGAGCCCGGGGTCGCCAGGGCCCGCTCCGATGAGGGAGACCAGGCCGGGGGCGGGCGGGTTGCCAGGGGATTCGCTCACACGCCGTATACCGCCTCGAGTATTTCGCCGGCGCCGGATGCGAGAAGCTGTTCCGCGGCCTGACGGCCCAGGGCCTCGGCCTCCGCGGCAGAGCCCGTCACCGTACATACGACGGGCGCGGCGACTCCGGTGGGCGCGGCCACGCAGGCGCGGAGTTGCAGCGATGCGCCGGCCACGGCGGCATGCGCACCGATGGGCACCTGGCAACCGCCGCCCAGAGCGGCCAGCACGGCTCGTTCAGCGGTGATGGCGGCGCGAGTCGGAGCATCCTCCAGCGCGCGGCAGGCGGCAAGCGCGGCGGGCGATCCGTGGATGAGCGCCTCGATGGCCAGCGCACCCTGTCCGGCGGCCGGGCACATGATTTCGATGGGGAGGATCTCGGCGATGCGATCAGCCCATCCGAGGCGGTGGAGGCCGGCGGCGGCCAGCAGGATGGCGTCGTACTGGCCCTCTTTGAGCTTGCGCAGGCGCGTGTCGAGATTGCCGCGGACCGGCTCGATGGCGAGATCCGGCCGTGCGTGACGCAGCTGCGCGCCGCGCCGCAGGGAGCTGGTTCCGACCCTGGCGCCAGACGCGAGCCCCGCCAGCGTGCTGCCGATGAGCGCGTCGCGCGGATCCTCGCGAACGGGCGTGGCGGCGAGCGTGAGGCCTTCGGGCAATTCGGTGGGCATGTCTTTCAACGAATGCACGGCGATGCCGATGTCGCCGGCAAGCAGCGCGTCTTCCAGCTCTTTCGTGAACAGGCCCTTGCCGCCCACCTGTGACAAAGGGACGCCGGTGATCTTGTCGCCCGTGGTCTTGATGATCTCGATTGACGTGGAGAATCCGCGCCGCTCCAGTTCGGCGGCAACCCAGCGCGACTGCCAGAGGGCAAGTTGTGAACCGCGCGAGCCGATGACGATGTGGGTCATTTCGTGGAGTTCCCGTCCAGGCGGAAGGCCCGCCGCAGGGCCTCCAGGCCATCGGCGCCTTCGGGCAGCGCCGAGAGGCGGCGCAGTTCGGCGATGGGGCCGTGGGCAACCTTGTTCAAAATGCCGCGCGTGAGGGCATCCACCAGTTCGCGCTGCTCAGGCGTCAGCGTGGCGAGTTTGGCGCGCATACGCTCCATCTCCGCCAGCCGCGTGGCTTCCAGTTGCTGCTGGAGGCCGACGATGAGCGGCGCCGCGCCGCGCTGCTGCAGGCGCTGGGTCATGCGGGCGACTTCCTCGGCGATGATGCGTTCGGCCTCTTCCGCCTCGGCCTGCCGCACGCGCATGTTCGAGGCCACCACCTTCTGCATGTCGTCGATGTCGTAAAGGAACACGCCGTCAAGTGAGTTCACGGCGGGCTCGATGTTGCGAGGCACGGCGATGTCGATCAGGAACATCGGCCGTCCCTTCCGGGCATGCACCACCGGCTTCATGTTGTCGCGCGTCAGAATGTAATGCGGCGCGCCGGACGAGGTGAGCACGACGTCGACGGAGTGAAGTACGCTTTGGAAGTTTTCGTACGGCACCGGGCGGGCGTTGAAGATGGCCGCCATGGCGAGCGCGCGTTCGGGCGAACGGTTGGTGACGGTGATCTCGCTGGCGCCCGCGCGGGACAGGTGGCGGGCGGCAAGCTCGCTCATCTTTCCCGCTCCGATCAGAAGCACCTTCCGGTGATCGAGCGAGCCGAAGATCTGGCGGGCCAGCTCGACGGCGGCGTAGGAGACGCTGACCGCGCTTTGTCCGATCTCGGTTTCCGTGCGGACGCGCTTGGCCACGCGGAAAGCCGACGTGACGATGGTATCGAGCGTGGTGGAGAGCGTGCCGGCCATGCGGGCCGTTTCGTAAGCCGTTTTGAGCTGCCCCAGGATCTGCGGCTCGCCCACCACCATGGAGTCCAGCGAACTGGCGACGCGGAACAGATGGCGGATGGCGTCGGCGCCGTTGAAGTGGTACAGGTACGGCCGGAGCCATTCGCGCTCGACGTTGTGATAGCCCGAGAGAAAGGCCTCGATCTGGTTGCTGGCGTCGCAGGCGTCGTCGGTGGTGGCCGTGATTTCGACGCGGTTGCACGTACACAGCACCATGGTTTCCAGCAGCCCTTCGGCGTTGCGCAGTCCGGCCATGGCGCCCGCCAGGTGCTCGGGAGTGAAGGCGAGCCGCTCGCGGACCTCCACGGGCGCGGTGGTGTGATTCAGTCCTGTGACGTGGAAGTTCATCGCTAGGACGGTTTCAGGAAGAGCTTGGCGGCCCAGGTGATGGCCGAGCAGCCGAGAATCATGAGGGCCATCACGGCGGCCTTGCGGCCACGCCAGCCGGCGGAGTTGCGCAGGAAGACCATGAGCAGGCAAAGCGCCCAGGTGGCGAGCGAGATGATGATGCGGGGCTGCGTGATCCAGTCGTGCTGGCCTTCGCGCCGGGCCCAGAAAAAGCCCAGGATGGTGGCAAAGGTGATGAGAGAAAAGCCGGCGCCCATGGCTCCGGTGATGATGGCGTCGAGCGTGGACAGGGGCGGCAGCCGGCGGAAGAGCCTCGATGTGATCTTCTGCTTCAGGCGGCGCTCTTCAATGAGATAAAACAAGCTGGCCAGGGCCGTGACGAGCAACGCCGCGTAGCCGAGCATGACGAGCGTGACGTGCGCCAGCAGCACGGCGCTGCGGACGGTGGTGGTCCATGCGCCCACGGGCGCCTCCATCCCGCCCATCAGCGTCATCAGGAAGACGAGTGGGAACAGGAACACGCCGAGCGAGCGGAATTCATAACGCCAGTTCAGGAACAGGAAACTGACGGCGAGAAGAAAGGCGCACAGCCCGATGGACTCGAAAAAGTTATCGACCGGAAAGCGGCCCTTGTGGATCCACCGCTCGGTGATCGAGACGCCGTGGAGCGTGGCGCCAATGAGGAATCCGGTAAATGCGGGAGGAAAAAAACGTTCCTCGCGGCGGAGGATGGTGAGAATCGCGTGCAGCAGTCCCAGTGAGTACAGGACCACGGCGGCTCTCAGCCAGAATACGCTCATCTCCTGCATGGTGGGACTATGCCATCAGTATAGCGTGCGGGTTGGTGCTGCCAGCGCGGAGTAAGTGCCGGAGCACGCCATCAAAGCGCCAACCGGGCCAGATAGAAAGTGCGGCAGCCGGGTTGCGTAAGTCCCGGTCCGGCGAAGCGGGCGGAGTCGAAGGCGCGGATCGTGGTGAAGCCCGCCCGGCGGAGTGTGGAGCGAATTTCGCCGGGAGTCCAGCACACCTCTTCCAGGCGCTCGGAGTGGCGCAGCCAAAGGCCGTTCGCGGGCTGCTGGAGGAACCAGTGCGATTCGGAGATGCCGCGGCGGCGGCGCGGGTCGTTGGAGCCTCGGATGAGCAGCGCCACTCCGGGGCGTTCGAGCAGCATGGTTTGCGGCCACAGCCGTTCAAAGGCGCGCCAGTTGTTCACATCGAAGAAGTAGTAACCGCCGGGGCGGAGGGCGCGTGCGGCGGAGCGCGCGGCCAGGGCGAGGCCGGCGCGGCGCGGCAGGTGATTCACGGCGTCGCCGTTGCACAGGATGAGATCGACGGCGCGGGGCAGCGAAAAATCCCGCATGTCGGCCTGGTGGACGGTGAGCGGCGCGCGGAGTGTGGCGCGGGCCTCGCGCGCGTTGGCGCGAGCCAGACGGCACATGGCGGGCGAGGAGTCCAGCGCGTAGGTGCGGATGCCGCGTGCGGCCAGCGTGAGGGCGGCGCGGCCGGTGCCGCAGGCCAGATCACACGCCGATTCGAGCGTGGGGAACACGTGGTGCAGAATGCGGTTACGGGCGGATTGAAACCATTCGCGATGGAAGCTGAAGAAGGCGTCGTAGTGGGCCGCGAGCGTGGCGTACGGATCGCCCTGGGACGGCGGCGAAGAGATGGCGGAAGACCGCGTCAATTCTAACGCGGCCTCTGGACGGTGATCACGATGGGGTCGCTTTGGGTGGCGTTGGTGAGGCTGCGGACCTGGGCGACATAGATGCCGGGCAGCAGCGTGTCCGGAATCTGGGCGGTCATCTGGCCGGGAGAGGATTCGAGCAGGGGCAGCGGCACGTCGGAGAGAGTGACGCAGGAACCGCCGAGCACGGTGGGCATGGGGAGTTGATCGGCCGTGGCGGGTGCGGCCAAGTCGGCGCCGTTCACGGTGATGAACGCTCCGGGCGTGAAGGACTGCGTGCCGGTGTTGGCGTTCACAAAGCCGCGAGCGCCGCCCGTGATGGAGGGGCGCGGTAAGGCGCCGGACTCCGACAGCGCGATGACGCTCAGTCCGGAGACGCTGATCTGGTAGGCGTTGCCCTTGCTGTCGGCGGCCAGTTGGCGGGGCGGCACGGCGATCCTCTGCGTGCCCAGGATGGTGAAGGGCGGGTTTTCCGGCGCGACGGCGGCGAGAGTGGCGGCGCCGGTGCGAATGTTGGTCAGCTCCAGCGTGGGGCGGGCTTCATCGCGCGTAGCCGATGTCAGATTCTGGCGGACTGGCAGGGTGAGGCGGAGGAAGGAGTCCCGATCGATCGAATAGACGCTGGCGACGTGGCGCTGGCCGTTGCTGACAGTGGTGATGGTGCCGGGTTGTCCGGGACCGATGGGGCCGGTGGCAGTTGTTGTGCTGGGGCGCTCGACTCCGCCCACGACGGCGAGCGACGGAGAAAGGATCAGGCCGTTGGCCAGAAAATAGGCGTTCTCCTGCGAGGCCGACAGCGGGCCATAGTAGCTTTGAATCGGGTTTTGAAACAGCGTGCGGCCCACGGTGAAGGCATCCGCCTTGGCGTCGTACAAGTAGCCGTTGCCCGTGGAGCCGGACAATGCGATGAGGTAGTCGCCCTCTGGCGTGGCGGCAAGCCGGTGCTGCGTGGAGTTGCCCAGCGTGGACGTGGCGCTGGCGCCGGCGATGACGGTGCTGTGGGGACGCGGCGTGGCTTCGTTGCCGAGTACGCGCCAGATGCCGCCGTTGGACATCACAAAGTGCAGGCCCGCTTGCGTCATGGCGAGCGATACGGGCCTGACGACGGCTTGGTTGCCGGGGCGGGGGATCGGCGGAAAGGCGATGGAGCCGGTTTCGCGGCGGAGATCGAGGTCGACAATCGAGATGGACTCGCCGCCCGAGTTGCCCACGTACAGCGTGGAATGATCCAGCGACATGGCCATCGAGTGGGGAAGCTGGCCGGTCTCGATTGGTTCCAGGAAGCGCTGGCGGTGAATGTCGAACACCTCGATGCGGTTGAACGCGGCGTTGGTGATGTAGACCCGGCCGCGCGCCTCGTCCAGCAGGAGTTCCTGCAGGCCCTCGGCCGCCGTCAGTCCCGTGGCCACCGGGTAGATGATGCCGCGCTGATCGGGCTGGCGGACGTTCATGAAAACCCGGATGACGTTGGGGAAGTTGACCGCCTCTCGCGAGGAGAGGTTGATGTTGATGGCGTTGCCCGCGCCGGTGCCTCCCACTGTGTTGGCCGCGCCCGTGAAGATGTTGGTGCCCGGCTGCCGCACCACGTTGGTGCGGCCGGGCTCCATCGTGAAGGTGATGGTGGAGGGCGCGACGCCTGTGTCCACGCCCGCGATGAGGGCCGTGGTGACGGCCGGAACCGTGTAGGTGAGCTTGCCCGCGCCCAGGTTGTCTACGTGGACGGCGGCGCGGGCGATGCCCTTGTTGCACGGGTCGTTGGCCAAAAAAACGGTGGTGGAATCGGGAACCAGAATCGGCTGCTCGAAGAGCTTGTCCAGGGGCAGGCGGATGATGCCGGATTCGGAGGCGGCGAAGACCTCGGCGCCGCTGGAGGGGCTGGCCATCTTACCTAAAATGGACTCGGGCATTCGCAGACCCAGCCGGATGCCCAGATTGCGGCTGGAGCCGATCAGGAAATAGTTCGACACCGGGCGGACCGTGGCCGAGTTCGCACCTACGTTAAATGACGAGTAGAGCCCTGAGCCGTCGGGTGTAAACAGGCTGCCGCCGTAGTTGAAGTTGATCTGAATGGCGGGGTTGGAGTTGGTGGTGAGGAAGAAGGGGAAGTTTGCCGAGTTGATCTGGCCAATTACGCCGAGCGTGGCCGTGTCGTAGAGGGTGGAGCCAGCCATGAACCGGGAGCCGTCGGGCGAGATGGACAGCACGGTGGACTGTCCTGTGACGGTGCGGTTGCGCAGCACCGTGCCTGAAGCCGACTCGTAGACGAAGAGCGTGGTTTGGGCCGACGTTGTCGTCTGATTGATGGCGACCATGCCGACGATGAATTGGCCGTCGGGCGTACGGATGAGACGGCCAGGGAAGGGCGTCGAGGGGCGTCCGATGAACACGGCGGGCAGCGGGTTGGGCGTGCTGATGGGGGGGGGCGAGGCAACGGCGTACACTTGCTGCGCGGCCTGCAGCGTAGGGTCGAAGATGAGCAGGGTGTTCTGCGCATTGCCGGCTCCGGTGCCCTGCGTGGTGATGAGAACCCGGCCATCAATGCCCACGGCTACGCCCTCGGGCTTGGCCGGCAGGCTGACAGTTTGGATCACCCTGTCGCCTTCGAGATCGATGACACTCAGCGTGGTGGAGCCGGTGTTCGTTACATAAAGATACCGGGAGTCCATGCTGAGCGCGGCGGCCGAGGGGTAGATGCCAGCCAGAATGGAACCGGTGACAACCTTGTTTTTATAGTCGTAGATGTTCACGCGCCCGGCGCCGGAATTGACGGCATAGACGCGGCCGCGCGCTTCGTCGAGCACCAGGTCGCTGGGCGGGCCTCCCAACGAGACGACCTCGCCGAAGGTGGCCCCGGGAATCAGCGTAACGGGGGCGCCGGCCTGCCCCCACATCGTCTGGGAAAGGGCGCCGAGAAGGGCGAAACCCGCCATTGCGAGGAAGCCCTGCCGGAACGATTGCGGGAACATCATTGATACGATAACCTAAACCCTGCGCTCGCAGGGAAGTTTCCGGGGCGCCGCGACATTTTCCACCGTTTCGTGTTGGATAGGAGCCCGCCACTGACACTGGTGATCCGGAACTTAACAAAGCAAACCATGGTGGCCGACCGCGCCCTGCTGGCCAACACAAGCGAGACGAGACGGCGCGGATTGCTGCGGCACGAGCGGCTGGACGACGGCGAAGGTCTGCTGATTACGCCGTGCGAAGGCGTGCACACGTTCGGGATGAAGTTTCCGATCGATGTCCTTTATTTGACCAAGCAGCGTGTGGTGTTGAAAATCAGAGCGGAGATGCCCAGGCGCAGGATCAGCTTTTGTCTGCGCGCCCATTCGGTTCTGGAACTGCCTGCGGGGATGGCGGCGCGAACACGGACCGAGGCGGGAGATCAGCTTTCAGTCGACAGGGTGGAGAAAGAGTAGGTTCGAGCTCCAGCATGAGACGAGGGGTGTGGTGGGTTGCCGGCGGGATGGCCGCCGTGTGGCTATCCGGCTGTTCACAAGGTCCGGCTGCGCGGCGCGGCGTGGCGGATCCACTCTGGAAGCCGGCTGTTCACCGCTCGATGGAGCGGCAGGCGCAGTTGGCGAAGAACGCCGAGGTGGTTTCCACCGGTGACATGGAAGGCGATGCGTTGCGTCGTCGCGTGCTGGCAAGTCCCGATGACGGCGGCGCGCGGGCGAAATTAGCGGCGCATTACGAGGCGGCGGGCCAGCCCGAACTGGCCGTGGAGCATTACCGTTTGTTGTTGGGGCGCGCGCCGGAGCAGATGACGGCCCGGCTGGAGTTGATCCGGATTCTGCACGGCTTGCAACTGCCGGAAGAGGCGCTGGCGGCGGCAGAGGCCGGTCCGGGGCAGCCCGTGCGCGCGTTGCTTTCCTGGAAGGGCATATTGCTGGACGAGTTGGATCGCCCTGGCGAGGGCGAGCCGGCGCATCGCCAGGCGCTGGCGCTGGCCAGCGGCGCCACTGCGGCGGCGCAGGCGGTGCTGCACAATAATCTGGGCCAGAACCTGCTGCTGCAAAATCGCTACAGCGAGGCCGTGGCGGCATTTGAAAAGTCACTCGCGTTGGACCGCCGTTCTGAGACCGCTCGGAACAACCTGGGTGTGGCGCTGGCGTGGCAGGGCGAGCCGGCGCGTGCGCTGGCTCATTGGCGCTCCGTGGGAGGTCCGGCGAATGCGCACAGCAACCTGGCGGCGGTTTATATGGAGCAGGAGCGCTATCAGGAGGCCCGGCGGGAGTTGAACATCGCGATTGGATACGATGCCTCCCACAGGGTGGCGATGCGGAACCTGGCGGTGGTGAGCGAGCACGACGGACGGCCAGCGGTACTGGAACCAGAGCGCGTGCGCGGCGGCGCGGCTTGGGCGAGAATAGCTCAGGCGCTGAGGACGGTATTTGTGGCCAAGGAAGAACGGGAGAAGATGGACCGCGCTGGACAGGCGCGGAGATGAGCCGCCGGCCGGGCCGGAACTGGAACGGGAGAGTAACGGAATGAAACAGCTTTTGCTTCGCATCTGGCGCGATGAACGGGGCCAGGATCTTGTGGAATATGCCTTGATCGTGGCCGCCGTGGGCCTGGCATTGATCACGACGGTGAACACGCTTTCGCAGGCCGTGGTGAGTTTATACGAGAGCATCACGGCGGGACTGGCCAGCATCGGAGCTTCGGGCCAGTAGCGGCGGGCCTGCAGGCGTGACCGCGAAGGGTGATGGGCGTTGGCGTTGGTGTGTGCCGGATATGGCGATGTCGGCGGCGTTCTTGACGCTCGTGTATGTCGTGTTCCTCTTCGATGGTCCACACCGGTTGTTCCGCGACTCCGACACGGGATGGCACATCCGGACGGGCGAACGGATTCTGACGGAAGGCGTGTTGCCTCGCGTGGATCCCTATTCGTTCGGCAAGCCGGGTGGCTCGTGGGTGGCCTGGGAGTGGGGCGCCGATGTGTTGATGGGCGCGCTGCACCGGTGGGGCGGACTGGGCGCCGTGGCGTGGCTGTATGCGGTGGCGATTGCGGCGTGCACATGGCTCTGGTTTCAACTGCAATGGCGGCTGGGAACGAACTTCCTCATCGCGTGCGCGCTGTGCGCGCCGATGCTGACGACGGCGAACATCCACTGGCTGGCGCGGCCGCACGTGTTCGGTTGGGTGTTGCTGTTGGTGTCTTTGCTGTGGCTGGAGCGCGCAGCGGCAGGGGCCAGGGCACGGCGGGAGCCCGGCGTCTTATGGGGCTGGTGGCGGTGGGCATTGCTGGGCGCGCTGTGGGCCAATCTCCACGCCAGCTTCTTTCTGCTGCCGGCTGTGGCGGCGCTGTATGGCGCGCGCGTGGGATGGCGGCCGGCGGCGGCCTCTGCGCTGGGGACGTTCGCGAATCCCTATGGCTGGGCGCTCCACGCGCATGTGGCGCGGTATCTGGCCGATGCCCCCTTGCTGCGGTCGATCGGCGAATTTCAAAGCTTTCAATTTCACACCGAAGGCTCGGCCCAAATCGTGGCGGCGCTGCTGCTGAGCGCGGCGGGCGCGGGGTTGCTGGCGGCGCGCGGCGAATATGCGCGGTCCGCCGTGGTGCTGCTGCTGTGCGCCATCGCGGTGCGCAGCGCACGCGGATTGCCCGTGATGGCGCTGGCGGCGCTGCCTTACGCGGGCCGGGCGCTGTCGCAGTTGGCCTGGCCGGAGAACTTCCGCCGGTACACCGCCAATCTGCGCGGCATCGACCGGCGCTTCGCGGGATGGGTTCCGGGCGCGCTGTCGGCGGCGGCCATGCTGGCTTTGCTGACGGCGCCGGCGATGCGGGCGCGCACGGGCTTTCCTGCGGACGAGTTCCCTGTGCGGGCTGCGGCGGAGTTGGAGAAACTGCCCGCTGGGGCGCGCGTGTTCGCGCCGGACAAGTATGGCGGCTATCTGATCTATCGCTTCGACGGACGCCGGCGCGTCTTTTTCGATGGCCGCAGCGACTACTACGGCGCTGCGTTTCTGCGCGACTATGTGACGATGGCGCAGGTGCGGCCAGGGTGGAAGGAGTCCTGGCGCCGGCATGGATTCACGCAGGCGGTTCTGCCCGTGAACTACTCGTTGAACAGCGTGTTGGAAGAGTTGGGCTGGCGTGTGTGCTATCGCGACGCCGTGGCGGTGATTTGGACACAGCCGTAGCGGCGGAGTGGAGTTAGAAAGAGGTTTCCAGTGGACCGGCAAAAACTGCTCATGATCTTCGGCGCGGCCTGGGTTTCGGCGGCGTTGTTGACATGGTTCCTGTATGCCAAGACAAAAGCGCCCAAGGCCGAGGCCACGGTGAAGATTGTGGCGGCGGCAAGGGACCTGCCCGCCGGAACCCTGCTGGCCAAGAAGGATCTGAAGCTGATCACGGTGGCGGCGCGCGACAAACCCGCGGGCGGCTTGCTGGAGGTGCGCGAGGCCGAGCAGCGCGCCCTGCTGTTCCCGGTGAACCAGAACGAGCCCGTCACCGCGCCCAAGCTGAGCGCCCTGGGCGGGGCCGAGGGAGTCAGCGCGACCATCCGTCCTGGCATGCGGGCCGTGTCGGTGGCCTTCACGGATGCTTCAGGGGCCAGCGGGCTGATCCAACCGCGCTCGCACGTCGACGTGCTCTTCACGCGCTCCGGTTCCGTGGTGGAGGCGATGACGGTCACGCTGCTGGAGGACGTTGTTGTGCTCAGCGTGGGCCGGAACACCGAAGTGCAGCCCACCGCCGCCGCCAACGCCAAGGCGGCGGTGCGCTCGGCGACCGCGACGCAGACGGCGACGTTGATGGTGACGCCCGAGCAGGCGCAGAAACTCGAACTGGGCAAGAACCAGGGCAAAATCAGCCTGGCCTTGCGGAACCCGTCGGACCGCTCCGTGCGCGAGGAACCAAAGCCGGCCGTGATTGAAGAGATCGACCCGCTGCTATTGATGCGCTCCGGCCGCAGGGGAGCGGCGCGGATGCCCGGCGTGAACGTGCGCGACCGCAACGCGTGGGCCAAGCTGATTGGCGAGGAGAGCGCAACGGCGCCCGCGCCGAAGAAGGCCGCCCCGGCAAAAACCGAGCCGCCGCCGAAACCGAAACTGACCGTGGATGTATTTCGCGGCGACAAGCACGTCCAAGAGATTTTTCCGTGAGGGAACTGGCCATGTGCAATAAGAGCCGCCTGCTGGCGGCATGGATCGTGTGTGGCGCCGCGGCGTGCGTACTGGCGCAGACGGCGCCGCCACGCGAGATGGCTCTGATTGTCGGCCGCGGAGAGCTGCTTCAGTTCGGCGCCGACGTGGTGCGCGTGGCCGTGAGCGAACCGAAGATCGCCGATGCCGTGGTGGTGTCACCGCGCGAAATCATGGTGAACGGCAAGGGCGTGGGCAAGGCCACCGTGGTGGTGTGGGAAACAGGCTCCGCGCCGGTGCGGTTTCAGGTGGACGTCGCCGAGGACCGGTCGGGCTTTGAAGGCGTGAAACGCGAGATCTCCACCACCCTGGGCGGCGAAGGCATTCGCGTCACGGGCAACGCCGAAACGGTGGTGCTGACCGGAACGGTGAAGGATGCCGGATCGTCGAAACGCGCTGAGGCGCTGGCCTCCACGCACGCGCACAAGGTGGTGAACCTGCTGGAAGTGCCCCACGTGGAGCCGCGGCAGATTCTGTTGCAGGTGAAGTTCGCCTCGGTGGACCGCGTGGGCTTGAACGAGCTGGGCTTCAATTACTTCAGCCGCAATGACAAGACCATCGGAGCGCTTTCGACACAGCAGTTCCAGGCGCCACGCTTTTCCCAGTTACAGTTCCAGGATCAGCAATTTTCCAACTCGACGCTGAACTTCGCCGATCTGTTAAACCTCTTTGTCTTCCGGCCCGATCTGAACATCGGCGCCACCATCAAGGCTCTGCAGAGCCAGAACC
Source organism: Bryobacterales bacterium (assembly GCA_020847045.1). Taxonomy (GTDB): domain Bacteria; phylum Acidobacteriota; class Terriglobia; order Bryobacterales; family Bryobacteraceae; genus JAFLBB01. Next base: position 80,129 of record JADLCT010000075.1, on the reverse strand, counting down.
TGCTGCAGATCCTCGCCGAGCCGAACCTGATCGTGATTGAAGGCAAGGAGGCGAGCTTCCTGGCGGGCGGCCAGTTTCCGTTTCCCACCATTCAAGCCACGACCACGGGCGGCTCCGTATCGCCCGTGGTCACCGTGCGCTTCCAGCCGTTCGGCGTGCAACTCGGTTTCACGCCGGTGGTGACGCCCAACGGAGCGATTCAGTTGAAAGTGACGCCGGAGGTGAGTTCACTCGACTTCTCGAACGCCGTCACGTTGCAGGGCTTTCTGATTCCGGCGATCTCGACGCGGCGGGCGGAAACCGAGGTGATCTTGAAGGATGGCGAAAGCTTCGCCATCGCCGGGTTGATCGACAATCGCGTGGTGCAGACGCTCAGCCGCGTGCGCGGCCTGGGGGACATCCCGATTGTGGGCAACCTGTTCCGGAGCCGATCGACGCGCAAGGCCACCGACGAACTGCTGGTGGTGGTGACGCCGCGGTTCGTAAGGCCGGTGCCGCCGGGCGAGCCGGTGAAACTGCCGGATACGGCCGAGGCGTTCCTGCCCACGCTGGCCGAGCAGCGGGCGGCGAAGGAAGCGGCAAAGAAGAAGAAAGAGAAGAAGCACAGCGAGCCGGAGTTTGTTGGACCGCGTGGACACGAGCAGCCACAATCCGGGAGTCCGAAGCCGTAGGGACGGCCACGGCGGACGGCGCGCGGCGCGCATGTGGCGCGCACGCGGTTCCACGTCCATACAGTTGCTCGTGCTGCTGGTGCCGGTGATCTTCGCCTTCATGGGATTTGCCGTGGATCTGGGCCGTTTGTACATGGCCCGGGCGGAATTGAAAACGGCGGCCAACGCGATGGCCCTCGCCGCGGCCGCTGAACTGATCGGGACCAACACCTCCACAAATGCGGCGGAAACAGTCTCACGGCTGCCCATCACGGAAGCCAACGGCGCGGCGGACAAGTACGACTACGGCGCGCTGACGATTGGCGAGTCCAACGGCACGCTGCTCAGTGAAGCGCCCGCGCCGGAATTCTACGATGCTGTCGCGAGCGCCCTGGAAGCGGGTGAGACGGCCGGACCGCAGGCGTCTGGCTCAGACACAGCCCGTCATGTGCGCGTAACCGTCACGGCCGAGGCGCCGCTCACGTTCTGGAAGATGCTGCCGTTGCTGCAGGGACAGAACGCGACGTTGCGGGCCGAAGCCGTGGCCGGCGTAAGCGCGCCGCTGTGCACTGCGTGCGGCATCGAGGCGATTGCCGTGGAACCGCTGTCCACGGAAGACCCGGCGGATTTTGGCTTCGTCGCAGGCACGCGCTACACGCTGGGCTATAACTGCCAGGGGAACGGCGCGCCGGGACCGCTGACCGGAACCGTGCGCAGAGTGCCGTACCTGCTGGTTCAGAAGTACAACAGCAGCGACCAGGTATTTCCGGATGAGATGTCACAGACCTTCCGCATCGGCGGGTTGGGTCTGCCGGCCAGCGTCGCGCGCGCGCTGTCGTGCATGGCCGTGGACGGGGTGGAGAGCGGCTGGTCGGAAACCACGGCGCTCACCTGCCAGAACGTGCGCGTGCCTGGACAGGTGTTGGGTTTTCTATGCGGTCTCGCCACGCGCTTTGTTTCCGGCGTTCCCAACGGATGCGAAAATGTAGCGGGCGTGGAGGCGGCCAGCTCGGCACTGCAGCCGGACAGCGACGTGGAGGACCGCGAGGTGTATGAGGACTACACGGGGAACCGGAGGCGCGTGATCACGGTGGCTATCGTGGATACGTTGGGCAGCGGCGAGGCGATGACGGTGCTGGGGTTCCGGCAGTTCCTGCTGGAGCCGAACATCAACAGCACGGAACTGGATGCCACCGACACGGGCGGACGCTTCGCGGCGCTGTACATAGGTTCCAAAATGCCGTTGCGCGGCGGCACGGTGGCCGGATGCTCGGTGGCCTCGGGTCCTGGAAAGGTTGTGTTGCACAGATGAGAGCGGCCGGCACAACGCGGAGAAGGTGTTCGGGCGCCTCGCTGCTGGAGACGGCGATGTGGGTGCCGCTGCTGCTCGCCTTCTTCATGGGCACGCTGGAGCTGGCGCGCGTGAGCTACACCTACTACGCCGTTCAGAAAGCTCTCTATGCCGTGGCGCGCATCGCGGGCACGAGCGTCAGCGCGAACCTGTGCGCCGCCGACGACGCCGTGAAAGCCGAGGCCGTCAACTTCGCGATTCGTGGAGGCCTGGAAGAAACCGCCACGCCGCCGGTGCAGGGTTTGGAGGCGGATCAAATCGAGATCAGACTGGAAGCGGTGTCGCCGGACGATGGGGCGATTATCGCGTGCGATTGCTCCTCATCGGGATGTGATACGGCCAACGGGGGCGTGCCGCCATCGTATCTCGTGGTGTCGCTGCCGGCCGGGTATCCGGTGCAACTGCGTATTCCGGGGCTGGGCCTGGATCCCATTCCCTTGCGGCCGCGCGTGCGCGTGCCTTACGGGGGACTGTGATGGCGCGAGGACGCGGGCGCGGGCGGCGGGGACAGTCGGCGGTGGAGTTCGTGCTCACCTACGCGGCGTTGATTCTGCCGCTGACGATGATGCTCTACCACATCTCCAACATGATGTGGGTGTGGCACAGCGCGGGCGAGTTCACGCGGCAGGGGGCGCAGTATGCGGCCACGCACTGCTGGCAGCCGGGTGGCTCCAACGTGCTTTCTTACATGCGGCAAAACACTCCGGTGATGTTTGACCGCGATCAGTTTCGCGACGGGCAGGCCGAAATCGAGGTAAGCTACTTCGGACGCAACGCCGAATCGGGAGCGTTGGAAGACTACGCCTGCGAAGGTACGCCGTGCTCGCGCGCTTGCGTTCCGGACGTGGTCCGGGTGCGGATCACGAACTATCAGTACACGGGCTTGTTCAGCTATTTTGGTTTGACTCCCGTGTCCATTCCGCCGTTCACCACATCCATGGCGGTGGAGAGCGCGGGGTGCGCGCCAGAGGAGGAGGCTTGCACGGAATGAGGAAAGGGAGACAGGGATAAGCGCATGTCGCAACTGCTGCTGGTGGCTTCAAGCGACGAACATTTCCGCGAGTCGGTGCGCGACAACATGGCCAACACGCCAAACGCGCGCATGGTGGCCGAGTATCCGGAGGTGGCGTCGAACCTTTACATCCGCGTGCTGCAGGATCTGGAGCGCCATCCGGAGGCGGGTTTGATTTTTGATCTGGCCAGCGACCCCGCGAACGGCATGAAGATCCTTGAGAAGATCAAACAGGCCGTGCCGGACCTCTATGTCATCGCTTCGGATTACCATGCCGAGGGCGAGACGGTGATCGCTGCGCTGCGCGCCGGCGCGAACGATTTTCTCACGCAGCCACTGCGGCGCCTGGAGTTCCGGGACGCTCTGGCGCGCTTTGAACGCGCTCCCAAGCGGGAACACGGGCAGACGCAAAGCCGCCTGGGAAAAGTGTGGACCTTCCTGGGCGTGAAGGGCGGCGTGGGTACGACGACCATGGCCGTGAATTTCGCCGCCGTGCTGTCGCAGAGGAAACATTCCACCGTGCTGCTGGACCTGGACTGGACGGCCGCCGATTGCGCGTCGCAGTTGGGCGTACAGCCGCAGTACACACTGATTGAGGTGGGCGAGAACCTGGAACGGATGGATCAGGCGTTGTTTGAAGGCTATGTGACGCGCGATCCGGTGGGCTTCTTTCTGGTGGGGCCTCCGGACTCGCTGGAAACCCAGGGCTACTTCAGCGAGCCCATGTTTCGTGACTTTTCCAACTTTCTGGTGGAGAAGTACGAGCACGTCGTGATCGACGCCGGGCGCAGCGTGCAAAACGAGGTGATCTTCGGAGCTCTGCAGGTGTCGTCGTCGATCATGCTCGTCATGAACCAGGACTTTCAATCCGTCCGCAACGCGCAGCGCTATCTGTCGTATCTGATGCGGCTCGGTTTTTCGCAGGACCAGATCCGCATCGTCGTAAATCAATTCCAGAAGAAGACCGGCTCGCACCTGGCTTCGCTCGATCAGATCCAACAAACGCTGAACCAGCCCGTGTTCTTCGGCATTCCTCCCTCGCCGGCAGTGGGCGCGGCGGTCAACCGGGCGCGTCCGTTCGTGGTGGACCGGCAGGCCGCGGGCGAACTGGACGCCACTTTCCGGCGCTTCGTTGATAAGGCCACCGGGAGACAGAAGGAGTTGACCAGGAGCGCCTGATGAGTACGCGTCCCACAGCACGGCCGGGCACGGGACCGGAGCGTTGGTTTGCCTTGAAGCAGCAGATCCACGGACGGCTGCTGAATTCGCTTACGCCGGAGCAGTTGAAGACGTTGAACCGCGAGGCCGCGCGCGAGCAGATCGGCACGGTGGTGGAACGGCTGGTTCATGAAGAGCAGATGCCGATGACGGCCGTGGAGCGCGAGCGGCTGATCGAGGAGATTCTCGACGAGGTGTTCGGACTGGGGCCGCTCGAGCCTCTCTTGAAGGATCCGGCCATCTCCGACATTCTGGTGAACGGTTACAACAACGTCTACGTCGAGCGCGGCGGCGTGATGGTGGAAACCAACGTCCGGTTCAAGGATCAGAACCATGTCCGCATGATCATCGACCGCATCGTGTCCAACATCGGAAGGCGCATCGACGACAGCTCGCCGATTGTGGACGCCCGGCTGGGCGATGGCTCACGCATGTGCGCCGTGATTCCGCCACTGTCGTTGATCGGTCCGGTGATGTCGATCCGGCGCTTCGGCAAGAAGCTTTTGACGGTCGACGATCTGACGAAGAACGAGACGTTCACGCCCGGCATGATCGATTTTCTGAGCGGCTGCGTGGAGGCGCGGCTGAACATCATCGTGAGCGGCGGATCCGGCTCCGGCAAGACGACGATGTTGAACACGATGTCGCGGTTCATTCCCGACAGCGAGCGTCTGGTGACCATCGAGGACACGGCGGAACTCCAGATGCAGCAATCGCATCTGGTGCGCCTGGAGACGCGGCCGATGAACATCGAAGGCGCGGGCGAGATTTCGCAGCGGGACCTGGTGATCAACGCGCTCCGCATGCGTCCGGACCGCATCATCATTGGCGAGTGCCGCGGCCCGGAGGCCTTCGACATGATGCAGGCGATGAATACGGGCCATGACGGCTCCATGACGACCGTGCACGCCAACTCGGCGCGCGAGGCTTTTTCGCGGCTGGAGACGATGGTGATGATGGCCAGCCAGCACATTCCGGACCGGGTCATCCGGCAGATGCTGACCTCCGCGGTGAACATCGTGCTGCATTGCGCGCGGCTGCAGGATGGCTCGCGCAAGGTGACCAGCATTTGCGAGGTGGTGGACACCGATGGCGAGTCCGTGGAGATGCAGGACGTGTTTGTGTTTGACCGCGAGGGGATGAGTCCGAGGGGGCGCGTGGTGGGGCGATTCCGGGGCGCGGGCGTGAAGCCGAAATGTTTGAACCGCCTGAAGGCGTACGGCGTGCACCTGTCGCCGGAGATCTTCACCGAGATACAGGAGGTTCGCGACTGACGATGTTTGTTGTGGTGGCCTTTCTGATCTTCACGGGCGCGCTGCTGGCCGCCGGTTACTATGCCTGGTCCGTGCCGGCGCAACAGCACGGCGACGCGATGACGAACCGCTTGCGCGATCTTCGTCTGCGCACCGGGGCGCCGCGGAGAACGGCGGGCGCCGATTTGTTGCGCGCGGAGAACAAGGGCCGGTTCGCGTTCCTCGGCGGAACGCTGGGGTGGACGCGCGTTCTGGAGAACCTGCAGAAGACGATCGACCAGGCAAACCTGTCCTATCGCGCGGCGGACGTTGTGGTGGTCTCCCTGATTCTCTTCGTGGCGGGCTACCTGGCCACGAGTCTGCTCGGGTTGAGCCTGACGATGCTCCAAATCGTATTTGGCGTGCTGGCGGGAGCGGTTCCCGTGCTGTTCATTCTTCGTGCGCGGCGTTCGCGGCTGGACAAATTCCAGGAGATGTTTCCGGACGCGATCGACCTGTTCACGCGTTCCATGAAGGCCGGCCACACGATTCACTCGGGCTTGGAAACGATCGCCAACGAGACGAGCGATCCGGTGAAGATGGAATTCAAGAAGGTGGTGGAGGAACTGGCGCTGGGATCGCCCATCGAGGACACGCTGCACAATCTGGGCGGACGCATTCCCGTGGTGGACTTGAAGTTTTTCATCACCGGCCTGATTCTGCAGCGGCAAACCGGCGCCAACCTCACCGAGGTGCTGGACAATTTGAGCCTCCTGGTGCGCGAACGGCTGAACATGAACGCGAAGCTGAAGGCGCACACGGCGCAGCAGCGGATGTCGGCCGGGTTGTTGTGCGCGCTGCCGCTGGTGGTGGCGCTCGGGTTCTTCTTCATCAAGCCGGATTTTATTCAGATCCTGTACACCGACGATACCGGAAAGCTGTTCCTCACCTACGGCATCGTTTCGGAGATCATCGGCATTCTGGTGATTCGCAAGATTGCGAATCCCCGGTTCTAGGGGCGAATGATGGGAGCGGCCATATTTTTCCTTCTGGTGTTTTCAACCGTCGTGGCCATTTTGTGGACAGGATGGCAGTTGTTCACCATCGAGGAGAGCCCGCTGGACGACCGTTTGGATGAGTTGCAGTCGATCTCCACGGGCGCGCAGGTAAAGAGGGCGCGGCGGCGGGCAGGTGGAGGCGTTGTGAACAGCCTGCTGTATGGAATCAGTCTCGCTCCGGGCGGCGACGAGTGGCTGCGCGATACCGAACGCGAATTGCAGCAAGCCGGTGTGCGGAACCGCTCCGTGATTGCACTGTACTCGATCGGGAACGTGGCGTTCCTGCTGCTCTGCGTGGTGGGCATGCTCTACTTGCAGCGCGACAATCCGCTGTCGTCGAAGATTGGCGGGCTGGCGGCGGCGCTGATCCTCGGGTGGCTGCTGCCACGGCAGATCCTGTACCGGCTGGTGCGGCGTTACAAGGAGCGGTTGAACCAGGCGCTGCCGGATACGATCGACATGTTGGGCATCGTTCTGGGCACCGGGCTGGCGTTGGATCAGGCGCTGCTTCGCGTGAGCGAGGAGATGCAGCACATCTATCCTGAGATTGCGGGCGAGTTCTACACCGTCGTGATGCAGGTGAAGGCGGGGCAGGAACGCTCACGCGCGTTTCAGGGACTGGTGAGGCGGACAGGGATCGAGGATATCAAGAGCCTGGCGGCGATGATCGTGCAGAGCGAACGGTTCGGAACCAGTCTCGCGCAAGCATTGAAGGTGTACGCCGAAGCGCTGCGCACCAAGCGCCGCTTGCGCGCCGAGGCCGCCGTGGGGAAGGCGGGCTTGAAGATCACTTTTGCCGTGGTGCTGTTCATTCTGCCCGCGCTGTTTGTGGTGGCGCTGGTGCCGGGCGTGCTCAGCGCGCTACGCGATCTGCGCGGCGGCATCGGAGCGCGCTGAATCCGTGCGAGCCACGAAGCGGGCGCTGCGCGGGGTGATAAGATCGGCGCGTGAATTTCGGACTGAGCCGGCGAACGTTTCTGACAGCGGCAAGCGCAGCGGCGGCAGGCGGAGCGGGAGCGCAAACGGGAAGCCGCCCGAACATCGTTTACGTTCTGGCCGATGACCTTGGCTGGGGCGACCTGCGCTGCTATAACGACGCCTCCGCGATCCCCACGCCCAACTATGACCGCGTGGCGCGTGAAGGCGTGCGTTTCACGGATTGCCATTCGCCTTCGAGCGTCTGTACGCCGACACGCTATGGCATTCTGACCGGACGCTACTGCTGGCGTTCCCGTTTGAAAAGCGGTGTCCTGCAAGGCTATGACCGGGCGTTGATCGAACCGGGCCGCGCCACGGTGGCGTCGCTGTTGAAGAGCGCCGGGTATCACACGGCGGCCGTGGGCAAATGGCACCTGGGATTTGGCAGTACGCAGCCGGTGGATTATTCGCGTTCGTTCGACATCTCGCCGAATTCGCACGGGTTCGATTATTACTACGGCATTCCCGCCTCGCTCGATTTTGAACCCTATGTGTACGTGGAGAACAATCATGCCGTGGAGCCCCCCACGGCGTTCACTCCCGGATTGAACGTGCCGCGTGGCGTGTTCTGGAGGCAGGGCAAGGTGGCCCCGTCGTTCGTCTTCGAGGACGTGCTGCCGGCGGTGACGAGGAAGGCGGTGGGCTATCTGGGCGAGCGCGCGCGCCAGCCGGAGACGCCATTTTTTCTCTACCTGCCGTTGACGGGTCCCCACACGCCGTGGTTGCCCGCGCGAAAGTTTGAGGGCACATCCAAAGCAGGTATCTATGGCGACTTCGTGGCCATGGTGGATGACGCCGTGGGGCAGGTGATGGCCGCCCTGCGCGAACACGGTCTGGAACAAAACACGATGGTCGTGTTGACGAGCGACAACGGTGCGCATTGGACGCCGGAGGACAGGGCGCGCTATGCGCACCGCTCCAATGCTTACTGGCGGGGGCAGAAGGCGGATATTCACGATGCCGGCCACAGGGTGCCTTTCCTTGTGAGATGGCCGGGAAAGATCGCGCCGGGAACGGTCAGTGGCCAGTTGACCTGCCTGACCGATCTGATGGCGACCGCCGCGGAGATCAACGGCGTGTCCTTGCGTCAGGAGGAGGCCGAGGATAGCTTCTCGTTTCTCGCGGCGGCCACCGGGCGGCCGGCGAAGGCTCCGGCGCGCGCATCGGTGGTGCATCACTCCGCGCAGGGGATGTTCGCCATCCGGCGCGGCGAATGGAAGCTGATCGAGGGGCTGGGCTCGGGCGGCTTCACGGCGCCGCAGAAGGAGACGCCTTTGCCGGGCGGGCCCGCGGGGCAGTTATACAATCTGGCGGCCGACCCTGGTGAAAGCGACAACCTGTACCTGCGCCGGCCGGACATGGTGAAGGAACTTGGCGCGGAGTTGGACGGGATTCGCTCTCGCGGCAGAAGCCGTCTCTAGTTCGCGCGGAACCGCCGCCGTCTTCCACCTGAGGCGCCGTGATATAAGTGGCACGGGAGGCACACGTGCTTACAGCGAAACCAACCCGGCGCCAGATCCTCCGCGCGCCGATGATCCTTCCGGCCTCGGCGCTGGGATTGAATGGAGCAACGCCTCCGAGCGATCGCATAACGATGGGCGGGCTGGGCATTGGCAGCCGGGGAACGCGTGTGCTGCAGTCGTTCCTGTCCCAAAAGGACGTGCGGTTTCTGGCTATTTGTGACGTGAGGAACTCACAGCGGGAAGCCATCAAGAGCATGGCCGACAAGGCGAATGGAAGTTCTGATTGTTCGATGTACTCCGACCAGGAGGAATTGTGGGCGCGCAAGGACATCGACACCGTGCTGATTGCCACGGGTGACCGCTGGCACACGTTGCTTGCGTCGATGACGGCGAAAGCGGGCAAGGATGTCTACTGTGAAAAGCCCTGTTCGATGACGATTGCGGAAAGCCGTTTCCTGGCCGACACGATTCAGCGGCTGGGGCGCGTTTATCAGGCCGGCACACAGCGCCGCAATGGAACGAATTTCAAGAACGCTTTCGACCTGGCGCGTTCGGGCAAGCTGGGCAAGCTGACGGCGCTGCACGCCGAGGTGGGACCAGGCGACCGCTGGCCGCCCCTGACCACACACGCCTGGATGCCGGCCGAAGAGGAGCCGCCGAAGCAGGTGGTGGACTGGGACCGTTGGCTGGGCCCGGCGCCATGGCGTCCTTACAATTCGGCCTACATTCAGGGAAAATGGCGCGGCTATTATGACTTTCACGGAGGTGGAATTCTGGAGTGGGGGTCGCATACGGTGGATCTGTGCCAGTGGGTGGGCGGCTTGGACGAGACGGCGCCCGTGGAATTTGAACCCGAAGGCATGGGGCGGGACACGCCCTACACGATCCATTGCCGCTACGCAAATGGTCTGAAACTGGTGATGCGCGACAAGGGATTTCTGGGCGTGGGGAGCTGCACATTCCGCGTGGAGGGCGACCGCGGATGGGTGGAGACGGGTGACACGGGACGCGTGGAGACCTCCGGCAATTTGAAGCACGAGAACCTGACGGTTCCACAGCAGGAGGCATCGCTCTCGACGGCCAACCATGTGCGGGATTTTCTGGACTGCGTAAGGACGAGAAAGCAGCCTAAGTCGAATGCTCTGGCCGCGGCACAGGCTCACATCGCCTGTCATGCCGCGTACATAGCGTTCCAGTTGGGGCGCAAGGTGACGTTCGACCCGGCGCGCGACCGGTTCGTGAATGACGACCAGGCCAACCGCATGCGCTCGCGCGCTTTGCGTGAGCCGTGGAGGCTGGCATGAGAGCTATATCGTTAGTTGTGACGCTCCTTCTGGGGGCGGGCTTGCTGTGCGCACAGGGACAGAAGGCGCAGGCGATGACAGACGCCAAGTATGGAAGCGCGGATGCGATTCGCGCATTGCCGCTGGCCAAGTTGAACGCGCTTCTGGCGGACCCGGACGCATCGCCATACGCCAAGGCCAAAGCCTGCCAGCGTCTGGCGGTGACCGGCGACCGGACGTCCGTTGCTGGTGTGGCGGTCTTGCTGGGCGATGAGCACCTTTCGGTGTACGCGCGGACGGCGCTGGAGCAGATTCCTGGAGAGGCGGCGGCCGATGCGCTGGTTGCGGCCCTGCCACGGTTGCACGGAGCACGGTTGGTGGGCGCGATCAATTCGCTGGGCGTGCGTCGGGATGCGCGGGCGGTGGACGCGCTGTCGAAACTGGTTGCATCAACCGACGCGGCCGTGTCACAGGCGGCCTCGGCCGCGCTGGCGCGAATCAGACCGCCGCTGTGACCATGCGCGGCCTGCCCGCAGGCTACCGCCGGACCAGAACCTCGCGCAGGGAGTCCCGCGTGAGAAAGAACTTGATGCTGGCGCAGGGCTGGAACAGTTGTTCAATGGTGCGGTTGTTGAACGGTTGGACCAGATGGCGGTGCGCGCGCGTGTGAACCAGTATCTCGCCCGGACCCTGAATCCGGTAGCTGTAAAAAGGAGTCTGCGCGCCGCGAGCATCCGCGTGGAAGCAAGCGAGCATAATGCCGCCCGGACGCACGATGTTCAGCAGGCGGTGCATGACGGACTCGGTGAGCGGTTTGGAGAGGTACTCGAAGTTATCCCACAGCAGGGCGGCGTCGAAGTGGCCGGCAGGGAAGCAGAGCGCCTGCTCGAAAAAGTCACGCTGGCGCGCCGGGGAGGTGTGCGTGACGGCTGGGTCGCCATCGCCGAACACGGAATCCACGCACCGGATGAGATCCTCGGAATAGAGGCGGTGCCCGAGGGAGGTGAGGAAGGCGACGTTGTCCTGGTTGACCTCTCCGAGGTCGAGGATTTGCAGGTTCTGGTGATCACGCAGGACGTGGAGAAGTTGCTCCAGCGCGGGCGAGTGGCGGATGGCTGCCGCACGCGAGGCCCTCGCGGCGGAAACGGGCGACGGGGCGGGGGACACGGGTGTCAGCGCGGACATACCAGGGTCGCCGTCCGGCGAACGGGAAAACAGGGCCCGAAGGCGGTCCTTCCACAACACGGTCTCCGAATCCGCGCGGGCTAGCGCTTTGGCTCACTCGCGGCGGCCGCGGCGGGCGGAGTTGGCTGCGCCGCCGCCGGTGGAGTGGCGCGGGCCGCGGGCTTCACTTCATTTTTCGCGATGTCGATGGATCCTTTGAAGTATGCGCCATCTTCAATCACGATGCGAATTGTGCGGATGTCGCCCACCAGCTTGGCATCCTTGCGAATATCGATCCTGTCACCAACATCGACATTGCCGTGTACGGTGCCAAGGACGACGATCTCGCGGGCTTTGATGCCTGCCTGGACCCGTCCATTGGGACCGATGGTGAGCTTGGATTCCTGCATTTCAATGGCCCCCTCGACTTCGCCGTCGATGTAGAGGTCTTCACGAGAGAATAGCTGCCCTTTGATGACTACGCTCTTGCCAATGGACGCGGTACGGTCGCCGAAGCCGGTCTCGGCGCTACGGACAGGCATGGTGGACATGGGGATTCCTTCCCGTGCGAGGTCGCTGGCCGAGGGCGGTTGGGAACTGGGCCTGGGTAGTGATTCCTCTTCTCTTCTGCGGTTCCACATGGTGAGGAGAACCTCCCGTTGAGATTGTGCGCCTGCCCCCCTCCCGGCAGTCGCGGACCAGCCTGCATGTGGCTGGAGTTTCTATGGTAGCGGCGGGGCGGTGAAAAGGCAATCAGAGCGGCCTCGCCAGTCCATTCAACGGGTAGAATTGGGGCCCGTACGGTTACTGCGCCCGGCCACCGGCCGAACCTGAGCCTCCGCGCCCTCCCCCATCACCAGAACTGCGCCCGCCACCTCCGGAGGCCGCCGCCGCTGGGGCGGATGCGCCGATTCCAGCGCTTGGCGCGCCGCTTGCACTACGGCCGCCAACGGTCGAGTACCCATAGTTGGGGTTGTAGGTGGGCGTCCGGTTGATGAAACCTCCGTCGCCGCCCAGACCGCCGCCATTGAATGAGGGTGGGGGCGTGTACACCGCGTACACGCTGGATGGTGTGTAGTAGTGGTAACCAAACGGGCTCATCAACATGCCGCCGTAGGGAATGTAGGTGAACATTCCAAAGTAGGGATTGTAGATCCAGCCGCTGCGGAAGCCGTAGCCGTACAGGTTGTCGTGCGCCATTTTGGCCGACGAAACATTCGCCATTGCGATGTAGCTAGAACGGCGGGAGGCCCAGCGGTAGAAGGTGTCGCCCAGTCCGGAATCAAACTTGCCGGTGATCAACCCCGAGGTCATGGAAACCACCGCGTTCTTCTTGGCGAGTGCCGGTTTGTTGGAGTCGTCCGTGGAAACTTCGATCCGTCCCTCATAGACGCGCAACTCCGCTGGGTCAGAGGTGAATCGATAGATCCCCGCACGTGTGATGACCGCTTCGCGAGCGCCCAATTGAATGGCCAGCCGGCCACCCTCGTAGATCTCGGTGGCTTCGATGATAACGTCCCCGTCCAGAACACGAACTCGCGTGTTCGTCAATGAGCCGGACTCCAGCCGGGCGGCCGAATCCTCTGCCAGCCGCATCAGGACTCCAGGGCTTAGCAGCACCTCCGCCCGGCCACGCGCGGTGCGGATGACATTGCCGTCCTTCATCTCCATATAAGTTTGCTGCGAGGAGAGATGAACGGGTGCTTCCTGGAGGGTGACCGTCCCCTCGGTGTAGTTGATGAGGCCGGCGCGCGCACTAACGACATTCTGGGCCGGTACCGGCGCCGCCAAATATCCCAGGGCCGCCAGCAAAATTATCGTACGCTTCATGGTCACCTCCCTCCTGATGGTGGGTGAATGGAGGACGTGTGTCAAGAGCCACCGGTTTCACGATTGAGCGCCGGAGAGGATATCGGGCGCAAGGGACTCTGTTCCGGCGGGGAGGACTTGACCGCGGCTTCCCTCGCCACACCCTGGGTCATGAGCGAGGCCAGGCCAAGGCACCCTTGTGCGGCCATCGTGTGCGCCAGCGACTCCTCCGCCATTTCCATCATCGACTCAGAGGATTTGTCCTCACCCGCGCCCATCCACCCGCCATCGCCCGCCTGCCGGGCGTGCCGCAACATCTGGGCGACGAGAAGGCCTTCAAATTGGCTGGCTGCCTCGTGAAGCCGCGCCGGCTGGCCCCTCGATGCGGCCGGAGAACTGGAACCGGTTGAGGAACTCGCCGAAATTGAGTCCAGATTGAGGCGCATGGGGATCTCCTAGATGACTTCTAACCCGGCATCGAGCGCGCCTGCCGCTTGCAGGTTTTGCAGTATGGCGATGATGTCGCGCGGCGTCGAACCGATGGCGATGAGCGCGCGCACAAGATCGTCCACGGAGGCGCCTTCTTGCAGATTGATGTTCCTCGCCTTCTCCGCCTGTACGCCTACGCCGACCTTGGGAATAACCGTGGTTTCTCCACTCGACAGCGGCGCGGGTTGCGACACGTCATAGCTGGTTTCCACCTCCACGGTCAAGTTGCCGTGCAGGATGGACACTGGCGTAATTCGAACTTCCTTGCCCATAACAATGGTGCCGGTGCGCTCGTTCACAATGATTTTGGCGGTGCGATCGACGGCGAGCGACAGGTTTTCGATCAGTGCGAAAAACTCCACCTGGCGTTCGGAGAAGTCCGGGGGGATTGTGACTGTAATGAGTCCGGCATTCAACGCTTTTGCCAGAGGCCGGCCTGGTTCGCTGAAGGAATGGTTGATGAGGGCGCTGACGCGCGAAGCGTTTGTGAAGTCGCTGTGCTTGAGTTGCAGACGGAGTTCTGATGGGTTCAGTACAGAAGGTGGCGCTGCTTCGACAATGGCTCCGCTGGGCACGCGGCCGGTGGTGGGGTGATTCACGGTCTGGGCGTTGCCGCTTCCGCCTGAGGCGACGAAACCGCCGGTGACCACCGGACCTTGCGCCACCGCGAACACCTGTCCGTTTGCGGCCTTGAGCGGAGTGAGCAGGAGCAGCCCACCTTGCAGATTGCTGGAATCGCCCATGGCCGCCACCGTAACGTCCACCCGGATACCCGGTTGCGCGAAGGGTGGAAGTGTGGCGGTCACCATGACGGCTGCCGTGTTTTTGGCTTGCAAAGCTGTCGGCGCGACGGTGACGCCCATTCGCTCCAGCAGGTTGCTGAGCGACTGGGCGGAGAAGACGGTCTGGCGTTTGTCGCCGGTTCCCGCCAGGCCAACCACCAATCCGTAGCCGATGAGTTGGTTGTCTCGGACGCCCTCCAACGAGACGAGTTCCTTCAGGCGGGAGAGCTTTCGCGGCTGCGAGGATTCAGCCGCCACGGCCGGATAGACCAGCATTGAAATACAGAAGAGGATCAAGATACGGGACAAGAGGACAGTGCTCCCTTCTAAAAAGGTAGGATTCCCAACAACAGCCTATACAGCAGATGCGGCCGCCGGATCGCGTCGCCTACGAGCCCCTTCCCCTGTACGTGCACCTCAAGATTGGCCAACCGGTCCGAGCGGATCTGGTTCGAGGCGGAGAGGTCCATGCCACGGGCAACACCGCGGACGGTTACCACTTGACGCTCAGAGTTGATTACGACCTCCTTGGTTCCTTCCAGAACCAGGTAGCCGTTCGGCAGAACGTGAGTTACGCGCGCCGACAGCGCCGTATTCAGTTGAGTGCTCCTGGAGGTGGAACCGGACCCGTCCAGTTGCGACTGGCCTCCGAGGTTTGCCAGATTGGCTAGCGGGCCCACGCGAGCTGTACCAAGCGCCGCCGTAATCGAGTTTGAGGCGCTTGACTTTCTGGCGCTCGTGCTCGCCCCGCTGGCAACTGCGGAGGCGCTATCGCTCACGACGATGGTAACCAGATCGTTAACCTGCGTTGAGCGAGGATCGCGAGCCAGGTCGCCCAATCGTCCCCCCGCCGTGTAAAGCGAACCTGCACTCTGCGAGGCGGCCGTCTCCTGGCGCATCGCCTCCTCGATGTATTGGTCCAATGGGGGCTTGGCCTTCACACTCCCTGACTGGCATGGCTGAGGAAGCAGGCACTGCCAAGCCAGCAGCACGAATTGCCACTTCAGAAGGGAAGCAAGCTGTCTCATGATTATCATTGATCTCCTTTCGATCCGCGCGCGCCTGCTTCCAGCAGCACGGGCGGAGTTGATCGCGCACTGGGAAGGACGTACTCGGCCTCACCTGCGGCCACCACGTGCGCTCGAAGCCTTTGCCGCACACCCCGTAACCGCAGCAACACCCAACCGCCCTTGGCCGCGCCACCTTCACTGGTGGCCGTTAGCTGCAGGGTGGCCCGGCCTGATCGGACCGTGAGTTGGATCTCCTGGTTCGGCTCCACATCGTGCTTGGCGGCAAAGTAGGCAGCGCGGAGAATTGTCCCCTCGGCCAGTTTCCGCCGCGCCTTACGCCCCGTCAGCGTCTCCGCGCGAATCTCCTCTTGGTCATCCCGCACCGGATACCCCCGTACGGTTGCCGTGCGGAGGCAGTCAGAACGTAGCTCGGCGCCAGCCTCCAACGGACAGGTGAGTTCCACTCGTGCGACCGGTCCCTCCACGCGGGCTCGCACCCAGATGGGAAAGCGAAGTGGGCGGTTTGGATCGTCACCATAGGCGATGTAGCCGGTCAGGTGGACGATGCCGGTTCGTGGATCAGGTCGCGCCATCCGGACCCGGCTGGCGGGAAACACGAGCGCGCCCTCGGGAACAAGCGTCTTGGGCAATTCCAGTACCTGAATCTCCAAGGGAGAGCCCCAATCCTTATATGCGGACTGTAACGCCAGAGTAACGATCTCCATAGTCAACTGTCGCGCTTGACGTTCCACGCACAACTCCTCCGGTTCGTCCGGCAACCGTTGACGGCTTGCTCTGGCCCATTCTCTGAAACTGAGTACTCTCCTCATGCCGGGGCGCGGCGCGAACCCGACCTGCCGGTCCGGGACGTCCATGGCGCCCTGCGGGAGCGACGGCGCCAGATCCTGTAACCGGATTCGATCGCTACTGATCACCAGACAGTGTGGTGGCGCGCCGAATATCTGACAGCCCCAGCCCGCCAGGCTAGCGAGTAAGGTTATTAACCTGCTGATACATTTCATCGGCTGCCCTAACCACCTTGCTGTTCGCCTCATAGGCGCGCTGGCTCATGATCAAGTTGATGAATTCCTCAACCACGCTGACATTGGACGCTTCCACGTAGCCTTGCTGAAGCGATCCCAGTCCCTCCTGGCCGCCGGGATTGCCGACGGTTGGTTCTCCACTGGCGTCGGTTGGCGCAAAAAGATTTCGGCCGAGGCTGTTCAACCCCGCGGGATTGGTGAAGTTGGCGAGTTGAATTTGGCCGGCGAGTTGTGCCGCTGCTTGGCCGGGCAGCACATAGCTGACCGAGCCATCCGGTGCGATGGTGACCGCTTGCGCCTCCGGCGGGAGAGTGATCTGCGGCTCTAACGGATCGCCATCGGCAGTGACCATGATTCCGTCGCGATCCACATGGAAATTCCCGGCCCTCGTATAGGCGAGCTCCCCCGTCGGACGGCGAATCTGAAAGAATCCGCGCCCCTGAATCACCACGTCGAGCGGGTTCTCCGTGGCTTGAAAGCTGCCCTGGGTGAAAATAATCTCGTTTGAGGACGGCCTGGTCCCAAGCCCGAGTTGCAGCCCCGTGGGTACGACTGTTTGTGTGCCGGCGGCGGCGCCCGGTTGCACCAGGCTCTGATATAGAAGGTCTTGGAACTGCGTCCGGCGCATCTTGAAGCCGACCGTGTTGGCGTTCGCCAGATTGTGCGCGATATTGTCGACGTTCATCTGCTGCGCGTTCATGCCACTGCCGGCGCTAAAGAGAGCTCGAATCATGCAATCCTTCTTTTCATCTCCGGGGATTCATGCTCCACCGGGTTAGTTCCCAATCCGGGCCACCTCATCCGCGCGGCGGCCCATATCGGCCCCAATTTGGATGGCCTTTTGCAGCGTTTCAAACTGCCGCAGAACTTCGATCAGGCGGACCGAGCTTTCCGGTCCCGCGACGTTTGCGCCCTCAAGGTGGTTCTGGAGTACCTGTGTTCGTCCGCCTGGGGCGGCGGCGTTCGCCCGCGTCAGTTGGAAGTAGGTGCCATGATGCTTCTTAAGCACGGATGGATCGGCCACCTCCTGAATCTGAATCGTCGCCACCGCCTCGCCCCGTTGACTGATCTCGCCGTCCCTTGAAATTGTGAATGGCTGACTGGACCTGATCTGAATCGGCTCACCCGAGGTGCTGAGTACGGGAAAGCCGTCCGCTGTGACCAGCGTGGAGGCGGCGTCGACCCGGAATGCCCCCGAGCGTGTGAGTAGTTCACCGGCAGGGCCACGGACACGGAAGTAGCCAGGGCCATCCAAGGCCAGATGGGCCGGATCTCCAGTCATTTGGAGTGTGCCGGGAGATAGGTCGGTCCAGTTTTCCTGGATCAGTGGCGAAGCGCCCGGCGCGCCTTCCACGGCCGGATCGATTACATCGAAAGCGCGGTACAGAGTATAAGCTTCGCGATCAGCCTTATATCCGGCCGTACTTTGATTGGCGATATTGTTGGCGAGCAGGTCCAGCGACTCCATGCGCGCTCGCATGCCACTGGCCGCCGCGGTCATGATCCCATCCATGACACCTCCGCACTGGTCCTGAGCACGCGGCGTGCCATTTCTTGGAGCGGCCGAAATATCTGATTTGCCATTGGGGCGGCTGACTCTGGAGAGTTCGTGGAGTTTTCAGAGTGGCAACATCGTGCCAGTTTGGAACGTCTGGCGGGAACTCGTCGTGACCCAAGTCCGCAAGTGGCGCATATTGCAGGAAACGAGTTTGGTTGTTGAATTGCTTTCTCAGCACCGTGACTGTGGAACTGCTGTCCGATGCGCAACTGACCGGGACGGAGGCAGCGGGCATGGCGACGGCGCCTCCCAAGCCGGAACGGGCCGCCACGGTTTCGTTTGAAACATTATTTAGTGAGCAGGCGGACGCTCTCCGGGATGAGGAGGAAGATCTTCCGGATGAGGCGGCATCCGCTGAACCGGCGCCACCCGTGGTGGCAGGAAACGAAACTGTGCGGCCCGTTTTCCCACCAACTTACTTCTTCACCGAGTGGCAGGTGCAGCAGCTAGCCAGCCAGACAGATGATGCCGGCGATCCTGGTGATGCGGCGCTTGTAAGTGGTGCGGTAAGAATGCGAGAGACCGATCCGGAATCCCCACCGGGTGAAGGTGCTCCCGCACCGGGTGTGGGCTTGTGGCGTTTGACTTCGTCCGCCTTGGGCCAGGATTGTGCAGATCCTCGTGCGGGCGTGGGCACACACAATCAATTCCAGACGGTGGTTGGGCGCGACCCAGCCGTCCATTCTGAAGCGGCGCTCGTTCTGGGGACTAACGAACATGGTTCAGGATGGGAAACGAATTCTCATGTAGAGACACGACTTGAGTTGGATGCGGGGGGCGTGTGGGCTGTGGAAGGGCTCACACACGAGCAAACCGCTGTGCGCATGGGAATTGAGCACGCAGGGCCGGAACTGCAAAAGCCGGGGGCGGCCGGCGCGATTTCTCAGGTTCAGGAGCGTAAGCCGGCTGCCCTGGCTCCGGTGGGCAACGAACTTCAGTCTGGCTCGACGAACGTGCCGGAGTCTCCGGCGGGTGCAGGTGCAGATGGGCGCCAGGTGGGTGCTGGTGTGCGCGCATCGGTGTCCCCCGAGGAGTCGGGACAGGCCCTTGGCGGAATCAGTTCGCTTGCGCCAAAGCCTTTGGAAAAGGCAATGAGACCCAATTTCAATCAGCCGCCGCGGAAGGATGAGCCCGTCCGAGAAGCTGAACTGGGCGTAAAGGATGAACTGCCTGGAGAAGGCAGGACGGAGGAGCCGGATAAGACTGTGGCGGTGGTCTCGGGAGCGGCTGCCGGCCGTTTACGACGGGAGGAGTTCGAGCGGCATCCACCACAAACGGGCGCGCGGCCCAACGAAGTGGAAGCCGCTCACACGAAGGTTCACATTTCTGACCGCGAGGAAGCTGTAGGGGGCTCCGTCGCGCCCCCCCCTGCACACCTCGATGTACGGCGTGAACAGGGAGGGGGCGAACCCTTGGCTGTGGGGATGCCCGTTGACTCTTCCCATCTGGAGGCTGCCGAGGGACGCCCTTCCACACCAGCCAGCGCTGTCCAACTGGCGGTCACCGGAGACAAGGGGGAAGACGTCCAGGCCACCGTTCGCCTGACGCAGCAGGGTGTGGAGGTACGAATCCAGACACGGGCGGAAGGATTGCAGGCGGCCATTGCCCAGAACACACAGTACTTGAAGCACCGATTGGAGGAGGTGCAGCGAACGGATTTCTCTGATCAGTGGAGTGGGATGAGTCCGGCATCGGATCGCTCTCCGCAGCCTTCCACCTCGACCGCTGACGCGGGACAGGGTGGGCGGTCTGGTGAAGATGCGCGCTCAGGAGGCGGTGGGCGTGAGAGGCAACCGGGGGAGGGGCACTCTCAGGATGCGGCGGACGGACGCGAGCGAAACGGCCGGGAAGAAGAGTTTCTCAAATTACTGAAAGGAACACGTAAGCCATGAATGTGTCATCGGCAAGTCAGCCGGCGTACAGCGGTACGGAACAGCCGTCGGGTACAGGAACCGACACGGTGGAGGAGGCGAATGCGTCCAAGGAGATGTTTCTGAAGCTGTTGGTGGCGCAAATTCAGAACCAGAATCCATTGAGTCCGGCGGATCCGACGCAGTTTCTTGGCCAACTGACGCAATACAGCATGTTGGAGCAATTGATTCTGATTCGGCAGGGAGTGGAAAACTCACCGGCGACGGACGCGCCGGGGTCCACAGGATAGGGCCGCAGCCCGGCGGAAGTTTGGCGCACCAAGGCGGCCATGAGGGAACTCCGGCGAAGCCGGACAGTCTGGTTCAGAAAAGGAGTACCGAAACTATTTATGTTTACATCATTTTCCACGGCGCTGTCAGCGCTCAGCGCGCATGCCACGGCGGTCGACGTCGTGGGGAACAACCTGGCTAATTTGAATACGCCGGGCTTCAAGACGAGCGTAGTCAGTTTCCACGATCTGGTGACTCAATCGCTGGGCGCCGGCCTGGGAGAGACACAGGTGGGCTTCGGTGTAGGACGTCCGATTACGCTCCGTCAGTTCTCGCAAGGGGCGATCAAGACGAGTGCGGGTGAACTGGATGCCGCGATTCAGGGAGACGGATTCCTGGTGGTGAAGGACAAGGTCACCACCGGAAACATCTATACGCGCGGAGGGAATCTCCAGGTGGACAAGTCAGGAAATCTGCTTACATCGACGGGCCAGCGCGTACAGGGCTGGATGTCCGCTAACGGGGCTCCTTCCACGAATGGCCCACTCGGCGACATCGTGATTCCGGTGGGGACTCTCAAGGAGCCTGTGGCCAGTACAGAATTCTCGTTCGATGTGAACTTGAACTCCTCATCGGCGGCGGGTGAGGCTTTCTCCACGCCCATTGAGGTGTTCGATTCGCTGGGAGGCTCGCATGTTCTGACCGTAGATTTCACAAAGTCCTCCACAGCGAACGTGTGGGACTACACGATCTCATTTCCTGATGCGGACGTCGCCACTCCCGTGACACCGGTAACCGGGCAGATTACGTTTGATTCCAGCGGCAAAATGGTCGACCCGGCGGCCAGTGGTACGATGCCCCAGATCACGATATCCGGACTGAACAACGGGGCGGCCGACCTGACACTTGACTGGCAACTATATGACGGCACCGCGCCCCGTCTCACACAGTTCTCACAGCCGTCTTCGGTGAATGCGAACCAGCAAGATGGCTCGCCCGCGGCGCAGTTGGTACGGGTGGGAATCGCCAGTGGTGGCGTCGTGCTGGCGCAATATTCAAATGGACAGCAACTGGCCGTTGCGCAGTTGGCCATGGCTTCGATCCGAAATCCCGAATCCCTGATCGCGGTGGGTGACAACGCCTTTGGCTTGAGCGCCCGCTCAGCGTTGCCCGCAATCGGATTGCCGGGTACTGGGGGCCGCGGTTCGATCATCGGTGGTGCGGTTGAGAATTCCACTGTCGATATCGCACGAGAGTTTACGAACCTGATTGTGCTGCAACGTGGGTATCAGGCCAATGCGCGCGTCGTGACGACGGTGGACGAGATGAGCCAGGAAACGATCAGCCTGAAGAGGTAAGCGGCGTGAGGTTGGCCACTAATGGATGAGAACCCGTTGCAGTCGATTGCGCCGATGGCCGATGTGCGCGTGCCGGTCGAGGTGGAACTGGACCGGAAAATCATGAACGTTGCTTCCCTATTGGCATTGGAGAACGGCACAGTGATCAAGATGACGCGCTCTGCCGGAGAGAATATCGACATCCGCGTGGGGGGGGCGCTCGTTGGGTTTGGAGAGATCGTGATTCTCGAGGAAAACATGGGAGTCCGGATCACGGATTTTCACGAGGAGACGTGAAATGGATACCACGATGCTGCTTGTGGCGGCCGCCTTCTTGGGGGCGATTTTTCTGGCCGCGAAACTCTTGGCAGCGCTGCAACAGGGGTGGCGTCCGGCGTTTTCTCTAACCGGCCGGCGGCAGCCTCCAGTTGAACTGAGGGTCGTCGCACGCCTCCACTTGACACCGCAACACAGCTTGCATCTGGTTGAGGCAGGGGGGCGGCGGTTGCTTGTGGCCTGCTCGCCACAAGGGGCTCAGCTGTTGAGAAGGACCCGGTCAACCAGCCCGGACCGGGTGATGGCCGCGCGGGTGGGACATGCCTGAGCATCGCCAGGGGCTAGAGAAAAAATGAATTGGCAGGATCTGAGTACCCCCCTGCGGATCGTCCTCCTCCTGTCGGCAGCCGCGCTGCTGCCGGCCATCATTATGTGCGTGACGCCGTTTCTACGCATCGTGATCGTACTTCACTTTTTGAGGCAGGCGCTGGGAACGCAAACAGC
This sequence comes from Bryobacterales bacterium, assembly GCA_020847045.1. Lineage (GTDB taxonomy): Bacteria > Acidobacteriota > Terriglobia > Bryobacterales > Bryobacteraceae > JAFLBB01. The sequence continues at coordinate 57,771 of JADLCT010000075.1, read as the reverse complement.
TCCATCGAATCAGGTCTTGGTGGGACTGGCGCTGTTCCTCACCATGGGAGTCATGCGTCCAGCGGCCACACAAATCTATGAACAGGCATGGTCCCCACACGACCGGGGGCAAATCACAGCGACTGAGGCTTGGGAAAAAGCGCGGCCGGTGATTCACCGGCATCTACTCCGGTTTTCCAGGGAGAAGGATCTTGCCCTCATGTTGGAACTGGGCCACAAGCCGCGTCCGCGCAACGCGAATGACCTTGAACTGGACACACTCGTGCCAGCCTACGTTCTGAGTGAGCTGCGGACTTCCTTTCAGATCGGAGCCGTACTGTTTCTGCCGTTCCTGGTGATTGATCTGGTGATTGCCTCAGTAACTTTGGCGCTCGGGATGGTGCAACTGCCTCCGGCAATGATCTCCGCACCTTTCAAAATTCTCCTGTTCGTACTTGTGGATGGGTGGAACCTGGTGATTGGCTCGCTCGTGAAGAGTTTCGGGACGAGTGGTTGACAGACCTAAGGGACTGGAACGATGACTACACAGCAAGCCGTAGAACTAATCGCAGGCGCGCTCACCACGGCCGCGTGGATGTGCCTTCCGCTTCTCGTGGGAGCCTTTGTGATCGGTATTGTCGTAAGCCTGGTGCAGATCTTGACGAGCATTCAGGATCCGGCCGTGGGTACTGCGCCACGGCTGGCCGCCATCTTTCTGCTCATCGTCCTGAGCGCCAGTTTTATGACCTCCAGGCTCGTCGACTACACGATTCGCCTGTTTAACCGAATCCCCGAGTTGGCGCGTTGACCAGAGTGGTGATCTATGAATTCCCCTGAATTCTGGGCCATGATTTCGACGCTCCTGCAACTGACGCTCCGTGTCGCCGGGTTCGTCTTCCTCGCGCCAATCCCCTATTTGCGTGCGGCGCCAGTCCAGATGAAGATTGGGCTGAGTGTCCTGCTGGCCTCCCTGCTTCTTCCTGGACACCGGGCTCACTCGATGATGCCGGAAACCGCAACGCTGGATCGTGTAGCGATGGCCATGGCCGGAGAGTGCCTCCTGGGGCTGGCCGTGTCACTTACGGCGGCCTTGCTCCTGGGGGTGGTTCTGGAAGTGTTCGTGCTCGCCTCCCGGTTGGTTGGACTCAATGCCGGCTTCGGGTATGTTTCCACTGTGGATCCGAATACGCAGGCCGATAGCGGAATCCTCGATGTAATGGGAGGCCTGCTGGCCGCTCTTGTAATCGTCACAGCTGGCTTGGACCGGCCGGTTCTGCTGCTGTTAAGCCGGGCCCTGGAGATTCCACACTGGCCTGACCTTAACTCGGCGACGCGAGTGGCGGGATACCTCTTAGGTGAGGCATGGACGGCGGGAGTGCGCCTGGCGCTCCCGGTCATTGTCCTCTTGCTCGTAATTGACCTCCTGCTGGCGCTTGGCTCCAAGTTTCAAGCGCAGCTGCAGCTGATCACGCTGTCGTTCCCGATGAAGATTTTAGGCGGCCTTGGCATGCTCGCCGTGGGGCTCTCCTTGTGGCCGGAGTTCCTGATCAGGGTCATGCAGGATGCCTTAGCCGTGCTGGCGCGATTGTAGGGAGCTGTGGCGGATTCGTCAGAAAGAACGGAACAACCAACCCCAAAACGGTTGGAAAAGGCGCGGAAGGAAGGCCAGTTTCCGGTCAGTCCGGAGTTTCTTTCGGCCGCCTATTTTGGCGCGTGTATTGGCCTGCTGCTTGTGTATTCGGATCGCTGGGCCGGTGCGCTGGTCGAGATCATGCGGCAGGGGCTGACGGCCGGCTTTGAATGGGACGGGGGCCAGCCGTCGCTCCTCGTGCTCATGAGGCGGGTGGCTGCACGATATGCCACGCCTATGCTAACCGCTGGGTTAGGGGCGGCGGTTGTGGCTCTTCTGCTCCAGTTGCTCCAGACCCGTTTCGGAATTGCCAGTGCCAAATTGAAACCAGATTGGGGACGGCTTAACCCGGCACAGAAAGTAAAGGGCATCTTTCAACGAGGCATCCAGCAATTCGTATACGCCCTGGTCCTGCTTCCCGCCATGGGCGTGGTTGTCTATTCGGCGATCCAAGGCGAGTGGGCGTCAATTAACCGTCTGCCACGGCAGGACCTTGCCGGCGGGATTCGCTGGGCTGCCGGATGGTCACGATCCTTGTTGCTTACGATGGCGGCGCTGTTTGGAGTCGTCGGACTTGCTGATCTTTACTGGCAATCCCGGAAATTCAACAAGAGCCTGCGGATGAGCAAGCAGGAGATCAAGGATGAGATGAAGGAGTCCGACGGCAACCCGTTGGTCAAGGCGCGCATCCGCAGGCTGCAACGTGGTTTGCTGCGCCGCAAGATGGTGCAGGACGTGCCCAAGGCAACGTTGGTGGTTGTAAACCCAACGCACTACGCCGTTGCTTTGCGGTATGCCCCCGGAGAGAGCGCCGCTCCCCGTGTACTCGCGAAAGGCCGCGATCATCTAGCCCTGCGCATCCGCAAAATTGCCATGGATCACCAGGTTCCGATCGTGGAGAATCCCCCTCTGGCGCGATCACTATATCAGTCGTCGAAGGTTGGTCACGATATACCGCCGCAACTCTATCGCGCCGTCGCAGAGGTGCTGGCTTACATCTACCGTGTAATGCAAGGTCGCACAAATCGATGAAGTGGGAGTGTCACCAAACGGCACGTAAATTGCTCTTGCTGGTGCCGGTGTATCGGAAATGGCATCTGGAATTTCAACCGTATCCGCAGTTAATGTAGCGGCGCCGCAGCGGCCGGCCGCCAGCGCGGGACCATCGCCGGCTGGCCCGTCGGGCAGAGTGCCTCTTGCTGGCGCCAAGGGAAAGTTGTGGGACGAAATCCCATGGTCCGAACTGACCGTTCCCATTGCCGTCCTGGCCGTCGTTCTGGCCATGATTGTGCCTCTGCCTGCTTGGCTGTTGGATGGCCTCATCGCACTCAATATCACGCTTTCGGTGATCGTGCTCCTGGTGGGCATCTACGTCTCCAAGCCGGTGGATTTCAGCGCCTTCCCAACCACCCTGTTGCTGATGACGCTGTTCCGGCTCGCTCTGAATATCTCTTCCTCGCGCCTGATCCTGATGAACGGCAACGCTGGCACGGCCGCCGCGGGACATGTCATCGAGGCATTTGGGAGTTTTGTCGTCGGGGGCAACTATGTCATCGGGACTGTAATTTTCCTGGTGCTGATCGCGATTCAGTACGTTGTCATCAACCATGGCGCTGTCCGCATCTCCGAGGTGACGGCGCGTTTTTCGCTCGATGCGCTGCCGGGAAAGCAGATGTCGATTGACTCGGACTTGAATGCGGGCCTGATCGACGAATCCGAGGCAAAGGTGCGCCGGCGCGGGTTGGCGGCCGAGGCCGAGTTTTATGGGGCCATGGACGGAGCCTCACGCTTCACGCAACGCGATGCCGTGGCCAGCATACTGATCACAGTCATCAATATTTTGGCGGGATTTTTGATCGGCGTGCTGCAGCACGGCATGGAACTGCGGCGCGCGCTGGAAACGTACACTGTGCTGACCATTGGTGACGGGCTGGTGACGGTAATCCCGGCTCTGATGATCTCGGTTTCCGGTGGCCTGATCGTGACGCGCGCCAGTTCCGAACAGCGGCTGGGCAAGACGTTTGAGCAGCAGGTGTTTAGTAATCCGCAACCGCTCTTTCTGGCCTCTGGCGTTCTGGCCACGATGGCGCTGTTTCCCGGGTTGCCGGCTGTGACTTTTCTCACTTTGGCGGCCGCGACCGGAGGTTATGCCTGGCGTCTGCGGTCGCGCGCCATCGTGACCGAAACCCAGGTGGAGGCTCCGGCGCCTGCCAAGGATAAGGACAACCTGGAGGCAATTCTCCGGGTGGAGTTGTTGTCCGTCGAGGTCGGTCTAGGCTTGGTGAGGCTGGTGGAGGGAGCGCAGAATTCACTCTTGCTGCGAAGGATCGCGGCGATCCGGAAGCAGTTAGCCAGCGACCTGGGCTATCTACTTCCGCCCGTACGAGTCACAGACAATCTGGGCTTAAAGGCGGGTGAATATGTGATCTCAATCAAGGGGCAAGAGATCGCCCGCTATGAGATCCCACAAGGCTGCGAGATGGCGATCGCGGCGGGGGCAAAACGGGAGCCGCCGTTCGGTGCGCGGGAAACACGCGAGCCGGCATTTGGACTGCAAGCCTGGTGGATCTCCTCCGCCCAAGCTGAGACTGCGCGTGAGGCCGGGTTTACGGTGGTGGACGCGGTGAGCGTGATGGGGACGCACCTGTCGGAACTTGTTCGCAGGAATGCGCATGAGCTCTTCACTCGCAAGGATGTCAAGAAGCTGCTCGACCGTGTGGCCGAGGATAATGCGCGGCTGGTTGAAGATCTGGTCCCGAAGCTAATGGCCTTGCCCGTTCTGCAAAAAGTGATTCAGCATCTGCTCCGCGAACGTGTTTCGATCCGGGACGCCAGTTCCATTCTGGAATCGTTGAGCGAAGCCGCGCAGATCACAAAGAACCCGACGTTACTCTGCGAGTACGTCCGGCAGAGCATGAAGCGAGGCTTGGCGCACCCATATCTGAATGCGGCGGGCGAACTCCCCGCGTTTCTTCTGGATCCCGCTCTGGAGCAGGCGCTGGAGGGGTGTGTCGAACATGGTGAACATGCCTCTCACCTGAATCTGCCTCCACAAAAGGTCCGTGAAGTGCTGGAGAGATTCCAGCGGGCTGCCGGAGGGTCCGAGGCGACCGCGGTTGTCTTGACCTCGTCGGCAATCCGCTTCTTTCTCCGGCAACTGCTGGAGGCGGGATTCCCCAACTTGGCCGTGCTGTCGCACGGTGAAGTGCCGCCAGGTATGAAGGTGTCTGGCCTGGGAGTTATCCGCTAGAAGGGTCACGGTGGAGATGATGCGACTGAAATCCTATTTTGCAGCCACGGTGGAGGAAGCGATTTCCCTGGCCTCGCGCGAATTGGGCGAGGACGCCATGTTGGTGTACTCACGCGAAACCGTGCCTGAGTCACGCTCGCTGGGGAGGTACGAGGTAGTGTTCGCCCTTGAACCGGAAACGCCGGCACCCGGTAACAGCGGCCCTGTCATGGGGCCAAGCAGTCCGATTGCGGCTCGTGGTCCGGACGCGCTCAGTCAGCCTGGCGTGGCCTGGGAAGCCGTACGAGATGAGTTGAGCGAGCTTAGGCGCCAGATGGTCCGTATGGAACAGTTATTGGTTCGTGCGCCGGCGCGGGCGACTCCGCACCGGTGGAAGGATGACGGTGTGGCGCTTTACCACGAACTCTTGGATCGCGAACTTCCCGCCGACCTTGCCGTTGAAATCGTAGAAGCGTCAGAGCGCTCGCTTGCAGAAGGAACCTGGGATCGCGATGGCGGCGTGGAGGCAATTCTCGCCGAAAAGTTACGGACAATCACGGACGGAGGATCTCGCTGGGACGGAGCCACAGTCCATGCGGTCATTGGGCCGGCTGGAGTGGGGAAGACGGTGACGCTGGTGAAACTGGCTGTCAAGACCGGCTTGGAACGGCGAGCGCCTGTCATGTTGGTGTCCCTGGATGCCAGCCGCGTGGGCGGCGCGGAACAACTCAGAACGTTTGCCAACATTCTGGGCGTTCCCTTCCGTTCGGTGGACCATCGTCACGGATTGCGCCGCCTCATCGAAACCGAGGGCAAACACCACCTTTTACTATTGGACACACCGGGAATGGGTGAGGCGGAAATGGCCGAGTGGTCCTGGCTGCGCTCGGCGATTGGCGAAGAACAGTTGGCCGCGGCTCACCTGGTATTGCCGGCGTATCTGAGGCGCCAAGATTGCGCGCGCTTGATCCAGCGCTTCGAAGGATTTCGTCCGGCCAGTCTGATCATGACCCGCCTGGACGATTGTGACGCCCCGGGCGGGCTGCTCGGAGAAGCCTATCGCCGCGGATTGCCCGTTTCGTACTGCGCGAATGGACCCGCGATCCCGGAAGACATTCAGGAGGCAGAGGCGCCGTGGCTCGCCTCACGCGTGTTGGGGCGCTCAGGCGGTCTGTGCCGGGACCGCGCCGGGGCCACTGGAGCGGCGGCATGAGGCGAGGGGACGTGGGGGAGGCAAGAGCATGAGTAGGCCGGGTGTGGGCACATACATCAAGCAAGAGGACACGATACGGGAGGACCGGGAGCGGTTGATTCTGGAACATCTGCCGCAGGTGCGCCTGATCGCGCGGCGGATCCACGAGCGTCTGCCCGAGAGTGTCAACCTCGAAGATCTTGTCTCGACCGGAGTGGTTGGGTTGATCAACGCCATCGATCACTTCAAGCCTGAACACAATGTCAAGTTGAAGACCTACGCCGAATACAAAATTCGTGGCGCCATATTGGACAGCTTGCGTGGGCTGGATTGGGCTCCGCGGCAGCAGCGGCGCAGGTGCAAGCAGATTGAAGCGGCGATCGTAGCCATTGAGCAGCGTGTCCACCGGACTCCCACGGAGGAAGAGATTTCCGGAGAGTTGGGCTTGTCTATGGAGGAATACCACGACTGGCTGGTGGATGTACGGGGCGTGAATCTGGGCAGTCTGGAAGGGAACGCGGCCGAGGAGGAGGGGAGAGACCTCCTCAAGTTCATCTCCGATAACGAGGAAAACTGGCCCTCGCGGTTGATGGAGCGGGCGGAGTTGGAGCGTTTGATTGCGGAAGCGATTGAGCGTATGCCTGCGATTGAACGTACGATTCTGGGGCTTTACTACCACGAGGAGTTGACCCTCCGGGAGATTTCCAAGGTTGTCCGGCTCCACGAAAGCCGGGTGTCCCAACTGAAATCGCAGGCCATCCTCCGGCTGCGTTCGTTCCTGGCAAAGCGGTGGCCTATGTCCAAGGGGGAGAGGGGCCGGTAGCAACCGGCATTCAGGAGTTGTCCGAGGAGGCGAGACGATGGAGTCCGAGTTGAACGAGCAAACGGCGCTTTCCTGGCTTCTGCACGCCTGGCGCCCCCGTTTTGCCGAATCGCTCGGCGCAATGATTGGGCAGCCTGTTCAGGCCAGCGACTCCGCGGCGAAGGAGATCCCCGATGATTCGCTGTGGTGGGAGCAACCCCTCACGGCGGGCACAGGCGCAGCCGTCCGGATCGGCGCTCCAAATGCCGCTTGGAAGGCGTTCGGCCAGGCAGCGCTGGCGGCGGCGGGGATCGAGGATGCGGAGGAAGCGGATGTTCGCGCCACCTATCTCGAGATTCTTGGCCAGGCGCTCTCCGCGCTGGCGACCGCGATCGGCTCTCTCCTTGGCCGTGAGGTGAACTGTGAGGCCGGGCGCCAGGTCGAAACCGCATTTGCCAGCGCCTTAGGCGCGCAGTTTGGCGCGCCGGCCGCGCTCTCGGGAACGATTTGGATCTCAGCCTCTCCGGAACTGCTGGAGGCTGTTATGGGCGCCTCGGGCGGCCTTGTGCGCACTGCCGCGGCGAGTATGGGTTCCGGCAGCGGGAACGGAACGGAAAGCGTGGGTATCCAGACCGCGTACGACCTGCTGCTCGATGTCGAGTTGCCCGTCAGCGTCTCGTTCGGCCGTGCTCACATTCCTTTGAAGGAGGTCTTGAAGCTGACTTCGGGATCCATTGTGGAGTTGAACCGGACGGTCACCGAACCGGTGGAGATCATCGTGAACAACTGTGTCATTGCCAAGGGCGAAGTTGTAGTGGTCGAGGGCAATTATGGCGTCAGGATTCATCAGGTCATCAGCCGTGGGGAGAGATTGCGAACGCTGTACTAATGGTGGTATGGCCCACGTGAAGTGAGTTGAAGAGGAAAGCCGATGTCGATTGTGATGGACCTTCTCCTGCACCCCCTGGCTGCCTATGTGACGGTAGCCGCAGCTCTTGTGCTGAGCATAGGGCTGTTCATTCAAGTAAAAGCCGAAATGCGCTGGCAGGTGAAGCGATGGTCGGAGGAAAAGCTTGCGCTTCAGGCCGCGAATGTGGCGCTTCGCGGCGCTCTGGAAGAGCTTCGCAAGGAAGCGCCGCCTCCTCCAGACCCCGGACCAAGCCCCCCCGCTGTGCGGCCGTCGCTCAACCTCACCCGGCGCTCGCAGGTGCTGCGATTGCACCATCGCGGGGAAGGCTCCGAGCAGATTGCGGCGGCTCTCGGCGTGCCGGTCAACGAGGTTGACCTGATGCTGAAGATCAACAGGATGGTGAATGAACGATGACCAGTAAAAGGAGCGTTTCTGTTAGCGATCTTCTTCGCGCGGGCCCCCCTGGCGGCCGCTCTCGGATTCTTCATCCAACGTAACCGTGACTACGATCTCGCGGCGATCCCGTACAACGCCTATGGGGAAGGTGCGGCGTGGACGGAGAGCACGCATTTCGAGGGAAATCTCTCGCGGGGTCTCCACCGGCTTGCCGTCGATCTTCACAATCACGTCACCGGCTTTCAACCCGGCCCGTGCGGCGGCTGAACCATCGGTGACCGAACGCACCAGAACGCCCTCGCGGACCCCAAAGTACTGCGCCAACTGGCCCGTGAGGCTCTCGGCTTCCAAGCCGAGCATGGAACTCCGCCAACTGGTGAACGCCCGGGGAATGTCGGGAATCCATACCTGGGGCGGCTGAAGAGGTTCGCGCGCGGAGGAAAACTGCTCCATCATCTCCTTGGGGGTCTTGACTCTCTTCCGTCCCAACGTGGCCGCCAGTTGCTGGGATGCGCCGCCGCGCCACACCTCGATGTTCACATGGCGGCCTGGAGGCGTCTCCCGCACCAGGCGCACAAACTGCTCGGTGCCCTCAACCCGCTGGCCGTTGTACTCGAGAACCACGTCGTTCTTCTGGATGCCAGCCCTTTCCGCGGGCGATCCCGGCTCGACGCCCGTGATTTCCACGCCGCGCTCCTCCTTCAATCGAAGTTCACGGGCTCGCGCGGTATCGACGTCGGTGGCGTGAACTCCCAGGAAGCTACCGCCGCCCGTGTTCCATACAAGCACCTGGGGCGCTTGTCCGGCGGGCCGGTTCTGCGGCCACGATGGTTGAGGCGGCGCAGGCGGCGGTTGTGGCGGTTTCTGCGCCAGAAGACACTGGCAAATCAGCGTGGAGGCCAGTAGGAGAGCCTGATGTTTCATTGCGTCTACTCTTTCCGGCGCAGGAAGATGGTGCCTCGCGTGGCGGCTACTCGCAAAACCGGTCCTCCGCCATTGAGCGCGCCCTCGGCTAAGACCGGTCCGCGCACGGGCGCCACCACCGGCAGCACACGAATTTCGGAAAATTCGCTCACGATCCTGCCGTACTTGCCGGGCAGCTCATTCATCGCCTGAATGGTGACAGCCAAACGCGCGGGGATCACCACCGTAATGTCACCGCTTGCCGAATTCAGAATCGAATTCTCCATACGGACTCCGCCAGCCCACTCCGCCAGAATGCTGCCCGCCGCCGTCGAAACATTCACCGGGCCCGAAACATTTCGAAGCCGCACCCCCCCGGCAACCGAATCGCATTGAACGCCGTGCGCCGAACCCACCTGAATTCCGCCGCCCCCGGTGTGCGCGTTCACCAGACCGCTGGCTTCATACACCTTGATGACGCCGGCCAGCGTTCGCGCCGACACATTCCCTCTTGCCCGAGACACCTCCACATTGCCCGCCCCGGTGGAGGCATGGACGCGGGCCATGGCCACATCGACGATCACGTCGCCGCCACCGGTCTCCAGCCAGGATTCGCCATCCACCCGCTGCACGCGGATGGGTCCGCCCGCGGTCAGGCATCGTAAGCCGCCGGCCACATATCGGATATCGACCGGACCACCGCCCGTGGTCAGTTGCAGTGCTCCGTCAATGGAGCCGGCCCGCACGGGGCCACCGCCGGTTTCGCAAGTCAGCTGGCCTGAGAGACGGTCCAGTGTCAGCGCTCCGGTCTGGGTGAACACATGCGTGCTGATCAGTGTGCTGGGAACGCGCAGCTCCAGTTGCGGCGTGCGGTTCCAACCCGGCGCCGGTTGCAGTGTGAGCGTGGGTATGGCGCTGGCGCGGTCGAACCGCAACTCGAACAGGCTGGCGAGACGCCGCGCCTGCTCCTCGCCACTGGCGCGCGCGCGGCGGATCAGCCGGTATTCGATGCGGTCACCGCCGCCGCCCGTCACCGTAACCGCGCCGATGCTCGACACGCGCAGGTTCATCAATCCCCGGGCTGGAAAACTCCCCGTCTCCACCGCGCTCCACTCGTCGCCGTCCCGCTGCAGCGCCGTGGCGGCGTCGCGGGCGCCCTGGCCGCGGAGCATCGCCGCCGACAGCATCAGCGGAAGCGCCAGGCGCCGGGTCATCAGAAGCTGTCCACGCTTGCGTTGAGGTCGCTCAGCAACCGCCGCGTACGCTGGCGGATGTAGTCGTTGTCCTCACGCTCCATTAATTGTTGCAGCGCGCCTACCACGTCGCGCTGCTTGTGTTGCACCAGCAGATCAATGGCCTGCGTGCGGATGCCGGAATTGCCATCGTGCAGCAGCACGGCGGCCAGCGCGGAACGCACTTCGGGATGGGCGGCGTACCGCTTCAGCCCCTGCAGCGCCTTCATGCGCACGCCGGCGTTATCATCGCTTTGCATGGCGGTAATCAGGGCCTGGCGCACCTCGGCCGTTTCGGTCTCACGCTGTAGTAGGCCGATGGTCTCCACACGCAGCCCGGGGTCGGCCGGGTCCTGCGCGGCCGACAGCAGCAACTGCCGGATGCGGGCGTCGTCCAGTTTGCCCGTCACCTGCCGCTCCCGCGTCTCTTCCAGGGTGATCTTCACCAGTCCGTTGTTTTCCGCAGGTTCGACAAAACGCACCCGCGTGCCGCTCACCGGAACCGTATCGTAGGTGGGCGGCGTGCGGACCGTGGCCGGTGACGTCAACCGCGCGCCGGCGAATCCCAGCATCAGCATTGCCACCGCGCCCAGCACCCGCGGCCAGGCCGGGGAACCGAACGCCGGCGTAAGGAACGCGGGACGCAGACGGCCCGCGAGTTTCGCCCACCACCCCAGTCCGCGCTTTCCCCCCGCCTCTTCCCGCACCCGTTCGCGCAGTTCGCGGCGGCACTCCAGCAGCAGGGGAGCAGGCAGTGGCTCCGCCGATTGATCGAAGGCGGCGTGTAGCGCCCGCATCTCTTCCAATGCCTGCCGGCACGGCGCGCACGCGCCCAGATGTTGTTCGAGTTGCTCTTCCTCGTCGAAGCTCAACTCACCGTACAGAAGGAACGGGAGCGATGCCTGGACGTTCTCGCAGGTCATACGAACTCTCCCAGGGCGGCGCGCATTTTTTGCGTGGCCCGGAACAGGCAATTCTTGGCCGCCTCCTCGCTGGTGCCCAAAATCTCGCCGATGGCGCGGAGACGCATCCCCTGATGATGCCTCATCTCAAACACCGTGCGCTCACGCGGCGTCAGTTGCTCCATTCCGCGGTTCAAACGGGCGCGCAACTCGCTGCTCAGCATGTGCCGCTCCGGGTCGCCCGTCGCGCCGGACTCAGGGATGGTGGAGATCCGGTCGCGCGGGCCCTCGGCGGTCTCGACAATTGCGGATTCCTCCTTGCGCACCTTACGTTTACGCAAGTGGTCCAGGCACAAGTTGGTGACAATGCGGTAGAGCCAGGTATGGAAACTGCAGTCGAACCGGAAGGAGTGCAGGTTGCGGTGGACGCGCAAAAACGCCTCCTGGTAGATATCCCGTGCATCCTCTTGAGAGCGCAGTAGGTTATAAGCAAGCCGGAGCACCGCCTGGTCATAAGAATGCACCAGTTGCTCGAATGCCTGTTCGTCTCCCGACTGTGCGGCTCGAATGAGTCCGGCTTCGTCCACCAGAGGCCCTCGCTTGAGTACCCCGGCAACCGCGGTTGCTTCTGACATACCGTTCAACAACCAGGTAGACGGGGTTTGGAGAAAAAGGTAACGCGTAACGGAACGGCCACGGGAGGCCAAAGGAAAGGATACGACGGCTGCGGAGAAAAGGTTGCGGGCAATTTCGAGGGGCGCGCTGCGGGGCAGTCATGAAAAATGGGCCGGGAGGAGATTCGCCCCGGCCCGAACAGGTTGATTCAGAATGATTTACACGGTGCGCGCCGCCGCCGCTGGTTCCAGCCGCTGTGCCAGTCCCCGGTAGTCCACTTTGTTTGTGGATGTGCGCGGCAGGGCGTCCAGGAAGACGAACATGTCTGGATTCATATAGCTGGGCAGGTTCTTGGCGCAGAACATCTTCATTTCGAGCACGCCCGGCGGTTCCCCGTCCGCCGAGAGATAAGCGGCAATTTTCACCTCGCCGCCCACCGTCGAGGCGACTACGGCGGCTTCCCGCACCCGCGGATGCCGGTAGAGGCCGCATTCAATCTCGTCGAGCTCAATCCGGAAGCCGCGCCGCTTCACCATGCGGTCGCGCCGGCCCACATAGATGTAGCCGCACGCGGGGTCTTCCACGACAACGTCGCCGGTGCAATACCAGCGCTCGCCCTCGATGGTCAGAAAGGCCGCCGCCTGCTGCTCGGGCCGGTTCCAGTAGCCCTGGAACACGCTTTCGCCCGCGATGTAGAGCATGCCCTCCTCGCCCGCCGCCACTGGCTTCTGTCCAGCGTCCAGCACGATGGGGCGGCAGTGCGAGCAGGTCCAGCCGATGGGGTAGGGCTCGGTGCGGTCCTCGGGAATCTCGTCCGGAATCCGGGCGAAGGTGCAGACATTGGTCTCGGTGGGTCCGTAGAGGTTGTAGTAGACGGGCCACGACCAGATGTTTTTCAACTCGCGCAGGTGCTTCACGGGGAAGACCTCGCCGGCGAACAGGACAATCCGCAGGCTCGAATAGTCGCCCTGCCGCAGGTTGCCCAGGCTGGCCAGCAGATGGAGAATCGAGGGCGTCGAGTACCAGATAGTAATTTTGCGCCGCTCGGCGAAGGCGGCCAGATGCTTCGGACTCTTGCCCGTCTCGTCATCGATCAGGTGCACGGAGGCGCCATGCTTGGCCGGCACATACAGGTCGAGCACGGAGAGGTCGAAGTGAAACGGAGCATGATTGCTGAACCGGTCGTTCTCATGCGGCTGGAATTCATCGCTGCACCAGTCCACGAAGCTGAGAGCGTTGGCATGGCTCAGCATCACGCCCTTGGGCACGCCGGTGGAGCCCGAGGTGTAAAGGATGTAGGCGAGTTCGGCGCGATTACGTCCGGCGGCTGACGGCGGGGCCGTGGCCGTGGCGTGCGCCGATGGCCCTGCGGCATCTTCCCAGCGCACGGCATTGGCCGGCAACTCCGCCCCGGCCGGGGCGTTCAGCACGATCACCGTGTCGCGGGCGGGCTCGCATCCGGCGGCCGTTTCCAGCACGCTGAAATCGGCGAACACGGCGCGCGTGTCGCAGTCGGTGAGAATCGAGCGGGCGCGGGCGGCGGGCGACTTCCAGTCGATGGGCACATAGGCGGCGCGCGCCTTCATGATGCCCCACACGGCGGTGACGGCCTCGACACTTTTTGGCAGCAGCAGGCCGACGCGGTCGCCGGGCTGGACGCCGCGCGAGGCCAGGAAGGCCGCCACACGGTCCGCCCCGCTGTTCAGTTCCGAGTAGCTCAGCTCGCGTTCATCCGGGCCTACCACGGCCGGACAGCCGGGAAAACGGGCCGCGCTCGCCTCCAGGTAATCCACCAGGCTGTTGACAGGTTGCTGGCTCATGCGGCGGCTCCTTCAGGCGCCCTTCTTGCTTGCGATCAGGGCGGCGATGTCGCTGATGCGGTCGAAGTTCTCCACGCCGGCCTCGTGGGCCTCCACCTCGATACCGAACTTGTCCTCCACGAAAGAGACCAGCTTCAGCGTCGCCATGGAATCCAGCACGCCACTGGTGCGCAGCGGGGTGTCATCCTTCAGGTTCGCGCTCGACTCACCCGGCAGGAACTCCGCCAGAATGAACTCCCTCACCGTATTCTTCATCTCCGATACGTCCATCTGCTCCTCCTGTGCGCGGGCAAAGGCGTGCGCCTCCAGCCGCTGTGTAATCCTGCTCTAGGGCTGGCCGGCCAGCACGCGCCACGCGTCCGGCTCAGACCGCGCCTTCCGTACGAAATTCTCCGCCAGCATCTTGTGCCCCAGGGCGTTGGGATGGGCGTCATACCAGTGCGAACGCACCGACTCGATATCTTTCACCTTGTCGAAGGTGTCCAGCAGATCCACCACGGGGACGCCGGTGTCCTTCAGCATGGCCAGCGTGTCCCCGAACCGCAGACGCACCAGGTGGGAATCCTCGGCCGCCGAGATCAGGACAATCAGGAACCCGGCGTGATCGTGGTCCGCCTGTGCCTTGATCTGCTCGACGACCGTGCGCAGCACGCGCAGACGGTAGGGCGCCAGTTTGCGGTTGGCCTCGTCGGGGGAGTCTTGCGGCGTCACTCCGGCCTCGCCGGCCACCTGTTTCAGAAACGGGTACTTCAGATCGCGCCGTTCACGAACGAGCGTGGCGATATGGCCGCTCCACTTCGGGCTCACGGCCAGTTCGCTCAGCACCAGCATGTAGACGTCCGGTTTGTAGGCGGGCGCGCTCGCCAGGGCCACGTCCAGAAGCTGCGTGGCCAGGTAGGCGCTCTCGCTGAAGTTGATGAACTCGAACGGCTCGCCACCGCCAGTGGCCTGCTTCCGGTTCAAGTCCTGCTCGATCAGCCGCGGGTACACGGACGGTAACTCCACGCCCCATCCCCGCGTCAGCGAGTCGCCGAACACGGCCACGCGGCGCACGCCGGCCGGGTGCGCCAGCGTATGCTCCACGTCGAACAGGCCCAGGCTGTTGGTGGATACCGGGCCTTCGCCCGTCACGGCCGCCTTGATGTTCGGCTCGCCCGTGTAGATGCGATAGGGATGAAACTTGTAAAAGTGCGGCGATTCAGGCAGCGCCCAGGCGCGTGACAGCAGGGCGTTGGACTTCACCGAGGGATCGCTCGAATCGCTCATCAGCGATTCGTAGTAGCCCGTGTTGGCCTGGCGCAGATCGATCCACCACAGCGGGTTCCGGCCCCGGCCCTCCTCCACGGCGAAGCGTAGCGCGCCCGCCGGTCCGGCATCGGGCAGCAGCGGCGACAGCAGCGGCAGCGCGGCCAGCACGGCCAGCGTCAGGAAGGAGGTGCGGGCGTCCTGCCCCCAGCGGGTCAACCAGGCAGGCAGTGTCGATGTGTTCGTAGCCATTCGCGTTTTAATTCCACCAGGCGAGCAGATCAAAGAAAGCGGCGAAGCTCGGCGCCTCCCACAGCGTCCACAACGTGATAATCACCGACATCGTGCCCACCGTCGAAAGCGCGGTTTTCCACCACCGCGGCCGCGGCGCCCGCTTGCCCATCATCTCCCTGCGGTGCTCCCACCAGATGTTGGCCGTCACAAGAATGCCGAATAGGCACCAGAACGCGGTGTCCACCGGATGCAGCAGCACCGAGCCGCGCAGCCAGAAGAACTGGTAGGAGTGCAGCGCCCAGGTGACCAGAAAGACGGCCAGTGTGCCCACGATCTTGGCCCGCAGTTGGCCGCTTTTCCGCAGACGGAAGAACACGGGGAAGTACACCACCTTCACCATGAAGTCCTTCCAGTAAATGTTCACGCGGCGCCAGTAGTCCGTGAAGCTGCTCGACAGCATGTACTTGCGGTTGGTTTCCGGAAGGTCGTAGCCGAACAGGTGCAGCATGCCGATGGTGAGATGGAACTGGCCGGAGACGCGCGTATACAGCAGGAAGGTCAGCAGCATGTAGTAAACCAGGCTGCCCGCCGAGTGGACGCCCTCGGCCAGCACGGCGTCGCGCAGATGGAAGGCGATGCGGTAGAAGATCAACTGCATCACGCCGCGCGCCATCCAGTGAATGCCCTTTTGTGCCACCTCATGAATGTCGCGGCGCTGGTAGCCCAGGCGCATCGTGTTGTAGTCCACCACCGGCATCAGCGGAAAAATGTAGTTGGGCAGCAGAAAGAAGTACGCCAGAAAGCCCAGCAACGGGGGCTGCCCCTTCATGTGTTTCAAATCGTGCAGGTAGACGATCATGCGGCACATGAAGATGGAGCCGAACATCACCCACAGCGCCTGCGGCGGCGTGATGCCCAGCACGGCCTGGAACAGATTGCGCGTCCCCACCGGGTGCAGCGTCAGATAGGTGACCCCGGCGAAGGCCGTGGCGATCAGACCGGTCTTCCACCAGTAGCCGAGCGGCGAACGAATCACGGCGAAGAATCCCGCCGCGGCCACCACCAGGCCCGACGCCACACGCCAGTCCAGCCACACGAAGGCGGCGGCGAGTGAGGCGGCCACCCAGAAGGGCTCCTTCCAGCGCATGGGGAGCCAGTAGTGCACGGCGAACAGCCCGAACGCCGTGTAACACAGGTACGGAATGCTCATGTCCGGACCACGGTCCTGCCCCACGCGGAACAGTTCCATCACGGCGGCGAGCAGGACAAGTTGTCCGGCCAGCGTGAGAAACCCGCCGGGCCGGGGAGCGGAAACCGGCGGCTTGTTCGTGGTGTTGGCCATCAGCTTCGACGTTGTGGCGGCTTCGATTACAGACCCAGACATTTCGCGATGATGTTCCGTTGAATTTCCGACGTGCCCGAGTACAGCGTGCTGCCGACAGCGTCACGCAGGTCCCTCTCCACGCCCTGTTCGGTGGTGTAGCCGTAGCCGCCGAACAACTGGATCAGGTCCAGGCTCGACTTCACATAGCACTCCGACACATAGAGTTTCGCCATGGCCGCTTCCAGGCTGGCGTCCTTGCCCGCGTCTTTCAACTCGCCGATGCGCCGCACCAGCGGCCGGCATGTTTCCAGGCGCAATTTCATATCCACGATCCGGTTGGCCACCGACTGGAACTTCCCGATGGACTTGCCGAACTGTTTCCGCGTCTGGCAGTGGGCGATGGCCTTCTCCAACTGCCGGCGCATCACGCCCAGGCAGTTCGCCAGAATGCAGCCCCGCTCCCACTCCATGGCGCATTCAAACACCTGTGCGCCGCGCCCTTCCCGGCCCAGACGGTTGGCGAGCGGAATTTCGCAGTCCTCAAAGATCACCTCGCCCATGGGCGACGTGCGCAGCCCCATCTTGTCGATGTGCTTGCCGACGGCGACGCCGGGCGTATCGCGCGGAACCACGAAGGAGGTAATCCCCATCGGGCCCAGCGCCGGGTCCAGCGTGGCGTACGCCACGAAGACATCGGCCACCTGAGCGTTCGTGCAGAAGGTCTTGGTCCCGTTCAGAACATAGGAAGTGTCCGTCTTCACCGCGCGCGTGCGCATGGCGAAGATGTCGGATCCCGCGTCGGGCTCGCTGCCCGCGTTGGCGCCAATCCATTCGCCGGAAGCCATGCGCGGTAGATACTCCTGCTTCTGCTGCGCCGTGCCGTAAATGAGCACCGGAATCACATTGGTCCATAGATGCGCGTTCGCCGAAAACAGAAGCCCCTGGTCGGCAATCGCGTAGCCCAGTGTCTCCATGACGGCAATCACGTCGCCCAGGCCGAGCCCCAGGCCGCCATACTCGGCCGGAACGGGCATGCCGAACAGCCCGAACTCGGCAAGCTGCTTCCAGCCCGTGCGGTTAAATTCGCCTTCGGCCTCGCCCGGCGGACGGTCCTCCGGAAATGCTTTCTTTCCAAACTCCAAGGCCGCACGGACCAGTTCCTCGCGCTCCGTGCTCATGCCGCTCGCAGTCATCGTGCAGGGGATGCAAGCAAGCCGTATGCCAATTGGCGGCGATCGTACAAGACCTTTGGTCTGTTTGTTTTGGGGGTAGCTTTCAGGCGATTTTCCCATTCGTGGGGAAAAACATCGGGACTCAATCCGAGAGACCGGGACTCCGGCCAGCCCTCTCCGGAGCGACGCCGGTCGGTGGTTTGCCACTTTTGGGGACTGAACGGGCGAACGCCTTAAAACACGTCCGGCGCTCTCCCTGGTTCTGGACCTTACTCATGCCGCAGCGCTTCCACCGGATCAAGCTGAGCCGCCTTCACGGCAGGCCACACGCCGAAGAAGACGCCGACGAACACGCTGACACCCAAACCGGCCACTACGGCTGACAGTGGCACCTCGGACGGCAGCGAAGGGACCAGCACGCCGACCAGCATCGTCGTTAAGACGGCGAACACCAGTCCGGCCAGCCCGCCGAGTCCTGTCAGCGTGATCGCTTCCATTAAGAACTGAACGACGATGTCGAACTTGCGGGCGCCGATCGCCTTGCGGATGCCGATTTCGCGCGTGCGCTCGGTGACGCTCACCAGCATGATGTTCATCACGCCGATGCCGCCCACCAGCAGGCCCAGTCCCGAGATGGCGATGGAGACGATCAGGATCACGCCGGTCAGCGAATCGAACTGGGCGATGATCTGATCGGCGGTGGAGATGTTGAAGTCGTCCGGCGCCGCGGCCGGCAGGCGGCGGATGCGCCGCAGCCCCGCGCGCAGCTCCTCGATGGCCGAGTCACGCTGCCCTTCGCGAGCCTGGAAGGTAATCAGGTAGCGGTCCGAGGAAGGATAGCGCAGCTCCACGGTGCGCCTGGGAATGGTGATTTCGGTGTCGAGCCCGTTCTCGCCGAAGAATCCGCCCTTGGCCAGCGTGAAGACGCCCACCACGCGAAACTCCGCTCCATCCAGCATGAACGTCTTGCCCGCCGCGCCGCCGGAGGGAAACAGCGCGTCGGCGATGTTGGCGCCGAGCACGGCCACCTTGTCGCCGCGGGCCGCCTCGGCCGGCGTGTAAACGCGGCCTTCGCGCAATTCGCGCGGCACGATGAGGAAGCCCTCGTAGTCGTCGCCGGCCAGCGACAGGTTGTCACTTTCAAAGCCCGGCACCTTCGCCGTCAACGGACGGCCGTTGGAGATCAGCGAGGGGAACACCGTCACGGCCGCGTTCGAAACCGAAGGCGACAGCCGCAGCAGTTGCGCGGCATACTCCGGTCTAAGAGGCCGCCGCCGGCGCTCGTTCAGCTTGCCTTCTCCCTGCGGTGTGCCGCTGACGCGAGACACGAAGATATTGTTCGGGCCAAACTCCTCGAAGAAGACGACAATGCCTTTGCGCAGCCCTGTGAGCAGGCTCGAAACCGTAACCACCGTCGTGATGCCGATGACGATGCCGAGAATGGTCAGGCCCGAGCGGAAACGGTGTGTCCACACGGCGTCGATGGCCATGTTGAAGTTCTCGCGAGTGGATAGCTGCATTCGTTCTCCGCCGCCCTATTCGGCGCGTAAGGCCGCCACCGGGTCCATGCGTGCGGCCCGGCGGGCCGGATACCAGCCCGAAAGAATGCCGGCCAAGCTCGAAACCAGCAGGGACAGCACGACGTAGGGCATCGTGACAGGCAGCGTCACCTCCATGATGAGCCCCAGCAGGAACGCCGAGGCCGCGCCCAGAGCCAGCCCGAGAATGCCGCCCACCGAGGCGAGAATGGTGGCCTCGGTGAGAAATTGCAGCATGATGTCGCTCGACCGCGCCCCCAGCGATTTCCGTACGCCGATCTCGCGCGTCCGCTCGGTGACGCTCACCAGCATGATGTTCATAATCACGATTCCCCCCACCACCAGCGAGATCGCCGTGACGGGCACCACCACGGCCGCGATGATGCCGAGAATCTGGCCGACAAACCCGCGTATGGCCTCCGGCGTCAGCGTGTCGAAGTTGTCCGGCGCGCCGGGCCTCGCTTTGAACCGCGTCCGCAACGCCACGCGCGACAGATCCAGCGCCGCGTCGAAATCCAGTCCCGACTCCGGCCGCGGCCGGGCAAACACCGCCATCGAACGGTCCGTTCCATACAGCCGCTTAAAGACAGGCTCCGGAATATACACCTGGTTGTCCTGCGACTGGCCGCCCGTGGAGCCGAGCTTCTCCTGCATGCCAGTCACAGTAAAATCGAAGCCGCGAATCCTGATCCGCTTCCCGATGGGCGAGGCGCCGGCGAACAGCTTGTCGCGAATCTCCTGGCCGATGATGGCCACATACTGCCGCGTGTCCTCCTCCTGCTGCGTGAAGAAGCGGCCCTCTTCGATGGCCACGTCACGAATCTCGGCCAGTTCCGCCGCCACGCCCAGCACCATCGCGCCTTCAAACGTGGCCGTGTCCGTTTTCACGTCCTCCACGCGGTTGCGGTAGGGAGAGTAGAGAATCTGGCCGCCGGTGACCATCCGCAGGTACTCGATGTCCTCCTCGCGGACCGGCTTGTTCTTCCGCAGTTTCGCGGCGCGCTCGGAACGGGTCATCCGGCCCACGTTGGCGATTTGGGCAATTAGATAGGATTCGGTGCCGAATGCTCTTGCCGTGCTGGACTCGGCGTAGACGCCCAGTCCGTCAATGGCCGCACCCACCAGCACGACGCTGGCCACGCCAATAATCATGCCCAACAAGGTCAGCGCGCTGCGCAGTTTGTGCGCCCGGATAGAATCCAGCGCCAGGCCTGTGGCCGTCGCCAGAATGGTCAGCCAGGGAGAACCGGCGTGAGTTCCGTCGTGCTTCATGGTGGGGTGAATTCGCCTGGACAACGTCCCGGTTGCCGCGCCTTGCAGCGTGTAGCAAACTAGATACTCCAGGATACGGGGTTTTTTCAGGTTTGAAAAATCCGCCGGAGACGGGATCTCGCAGGACAATGCTGGCAACGGTGACACGGAACGGGACCGAGGTGGGCGTATTCAATGCGCCCGGACTGCCGTTTGCCATTGAAATCGCGCTGGATGTTCTTGAGGAGATCCGCCACCGCGCCGAGGAAGGCTTCCTGCGCATTGGCCACGGCGGCCTGGAGTTTGGCGGCGTGCTCTACGGGCAGAGCTCCGAAGGCGTACTGCGCATCCTCGAATGGCGCGAACTGGAGATCGAGCACGCGCTCGGCCCGAGCTTTGTGCTGGGCGAGGCGGACAAGCAGCAGTTGGAGACGATGATCCGCCACCCCGAACCTTCCCTGGCCGGTCTGGAGGCCGCCGGCTGGTGGGTGTCGCACGGCCGCGGCGAGGTGGAACTGCGCGCGCATGATGTGGAACTGCATGAGGCGCTCTTTCCGCGTCCGTTCCATGTGGCGCTCGTCATCAAGCCCGTGCGCATGGCGCCGGCGCTGGCTTGGTTTTTTGGACGCAACGGGGAAGGCGTGCTCGCGGCGGCCCCCGGCGGGCCACCCTTTGAGCTGCGCTCCAACGCCAGCGCTCTCATCCGGCCGCCCCGCGCCACGGCCGCCCGAAGACCCATGGGGGGCGGCGCACAGGCCACCGGACAAGCGCCTCTGGCCCCTCCGCGTCCCATGGGCGCGCGCCGCCAGGAGCCTCCGCCGCAAGCGCCCGGAGATGCGGCGTCCGGCGCCGTCCCAGCCGCTCCCACGACGGACTCTGCCGCGCACGCGCCGCAACCGGCGAGCATCCCCTCGTTCCTCGATGCGCCCCCTCCCTCCGGACGTGGCTTCCGCTGGGGGCTCTTTAGCGCGCTGGCGCTGGTCTCCATTTTGATTTTTTCGTTCGCGCTCTATCTGCCGCGGCTCATTCCGGCGGGCTCGGCAACGCTTGGACTGCGGGTGGAGGAGAGCGGCAATATGCTCCAGATCCGTTGGAACCAGTCCAATCCGAAGGTGCTCTCGGCCGATTCGGGCGCCGTGCAGGTCACCGACGGCGGCCAGGTGCGCGACATCCGTCTCGACCGTGAGGAGCTCTCCTCCGGCACGCTCAGCTATCTGCGCCAAAGTGGGGACGTGAAGGTGAGCCTGCGCCTGATGGACGGTGGCCGCGTGGCCGCCGAGGAGTTCACCCGGTATCTCGGTCCCGCCGCGCCTGCGGGCGGATCCTCCACGGGCCGCGCGGCTGGCGGCGGCAGCGAAGCCGTGCGCACCGAGATGCGCGCCGAGGAGCGCCGCGTCGACGAAGCGTTGCGGCAGGAGGCCATCCGCAAACAGCGCCTGGAAGATTCGATCCGGATTCTCGAAAAACAGCTTCCCAACCGGTGAATCACCCACCCTCTCTCTCCGTCAAGATTCCCACCCCTTCGCCGATGAGAAACCCGTAGGCGGCCTTTCCGGAACCCTGCCGTGGGCCGGGGAGAAGCACTTACTCCCAAGGGAGAGCGCGCGGGAAAGGACACTGGAAACCGGGTTCATGTTCGCAATCATCGGTATTGTCATCGTCATCGGAGCCGTGATCGGCGGCTATTTGATGGAGCACGGCGTGCTCAGTGTGCTGGTGCAACCGGCCGAACTGGTCATTATCGGCGGAGCGGCCCTGGGGACGCTGTTCATCGCCAATCCGATCGCCATCATCAAGAAGCTGTTCGCGGGTATGCTCGCCATTCTGAAGGGGTCGCCGTACACAAAGGCCACCTATCTGGAAACGCTGAAAATGATGAACACGCTGTTTCTGTCGGCGCGCAAGCACGGCGCCACGAAGTTGGAGGCCGACATCGAAGACCCGCATAAAAGCGATGTGTTCACCAAGTTCCCCGCATTCCTGGCCCAGCATCACGCCGTGGATTTCCTGTGCGACACGCTGCGCATGTCGGTATCGGGCGGCGTGGATCACTTCTCGCTCGACCAGATGATGGAGCTGGATATGGAGGTCCACCATCACGGGACGCAGATGCCCATTGGCGCGTTGAACTCGGTGGCCGACAGCCTGCCGGGCCTGGGCATCGTGGCCGCCGTGCTGGGCGTGGTGATCACCATGGGCTCGCTGGGCGGTCCGCCCGAGGAGATCGGCCACAAAGTGGGTGCGGCGCTGGTGGGAACGTTCCTTGGCATTTTGCTCTGCTATGGATTCCTCGGGCCGTTGGCGTCCAACATGGCCAAGATCGCCGACGCCGAGGGCCAATATTTCAACGTCCTGCGCGTGGGCTCCATCGCCTACATCAAGGGCAATGCGCCCATCCTGTCGGTGGAGTTCGCCCGCCGCGCCATTCCGCACGAGGTCCGTCCCAGCTTCAAGGAGATGGAAGCGGCGTGCAAAGGCGGCGGAGCGGCCAGCTAACGGGACCAGCCATGGAAGAAGAGAAGCAGCCAATTATTGTCATCAAGAAGAAGGTGGGCCATGGCGGCCATCACGGCGGCGCCTGGAAGGTGGCCTACGCCGACTTCGTCACAGCCATGATGGCTTTCTTCATGGTGATGTGGCTGATGAACAGCAACGAAAAAATCAAAGAGGCCGTGGCGGGTTACTTCAAGGATCCCGACGGAGCGGGGAAGCAGACCGGCAGCGCCTCGGCCGGGCAAGGCGACGCGCTGAACATCAGCCGGGACAATATGGGCAACCTGAAAGACCAGTTGGAACAGGCCATGCGAAAGATGCCCGACTTCCAGCAACTCAAAGACCAGGTCGCCATGACCGTCACCGGCGAAGGCTTGCGCATCGAACTGCTGGAAACCGAGCAGGGCATGTTTTTTGAAAGCGGCAGCGCGAAGCCGAGCGCCAGCGGCGAGGTGCTGCTCAGTATGCTCTCCGAACAGCTCGGGGGCCTGCCCAACAGCCTGCTGATCGAAGGCCACACGGATTCCAAACCCTTCGCGGGCGACGGCTCCTATACAAACTGGGAGCTCTCCTCCGAACGCGCCAACTCCGCCCGGCGCCTGATGGAGACTCACGGCCTGCGGAACGGACAGGTGGCCCAGGTGCGAGGCTTCGCCGACCGTAAGCTGCGCGTCTCGGAGGATCCTTTGAACCCGTCCAACCGCCGCGTCTCGGTCATTGTGAAGTACATGGATCCGCCCGCCGCGCCGGCGGCGGAGACCGGCGCACCACCCGCGCCCAAACCGGCCGGCCACGGCAAGCCAGCGCACTGACGCCGCTCGCGCCGCACGCCCGCAACCGCCACGCGATTCCCGCTATGCTTGTGAGCATGACGCGCCTGCTGCCCCTGTTTCTGCTCACGCTTTGCCTTGCCAGCGCTCAGGCTCCGCCGCCGGAGCGCATCGAGGCGTTTGGCTACACATGGCGCGTGCCGCTGGCGGCGGACTGGAAGCTTGAAACAAAAGAAGGCGTTCCTGTTTTGGACCTCATCGTCCCCCGGCCCTCGCTGCAGCCCCGCCGTCCGTCGCAGTTCGCCGTCGCCGAAACCGGCGATTTCCTCCGGGGCGTCATCGAACTCGAAGTAAAGAAGGAAGCCGCCTCGGCGCGCAGCCGCCGCACCTCGCTCATGATCGCCTATGCCTGGAAGGATCCCGGCCATTTCAACTACGCGCATCTTTCCGTCGACACGGCCGCCGAGCAGGTGGTGCATAACGGCATCTTTCACGTGTATGGCGGCGAGCGCGTGCGCATCTCTTCGCGCGAAGGTCCGGCCTCGCTGCCGGATGACGGCTGGCACAAAGTGAGGCTCGTCTATGACGGCGCCAAGGGCATGGTCGAGGTGTTCGTCGATGGCCGGACATCGCCGTCGATGCGCGCCGTGGATCTGAGCCTGGGGGCGGGGAAGTTCGGCATCGGCAGCTTCTTCGACATGGGCTCGTTTCGCAACGTAAAAATTACGGGAGAACCAATAAAATAGGGCGGACGGTGCACATCAGTCCGATTCATTTTTGGGGGTTGACAGAATGCCGGACCGGGTCCACAATGAGGGTGAAAAGGAGGCCAGGAAACATAGAACCGGGCTTTCAGAGGGGCGGTCCTCACCGCGCCTGGCATTGTGGAGTGAAGCAGTCGAGTGGAGTAGTTGAGTAGGAGCCGTGCACGACCGGAAACGGCCGGAATGGCCAGCGCAGTTGATGCGCAACGGATGGCGTCAACACGGTCTCCAGCCAGGCGAGGAATGAGCTAACCGCCCCTTTGCTGTGTCTGCTCTGGCCGCCGTCAACGAATGCGAAACCGGTAGAGCGTATCCTGATCGCGGACGTACAGATGTCCGTCGGCGATCACAGGCAGGGTCCACAATGGATAACCGCCAATCGCCAGCGTAAACCGCGAAACCTCTTCATAGCCGGCCGGCGTGGCCTTCACAAGCGCAATCGTCCCGTTCTCTCCCTGGCAGTACAACATCCCCTCCGCATAGATGACTGTCCCTTTGCCCACGCTGCGGTTGCGCCACGCGACGGCGCCATCGTTGAATTTCATCGCGGTCAAGACGGTACTGGAAAAACCATAGAGGTGTTCGCCCACGAGCACCGAACTCGAATAGTGATTCCGCATCTCGCGCGTGAAGTACACCTCCTGCGCGCTCTTGCCAGCGGCGTCGCCGTCGAGTCTCAGCAGCGCCGCGCCCGTGCCATAGTCCGAGGAATAAAAGACGTGGCCGTTGCGGTAGATGGGCGTGGCGATATTGGCCGTGCGGTTGGACACCTGCGCATAGCGCCACAGCGGCTCGCCATTGTCGGCGCGTACGCCCACGGCGGCCGTGCTGGTGAAGTGGAACAACTGCTTCACTCCGCCCACCTGCGCCACGATCGCGCTGGAGTAAGCCGCGCCGTCGCCGGGCGACTTCCACACCTCTTTCCCTGACATCTTGTCCAGGGCCACGATGGAGGCGCCCGATCCGCCGGGCTGCACAATCACACGCGCGCCGTCGATGAGCGGCGATTCACTGATGCCCCAATGCGGAACCTCGCCCGCATAGCGGGTCACGATGTTGAAGCCCCAGAGTTTCCGGCCTGTCGCCGCTTCCAGGGAAGCCAGCGAACCGTCGGCGGCCAGCGCGTACACGCGTTCGCCATCCAAGGTGGGCGTGCCGCGCGGACCGTTGCCACGCCGCTCCTCATAGGCGCGTCCGTTGGCCGTTTCCCACAGCTTGCGTCCCGTGTTGACGTCGAAGGCCATGACATACTGCACTCCGTCGCGTTGTCCTTGCGTGAACAGCCGTCCACCGGCCACGGAGAATGACGAATACCCTTCGCCCAACCCGGTTGCTTTCCAGGCAAGCTTCGGACCGCCCTCCGGCCACGCCTTCAGCAGACCTGTCTCGGGCGATGTCCCGTCGCGTTGGATGCCTCTCCACTGTGGCCAATCGGCCGCGCACAAGGGGAGCGTACACAGTAGCAATACCGTCAGCCGCATCGCGGAACCTCCTGGCGAAATCAACTGGTGGTGGCGCACGGCGCGCCCTTGCGCGAACGGACTCCCAGGTCGCGCTAACGAATGGCCGAGATCATTTTCTCAAATGCCGCGCTCGACGCGGCCACGGTCTTGGCCGGGCCGGTCAGTTTGAAGAACACGCTGCCTTGCGGCCCTTCCACGATTGCGCCCAGCAGGCGGAAGCCCGGCTTCTTCACTGGCGGAGCCGCCATCATGGGACCACCCGATCTGTAAGTCCCGGAGTGCTCCACATAGGTCACTTTGTACTTGCCCGCCTTGCCCGCGCGAGGAGCGGGAGGCTTCGCGGAGCTTTCAAATTGACCGTACCAGCGTTCGATGTTCGCCTGTACGGCGCCGCCTTGTCCAGCTCCGAAGTAGAACACGGCGCACTCGCCGTCCTCGGCGTCGCCCGCGGCTTTCGGCACGGCGTAGGTGGCGGCGCGCATCGCGCGCGCAGGCTGCTCTTTCCAGCCCGCCGGCGCGGTCCAACTCAAACCGCCCGCCGGTTCCGCGTGCGCCAGAGTGGCGGTCAACAGGCACAAGCCCAGTGCAAACTTCATGACACCAGTGTAGCCGCACGCCGCTGCCAGGCCTAGCGCGCCGCCAGCAAATGGCGGCGGAGGAAATCAAACTGCTCCTGGGCCACTCCGCTGGTGTCCTGAAAGTCCTTGGCCTCGCGCACCTCGCACACCAGTCCCAGCGGGGCGCAGCGCGCGCGCAGATAGTGTCCGAAGCGGGGATGATGAATGCCCGTGCCCGGCTTTGCGCCGGCGGGAATGTTCACGTCGGGATCGCTGTAATAGAGCCAGGCCGGCGGATCATCCTTGGAAAGGTAGGTCACCGGCGAGGCGGCGCGGTAGATCTTGCGCGCCCGCTCGCTGCCCGCTTCCGAGAACGGCACGCCGAAGAAAGCGGGTCCGGATGGATGGCGCGCCGCGGACAGTGAGATCAGCTTTTCGATCACATCCAACTCCAGCGTCGTCTGCGCGCCCGCGACGGCCATCACGGCCAGCCGCGAGGATTCGCGCTCCACCGGATCACTCGCGCCGGGCCGGGCGAACTCATCGTGATAGCCGATCCACAGCGCCATGCAGGCGCCGGCCGAGCCGCCCATCGCGCCAATACGCCGCGCGTCGATGTTCCACTCGCCCGCCTTCCAGCGCAAGAACTGAATGGCGCGCACGCCGTCCATCATTGGCGCCGGAAAGCTGGCCTGTGTGGCGTAGCGGTAGTTCACGGCGGCCACGGAGATTCCCGCCCGCAAGAGGCGGTCGCGCATGGCCGCGTTCAACTGATCCTTGCTGCCATGCACGAAGCCGCCGCCATGCAGGAACACCACCACTGGCGTGGGCTTGTCCGCGGCGGCGCGGTAAAAGTCGAGAACATTGCGTTCGTGCGGACCATACGCCACGTTCGCGTAGGTGGGTCCGGCGGCGGCCATGGGCCCCGCGGCGAACCCGGTCATCAGAGCCAATGCGGCCAGCCAGCGCATGTCCACAGCTTATCCCAGGGCCTGATGAATCGCTTGAATGATCCGTTCGGCGTGCGTCTCGATGACCTCCTGCGACGGCCCCTCGATCATCACGCGCGCCACCGGTTCGGTGCCCGAATACCGCACCACGATGCGCCCGTCTTCGCCCAACTCGCGCTCGGTTCTGGCGATCTCGGCGTGCACCGGCGGCACCTCCTCCAACGGAGGCTTGGAACGCACCTTCACCTTTTTCAACGTTTGCGGGAAGCTCACGAAATCGGCCGTCAACTCGTCGAGTGTCCGCTCCGACGAGATCACCGCATCCACCAGCCGCAGCGCCGAGAGCATCCCATCGCCCGTCGTGGCGAAGTCGCGGAAGATCACATGCCCGGACTGTTCGCCGCCGATGATCGCCCCCAGGCGGATCATCTCCTCCAGCACATACTTGTCGCCCACCGGCGTACGCACCAGACGGATGCCTTCGCGCGCGCACACGCGCTCCAGGCCCAGGTTCGACATGATCGTCGCCACCACGGCGGGCGCGCCATCGGTAGCAGCCAGCCGCCCGGCGTCCCTAAGGCGCCGCCCGCAGACCATCAGCATCATGTCGCCGTCGATGATGCGGCCAGAAGGCGCCACGGCAATGCAGCGGTCGGCGTCGCCATCGAAGGCGAACCCGGCGTCCGCGCCGGTCTCGCGCACGAGCCGCGACAATTGGTCCACATGAAGCGCTCCGCAATCGAGATTGATGTTGCGGCCGTCCGGTGTCACATTGCGAGCGTCCACCTCGGCGCCCAGTCTGCGGAACAGCGCCGGCGCCAGATGCGCCGCCGCGCCATGCCCGCAATCCAGTACAATCCGCAGCGGCCTATCGGGCATGCGAGCTCCGCCGGGCAGTGTGGCGCAGAGGTGGGCGAGGTACTCCTCATCCAGTGCCTGCTCCGCTTCCAACACGCGCTCCGATGGCGTCACGCCCGCGGCGAGCAGTTCGAAGATGGTCTCCTCAATCGAGTGCTCCACCTCGTCGGGCAGTTTGTAGCCGGTGTGGCCGAACACCTTGATGCCGTTGTCCTGGTAAGGATTGTGCGAAGCCGACACCATGATGCCCGCGGCAAACGGTCCGGTGCGGGTCAGGTACGCCACGCCTGGCGTCGTGATCAAACCGGCGTAGCGCACCGTCACGCCGCACTCGCTGAGCGCCGCGGCCAGGCACCCGGTAATCCATGGTCCGCTTTCGCGCGTGTCCATCCCGATCAATACCTGCGCGGCTCCGGACTCCACGCCGTGCCGGCCCGCCCAACGGCCCAGCGCCAGCCCCGCCGCGTACACCGAGGCGCGGTCCAGCGGATACTCGCCCGCCACACCGCGGATGCCGTCGGTGCCGAATAGTTGCCTTGCCATCATTCCTCCGATTCAGTTGCCGCCGCCGGCCTTCCGCACTTCCACCTGCACGGCCACGCGCGGCTGCCCGAGGAAACGCACCTGTGGATCGTCCAGCGTGGCGTGCGCGGGAATCACCTCGCGGCCGGTCACCCCGCTCAGATCCAGCGCATCGGTCTCCGCCGCCGTCAGGCTTTCCATGCTGCTCTCGGGACCCTCCACACTCAACCGCGGCGGCACCACGCTCAAGGCGACCACCTCATACCCCTGCGGCGGCTGCACGCCCACGCGCGCCATCACGGGCACCTCCTTCCGCACGCGGCGCTCGAACAGCAGACGCACCTGCGGTGGCGCGACGTGATCCACCTGGACGCCCGGCGGCAGTGCTATGGTGGCGCGATCCAGCGGGAAGGTCCGCTCGCCCGGACGCGTCACGCCCGTCAGGTCCACCACGACGGCGGCGTTCGACATCGAGTGCTGGTTCAGCTTGCTCGACGGTCCATGCACCTCAAGACGCACGCGGTCAATGACGGACGAAGTGATCTCCAGATCGTGCGGCGAGTTCTGATAGTAGACCGGCACAGTCAGCGACGTGCTGCTTTCCGGCTCGCCTACCGTGGCCATCCACAGCACGCCCGACAGGGCGAGCGAGATGGCCTTCCAATGCCAGTGGCCGAACAGGAGGTCCTTCATCCGTGATCGGTCTCCTCGCCGTGATCGTTCAACCCGTCGGGTACCCGCTCCGGTTCGGCGCGCGCGCCGCTCCAGCCAAAGTGGCGGTCCAAACGCGTCCTCACCTGGCTCGCCGTCAATCCGCTCTCGATCGCGCCGAAGGCCACCACGGAGATGCGCCCGGTCTCCTCGCTCACCACCAGGGCCAGCGCGTCGGTGTCCTCCGTAATGCCAATGGCCGCGCGGTGCCGCGTGCCCATGGTGGAAGCCAGCGCGGGGTTTACGCTCAACGGCAGGAAGCAGGCGGCGGCCGACAACCGGTCTCCCTGAATGATCACCGCCCCGTCATGCATCGCACCGCCCGGCTGGAAAATGGCCAGCAGCACGTCGCGCGACACGATGGAATCCATGGCCACGCCGCTTTCCACGAACGTGCGCAAACCCATGTCGCGCTCCAGCACAATCAGCGCGCCGGTCTTCTTGGACGACAGATACTCCATCGCCAGCAGGATCTCCTCGGCGAAGTCGCGCCGCTGCAAATTGCTGCTCCATTGCAGCCAGCGATGCCGCCCCAGCCGCGCCAGCGCCCGCCGGATCTCGCTTTGGAACATCACGATCACGGCGAAGGCCGTATACGGCGCAAGCGTCGACAGCAGGCTCCGCAGCATCTCCAGACCCAGGTTCACCGAAACCAGGTAGAGCACGAGCAAAACGAAAATGCCCGCCAGCACATGCGCCGCGCGCCGCCCGCGCACCATCATCAGGAACTGGTAGATCAGGAACGCGGTGACGAGAATATCCAGCGCCGCCAGGGGCGTGAGCTTCGGCAGGGAGCTGTGAAACGGCGCTGTGTGCCAGGGCATCCGGGTTTCCGATCAGGCTCCCTACGCCGTGAACCGGAACATCAGGTCTTCGATGCGGCCGCCCCGCACTTCAATGCGCTTCAGTGCCGCCGATCCGATTCCCATCTCTTCCGCCAACAGCAGCGTGTTGTCGCAATCGCGAAACGCTCCCTGGCCCTTCGGCGCACGCGGATCGTAGCCCATCAGCGCCGTGGCCACCGTGTCCGTGGATACAGGGTTCGTGCCCACCACCATGATTCCGGGCTTCACCGCGCGCAGAGCACCCCGCCAGTGGCCGCGAATCCACGGACCTTCCCCGCCGGCCATGGTTTCAATGCCGTCGATGATCGAGATGTCCACCGGGCGCGCCGCCACCAGTTCCGCCGTAATGCGCGGCATGCGGTAACCCTGCTCGCGGCTCCCCGCCGGATGCAACTCGCCTTCGGCAATGCGCGCCGGCTGCCGCTTGCCCGTATGGCACACATCCACGCGGCCCTTGGTGGGGCGCTCGTTGGGATCGTCCAAACCGGCATCGTCGCCGTAAATCGACGCCGGCGTAATGCCGAACATGTTCTTCATCGCCAGCGTCACGCCGCACGTCGCATGGTCTTTCAACTTCGCCATCGACACCATGACATCGGTTTCGTCATACGCCGGATGCAGCATGTAGCTGGGGAACACAAAGCCGCGCCCCGGCACCTTCCGGCGCGCGTAGCGGCCCTTCCCCGTCAGCCCGTTCGTGTTGATCAGCTCCACGTTCGCCGCGGCGTTGCGGATCGCCCGCACGTTCCATCCCGAGTCCAGCATGTACTCGTCCAGCGGTCCCGCCGTGCCGTAGCCGCTCTCCACCAGACGAATGCGGCGCGCCCCAGCCTCGCCCAGCAGCCGCACGAACGCGCCAATCTGCGCCGGGTGCGAATAGTGAGTGGACCCAAGCGGCCTGCCCTGCAGCCGCAACGCCGGGCTTCCCGTCAGGTTCAGCTTCACCGTCACGGTCTTGTTCTTCACCAGCGCGCCCAGCCCGCCCAGTTGATCGAACATCCCTCGCAGCAGCGCCGCCTGATCTTCCGCATAGCTGCCGCAGCGCGCCACCGCGACGGGCGCCACGGGCAACTCCGCCGCTCTGGCTCCCACCGGAGCCGCCGCAAACGCCGCCAGTAACTCCCGGCGCGAAATGTTCCTCAGGTTCCGCAACGCCACGATGTGACTAGTGTAATGCACCGTCCTACTCCATCACCAAGGTCGCCGTAATTCCCAGCTTGTCCAACTCCACCCCCGTTCCATCGTCGGTCTCGAACACTGGCAGCGGCCGCGGTGCCTTGCCCGGCGAGTAGAGCTTCACAGAAGTCCACTTCCCCAGCATGTGCACGGTGACGTTCTCCACCGCATAGTCCGAGTAGTTCACCAGATGCAGGAAGGGCTTGCCGCCTCCGGCAGGCACGCCGAGATAGGAGAGAACGCTCGCCACATTGAAAAGCCGCGCGCCCAGGTTATGCCGCCCGGTCATGGAATTCACTTCGCGCCAGATGTCGTCCAGAATTTTCACATCGTCTTTATCCAGCGTGATCTGATCCTCCCGCTGGGCCGGAAACTTCCAGCCCGGGGGCGCGGTCAACAGCGTGCCGCCGCCTCGCGTGAACCGCCGCAACACCTGCTTCTGCTCCTCGCTCAATAGGGATGGATCGACATTCACGGCCATTTTGGCGCTCTGCATGCCGGTGTCACTTAACTTTGCGCGCGGCACCGCCCGCACCGGCGTGTGCTTCACGCTGATCATGTCGAGAATGCCGCCAGAGTAGAGCCCGCCGCTGTCCACATCCTGCACCAGAGCCAGCGCGCCAGCCGCCGCCGCGCGTCCCCACGCGGCGTGGTCGCGATAATAGGCGAGCAGTTCCATCATCTGCTTCCAGTCCGCCAGCGCCTTCTCCTGGCGCTCCATCAGAGCCTTGGCCGTGGCCGTGTCGAGTGCGATCAGCCAGTGCGCGCCCAGCATCTCCGCGTCGGCGACAGCCTGCAAATACCGCGCGGCCGGAATCACCTGGTTCGCCGGCGGCACATATCCCATCCACACTCGCGCCTGCCGTCCCTCGGGCAGAGCCGCCTGGACGAATCGCAGGAACCCTGTGTTGGTGTCAATCCACGGCGCGCCGCTCGGCGCCGCCTTGGCCGAGCCGTCATCGGTCACGTTAATGCCCGGCCACACCCCCTGGTTGGTCGCCACCACCTCGCCCGGATTCCCGAGATCCATGCGCGTGCGTGGCCCCATCGTCACCACGGCCAGGTTCGAATCGCGAAGCGCAGCCGTGATCCGCGCCAGCGGCTCCGGCGCGAACGCACCCTCGAACAGCACGCCCTGCAACTTTGCCGCCGCCACGGCCGCCGACAACTCGTTCAGATCCTCGCCGGGCTTCACCAACCCCAGCACGGCCACGCCCTGCGCCGCGGCCTTTCCGCTGAAGCTGGCCGACCACAAGGCCCGCTCCAATACGAGGCAGTTCAACGGCGTTCCACGCACCAGTTCCAGCGTGGCCGGGTCGTTAGACGTCCATCGCGCGGGAATCCAACCGCCCGGTCCGGCTAACAGAGGCCAGCACAGGAGAACAAGCAAGCAGACAAGGCGCGCCATAACTTCACTGTATCGCGCGCCGCGCGCCCGGTGGGACGCCTTATACGGCTGCCAGGGCTTCGTGGTTTGCCGCCGCCAGCGCGCGCGCCGGTTGGGCCAGTTGCGCCAACTGCGCCTCGTTCAACGGGGTTATGTAGGGCTCAATGGGGCCCGTGACAGCGATGCCCGCCAACTCCGTCGCGGCGTGCAGCACGCGGGCCGGCCCCATCGCGTCGCGCAAATCTTCCACGGGAAGGAACAAACGCCGCACCGGTTCGGCCTCTTCGAATTTGCGCTCGCTGCAGAGAGTCCACAAGCGCCGCGACAAGGCGGGCGCGAGGCAGCCTGAACCCGTCGTGAAGCCTGGCAGATCGAATCCCCGCATGTGAGCGATGGCCGGACGTTCCCCAATGCCGCTAATCACGAAACGCTTGTCCACGCGGCGGAGCAGCGAGGCCAGATACGGATCCTCGGACGGATTTTCGCGCACCACGGCATACTTGATGCCCACGCACACGCCCTTGTCCACCAGGCGCGCCACGGCGTCCAGGCCCGCTTCCTTGTCTCCGCCCATGTTGTGCTCCTCCTTCAAATAGAGGATCAGTTTCTTCCGCGAGGCATCGGCAAATGCGCGGTAGCCACGCTCGAGGCCTTTGGCGTCGCGCGGATCGCCGCACGGCAGCAGCATCACGCACGGAAACGCGTAGTTCTTCAATAACTCAGCCTGGTCCATCGCACGTCCATAGCTGGGCCCGGCGCTCGGAATCATCCAATGGTCATCCGGAAATCCGGTCATCCATTCCAGCATGGCGTGGTATTCGCTGAGCCGGATGTGATACAGGAAGGCATTTCCGCCATAAAGAAAATTGCGGATGCCGCCCTCGGCGATGTGCCCGGCAATCTTCCGGCTCTGCGCGAAGTCGAGAGCATCCGTGCCGTCGTTCATGCGGGCCAGTGGCGGCACGGGAAACACGCCACGCCAGTCGTCAATGCGTACGGGACTAGTCTTCATGCGCCTTCCATCATATGTCCGCCCGCGATGGCGCCGCGCGGCTTAGTTCCCACGGTAGTTGAGCGGCGGCTTGGCGTCCGCAGGAATGCGCGACTTGTACGCCACGCCCGCGCTGCGCCGGGCGAACGATTCGCGGGCCGCCTCCACGTTCTTTGGTTCCAGAAACAGGTCGAGCGCCGTCAGCGCCAGCGTCTTGGCCGCCACCACCATGCCCTTCCGGCCAATGCTCATGCCCGCGCAGGCGGTCGATTGCCACGAATGGCCCGGTGTGCCCGGCACGTACGTTGCGGCCGTGAACTGGCCCACCGGCAACACATGGCTGACGTCGCCCACATCGGTGGAAGCCATGGCGCCGCGAGCATCGGTAAAAACACCGGCTTCGCTTCCCAGCGGCAGCGCGTCCTTCGTATCCATCGTCTCCCGCAGCTTCACGGCGAAATCCCGCTCCCCGGCCGAGTACGTCACGCCGCCCACGGCTTTCAGGTTCTTTTGCAGCAACCCGGTCAGCGCGTCGTTCGGCAGCACGTCCCACACGCTGCTCTGCAACACCACCTCGGCCCGCGTTCCGGTGGCGATGGCCGCGCCTTCGGCCGTTTTCTCCAGCCGCTCCCAAATTCCATCCAGCACGGCCATGCGCGGGTGCCTCGCATACACATACAACTCGGCGAAGTCCGGCACGATGTTCGGCGCGGCGCCTCCCCGCGTCACGATGTAGTGCAGCCGCGTCTCCTGCGGAACGTGCTCCCGCAGCATGTCGATGGCGTGCGACGACAACATCAGGGCATCCAGCGCCGAGCGTCCCGCCCAGGGGGCCGCGGCCGCGTGCGCCGCCAGTCCATAAAAACGGAACTTAGCGGTTATGTTCGCAAGGGTGCTGCTCGTATCGGCGCGGTTCGCATCGCCGGGGTGCCAGGTCAGCACCACGCCGGTTCCATCGAACACGCCCGCCCGCAGCATGTATACCTTGCCGCCGCCACCTTCCTCAGCCGGCGTTCCATAGAAACGCAGCGTGCCTTTCACGCCGTGCTGCTCCATGTAGCCCTTGATCGAAACCGCCGCAAACGCCACGGCCGCGCCGAACAGGTTGTGCCCGCAGCCATGCCCAGCGCCATCCTTCACCAACGGCTTTCGCTCCGGCACGGCGTCCTGCGACAACCCGGGCAGCGCATCGAATTCCCCCATCAGTCCGATCACCGGCTTGCCCGAGCCCCACTCGGCCACGAACGCCGTCGGCGCTCCCGCCACGCCCGCCGTTACCCTGAATCCGGCTGCGCGCAACTCGTCCTGCAGCAGCCTGGAACTCTTGTTTTCGTGATATCCGAGTTCGGCGAACTCCCAGATGCGCCGTGAAACCTCGCCCCATTTCGCCGCGCCGCCATCCATGGCAGCCAGTACGCGCGCCGGCGCCTCCTGCTGCGCCCGTGACGCCGCCGGACACACGGCCAGCACCAGCAGCAAGAAGATTGGCATTCCCGTATGGTAGAACAGTCACCATGCCCGAACGGACCTTTTCCCGCAGAAACGTGTTGAAGACCGCTTCCACGGCTTCTCTCGCCACGGCGGCGGCACAGTCCGCCCCCGCGCAATCCGCGCCGCGTAGCGGCCCGCTCAAGATCGTCACCATGTATAAGTTCGAGCCGCTCGAGGTGGACAAGATCACTGCCGCCTCCGCCGTGCCGCTGGAACTCCGCATTTGCAACTCGGCCGAAGAGTTCCGGCGCGAGTTGCGCGACGCCGAGGCCGTCTATGGCGGTGTGCGCGGCGCCGACCTCGATTTCGCGCCCAAACTCAAATGGCTCCAATCGGGCGGCGCGGGCATGGAGGGCACCGACCCCAAGGTGATGCAAAGCCCGCTCACCATCACCAATTACGCCCGCACCTTCGCGCCCGGCATCTCGGAAACCGCCATCGGACTGCTGCTCGCCCTTTCGCGCGGCATCGTGAAATACTACCTGCCGCAGTTCTACCTGAAGAAGACCATGGCTCCGGTGGGCACGCCCAAGTCCGCCCACCATGTCGAGCTCGCCGGCCGCACCATGGGCATCGTGGGCATGGGCGGTATTGGCTCGGCCATCGCCCGCCGCGCCTACTACGGGCTCGACATGCGCATCGTCGCCACCGACGCCAAGCCCATGCCCAAACCCGACTATGTCGATGAGCTGCACGACCCCGCCTATTTCCCCAAAATGGCCCAGCAGGTGGACGTGCTCGTCTGCGCTGCCCCGCACACCAAGATCACCGAGCGCATGTTCAACGAACAGATCTTCCGCTCCATGAAGAAGACGGCCTACTTCATCGCCATGTCGCGCGGCAAACTCTTCGACGAGAACGCGCTCGTGCGCGCTCTTAAGGAAGGATGGATCGCCGGCGCCGGGCTCGACGTGTTTCCCACCGAGCCCGTCCCGCCCGGCCACCCCATTTTCGAATGCGGCAACGTCATCATGAGCGCGCACAGCTCCGGGTGGTCGCCCGACCGCCAGGTCCGCCTCATCGACCTGTATGCCGAGAACGTCCGCCGTTACACGAACGGACTGCCTCTGATCAATGTGGTTGACAAAGAGAAAGGGTACTAATCATGTTTTTACGAAAGGCTCTGCCCGCCTTGCTTCTGCCCGGCTTCCTGCTGACGGCTCAGGCCGCGCCCGAAGTGCTGCTCGCTCCCAAGGGACAGCCCGCCGTCTACACCGCGCCGCACAAGCCTCACACCAAGCTGAAGGAGGTGATGGCCAAGCACGCCGGCAAGAAGCAGTGGCGCGAACTGGTTGTGAATGACAAGCAGCTCACCAGCGCGTATGAGCAATGGGCCCCCGGCTTCAAGTCGCCGAAGATGATGCACCCGGATACGCGCGAGTGGTGGGTGGTTCTCTCCGGCGAGGTCCGTTTCACGATCGAAACGCAGGAGCCCTTCATTGCAAAACGCGGGTCGATGGTGCAGGTGCCATTCCAGACCTGGTTCCAATACGAGGTCGTCGGCTCACAGCCCGCGTTGCTGTTCGACACCAATATCGCCGGTGCGCACACGCTGTTTGCCACCACGGAGAAACCGCCCGCGCTGCCTGGTATCGAGTGGGTGAAAGCCGCCTACAACTCTCGTCTGCCAGGATTGTGGAAGCACGGCAATAAGCCGCACGTTACCTTCGACGAGATCGCCGCGGGCATCGACAGCGGCAAGTTGAAGGGCACCATTCGTATCGTGCAGGACGACAGGGGTACGGGGAACTTCATCTATGGCTACAACTCCAAGCTCCCCCCTGTTGACCCCAAGAACAAGGGGCACTATCACCCCGAGGGCGCGGAGTTCTGGCTGATCATGCGCGGCCAGATCCGCTATCCCATCGAAAAGGTGGGCGTCGTCATCGCCGAAGAAGGCGACGTCGTCTACGTTCCGCCGTTCACCTGGCATGCGCCCCGGTGGTGGGGCGACGGTGCTTCCTGCCGTCTCGCCATGAACGCCTTCCCGGACATTACGCACCTGTTTGAAGCTCACTGACCGGTTGCGGGCGCGGTCCGCCGCGCCCGCTTGACTCACGAACACAAATTAGACTACAGTCTAATCCGTGGACCGGCGCTTCCCAGCTCCGTCTTCCCTCCGCGACCGCCGCCGCGCCGAAACCACGCGCGAAATCACCGGCGCCGCCCTGTCTCTGTTCGCCGAAAAGGGCTTCGTGGCCACAACGGCCGCCGAAATTGCGCAACGGGCCGGAGTCAGCCGCGCGACCTTCTTCAACTACTTTCCCCGCAAGGAGCTGATTCTCGCCGCGTTTGCCCGCGCGCGCGTGGAGCGCATCCAGGCGCTGCTCTCCTCCCACTCCGATGTCACGCTGGACGCTCTGCTCGGCCTCTTCATCGAGTTTGCCGCCGAAAACGAACGCTTCGGCGAGGGACCGCGCTGCCTGCTGCCTCACATCCTGTTCCACCCCGCCTGCCAGGACGCCGTGCAGCCGCTGTTGCGGGAGGCGCGGCAGTCGCTCGCCGAAGGTCTCGCCAGGGGAGGCGCATTGAAGCCCGGCGTCGATGCGCGCCTGTTCGCCGATAGCTTCTTCAGTCTCTATGTCGCGACGGTCCTGCAATGGTCCGTGCATCCCAACCCGCCCAAGGGATGGCAAACGCGCACACTGCGCCAGCGTCTGGGGCTGCTGGTGCGGCTCGCGGAAAAGGGAGCGGCCCGATGAAACGAACCCTACTGATTCTCGTGGCCTCTGGCGCCGCTCTGGCAAGCTGGCTCGCCTGGCGTGGACATGGGCCTTCCGCCGGCGAAGACTGGACCGGTGTTCTCGAGGCCCGCGAAATGCAACTCGGTTCCCGTGTCGGCGGACGGGTTGTCGAAGTGCTGGCCGAAGAGGGCCAGATGATGAAGCCCGGCGCGGTCCTGGTCCGGTTGGAGCGCCGCGAATGGGAGGCCGAGCGCGCGCAACTGCTGGCCCGGCGAGCGCAGGCGCGAGCGGCCGCCGCGCGCATGACGCACGGGTACCGTCCCGAAGAGGTGGCGCAGGCGGAAGCCGTGATGCGGCAAGCCGAAGCAATGGTGGCCGCTCTCCGCGAAGGCCCGCGCCCGCAGGAGCGCGAGCAGGCCGCCGCCGAACACACCGCCGCGCAGGCCGAAGCGCGCAATGCCGAAGCCACCTTCCAGCGCCTGGATTCTCTCTTCCGCTCAGGCGACCTCTCCGCGCAAGCCCACGACGACGCGCGTTCCCGTCGCGACCTTGCCGCCGCCCGCGCCGAAGCGGCCCGCCAGCGCTTGAACCTACTCCGCGCGGGCTCGCGCGACGAGGACATTCGCGCCGGCGAACAGCGTCTGCGGCAGGCGCGCGACAACGCCGCGATGCTACGCAATGGCTACCGCAAGGAGGACATTGAACAGGCGCGGGCCGCGGTGTCTGAAGTGGATGCCCTGCTGGCCGCTAACGCCATACGGCTCGACGAAACTGAAATCCGTTCTCCGGCGCGCGCCCGCGTGGAACTGGTTTCCGTCCGGCCGGGCGACCTGGCCCTCGCCGGAAAGCCCGTCGTTACGCTGCTGGAACTCGACCAGGTGTGGGCACGTCTCTACATTCCCGAACCAGAACTGGGCCTTGTTCAGGTGGGCTCTGCGCTCTCGCTGCGTACAGATACCTTCCCAGCCAAACGCTACCCGGCCGTGGTGGAACAGATCAACGGCAAGGCCGAGTATCTCCCCCGCAACGTCCAAACGCGAAACGACCGTTCCCATCTGGTCTTCGGCGTTCGTGTGAAACCCGCTCCCTCGGGCGGCGAACTGAAACCAGGCATGACGGTGTTCGCCACGCCTCTTCGCACCTCACGCTGACGCCATGGAACCTGTCATCACGGCCGACCGCCTCACCATCCGGTTCGGCGCCTTCACCGCCGTCGGCGAAGTCAGCCTCTCCGTCGGCCGCGGTGAGATCTTCGGATTCCTCGGTCCCAACGGTTCCGGTAAAACCACCTTCATCAAAGCGCTCTGCGGACTCATCCCGATTCACTCCGGGCAGGGCTCCATTCTCGGACTCGACGTGCGCACGCGCGTCCGTGAGATCAAGCACCACATCGGCTACATGTCGCAAAAGTTCGGGCTCTACGAAGACCTCACCGTCCAGGAAAATCTCGACTTCTACGGCAGCGTCTACGGCCTCACCTCCGCCGCGCTGGCGGCCCGCAAGCGGGAACTCATCGAGTTCACCTCGCTCGGCCCCTATCTGAACCGCCATGCGCAACGTCTCTCCGGAGGCTGGAAACAACGCCTCGCACTCGCCTGCGCACTCATCCATTCACCCGAGGTCGTGTTTCTCGATGAACCCACGGCCGGCATCGACCCGGTTGCGCGCCGGGCTCTTTGGGATCTGCTCTTCACGCTATCCGGACAAGGCGTCACATTCTTCGTCACCACCCACTACATGGACGAGGCTGAGCGCTGCTCCCGCGCCGGGTACATCTATCTTTCGCGCCTGATCGCCATCGGCTCCATCGACGAACTCCGCCGGATGCCCGAGGCCAACCCGCCCGGCGCCACGCGTCTCGAACTCCGTATGGAGCACTCCAGCGCCGCGCTCGCCATCGTGCGCCGGCTACCTTATATTCATGAGTCCACCATCTTCGGCCGGTCCGTCCATGTGCTGATCGAAGAAGCCTCCATCCCGCGGCTTGCCGGGGACCTCGCCGCCTCCGGCATCACGGCGGCCATCCAGCCCGCCGAGGTTTCCCTTGAAGACATCTTCGTCACACTCACCAACCGCATCGCCAGCGAGGCGTCCAAATGAAAGACAACCTCTTTGCCGGACTCACCCCCGTCAGCCGCAAGGAGTTCGTTCACCTTTCGCGCGACCGCGCCACCGTCTTTTTCGCGCTCGCCATTCCCGTCCTCCAGCTCATCCTGTTCGGCTTCGCCATCGACACGAACGTCCGCCAGGTTCCCACGGCCGTGCTCGACTCCTCGCGCACGCAGGAGAGCCGCCGCCTGATCGAGTCCTTCGCCAACTCCGATGTCTTCGACATCCGTTATGCCGCAGCCAGCGAGGAAGACCTCTATGAGCACTTTCGCGCCGGCAAGGTGAAGGCCGGCATCCGCATTCCGCCCGATTACGCCCGCCTGATTCAGGAAGGCCGGCAGGCCACCGTGCAACTGCTGGCCGACGGTTCGGATTCCACCATCACCAGCCAGACCGTCGCCACGGCCGGCGGCATCGCGCTCCAGGAATCACTCAGGAGGCTGCTCGGCGCCCAGGCGCGTCCACCGGTCGAGGTTCGGCCGGCGGTGCTCTACAATCCCGGTCTTCGTTCGCCCAACTTCTTCGTCCCCGGACTAGTCGCCATCATGATGCAGCTCATGGTCATCATGCTCACGGCGTTTTCCATCGTCCGCGAACGCGAGCGTGGCACGCTCGACCAGATGTGGCTCACGCCGGTGGCCCCGCTCGGACTGATGGTCGGCAAGATCATCCCGTACGGCGTGCTCGCCTATTTTGAACTCTCCGTTGTGCTGGCCATCATGCGCTATGTCTTCCAGGTGCCTGTGCACGGCAGCCTCGCGTTGCTCTACCTGCTCTCGCTTCCCTTCGTGCTCACCGTGATGGGCGTAGCCCTGCTCATCTCCACGCGCGCGCAAACGCAGGCCGAGGCCTTCCAGATGGCCATGGGCACGCTGCTGCCCAGCGTCTTTCTCTCCGGCTACATCTTTCTCATCGAGAACATGCCGGCCGGGTTTCAGGCAATCAGTTGGTTCATTCCGGCGACGTACTACATCGCCATCGTGCGCGGAATTGTGCTGCGCGGCGCGGGACTGGCCGAACTCTGGCCGCAGGCCTGCGCGCTGGTCCTGATGGGTTGTCTTTCGGTGCTGCTCGCCTCGCGCGCCTTCGTCCGCACGCGCGGATGAGCAGGCGTCAGTAGGCCGCCAGCCAGCGCGCCTTTTCGATCACCTTGTTTGCGTCCGGCAGGAACGCCTGTTCGAGCGGCGGCGCGAAGGGCACCGGAGTGTCCGGCGCGGCCAGCCGCACCACGGGCGCGTCCAGCCACTCGAACGCCTTTTCGCTGATGCGCGCGCTGATCTCGCCGCCGATGCCGCCCGTCAATGTGTCTTCGTGAAGCACCAGCGCCCGCGAGCATTTTTTCACGCTCGCAAGAATCGCCTCCTCGTCCAGCGGCAACAGAGTCCGCAGGTCGAGGATTTCCAGCGAGACGCCTTCGCGCTCCAGAACGGTGGCGGCTTCGCTGGCCACGTGGACCATCGCGCCGTATGTGATCACGGCAATGTGCTTGCCCTCGCGGTGCAGCCTCGCCTTGCCCAGCGGCACCGTGTAGTCGCTCGCCGGCACCTCGCCCTTCACGGCGCGGTAGAGCTTTTTGTGCTCGAAGAAGATCACCGGATCGTTGTCGCGAATCGCGGACTTCATCAGTCCCTTGGCGTCGTAGGCCGTGGCCGGCTCCACCACTTTCAACCCCGGCGTCTTCACAAACCACGCCTCGGGGTTCTGCGAATGGTACGGCCCGCCGTGAATGCCGCCGCCCGAGGGCGCGCGCACCACCAGCGGCGCGGGCGCGTTCCATCGGTAGCGCGTCTTGGCGGCGAAGTTCACGATCTGGTCAAAGGCGCAGGTGATGAAGTCGGAAAACTGCATCTCGGCCACCGGACGCATGCCCGCGAAACTGGCCCCGATCGCGGCGCCCACGATGGCCGACTCGGAGATCGGCGTATCGACGATGCGCTGCTCGCCGAAGCGCTGCAACATACCCTTGGTGATCTTGAACGCCCCACCATAGACGCCAATGTCCTCGCCGATGCAGAACACCGAGGCGTCACGTTCCATCTCTTCCCAGATCCCCTGGCGGATCGCTTCGAGGTAGGTGACCTCGGCCATTAACGGCTCCCTTCGTACACGTCGTGCGTCAGCGTCGAGGGGTCCGGATAGGGGCTGTTCTCCGCCCAGGCGATGGCCTCGTCGGCTTCTCTCCGGATCCGCGCGTGCGTGGCGTCCAGTTCCTCGCGCGAGGCCCAGCCGCATTCGAGCAGTGTCCGCTCCACGCGCTGAATCGGGCACTTTTCGGCCCATTCGCGCCAGAGATGCTCCGGCACATAATCTCCGCCGTCGTGCGCCGAGTGGCCCGTCATGCGGAACGTCTTGCACTCGATCAACGAAGGCCCCTGGCCCGCGCGCGCCCGCCCGGCGGCGCGCTGCACGGCGTTGTAAACCGCGAACACGTCGTTGCCGTCCACAATCTCACCTGGCATGCCATAACCCGGCGCCCGGTCGGCCACATGCTCGCAGGCCATCTGCTTTTCGAGCGGCGTTGAATAGGCGTACTGGTTGTTGTTGCAGATGAACACCACGGGCGCCTTCTGTACCGAGGCCAGGTTGATGCCCTCGTGCCAGTCGCCGCGGCTGGTGGCCCCGTCGCCGAAAATGTTGAACACGATCTGGCGCGAACCCTGGAACTTCAACGCCATGGCCGTGCCGGCCGCCACGGGCACCGAGGCCGCCATGGCGCTGATGATCGCCACGATGCGCCGCTTCAGATCGCCCATATGCATGTTGCCTTCACGCCCGCGCGTCAGCCCGCCCACGCGGCCCATGTACTGCGCGAAAATTTCACGCGGCGTCACGCCACGCACCAGGTACAGGCCCAGGTCGCGATGGCACGGATACAACCAGTCTTCCTCCTCCGCAGCCAACCCCGCGCCAACACAAATGGCTTCCTGCCCGCGGCCCACATACACGCCGCCCAGAATTTTTCCCTGCCTGTACAGCTTGCGTTCGATCCGGTCTTCCACTTCGCGCTGAAGCGCCATATAGTAATGGCCCCGAAGCGCGATCTCCTCCGGCGAAAGACCCTCGACGGCATCCGTTTCCGCCGCCGTTGCGCGCGAAGCGCCCGCGTGTTCCACCAAGAGGGGCCCAACTGGTTTTACTGCTGCCATGGATTGCCTCCACGGGCGATTGCCCAAACTCTCTAGTATACGTTCCCGGAGCCCGGCGCAACCCCTTGCCACTCCATGGCCACGCCCCTGCCAGGCCAGCCCGCCAGCCGCCTTATCGTTTGCCCGGCGTCTTCCTGGCCGGCCCCGCGCCCCTCGCCGCGCGTGGCTTTTCCGCCAGTACGGGACCGAGCACGCGGTCCAGATCGGCTTCCGTCCATGCCCCGAAATCAGCGCCCCGGCGCAGCGTCCAGTGCTCGGTGAGCGACGCCGGCTGCCCCTTGGCCAGACGCCGAAGCGGCCCGAGAAACTCCATCTCCAGAAACTCGGCGTTGGTGAAAGTCTCAAAGGAGCAGCCGAAGTCGGGATACCTCCGGTTCGGAAACGCCTCGGTGCGCTTGGTGAACAGCAGGCCGTCCAGCGCGTAGGCTCCCCACGAATCGGCGTTGAACGTTCCCAACTTCTGCGGGGCCGTGGCGGCGGCGTCCTGCCGCAGCGTCAGATATTTTTCATAGAACTTCCACCGCGCATCGGCCAGGTTCGTGTAGGCCCACAACACCAGCGGATTGGTTGGCAGCAGGTCCTTCGGATGCGTCCCGCGCGGCGGAAAGCCCGTCACCGCGCGCCCGCCCGGCGCCATCATCGTCAGCGTCCAGGGCGCCATCTCCAGAGGCTTCGCCCCGTGGTACACCGCCTTGTGTTCCAGCGTCACGCCGCTTCCCGGCGCCGCCATCGTGATGCGGATGCTCTTCTCGAAACCGGCCGAGTCGATGGGCTGCGTGGCGGTGAGGCCAT
The DNA here is from genome assembly GCA_020847045.1 of Bryobacterales bacterium. Taxonomy (GTDB): domain Bacteria; phylum Acidobacteriota; class Terriglobia; order Bryobacterales; family Bryobacteraceae; genus JAFLBB01. The sequence continues at coordinate 13,688 of JADLCT010000075.1, read as the reverse complement.
CGGCGCGCGTCTCGATCTTCACACGCCCGTTGTCCAGCGCCCAACTGGTTTCCAACGCCTCCGGCGCCACCCACAAACGGTGTCCGCCGCGCAGTTGGTACTCCTTCTCGTTCGACTTGCCCATCTGCGCGTCGAACTCCTTCAGCACGTTCCGCCCGCCAGCCAGCGAGTAATGCATCACGCGCGGCCCCACGTCGGAGGTGACAATCAACTCCACCTCGCCATTGCTCACGCGGTAGCAATTCGGCCAGCCTTTCCAGGCGATCTTCTCCACTTTCACTTGAGCCGTCATCAGGGTTGTGGTCAGGGCCAGCATCAGCGCCAATCGGGACATGGGGGACATTATTTCTTGATTGCCAGCACGGCGTCCAGCGGCGCGCCCGTACGCTCGCCGCGAATTTCGCTGAACCCCGCCGCGCGCAGCAGTTCGGCGTACTGCGAAAAGCTCCGCTCGCGCCCTTCGGTGCACACCAGCATGTTCAGCGACTGCATGTGCGCCGCGGCCGGTCCGGCGAGGTCCTCATCCAGCAGTTTTTCGGCCAGCAGCAGACCTCCGCCCGCGGGCAGGGCCGCATAGATACGCCCAAGCAGAGCCTCGATCTTGTCCGGGCTCCAGTCGTGCACAATCCGCCCGAGCGTGTAGAGACCGGCCTCCGGCAGCGCATCGCCGAAGAAGTCGCCGGCCACCAGTTGCACCCGCGAGCCGGCCGTGAACTCGCGCGCGAACTCGATCACCTCGGGCAAGTCGAACAGAACGGCCTCCATGTCGGGATACCGCGCGGCGATGGCCAGCGCCAGGTGGCCCGTCGCGCCGCCGAGGTCGGCCACGCGCCGGAACGCCGAGAGATCGAACGCCCCTGCGACGGCGGGCGAACTCAACTGCCCCAGCCCGTGCATGCCCAGCAGGAAGGTGCGTTTGTCCTGCTCCGTCTTAAAGAAGTGCGAGAACAGACCGCCCTCGAATCCGAACGTCTGCTTCCACCTGTGGCCGCCCTCGCGCACGGCGGCGTCCAGGTGGCTCCACATGGGATAGAGCACGCGGTCCGAATAAAGAATGTAGCCGGCCAGAGTGTGCGGACTGTCCCGCACCAGGTATCGCGCCGCCATCTCCGTGTTCGCATACAGCGACCCGTTTTTTTCCAACAGGCCGAGCGCCACGCAGCCGTCCAGCAGGCGCGCCGCCGCGTCCTCGCCGGCCTCCATGTGCAGCGACAGGGCGTAGGCATCCTCGGGGCCCGCCGCCAGCAGGTCAAACACGCCCATCGAGACGGCCGTGAACATCACCTTGGAGCGGCGGAAGGCCTCCATCAGATCGAGTACCGGTTGTGGATCAGGTTGGCTCATGATTGAAAGGGATCCCATCCGCGGGCCGCCAGCGGCTTGGCGTCCAGCGTGACGCGCCCGGCCTTACCCGCCGTGATAACGCCGATGTGGGTCAGCGGCAGACCATTGAACGTTGCCGGAACCCGCCGCCGCGCGGGCGCGGTGAACAGCAGTTCGTAGTCTTCGCCATGCGTCAGCGCTTTCGCAGAGGCCACGCCCTTGGCCAGCGGCAAGGGTGAAACCAGCGCCGCCGCCACGTCCGACTCCTCGCACAACCGGCTGAGGTCCATGGCCAGTCCGTCGCTCAGGTCCATGCAGGCCGACGCCAGGCGGTTCTCGCGCAGATAGCGGCCCAGCGCGAGGCGGGGTTCAAACCGCACGCGCCGGCGCTTGGCCTCGACGCCCAGCTCGCCCGAAACATAAATGGCATCGCCTGGTTTGGCGCCGTCCCGCCGCAGAGCGCTTCCGGCGGGTGAGTGGCCCAGCACGATCAGGTCGCAGGTGAGCGTTCCGGCCCGCGTCGTGTCGCCGCCGGCCAGCACCGCGCCGGTTCGCGAGCCCAACTCCGCCATGCCCTTGTAGAAATCGTACAGCCAGTGGCCGCAGGCCCACTCCGGCGCGGCGATGGACACGAAGTAGGCCAGCGGCGAGCCGCCCATGGCCGCGATGTCGCTCAGAGCCCGGGCAAGCGCGCGCCAGCCGAGTGCGCGCGGCGGGGCAGTCCTCCGCAGGAAGTGCGTGCCCTCGACGAACAGGTCCGTCGTAACGAGCAACTCGGCGCCGGGCGGTGCGCGCAATACGGCGCAGTCGTCGCCGATGCCGCGCGTGAGATACTCCGCCCCCGCCGCGCGCGCGCGAAGACGCCGGATCCACGCCCGCTCATTCATCGCCGGCCTGTGTCCCGGCCGCCAGCGTCAGCCCGCTGGGCAGGTCTTCGCCAAACACGCGGCTGAGGAACTCGCGGTCGCCCGCCGAGCGCCCGTCCAGCGCAGCCACCAGCGTCTCCTCTTTCGGATGTCCCTCGAAGGACCGCCGCAACGACTCGATCATCACCGGCGGCACGTCGCGCGTGGCGTCGCCCGTCCGGCGCGCAATCGCCGCCAGAGCCGCCTCGGCGCCTTTCACCGGACGCAGGGCATCCACCCACCGCTGCGCCGTCGCCGGCGGCGTCACGGCGTTGATCGGCCCGTAGAATAGTTGCCGCGCGCCAATGCGGCTCAGGCACCACAGTTCGCTCTCCTTGTAGGTGCCCGCCGCCACGTGCCGCAGCAGCGTGTCGCCCAACTCCGTCTTGGTTCCCACAGGCAGCAGTTCCAGGCTCGCCGCCGCGCGCCACATCTCGCGCAGCAGGCTGGAATTCACTCGCACCTTATGGTTCTTTCTGGGCGTGAGCGTGCCTGAGAGGCGTTGAAACATGTCGGACTGCTGGTTCCGGTTCAGTCCGCCCGCCACGCGTCCCCAGAAGATCCACCACTCGCACTCGTTCTGCACCTGATTGGGGAACACCAGCCCCTGCGCGAACAGACGCCGCGCCTGTTCGACGCGGTACTCATCGCCCGGGAATCCGAAGCCCGGCCGCAAACACAGCCCGGCCAGATTCAGCCACCGCGCCTCGTAAGCCGGACCGTTGCGGCGCGCGCCGGCCAGTTCCAGAAACTGGTCCGCCAGTTTGCGAATCGCCGTCAGAGGCCAACTGGCCCTCCCGAGCGACATCGCCTGCTCCAGCCGCGCCGGCAACTCCTCCGGCGCCACCATGGAACGTTCGAAACAGTCGCGCACCAACTCCTGTGCGGTCCGCAGGGCCTCCTCACTGATCACCGCCGCCGGTTGCGCCGCCGCCGGGCCGGCCTGTTTCCGCAACTCGAACTGCAGCCGCCACCGGTTGCCGCTCACCTTCGAATCGGCCCATAACTCGAGCGTGCCCACCTCGGTCAGCTTGGCCACCAGTTTCACAGGCACCTGCCGCGTCTCGCCTGGCTTGCCGAAGCGGATCACGGCGTGCAACGGCGCGTGCTGGTGAAGCTCTTCGCTGATGTCCACCATCGCGCCGCGCGCATCTTCCATGCGCGTCAGGGATGAATACAGCCGGAAGCTCACCGGCTTGTTGGCCACCAGTTCCAGACGGTCCTGATCCAGTTCCAGCGTCTCTCCGTTTTCGGTGCCGCGGGGCACCACGGTGACGGCCCGGCGGGAATCGAGGCCAAGGTAATAGGTGCGCGGCAGTCCGCCCCGCACCACCAGGCCCGCTCCGGTGGAACGCACATACGAGTAGTACGCCGCGCCCACGGCCACCGCCAGGTCCAGGTCATTGTTCTCCATCACCAGCGGCTTGCGGCCCGTCCAGCTTTCCACCACGCGCGCCACGCGTTCGCGCAGCACCGGCGGAATGAAGAAACCGCCGTTGAACAGAATCGCGTCGGGCGCCACGTGGCCCGATGCCGCCAGGAAAGCCGCCAGGTGCCGCGTCACAGCCGGGTCGGGCACATACGGCAGTCCGGTTTCGCCAAAGGCCGACATCTCCTCCTGCGCCGGCTTTTCGTCGCGCGCGCATTCGGGCACAAAGCCGTCCAGCGCCAGTTCCAGGGCCTCTTCGCGCGTGATGAACGTGCGCAGCGTGCCGCCAATCAACGACCGTCCCGCGCCGAGCACCGTGATTTCAGCCCGCTCCGGACCGCCCTCGGTGAGCAGCTTCTCCTTGGCCGCCGAACACTGCCGCCGCAAGGCGCTGCGCTGGCGCACGTTCAACTGCGCGTTCAGCTTCTGCTCGGCCAGCCACGAGATGGTCAAATCCAGGTTGTCGCCGCCCAGCAGAAGATGCTGGCCCACGGCCGTCCGCGTGAAGTCGATGCGGTCTCCCGCGCGTTCAATGCGAATCAGCGTGAAGTCGCTGGTGCCGCCGCCGACGTCGCACACCAGAACGAGCATGCCGTCCCGCAACTGTGCGCGCGACCGCTCCAGGTGATTGGCGATCCAGGCGTAAAATGCCGCCGCTGGCTCTTCCAGCAGCGTCAGCTTCTCAATCCCCGCCCGCCGCGCCGCGGCCACCGTCAGTTCCCTCGCCTCCTCGTCGAACGACGCGGGCACGGTGAGCACGACATCCTGATCTCCGATCGAGGCCCCGTGCTCCTTCTCCCACGCCTTCCGCAGATCTTCGATATACCGGGCCGAGGCGTCCACGGGCGAATACAACCGTCCCCCTTCGGCCGCATCCCAGGGCAGAATTCTCGCGGTGCGGTCCACCTGCGGATTCGACAGCCAGCTCTTGGCCGAATGCACCAGCTTGGTCGGCGTCAGCGCGCCTTGCTCGCGCGCCCACACGCCCGCCACGGGCGGCTCGCTCAGGTACAGGAACGATGGCAGCGTTCGCACGGCTTCCACGCGCCCTTCGGCCACCGGCTGCGCCACCTGTTGAATGTGCACCGGTGGAAACGCCTGGTCTCCGGCGTTGGAGGGGTCGATATAGGCGATGGCCGAATTCGTCGTGCCCAGGTCGATGCCGACGTAGCAGCTCACACGCTACTCCACTTCGATCTCGGCCGGCGCCACGATCCGGGCCTTCTCCGCCGCGCCCGCCACGGGCAACTCGGCCTTCTTCACCAGCCACCCGCGATGTTGCAATACGCCGGACTCCACCTTGCCGTCGGCCGGTACCTTGCCCAGCAGCTTCACACGCGCCTGATCACCCGGCTTCACGCCCGCCGAGGCGAGGTTCGTCACCGTTCCTTCGACGCCGTCCACCACGGGCGCCAGATCGAACATCCTCTCCAGCGCCCTGCGTGAATTTTCGTGGATGGAGCGAACTGCCGCACCCACCTGCTCATCCGAATAGGGCGCGATATCCTCCATCAGGAAATCCACCAGCCGGGCTTCGCGCTGCAGCACGCCCAGCAGCGTCAGCGCTCCTTCGCCGGGGACGGTGTTCACGGCCGCCGGGGCGGGCTTGGAGGGCTCCGGTTTTGATGCGGCGCTGGCCGGCGGAGGCGTCACGATCCGGCGCGTCAAACCAAGCGCGGCCACCACTTCATCGGGCAGCTTTCCGCTGGTTAACAAGGCAAGGAAACTCTTTATGGCAAGGGAAAATCGGCTCAAAATGAATGAACTCCAGGAGTGTTCGCACCACGCCACTACCGCGAGGCCCGGCACGTCTTCAGGATACTACGCGCCTCCACCAGGCACCTGTGTTCCGAATCCGGTATAGTGTCTCGCACGCCATGTCGCGCACAGCCCGTGTTTCCCGTTCCAACGCCCCTCGCCCAGACGTAAATTTGGCACTTCACATGCTGGTACGCTAAAGGCTTTCATGGATAAATACATCATTATTGGACCGCAAGGCTCGGGCAAAGGAACGCAGGCCCGGCTGCTGAGCGATTCGTTCGACTTCGTCCATATCTCCATTGGCGACATCTTCCGCTGGAACATGGTGAACCACACCAAGCTCGCCGCGCGCGTCACACGCATCATGAATGAGGGCCGCCTGGTTCCCGACGAGATTGTCGAGGAGGTGGTCCGCCAGCGTCTGGAACAGCACGACTGGAATTTCGGTTTTGTGCTCGACGGTTTTCCCCGCACGCGCTCGCAGGCCGAGTACCTGTTTGAGAACTGGAACCTCGACAAGGCGATCTATCTCGACATCCCGGAGGATGTCGTGTTCGGGCGTGTCATGCAGCGTGTGGCCGAAGGGCAGGGCGGCGGCTTCACCAAACGCCTCGACGACAACCCGCAGGCCTTGCGCGTGCGCCTGCAGGAGTTTCTCGAAAAGACGCAGCCTCTGCTCCGTCTCTTCGAACAAAAGGGCATGCTTGTCACCATTGATGGCAACCAGAGCATCGAGGGTGTGTTCGAAAGCATCGTGGCGAACCTCGGCTTGCAGACGGCGGCCGCCAAGTCCCGTTAGTCCGGCGATTGGGCGTTACGGTTTTGGCGCCGGCGGAGAGGGCTGGCCCACGGGTGGCGCGCCAAATGGCCGCGGCAGCGGCTCACGCATGTAGAGCGCCGTCTCCTGCGCGGCCCTGGTCTCCACGCCCGGCTTGGCCAGAAAGCCGAGGTCGCGGAACCAGTCGAGGAAGCGGAACTGCCATGAGCCGATGGGAATGCCGCCCCGGTCCGTTATGCCGGCCGTCATGCGGCTGCCATCGGGCAGCGTCTGGCCGGGATGCCGTCCGCGTCCGTAGAGCATCATCTCCACGTTGGGCACGCCCGCGTTCAACATCGCCATGTAGTAGTCCACGGCCCAGAGAGCGTGAATCCGGTCGCCCGCCCCGGCGCACATGATCCAGGCCGGCGGCGTGTTACGCGGAATCTCCGGCGCCGTGCGCCCGCGCGCAAAGGGCGTTGGCCCGGGGTAGATGATGCCCGCGAAATCCGGCCGCGATGTCACGGCCGCCAGCGGGCCGCCCTCGCCGGCGTGCTCCTTGTCGAAGGCGTCGAACAGAACGGCGGCCGGCGCCGCCAACTCCGCTCCGGCCGAAAAGCCCATGATGCCAATCTTGCGCGGGTCCAGGTTCCACTCTTTCGCATAGGCGCGCACCAGGCGGATTGCCTGCAACGCGTCGTTCACCGCGTCCACACGCGGCTCGTAGCCGTCGCGCCGCAGACGGTTCCGCAGAATCACCGTGTTGATGCCGTAGCTATAGAAAAACGGGACGAAGTCGGCTGCCTCGGCCCCCACGTTCAGGGTGTTGTGACCGCCGCCCGCAGCCAGAATGATCACTGCGCCCGTATTCAGAACCGGGTCCACGGGATGAAATTCGATGGACGGGTTGTGAATGTTGACAATGCTGTTGATCCGGGCCGGCACAGCCCGGTTCATGTTGTACACCTCGGGCTCGTGCACGCGGCTGGCGTTCAGAAAGGGCGAGTCCGGCGGGTAGAGTGGCGCCACGACGCCGCCCGGCACAATCGCCTGCGGCGCGTAAGGCGCACCGGTGTCCGGGGCCGGAGCAGGCACGCGCTGGGGCGCGGGCGGAGGCGGCAGGGAGGTCTGCGCTCCCAGTATGGCGATGGCCAGAAATGGCAGGACGCGCGGCAAGGCGCGCCCAGGGCGGGTGGCTGGCATGGTTGTCCCTCTTCAGGTGATGGCGATGCCGCCACTGTAACACGCGGGACGCCGTCAGTTGGCCTTCTTGAGCGTCCACTGGATCGGTGGAAAGTCGCTGTTGCCGGAAAACGTCGAGGTCAGTTTGATATCGCCGCCGGCCGCCTTGCCTTCATACTTGATCTGCACCGTGTTGCCTTGGATGCTGGCGGTGATGGTGAAGTTGACGTTGTCGCCATCCACCTTCCCATCCTTGATTTCCGACTTGCCCGTATAAGGCGACACGGTTTCACCCGTCAGCTTGCCGCCGTCCACCTTGAACGTGAACGAACGTTCGAAGGTTCCATTCGGCCCTTCCGCCGTGCCCTTCCATTCGCCGCTGATATCGGCCGCCAGGGTGGGAAGCGCCACCATCACCAAAGTCGTGAACAGGGTTTTCAGCATGGGGAGATTCTCGCCCGCCCCGCGCGGGAACGCAAGCGGCTTGCGCGGCCCGAACACCAGGTCCGGCTTGCCGGGAAGATCCTTGCGGTGCAGCCGGAAGCGAAAACCGAGCCGGTGGACAAGACTGCGTACAGTGAGCTCCGGCTTCATGCCCTTGCTGCGGATGGCACGCATGTTGGCGCTGCGGTCCATTCATTTGCGCTCCAGCGAGGCCCGGATGGCCTTCTCGTAAACCTGCGCAGGCGGCAGGTTGCTGGGCGCGGTGAAGGCAAGCGCCACCTGGTCGATGGTCGTGGTGAACTGACCAACCATCTCCAGCGATCTGATGCTTCCGGCATCCACCGGCCCGCCGATGTCATACCACATAATCGTGAGCGAGCCCGGCTGCAACGGATAGGGGCGAAGCCCGCCACCCAGCCTTTCGCTGATCTTGTCATAGACCGGTGTCGGGCAGACGAAGAACAACCCTTTCTGGCAAAGAGGCTCCTGCCGCAGCACATGACCCTTGTAGATGATCTGCGGGAGGATGCGCTTGTTGACGTTCTCCCAGTTGAAGCCCGCCGTACTCTTGCCGGAGAACGCCTCCTCCCTGAGATAGGTATCGCGCTCTTCGCGGTAATTGCCGGTCGTGTCAATCGACTGCACCTCGACCGCAACGAAGCTGATTAGTTCCCCCGTGGCGCTTACATGCGCCAGCACCCAATCGACAAAATACGCACCGCTCTTTCCGCCCGTTTTTGTGCGCGACGGCAGCCGCAATTCTTTGCCCCAGCCCTTGCCGAAGACGGCAACGCATTCGCCCGTCTGCTCCGTGATTGCATTCCCAGAGACAAGCGGAATCTTGGGGCCGAAAGACACCCGTGCCACGTCGCGCAAGATTTCATAGTTGCCGGAGTAGAGGCGGATGGGGCAGCAGATGACCTGCCCGGCTTTGGTGGGCTTGAGAGTGCAAGCCCCGCTGATCAGGCCATCACTAAGTGTCTTGACGCATTGCCGCTCAAGGAAAGGGCATTCCAATTTTGTGCGCGCTGCGACTGCGGCCTCGGAGCGGTCCTCCGGGCTGTAGCCGAAAAATTCGATGATGCGGCTAGCCATGGGCCGCTTCTGGTTGTGCCTGCGGCACCACTCCATGCGATTCAAGATGTGCGCGTATCTCTAGAGCGATGGCTTTCGCCATCAGCACCGGTACAGCGTTCCCTACTTGCTCATATTGCGACACGCGGGGGCCAAGGAACTTGTATGTATCAGGGAACGATTGGAACCTGGCCGCTTCGCGCACCGACAAAGACCTCTCTTGATCCGGGAGAAACACCGTGCCCCAATGCGGATCGCATTTCGTCATCACGGTGCCCGCTAGGCCATCATTGCGCAGCCGGCCGTAGCGTTTTGTATGGTCGGATTTCCTCGCACGCTGCATACCTTGGGGCAGCAGCTTATGCGGGATGTCGCGCCACGAGCCACCGGGCTTCACATACTTCATGCGCTCGACATTCTGCTTCGAGAGCTTCGCTCCGAAATGGTTGAAAGTGACACCATCCGGGTTCCTCATTGCTTCAGCATAGGCGCTATGTGGGTCATTGGTATAGCCCACCACTTCAGCACCCTCACCCATCTCCAGACGGGGCAAATCACCGATGGCTTGCCCCACAGTCACGGCCGGAAGCAGGCGTTTTCTGTCGGCATCTCCAAGCTGGAACGTCAATGTGCTGCCGCCACGGAAATTCGCACGGCCAGTTGCGTAGTGAGTCGGGGCCGGAACTGAGATCGGCGAGAGCCGGGACCCAATCAGTATCAGCCTCCATCGTTCCTGCGGGACACCATAGTGCGCGGCGAAAAGAATCTTGTGTGTGACGTGGTAGCCGAGGCGTTCAAACTCACTCATGATGAGGCGGAATACTTTTCCGTCTCCTAGGGAGAGCAAGCCCGGAACATTCTCGAACAGAAACGTCTTCGGTTCAAACTCCTCAACAAACCGCACATAGTCCTTGAACAGCTTGTTACGGGGGTCCTTGAGGAAACGCTCTGGCGCGTTGATCGAGAACCCCTGACAGGGCGGCCCACCTACCAACACATCAAGAGAGCCTTTTGAGAGCCCAAGGCGCTCTCGGACATCGGCGGGGTCAACCTCTTCGATGTCACGCGCTTCTGCCCATGCCTCTGGATGGTTGTAGGAAAAAGTCTTAATCGCTTCTTCCATGCAATCATTGCCATACAGGCATGTATAGCCTGCCTGCCGGAATCCTTCCGTAATTCCACCGGCACCACAAAAGAGGTCGAGCGTGGCAAAAGGAGCAACGGGCGCTTTGCCCTTGGCCTTGCTTTTGGGTGAGGGTATCAGCCTCAACTGAGCGCCAGCTTTTTTCATTTTTCCTCTTGTGGTGACTGGTTGAACAGCGGCCATTTTTCCGTGACGTACCGCTCGGCTGCGTCGCGCACGACCCATGCCAACGAAACCTTCTTCTGTTTCGCAATCTCCTCCAACGTCCGGTAGAGCTCCGAGGGAAAGCTCACCGAGGCGCGCACCGATGCCGCTGTCTCTGCTGACTGCACTTGCCTGTCCTCCTCCTGCTTCGCCCGTTTCATGGCTGCCAAGATGATCGAATAACCCTATCTGCACCACGTTACACCATATCGGTGAATGGCGGCAGACTCTTAATGGTGCTCGACTGGGTAACTGCTCAAATCCTTGTGCGGGCTTGAGGAACCGGCACATGGCTGTAGCACGGGTGCTTTCACCAGTACACGGCCCGCTCCCCGCCCCGCCCGCCAGCGGATACAATGCCCCCATGCGTCTTTTTCTCTGCGGACTGGCCGCGTCGCTCACGCTGGCCGCCCAGCCGTACTCCCTGCTTCTGAAAGGCGGCCATCTCGTCGATCCCAAAAACAATATCGACGGCGTCCGTGACATCGCCATCTCCGGCGGCAAGGTGGCCGCCGTGGCCGCCAGCATTCCCGCAGCGCAGGCTCAGCGCACCCTCAACCTGAGCGGCCTCTACGTGACGCCCGGCCTCATCGACCTGCACGCCCACGTCTTTAATACCACCGGCATTCCCGGCGCCTGGGCCGGCGACAACTCCGTGCAGGCCGACGCGCTCTCCTTCCGCACCGGCGTCACCACGCTGTGCGACGCCGGCTCGTCGGGCTGGCGCAACTTTGAAATCTTCCGCCAAACCGTCATCGACCGCGCCCGCACGCGCGTGCTCGCCTTCATCAACGTGGCCGGCTACGGCATGATCAGCGACATCACCGAGCAGGGCGACTTCAATCCCACCGAGCTTGCCCGCCTGGCCATCAAACACAAGGACGCCGTCGTCGGCATCAAGAGCGCCCACTATCAACTGCCCGGCTGGAAGTCCGTCGATTCGGCCATCGCCGCGGGCAAGGAGGCGGGTATTCCCGTGATGGTCGACTTCGGCTACTTCCTGCGCGAACGGCCCTTCTGGCAACTGGTCACCGAGCGGCTCCGCCCTGGTGACATCGCCACCCACATGTTTCGTGGCCCGGTGCCCTGGATCGACGCCAACGGCAAACTCTACGACTACCTGAAGCGCGCTCGCGCGCGTGGCGTTCGTTTCGACGTCGGCCACGGCGGCGGCAGCTTTGTCATGCGCAATGCCGTGCCCGCGATCAAACAGGGCTTTTATCCCGACTCCATCTCCACCGATCTCCACACCGGCAGCATGAATGCCCAGATGCAGGACATGCCCACCACGATGTCGAAGCTGATGGCCATGGGACTGCCGTTGCAGGAAGCCGTGCGCGCCTCCACGTGGACTCCGGCCCAGATGATCTCACGGCCCGCTCTGGGCCATCTCAGTGTGGGCGCCGAAGCCGATCTCGCCGTCTGGCAGTTGCAGCAAGGAGATTTTGGCTTCGCCGACGCCTCCGGAGCGGGCATCCACGGCCAGCGCCGCCTGCTGTGCGACATGACGCTGCGCGCTGGCCGCATTGTGTGGAACTACAACGGCCGCGGCGCCCAACCCTACGACAAGCTCCCCGGCGACTATGGCGTCCGGCCCGGCATCGACTTTGTCGTTCCACCGCCGCGGTAGCTCCGTGCGACAATCGCGGGCATGACGCGCCGTGCTTTTGGCTTCCTGCTGCCCGCCGCCCTGCCTTCTCCCGCAACGCCGTCCGCCGCGCCGCCCGAACCGGGGCCCGCGCCCCCGGACGCCATCCTCGCCATGCTGCGCCAGTCCGTGGAGGACTGGAACCGGGCCGATATTCCCGCCTTCCTGCGCTGCTACGAAGACTCGCCGGAAACCACCTTCGTCTCACGCAGCGTCGTCCGCGGCACGGCGGCCGTGCGAGAACGGTACAAGACGGCCTATCCGGATGCCGGACACATGGGCAAGCTGGCGTTCCACGACCTCAGGGTCCGCATGCTCCCGCCCGGCGCGGCCATCGTCACCGGACGTTTCCAGTTGGAGCGCGCGGCGGGCAGCGGAGGCCCGGCGAACGGCCTCTTCACGTTGGTGGTCCGAAAATCCGCCGCCGGTTGGCGCATCATCCACGACCATTCGAGCGCCCTGTAGCCCGCAGGCCGCCGTGCGCGGACCGGGCGCACGCCGCTACAGTTCACGCACCACGGCGGCCACCGGTTCCGATCCCACGGGAACCTGTGTGAACAGTCCCGCCGCCTTGGTCCGGCGCGCCGAAAGTGTCGGAATGTGTAGAACGCTCATGTCGCCGGACTCGCGGTTCAGCACCAGAGCATACTCCTGGTTCGGCGTAATCGAGAGGAACCCCGGCTGGCGTCCCACCTGCACCACACCCATCACCTTCTGGGTGGCCACGTTCAGAATCGTCACCGCGCCGGCCGTTGTGTTCGCCACAAACAGGTAGCTGGGAAACACGCTCGCCGCCATCACGCTGGGAGTCCGCCCGGCCAGCATCGTCGAGCCCACCTCGGTCTGATACGGATACAGCGTCACCACGGCGTCCAACCCCTCGCCCGTGATGAACAACTGACCGCCATCCGGCTTGAAACACAGATGATCGGGCCGCAGATGCAGCGGCACGCGAACGCCTACGCCGTGCGTCCCCATGTGATAGAACACCATGGCCCGCCCGGCCCGGTCGGCCGCCATCAGCCAGCGGGCATCTTTCCGGAACCGGACCTGCCCCACGTCGCCGTCCAGCGTGGCCACGCGGTCCAGCTTGCCCGCCGAGCGGCGGATCAGCGCCACCTTGCCGCTGGCGCCCAGGCTCACCGCCGCCCAGTCCTCTTCGATCGAGAGGTCGAAATCCACCGGCGTCTCGGGCAAAGCGATGCGCGCCTCCACCTTCAGGCTGTCCGCCGCCAGACGGAGCAACTGCCTGGTCTCCGGCGTCAGCACCCAGAGCGACGCGCCATCCGGCGCATAGCGCAGCTTCGACACCGCCGAGGGCAGTTTCACACGCTGTCCCAGCTCCAGCGTCTCCGTGTTCAGTTCCACCAGGCTCGCCGCTCCGGGCAGCGAGATCACCACCGACGGCCGGCTTCTGTGGCTCGCCAGCGCTTCGGGTTCGGCCGGCAGCGCAATGTGTCTCACCACGGCCAGGGCCCCCAGGTCCACGGCAGCCACCGCCTTGCCCGCGCGGTTGGCCACATAAGCAGTACCCGCCGGGGCCTCCGCCCGCCGCCGGGCGCAGCCCGCCACAGCCAGTCCCGAATACAGAAATCGCCGCCGGTTCATGGAATAACTCCTATTGTAGCGGTCCGCCGCCGGGCGCCTCCTGCCCGGGTTCGCCCTCCGCTTTCATTTTTCTGGCTATCTCATTGTTGCTGTTGACACCCTGTGATACGCTGAGCGAGGGACTGCTCTGGACCCCAACCTTTACTAATTTCCGATCTGCCAATCTTGAGGGAGGCTGGCCTCGGGCTGGTCCCCGTTTCGATGAAACG
>JADLCT010000074.1 GCA_020847045.1 Bryobacterales bacterium | reverse complement strand
TCGGCTCCTTCCCCTTCACCGCGAATGCGACCGCCGAGACCTACAATGCGCCCAATCTGCTTCTCAATGGAAGCGCCTGGGCCACGTTCCTGCTTGGCTACATCGACACCAGCATGAACGCGCAGTACGTCTCGCCCCGCTACACGGAACAGGACCAGTATGGAGTGTTCTTCCAGGACGACTTCAAGCTGAACCGGCGTGTGACGCTGAACCTCGGACTTCGATGGGAGTATGAGACGGCTCCTTCCGAACGTCTGCGGCGGCTTTCGCGCTACCTCGATCTCAGCAGCCCGATTCCGGAGTTTCAGGGCGGCAACACTCCCGTCATGCCGCCACAGGTGGCGGCGGTACCCGGGGCCGCGCGGCCGGTTTACAACGGCGCGTGGGTTTACACAACGGACCAGAACAAGGGACTCTATTCGGCTTCCGCGCGTGGTTTTCTGCCGCGGCTCGGGATCGCCATCCGCGCCAACGACCGGACCGCGATCCGCATTGGTTACGCGCGCTATGCCGTTCCTCTGATGAGCGTGTTCGGATACTCCTGGAGACTTCCGGCGACGGACGGCTTTTCGGCGATCTCGAATGGACCGCCGCAGCTTCTGGGCGTTCCCCAGGGCGTGTTCAGCAATCCGTTCCCGGCGTCGAATCCGCTTGTGCTGCCGAGGGGGAACGGCGACGGGCGCAATACCAATCTTGGCGCGGCCGCCACGTGGTCATTGCAAAACCCGAAGACTCCGATGAACGACCGCCTCAACTTCACAGTCGAGCGCGACCTGTTTCTGGGCTTCAAGGCCGATGCAACCTTCTTCATGAACTTCGGCCACAACATGGTTCCGGAAGGGCAGGGAGGCAATGCCGGATTTGGCACGGCGCTGAATATGGTGGATCCGCAGTTGAGCTATACGCACAAGAACAACCTTGCCGTGCCCGTGAGCAATCCATTCTTCGGGCTGCCGGCTTCGCTGATGCCGGGACAATTGCGTGGCCAGCGCACCGTTCCGCTTTCCACGCTGCTCCGTCCGTATCCGCAATACGGCGATCTTACGCAAGCGTTCCGGCCCGGAGTCGCCAACCGGTACAAGGCCCTGCAAATGCGCGTGCAGCGCCGCTTCGCCTCCGGCTACAGCGTGACATGGGGGTATAACTACAATCGCGAATCGACGGGCGACTATTTCAACGCGCCGGACCAGTTCGTGGACAAGTTGACGATGATACCGGCCACACTCCCGCGCCACCGGATGACCATCGGGGCCACCAACGATCTGCCCTTTGGCCGGGGGAAGAGGTTTGGCGCCAACATGCACCCCGTGTTGAATGCGATCGCCGGCGGCTGGTCGACGTCCAGCATCTTTATGTGGAACTCGGGATCGTTTTTGCGCTTCGGGCAACTCGACGTCACGGGCGATCCCGGCAAAGCTACCCGCGAATGGCCGCGGTGGTTCAACACCTCGGTGTTCAAGCAGGCCACGCCCTTTACTCCGCGGACAAACCCGTTTCAGTATGACGGCATCACGGGCCCGCGGTTCTGGCAACTCGACACGACGATTTCGAAGAACTTCACGCTGACCGAACGGTTCAAGGTGGAACTGCGTCTGGAAGGATACAATCTGACGAACAGCGTGATGCCCGGGAACCCGAACCTGAGCGTCGTGAGTACCCAGTTTGGCGGCATCACCTCGCAAGTCAACTATGGACGGGAAGTCCAGTACACGCTGCGATTGCACTTTTAGCCAAGCTCCGCGCGAGCCGCACCGCCTCGGATGCCGCCCCGGCGGGCCGGGGAGACAGCGAGCCAGGGCGTTCGCTAGGATAGGAGACAGTGAAAAGCCAGCCACGGGGGCGTTAACCGGGCCTGACTCTCATGGCGGTATGGTTCGGAGGAGAGGCCCGGGGCGCGGGAGGGCCGCACGATGGCCGCGCGTCCGGACGGCTCCGGAACCTGGTCTTTTCGCGCAACCGGGAAGAGTTCCTTGAAGACACAGGCGCCAACCTCAAAGACCCAGCCGGCAAAGGGCGGCAGGGCGGATGCAAAATCGGCTGATACAAAACCTGGACAGACCCCACTGGACATGCAGGGACAGGTGGAGCTGTTCGCGCAGGCCATGAAGCTGTTTCACCAGCGTCAATGGACCGAGGCGGCGCGGCTGTTTGAAACCGCCGCCGGGGGACCTGCGCCGGACATCGCGCACACCGCCCGCACGCACCTGAAAATGTGCGCGCGCAGGCAGGAACAGGATGCGCTCAAGCCGGATACAGCCGAAGATCACTACACCGCCGGCGTCGTTCTGCTCAACCGGGGCGACTACGCAGCCGCGGCCGGGCACTTGCGAGAAGCTCTTGCGGCGGACGGAGACGCCGACCACATCCACTCCGCCTACGCCCTGTGCGCGGGAATGCAGGGAGACCTCGGCCTCTGCGCCGAACATCTCCAGCGGGCCATCGCCTTGCGGCCCGCCACGCGGAACGCCGTCCGGAACGATCCGGACTGGGCCGTTCTGGCGCGGCAATCCCCCATTCGCGAACTACTCCAGCCGGAGCGCGGCCCCAGCGCATGACCGGGCGGCCGCGGAGGATGGAGATTGGATGAGGCAGGCAGACCCGCTGCACATCGTGGCCATTGGCGGAGGCACCGGACTCTCGGCCCTGCTGCGCGGACTGAAGGAGTACACACCCCATGCGGGCGGCGACGCGGGACAGCCGCCTGCTCTGTCGCCGGAGATCGACATCACGGCGGTGGTGACGGTGACCGACGACGGCGGCAGTTCCGGACGGCTGCGGCGCGAACTGGACATCCTGCCGCCAGGCGACATCCGCAGTTGCATGGTGGCGCTGAGCGAGGACGAGGCTCTGCTGTCGCGCCTGTTCCAGCATCGTTTCGATGCGGGCCGAACGCTGAAGGGTCACAGTTTCGGCAACCTCTTCCTGACGGCGATGACGCAGTTGACCGGCGATTTCTCGCAGGCCGTGGCGCTGAGTTCGGAGGTGCTGGCCACGCGCGGCCGCATCTTTCCCTCGACGGCGGCGAACGTTTCGCTGGAGGGCTGGCTGGAAGACGGCACAGGCGTGGCGGGGGAAACCAACATCAGCCGGAGCCGCACACGCATCCGGCGCGTGGCGCTGAAACCGAGGCGGGTGAAGCCGCTGGCCGGAACCTTGGAGGCGATCCGGCGCGCTGATCTGATCTGCCTGGGGCCGGGATCGCTCTACACCAGCGTGATTCCGAACCTGCTGGTGCAGGGAATACCGGAGGCTCTGCATGCGGCCTCGGCCCCGGTGGTCTACTTCGTGAACCTGATGTGGCAGCCGGGCGAGACGATGAACTACAAGGCGAGCGACCATGTGCGCGCGATTCTGCACCATTCGCGCCGCGGCCTGGTGGACTACGCCGTGGTGAATACGCGTCCGGTGACGGGCGCCATGCGCCGGCGGTACGCGGCCGAGCGGGTGTTTCCGGTGGAGAACGACAAGCCGCACATGGAAGAGCTGGGCGTGCAGGTGATCGGGAAGAACCTTCTCGATTCGGGCGAAAAGGTGCGCCACGATCCGGCGGCCATCGCCGAAGTGGCCGTGACGCTGGCGGCGCAAGCGCGCCGGCGGCAGCGCCGCTTACGCGCCGGGGCCCGCTGAAGCGGCCGTTCCGGCAGACCTTACCTTATACCTACTGAAGCGAATCCGGCGAACCGATGGATGAAGGGGAGCCCGCGAGGCGACAATAGGAGAATCATGTCGGAAATGGTATCGGTGGCGATTTTGGCGGCGGGTCTTGGGACGCGGATGCGTTCCCGGAGAGCGAAGGTGCTGCACGAGGCCGGCGGACGAACCCTGGTGGAGCATGTGGTGGCGGCGGCGCTGGAGCTGGCCGCGCCGGAGAGCGTCGCCGTTGTGGTGGGCCATCAGGCCGGGCGCGTGCGCGAGGTGCTGGAGTCCACGGGCGTGCGTTTCGCCATGCAGGCGGAACAGAAGGGGACTGGACATGCTCTGCTGTGCTGCCGGGAGACGCTGGAGCCGGCCGGCGGACGCGTGATTGTCGCCTACGGCGATTGTCCGCTGTTGCGCGCCGGTACCCTGCGGGCGCTGGCGGCGCGGCACAAGGAACTGAGCGCGGCCTGCACGGTGATCACGACGGAGATGGAAGACCCGACAGGGTATGGGCGCATTTTGCGCAATGCCGAGGGCGGCATCGTGGGCATCGTCGAGCAGAAGGCCGCCACGCCGGAACAGTTGGCCGTGCGGGAGATCAACTCGGGCATCTATTGTTTTGAAGCGGCCCTGCTGTGGCCACTCCTGGCCGGGCTGCGGCCAAACCCGGCGACGGGAGAGATCTTCCTGACGGACCTCGTGGAAATTCTGGCGGCCCGTGGCCATCTTGTGGCGGCCTATCCGGTGGAGGACCAGACCGAGTTGCTGGGCATCAACACGCGGGTGGAACTGGCCGTGGCCGACCGTGTGATGCGCGAAAGCACGGTGCGCGCGCACATGCTGGCCGGTGTGACCATCGAACGGCCCGAGACGGTGACCATCGACGCCGGCGTGGCCATCGGCCAGGACACGGTGATCGAGGCCTTCGCGCAGTTGCGCGGCCGGACCGTGGTGGGCGAGGAGTGCCGCGTGGGCGCGGCGAGCATTCTCTCCAACGCGACGCTCGAGGACCGGGCCGTGGTGGAGCCCTTCAGCATGGTGGCCGATTCGCGCCTGGCCGAGGGGGCGAAGGTAGGGCCGTACGGGCGGCTGCGGATGCAGGCCGTGGTGGAACCGGGCGCCGTGGTGGGTAACTTCGTCGAACTGAAGAAAACCGTCCTGGGCGCAGGCAGCAAGGCGCAGCATCTGGCCTATCTGGGCGATGCTCTGGTGGGCGAAGGCGTGAATATCGGCGCCGGGACGATCACCTGCAACTACGACGGCTTCGAGAAGCACAAGACGGCCGTGGCGGCCGGGGCGTTCGTGGGCAGCAACACGACGCTGGTGGCGCCTGTGACGGTGGGAGAAGGCAGCTATGTGGCGGCGGGCTCCGTGATCACCGACGGCGTGCCCGGCGATACGCTGGCCCTGGGACGGGCGCGGCAGGTGTCCAAGCCGGGGTGGCCGAGCCGGCGGCGGGCGGCGCGCCAGGCGGAGAGCAAGAGCTAGAGAGCAAGAGCTAGCCTCGGACCAGAATGCGGCGGGCGATGTAGGAGCCGTCCGTGACGACGTAGTTTACGGAAGCCCGGACGCCGCGGCGGAGATCGCCCCGGACAGACGTTTCCCCGTTGATCGAAAAGGTGCGCACCACCGGCTCGCGCGAGGCCAGCGTGCGCGACAGTGTGATCGATTCCGCGCAGTAGTCTTCAATGCGGCCCGAGAAGAAGAGCAGGGCCGGGTTGCGCGTGCGGTGCGCGTAGACCAGCGCCGTCGGGGCGGTGGCCAGACCGCAGCCGGAGAGGGCGACTAACCACGCGCGCCGGTGAAGCACCCACACAGGATACTCCTCTTCCATGAAAATTTGGCGTATGGAAGATGAACCGGAGCTAAGCTATCAAAGAACCATCATCGGGTGGTAGAGATTGGGCAGTTTCAGCTCGCCGATGGCCAGCAGAGCGCCGTCCGGATCCAGGGCTTTCACATAGGGAGCGCCGCGTTGGACGCGGAAGGGCGAGACGCGGAAGTCGCGTCCCTGGCGAATCTGCCCGGCCGTGATGGCGTCGACGGTTTCGGCGGGAAAGCCGGGCAGCAGGCGCGCGGGTGGAATGAGAATCTCGCCGGCCGTGCCGGCGCGGACATGTGCGGCGGCCTGTTCGAGAGTGACGGCCTGTTCGATCGGGAAATCACCGGAACGCGTGCGGCGCAAGGAGGCAAGGAAGGCGCCGCAGCCAATGGAGCGGCCCAGATCGTGCGCAATGGAACGGAGGTAGGTGCCGCCGGAGCAGTGCACGCAGAGACGGGCGCAGGCGCCTTCGCAGCCCAGCAGTTCCAGCGAGTGGACGGTCACCTCGACGGGCGCCAGTTGGACCTCGACGTTGCGCCGGGCCAGCTTGTAGGCCGGGGTTCCGGCGATCTTCTTGGCCGAGACGGCGGGCGGCGTCTGCAAAAAAGTGCCGCGAAAGGCCGGCAGGTGCTGCCACAGGACATCTTCGCTGGGTTCGTAGGCCACGGGCTCGCTGGTTGGCTCCCCCTCGGCGTCGTATGTGGAGGTTGAGTGACCGAACTGGACCACGGCCTCGTATACCTTGTCGGCCTTGGTGTAGAACTGCGACAGGCGCGTGGCGCGGCCGATGACGAGCGGCAGAACGCCGGTGGCCGACGGGTCAAGGGTCCCCAGATGGCCGATGCGCCGGATTCCCAGAATGCCGCGCATTTTATTGACAACGTCGTGGGACGTCCAACCCGTGGACTTATCCACGACAATCACTCCATCCATCAAGCTTCAGGGTAGCAAAGCGGCCGCGCGGAGCCATCGCCGTACACGAGGTGGCGCGATCAAGCCACACGCGGCGCCGGGAATGAGATAGAGTAGCCCCGAACCGACACTGTCCCCGAGGAGGACCCGTTATGCCCCCGATCACCAGCCGGCGCGGATTTCTCGCCGTTTCCGCCGCGCTTCCCGCTTCTGCCGCCGCGCTTTCCGCCGCGGCTCCCGCGCCCGCGCGCGGCAAGCCTCTCGCGCCCCTGACGCCCGGCATCAAGATCTCGCTGCAAACCTCCCATCAGTTGCCAGACGACGAACTGGTCTGGGCGCGCCAGATGGGCATCGAGTGGTTGAACGTGGGCGGCGGCGTGCAGCCGCCTTCGGCGGAAAATTACAGGGCCATCGTGAAGAAGGCCGCCGCGGCGGGACTGAAGGTTTGGAACATCAGCAACGGCAGCGTGCACAACATGCCCGAGGTGACGTTGAACCTGCCCGGGCGCGACGCCAAGGTGGAGGAGTACAAGCAGTTTCTGCGCAACCTGGGGGCGGCGGGGCTGACCTACACCACCTACGCCCACATGGGCAACGGCATCTGGTCGAGCGACCGGGAAACGACGCGCGGGGGCGCGCCGGCGCGAGCCTTCCACCAGAGCACGGCCAAGGGCTACTGGTCGGGCAAGGTGTTCGAGGGGCCATTGACGCACGGCCGCCGGTACTCGAAGGAGGAGCTGTGGGAGAACTACACCCACTTCATCCGCCAGGTGGTTCCCGTGGCCGAGGAGATGGGCATACGCATAGGCATTCACCCGGACGATCCTCCCGTGCCGGAGCTGGGCGGCGTGCCGCGGAACATCTTCGGCAACTTCGACGGCTACATGAAGGCGCTGGAGATCGCCAACTCGCCCAACGTCGGCGTGTGCCTTTGCTGCGGCACCTGGATGGAAGGCGGCAAGTTCATGGGCCGCGACGTGTTCGAGGCGGCGCGCGAGTTTCAGAAGCTGGGTAAGCTGTGGAAGATCCATTTCCGCAACGTCACCGGGCCCATTCCGGATTTTGTCGAAACCTATGTCGACGACGGCTACACGGACATGAAGAAGCTGATGCGGACGCTCGTTGAGATCGACTTCCGAGGGAACCTGATCGCCGACCACGTGCCGGAGATGAAAGGCGGGCGGATGGCCGGATGGAGCTATTCGCTGGGGTATATCCGGGCGCTGTACGACATGGCCCGGACCGAGCGGGGACGGCGCTGAGCCCGGCGCCGGCGGCCTCAGACGCGCGCGGGCGCGGCAAGCGGTTCGCCCGAGGCGAGCCTGTGCGCGGCGGCCTTGGACATGGCGATGCAATCCGGGATGCCGATTCCGTTGTAGGCGTTGCCGGAGAGCGAGAGCCAGGGCAGGCGGGCGGCGGCGGCCTGGATGGCGGCCAGACGTGCGGCGTGGCCGACGGTGTACTGTGCCATGGAGCGCGGCCAGCGGCTGATGCGCACGAAATCGGGCGCGGCCTCCAGGCCTAGGATCGAGCGCAGCTCGTCGCGAACCAGCGCGGCGGCGCTCTCGTCGTCCAGACCGAGCACGGCGTGATCGGCGGCGCCGCCGAGAAAGCAGCGCAGCAGTCCCATGCCGGGCGGGCAGCGGTGGGCAAACTTGTTTCCAACGAAGGTGCAGGCCACCAGCCGGCGCCGCTCGCGCTTGGGAATCAGGAAGCCGAAGCCCGGAGGCAGGGCGGCCAGCTTGTCCGTGCTGTAACCGAGCGCGACGGTCATCGACGAGGAGTAGGTGATACCGGCCAGCTCCGGGATGGGCAGCAGGCGGGCGGCGGCGTGAGCCGGGCAGGCCGCCACGACGTGGCGGGCCGGCAGCCATGCGCCATTCACCCGGACACGGCCCTCCTCCACCGCCTCGGCCGTTCCCTGGACGACGCGGGTGCGGTCCAGCGCGGTTTCGATGGCCGCCGTGAGCGAACCGAGTCCGCCCTTCAGCGTGCGGAACAGGGGTGTTTTTTGCGCCGGCCGGGCGCCCCCCGGCTTCCCTGTACCTCGTGCCATTTCGACGAGAGTGCCTCGCGTCAGGCTGCCGTACTTGCGCTCGTATTCGACAAACCGGGGCAGCACACTTGTGGCGCTGAGCTGTTCAGGATCGCCGCCATAGACGCCCGAGAGCAGGGGTTCGGCAAGGTAATCGACGGCCTCCTGGCCATAGTGTTCGCGGACAAGCGCGGCGACGGAGCGGTCCTCCCCGGCGGGAACCGGTTTCCGGAACCATTCCAGGCCCATGCGGAGCTTCGTTTCCCAGCCGAGCAGGCTGCTGGCGGCCATGGGCAGCACGCGCGTGGGCACAATCATCATGAGACCGTCCGGGAGCGGCGTCAGGCGGCCGTGGCGGCGCACATAGGTTACGCGGCCGCTATCGTTGGAGCCAATCACCTCGCCGCCCAGGCCGAGGCCGTGAATCAGCTCCATGGCGGCCGGCTTGGCGGCCAGAAAGCTGTCCGGGCCGCCTTCGATGACGCATCCTTCGACGGTTTCCGTGGTGATGACGCCCCCCAGGCGGGGCGAGGATTCCACCAGCGTCACTTCGACACCCGCCCGGTTCAGATAGTACGCCGCGCTGAGGCCGCTGATGCCGCCTCCGATCACAACGACGGGGTGTGGAGATGCCGTGGCGATGATGTCCCTGCCTGAACACCTCCAGGATAGCGAGTGGCGGCGGGGGAGCGCCAGTGTCCGGCTACTGGAGCAGCCAGCGCGGCGCGATCTGGCTGGTTTCGCCGGAGGTGATGAGGAGGTCGAGCAGGCGGTCCTTCATTTCGCGGACGCGGGGCTGATGGGCGGCGCTGGCGAAGAGATTGCGCTCCTCGGCGGGGTCGTTGGCCAGGTCGTACAACTCGCCGCCGTTGCCCGGGTAGTGATTGAACTTCCAGCGCGCGGTGCGGAGCATCTTCGAGTCGGGGTGGAGGATGCCGCCGACGCCCTGGCCGGGAACGTAGGGCATGTCGAGGCCGCGATTGGTGATGACTTCGGGGATGATGTTCTCCGAGAAGGCGAATTCGCGAGGGGTATAAGGCCCGGCGCCGGTGAGCAGGGGAGCGAACGAGCGGCCCTGGACGCCGGCGGGCACAGGCAGTCCGCAGAGATCGAACAGGGTGGGCAGGACATCGGCCATCTCGATCAGCTCTTCGCGGCGGCCCGCGCGGACGCGGCCTGGCAGAGCGATCAGGAAGGGAACGCGGACGGAGGCCTCAAAGAAGACGTTCTTGCCTTCGAGGCCGTGTTCCAGAAGCTGGTCGCCGTGGTCGGTGCTGAACACGACGATGGTGTTCGACTCCTGCCCGGACTGTCGCAAAGTGTCGAATATGCGGCCCACCTCGTCGTCGATCATCTTCACCGAGGCGTAGTAGGAGCGGTAGATCCACTGGAGCCGTGCGCGGTCCATGCCGTACTGGGGGCGGCCGCGGAGAATCTGGCGCTGGACCGGAAGCGGCAGGCGGCCGATGTCATCGAGGGTCACCTGGCGCGGGAGCGGAATGTCGACGTTGTTGAACAGGCTGTCGTAGGGCTCGGCGACGGTGTAGGGGGCATGGGGCTTGAAAAACGAGCTGAACAGGAAGAAGGGCTGGCCGGAGCGGGCGAGACCGCCGAGCGCATCGCGCGTTTCGCGGCCCACCCAGGCGGTGGGCGTGTGCTGGTAGGCGATGGCGCCGCGGAAGGGGTTTCCGCCGGGTTTGGGCGCGACGGTCTGGTAGGGGGTGGAGGCGAGAGGGTCGTTGTCCTTGCGCCAGCGGACGTAATCGGAGTAGGGGTCGGTGGCCGGCACGCCGTCATCCAGTCGAATTGTGTCGAAACCTGTCGAACGGGCGTGCGCGGGGGTGGGGGGATAGTAGTGGAGTTTTCCCACCGCGGCGGTGCGGTAGCCGGCGGCCTGGAGGCGGCTCTGGATCAAAGTCTCGCCCGGGTCCAGGGGGGTGTAGTTCACGCGGTTCCTGTGAGCGTGGGGGTAGCGGCCGGTGAAATAGGTGACGCGGGAGGGTACGCAGACGGGGGACTGAACGAAAGCGTGGGAGAAGACGGCGGAGCGGGCGGCGAGGCGGTCCAGATGGGGTGTCTGGGTGAGAGGGTTGCCGTTGACGCCGAGGCAGTCATACCGTAACTGGTCGGCCATGATCCAGAGGATGTTGGGCCGGGAGGGGAGTTGCGAGGCGGATAGAGCACCGGCGGACGCGGTGGAAAGAAGGTCGCGCCGGCGCACGGAGGACTCCTGCTAGGGGCGGAACTCGCGGACCATCTGAACGACGGCCTTCACGTGGTCCACCGGAGTTTCGGGCATGATGCCATGGCCGAGATTGAAGATGTGGCCGGGGCGCGTGCCGGTGCGCTTCAGCAGCTCATGCACGCGGGTTTTCAGCTCGGGCAGGGGGGCCATGAGCACGGCGGGGTCGAGGTTGCCTTGAATGGCGGCGCGGTAGCTCATGTCCATCCAGGCCTGGTCGATGTTGATGCGCCAGTCGACGCCGATGACGTCGCCGCCGGCGGCGTGCAGTTCGCGGAAGTAGCCGCCGGTGCCGGTGCCGAAGTGGATCACCGGGACGCCGGCCGAGCGGATGCGTTCAATGAGAGCGCGGGAGTAGGGTTGGACGTAGCGGACATAGTCGTCCGAGCCGAGGGCGCCCACCCAGCTATCGAACACCTGGATGACGCGGGCGCCGGCGGCCACCTGGGAGATGGCGAACGGGCCCAGGACATCGACGAGTTTGCCCATGAGGCGGCGCCAGAGGGTTTCGTCGCGGTACATCATCTGCTTGGTGCGGAGGAAGGTTTTCGAGGGGCCGCCCTCCACCATGTAGCTGGCCATGGTGAACGGCGCGCCGACGAAGCCGATGAGGGGGACGCGTCCGGCCAGGGCCTTGACGGTCATCTGGATGGCTTCGCCCACATAGCCGAGGTCGTCGGTGTTGGAGATGGACAGCGAATCGACGTCGGAGGAGGTGCGGACGGGGTTTTCGATGATGGGTCCGCGGCCTTCGACGAATTCGAGTTTGAGGCCCATGGGTTCGACGGGCAGCAGCAGGTCGGCGAAGATGATGGCCGCGTCGACATCGAGAATTTCGATGGGTTGCAGCGTGACCGTCGCGGCCAGGTCGGGACGTTTACAGATTTCCAGGATGGAGTGATGGGCCCGGACCTCGCGGTACTGTTTCATGTACCGTCCGGCCTGGCGCATAAACCACACGGGCCGCACATCGGTCGGCCGCCGCCGGCAGGCATCTAAAAACCGGCTGTTCATCGGAGCCACGCGCATGCTAATTCCGCCTTGTCCTCGCACAAAAAAACTCTCAATCCCTTTGGGGCGCCGGGGACGGGGCGGCGGCCCTGAATGAAGAACGGCTTCGTCCAGGCTTCGCTATCGATGGTCCGCGGGGCGGTCACCGAAACCGAGAGCACACCTTGCGCCGGGTAACCCGAGCGCGGATCGAATACATGGCTGTAGAGCTTCCCGCCGGCGACGAAGAATTTCTCCGACGTGCCAGAGGTGGACATCGACAGATCATGCAAAACCAGGCTGGCCACACTCTCCTTGGGTTTGCGCGGATGGCGGATTTTCACCGGCCAGCCGGGCTCGCCCGGAGGAGCGCCCAGGCCATAAATGCTCGATCCCCCGCCGGAAACCAGTGCCGAGCGAATTCCCCGTTCTTTGAGGATGCCGACCACCTGATCCACGGCGTAGCCTTTACCAATGCCGCCCGGATCGATCTCGACGCCGTTGCGGGCGAACCGCACGGACTGGTTTGAACGGTCCAGGAGCACCTTCTGATAACCGACGCGGGCCAGGGCCCCGCGAATCTCAGCGCGATGCGGCAGACGGCCGGTGCCTTTATAGAAGCCCCAGACCCTGACGAGCGGCCCGACGGTGATGTCGAACGTTCCGCCGCTCTGCCGGCTGTACTGCATACAGGTTTCGAGGAAGTCAAACAGTTCGGGCGAAACCCGCACCGCCTGGTTCGCCGCATCGCGGTTCACCTGACTCCACTCACTGCGCGGCTTGTAGTTGGAAAGCAGGTCGTCGATCCGGCGAACCTCTTCAAACGCCAAATCGACGGCTGTCTCCAATTGCACACGGTTTTCGCCATAAGCGACCACCGTGAAGGTGGTTCCCATGGCGTCCAGGCTGGACTCGATCCGAAGCGGTTCGGCAGCCCTCCCGGAGACCGGCACCCAGAAAGCCGATGCCAACCACAACCGTAGCACAAAGCCTTTGCGCACAGCGATCATAGGCCTTCTTTTTTTTCGCTGGGCGGGGGGGGAGCGGAGGTCTCCGCGGGGGCATCCGGACGGGGGCGTCCGCGGCGGATCCGGCGCAGCAGATCGTTCTGCTTGCGGCGGGTTTCGGGATCCAGGTCGGCGAAAAACTTCAATTCCGGCATGCGGAACATGTCGATGCGCTCGGCGATCTGGGCTTTAATGAAACTGCTAGCCTTTTGAATGACTTGCAGACACTCCGCCTGTTCGGCGGGGGAGCCCTGTATGGTCAGCCGGATGTGGACCTGGCGGGCGCCCGGGGGGAAAAGCACCTCGGTGACCGACACGTTCGTGATCCGAGGGTCGTTCAGTTCGTAGTTGATGATTTCACCGAGTTCCTCGCGTAGCGCTTCGGCCACGCGCTCGGAGCGCCGGGCTTCCATAAGTCATTCAATCCATTCTGTCCAAGCGCCTACCAGCGCGCCGCCGGCGATGTGCGCCGCATCCCTTTCGACGGCCTGCAGCACCTGTTCGGCGCGCCTCCGTTCGCCTGATACCGTGACAGCCATCAGGCGCGATCGCTGCCAGGCGTCCTGAAAATCGGTCTCCGCCACGGCGACGTTGTGCCTCGAACGAAGACGGTCTTTCAGGCCCTTGACCAGGTGGCGCTTGTCCTTGAGAGAATGCGCGCCTTCGATGTGCAGTTCGAGAGTGAGTACGCCGACCACGGCCATGAGCGAGGGCGTAGAACCTTCCCTCTTGAGTCTATTGGACGCTGGGGCGTGGGGCAAGATTACAGGTGACTGCCGTGCGGATTGCGGGAAACGGGAATTCGGGCCGCCGGGCGGCGCCGCTGTCGCACATAATAGGTTGTGGAGCGGCGCCCGGTCGCTTCCCGTTGGCGGTTCATGTCATCCTACCGGTCATTCCGAGATCTCGATTGGGGCTTGCTGGCCATCGCCTTGACGATTTGTTCGATCGGGGTGCTGCAGATTTATTCGGCCACGCATGAGTTTCCGGTGTGGACGAACGCGTGGTGGAAGCAGGTGTTGTACATCCTGTTGGGGTTGGTCTTGATGTGGTTCATCGCCTCGGTGGACTACCACACGCTGTTGGGACAGATCCCCGTCATCTACATCACGACGGTGGTGTTGCTGCTGGTGGTGCTGGTATCGGGGAAGTCGATTGGCGGCGCACGGCGGTGGATTCAGTTGCCCGGCCTGTTGTTCCAGGTATCCGAGTTCGCCAAACTGATGATAATATTGCTGGTAGCCCGGTTTCTGACGGAGTCCCGGCGGGATACGCTGGGGGTTCGTGAGTTGTTGAAACTAGGAGCTTTAGTGGCGGTTCCCTGGGTTCTTGTGGAACGAGAGCCGGATTTGGGGACGTCGCTGACGTACTTGCCGGTGCTGGCTATTGGTGTATTTCTGGCCGGTCTCCGGTTGCGATACATTGTGATTGGCGCTGTATTGATGGCAGGCGTGTCATGGATTGCTTATCATCATCTTCTGGCAGACTACCGGAAGGCGCGGATTGAGACTTTTCTAAACCCGGAGTCGGATCCGCGTGGATCCGGTTACCAGGTGGTCCAATCGAAGATTGCGATTGGATCCGGCGGCATGTGGGGACGCGGAGTGACGCAAGGGTCGCAGACCCAGTTGCGGTTCCTTCCGGTTCCTCATACGGATTTTGTCTTCGCCACGTTTGGCGAGGAGCATGGGTTTGTAGGAGTTGTCGTAGTACTGATACTGTATTTTTGGCTTCTGATGCAGGTGGTGCAAAATGCACAGACGGCGCCTGACCGGGCGGGGATGTACATCTGCATGGGGGTCGCGGCTTTGTTGTTGTTTCACCTGTTGGTGAATGTCGGCATGGTGGTGGGGTTGATGCCCGTGACGGGCATTCCACTTCCCCTCATGTCCTTCGGCGGATCCAACATGTTGTCGACATTTATGATGCTGGGGCTCGTGAACAATGTCCGGCTCCGGCGGTTTGTGAATTAAATGGAAGCGGCTGCACAAAGGTTAGGGCGAACCAAGACGCCGTGGGCGGCTGTCCGGAAACAGGATAGGAGGCCGGGGCGCGCGAACCCGCCCGGTTTCCCGCGCACACATGGTTCGAGGCGCGCATGTCCATGCGCGCGCACAAGCGCCGGCTGGTCCGGCGAGGTGGAGGCGGGAGACAAAGTCTGCTCCGGGCCTTCTGGCGCCACGCTCCTGTTGCCGGCCCTGAATCTTTCCAGCTCCGTCTTCCGAACGGAGATTCCTGATGACAAAAGAGTTGGTGATTTCCACCAATCGCCACGAAACGAAACTGGCCATCCTCGAGAATGGGCAACTGGTTGAGGTTTACTTTCAACGGGCCAATGAATACTCGCTGGTAGGCAGCATACATAAAGGACGGGTGACGCGCGTGCTGCCAGGCATGCAAAGCGCCTTTGTCAACATCGGCCTGGAGCGCGACGCCTTCCTGTACGTCTCCGATTTTTTCGATGAGACCGGTGAGGAGTACGACCGGGTTGGTTCGGGCGACAGCCGGGGACGGCAGCCTCGTGCGGAACGTGGTGAGCGTAGTGAACGTGGCGAACGCGGCGCGCGCCCGGAACGTGGGGAACGTGGTGAGCGCAGCGAACGTGGAGAACGCGGCGAGCGCAGCGAACGTGGAGAACACGGCCGGTACGCCCGGGGAGAACACTCTGAACGGCCGGACAGCAGCGCACCCGCCGCCTCCGCCGGTGAGACAGGTACAGATGAGGCCGGAAGCGATCTGGCTGCGGCGGCCGAGGGACGCCAGCCGCGCGACGAGCAGGGCGACCGCCGCGGACGCCGTTCACGCCGCCGCCGGAGGGGGCCGAACGGGAGGGGCTTCCCGGAGACGAAATTCGCCAGCCCGGCCGAAACCCTGAACGAGACGAATGAACCGGAGGTGGACGCGCCCGAGGCAGAGGCAGAGGTGGAGGACGAGCCTCTGGTTCTACCCGGCGAATCGCTGGCCAAGTATCGCGGCCGTCCGTCTGCGGACGAGGACGAGGACGACGGCGAGAGCACGGCGACGCTGGCACTCGAGTTGGTGGCCGAGCACGAGGATAACGGCGCCGCGCCGATGACCGAAGACGAAGTGACCGAGGCCATTGAAGCGGCCGTGGAAGCGCGTCTTGAGGAGTACGGCGAGGAGAACGAGGCGCTGGCCGAAGCGCAGGAAGAGGCTGTCCTGGAGGTGGAGGAAGCGGAAGAAGAGGGAGACGAGGACTCGGCCCGGCTTCCGCTGGAGATCACCGAAGGCGACATCGCCGAAGAGGTTCTGGCCGCGGCGGAACAGGACTCCGAAGCCGGATTCTTGCGTGACGGCGAAGACGGGGATCAGCCGTCCGGGCAGGATTTGGACGCATTGATGGACGAGGCGGAGGCAGTGGCGGAGGATCCTTCAGAAGCCTCGGCCGAGGTTCGTGAGCAGCCCGCGGCGCGCTACATTCAACCGCGCTCGGGCCGCATGCGCCGCCGTGGACGGCGGGGTGGCCGCCGTGACGAGCGGGGCGGACGTGGCGAGCAGAGCGGCGAGCAGAGCGGCGAGCGCGCAGAGAATGCGCCGGCGCAGCAACTGGAAACGCGCGACCTGGAAGGCTCGCTCGATCCCGTTGCCGGGACGGACTTCGAGAGTGACACGCAACAGGCGCGCACCGAGGTGGAAGGCGGAGAGCGCCGTGAGCGCCGCGAGGGCCGTGAAGGGCGCGAGGGCCGTGAAGGGCGGGATGGCCGTGAAGGCCGCGGCGACCGGCGCGACCGCGAACGCGAGCGGCCGCCGTTGCCGCTCATCACCGACCTTCTGAAGGAAGGCCAGGAGATCATCGTTCAAATCGCCAAGGAGCCTCTGGGGCAGAAGGGCGCGCGCATCACCTCGCACGTGGCCATTCCGGGGCGCTACGTGGTGTACATGCCCACGCTCGATCACAACGGCGTGTCGCGCAAGGTGGGCACCGACGACGAACGCGTCCGTTTGAAGCGGGTGCTGTCCACCCATTCGCAGGGCATGACAGGCGGTTTCATCGTGCGTACGGCGGGCGAGGGGAAGCCGGAGGCCGAGATCGCCGCCGATATGAACTTCCTGTACAGCCTGTGGCTGGACATCCGCAAGAAGGCGGAGAAGCGGCCGGCGCCTGTGTTGCTGCATCACGATCTGGAACTGGTGCAGCGCACGCTGCGCGACCAGGCGAGCGACCAGTTCAAGGCCGTCTGGGTGGACAACGAAGATACGTTCGAGTCGATTCTGGCCTTCCTGGAACGGTTCCAGCCGGCGATGATGAGCCGGGTGAAGCTCTACACGCGGCCGGTTCCCATCTTTGACGCGTTCAAGATCACCGAGGAGTTGGACAAGGCGCTGCGGCCGAAGGTGTGGCTGAAGTCGGGCGGCTACATTGTGATCAACCAGACCGAGGCGCTGGTGGCCATCGACGTGAACACGGGCAAGTATGTGGGCAAATCGAACCGCCTGGAAGACACGATCGTGAAGACGAACACGGAGGCCGTGAAGGAGATTGCGCGGCAGATCCGGTTGCGCGATCTGGGCGGCATCATCGTGGTGGACTTCATCGACCTGGCCGAGCGGCGCAACCGGCAGAAGGTGAGGCAGGCGCTGGAAGAGGCCATGCGGAGCGACCGCGCACCGTACAAGATTCTCCAGTTCAACGATTTCGGGCTGGTGGCGATCACGCGGCGCCGTGTAAAGCAGTCGCTTGAACGGGCGTTGTGCCAGCCGTGCACGACGTGCGAGGGCTCGGGCTATATCAAGAGTTCCGGCACGGTAATGAGCGAGATCATCACGGAGGCCTACAAGATCGCGCCGGCGCTGGAGGGCAAGGAGGTGCTGCTGCGCGTGCACCCCGAGGTGGCCAGTGTGATCAACGCGACGGGCAACCAGTATCTGGAGGAACTCGAGGAGATTCTCGGGCGGCCGGTGCTGGTGACGGCGGACGGGTTGATTCATCCCGAGAAGTTCGACATGGCCTGAGCCTGGCCTGAGCCTGGCTGAGCCGGGTCATCATCAAAGCAAAACGGCGGCCCCCCACATGGGCCGCCGTTTCGTTGTCGCGCACCGTTGGCGGCGCGCCTACTTCAACATCTTGACACGAATATTCTTGTAAAAG
The DNA here is from genome assembly GCA_020847045.1 of Bryobacterales bacterium. GTDB lineage: Bacteria > Acidobacteriota > Terriglobia > Bryobacterales > Bryobacteraceae > JAFLBB01. Next base: position 59,224 of record JADLCT010000074.1, on the reverse strand, counting down.
ATGGTCGAGCCGGGATCATGGCCCTGCAGGGCGAAGGTGCCGGGCTGCAGGACGCGTCCGGGGGTGTTGGGCGGGCCGGCGTAGCCTTCGGGCTGGGTCCAGTCCACCACCTTCTTGCCGTCGACGAACACCTGCACGTTTTTCCCTTTGACGATGATGTGCTCGGTGAACCATTTGTCGTCGCTGGCGGCGCGGTCCTTGTAATCCTGCACCTGGTAGAGGCTGCCCGTTTTGCGCGGGTCCTTTTCGAACGTGTTGTTCACCTGCACCTCGAAGCCTTTCTCCGGCCAGCCCTTCTCCAGGTACTGCGTGGCGAAGTAGATGCCGCCGTTGGAATTGGGCTTGGTCATCACGTCGACCTTCAGTTCAAAGTTGGTGAAGGAATGGTTGCCCACCTTGCCCGTGTAATAGAGATGGCAACGTGGTCCGTTGGCGACAATGGCGCCGTCTTTCACCGAGAAGGTGGATTCGTTTTCCTTGGCGATGGTCCAGCCGTCGAAGTTCTTGCCGTTGAACAGGCTGGTGAAGCCCTTTTCAGGCTTGCCGGCGGCCATGGCCAGGGAGGCCGCCAGGGTAAACAACAGGAGTTTCCGCATACGTCTTGATTTTACTCGCGCGCGGGGAGGTGCGCCAGGCCAGTGGGAGTAGGTGCGAATCGGACCAGGAATTCGCTCTGGATAGTCCGATAAGGCCGTTGTGATCTCCCTGAAGAGATATTTGGATTCCAGTGCCGAGGCGGTATTGCCCGCCGTGGTGGACAGCTACCGGACGGCGTTGTCGGCGATGGCGCGGAGTGGTTCGAGTGTGTGCCCGCAGGGAGGCGGCGAGTTTGCGCGCAGTCTTCTGGCGTTGAAGGAGCGCGTGACGGCGGGATCGAGCGCGGAAGAGTTTGCCGAGACCGGACAAAGCGTGGAAGCCGAACTGGCGCAGTGGACGCAGGCGGCGTGCGCCTACATGTCGCAAACGACGGTGGAGGTGTGCGACCTGGTGCGCTCGGTGGCCGAGAGCGTGCAGTCGTTGACGGAGAGAGACCAGAGGTACGCCGGGCAGTTCACCGGAATCAGCCGCCGGTTGCAACAGGTGGCGGCGCTGGACAACCTGCAGCAGATGAGGGCGTCGTTGTCGGAGAGCATCCGGCAGGTGAACCTCTCGGTGGAAAAGATGGTGAAGGAGGGCGAGGAGTCGGCGGCGCGGCTGCGGGCGCAGGTGGACAGCTACCGGACGAAGCTGGCCGAAAGCGAGCAGTTGGCGCTGCACGACTCGCTGACGGGGCTGGAGAACCGGCGGGCGGTGGAGCGCCACATGGAGAAGTTGATGGCGAGCGCGCAACCGTTCTCCGTGATCATGATCGACCTGAACGGCTTCAAACCGGTGAACGACCGGTACGGACACCAGGCGGGAGACCACCTGTTGCGGCAGTTCGCGCGCGAGTTGAAGCCGTTGTTCCGGCCCGTGGATACGGTGGGGCGGTGGGGAGGCGATGAGTTCATCGTGATTGCGGGATGCGAGGGAGGCGAGGTGGAGGCGCTGGTGGGCCGCATCCGGCAATGGGTGTTCGGCGACTACACGGTGGAGGCGGCGGGCGGAACGGCGAAGGTGCGCGTGGATGGGGCGATTGGCGTGACGTCGTACAGGGCTGGCGAGACGATGGCCGGCTTGGTAAGGCGCGCCGACGAGGCGATGTACCGCGACAAGGCGGCGCGCCGGAACAGTGATGCGTAGCCGTTAGCGTTTGCGTCCCGGTACGACGTCAACCTGCAGCATGGGGTTGGCGGCGGGCACCTCGGTTTCGGGCAGGCCGAGTTCCTTGCGCACGATGTTGCAGCCCTGCGCGATGGCGCTGGCCTTGTAGAAGGCGATCTCCCGGTTGCAACCCTGCCGGCCGAAGCCGCAGTCGCTCGAGATGATCAGCTTCTCGGCGGGGATGTATTGCAGAGCCTTGCGAATTTCGGCCGCCACCTCCTCGGGGCGGTCGGCCTGCAGGACGCGGTGGCTGACGGCGCCGATGGCGATCTTCTTTTTGAGGCTGTTCTTGAAGGGCGCGAAGAGTTCGATGTCCTTCTGGTTGCGGTCCTTCATTTCGAGCGTCCAGACATCGCCGCGGCAGCGCTCCAGATAGATTTCAATGGAGTTGGCATAGCTGGTGTCGTCCATGACGCGCTGCATGTTCGGATTGCCCCAGCAGGTGTGGATCCACAGCTCCACATCGTCGAGACCTTCCACCTCGCGGTTGAAGGCGTCGATCATGAAGCGCACCTCCTCGTGGTCCTTGCCGTAGGTGTTGGCCATGAAGTGGAAGGTGGGCTCCTCGATCTGGATGACGCGGCAGCCGGCGTCGCGCAGGGCGAGCAACTCCTTGTTCATGGCGACGGCCATGTCCCAGATGACCTCGCGCTTGTCCTTGTAGTGCGGCGTGTGGATGTCCAGGAAGAGGGCCATCACCTGGGAGCAGCAGGTGCCGAACTTAACCGGCTTGCGCGTTTTCGACTGGGCGAGGCGCCACAGTTTGGGATAGTCGAGCGGGCGGTGTTCGATTTTGCCGGTGACGTGGGGCCAGCGCCAGCCGGTGTAGATCTCGTTCAGCAGAGTGCCGGGAGGATAGTGGAGCCAGGGGGCGGTGGTCTCCTCGGGTTGCAGGTGGTCGCCTTCGAAGCCGGCCCAACGCTGAAGCGGGTAGTGGTGCCAGGCGCGGCCGGCAAGGTCCTCGTCGACATGAAAATCGCCATGGCAGAGGATGTCGAGGCCGGCGCGTTCCTGATCGCTCATGACGACGGCCAGGGCGTCCTGGAACTTCTCGCGGAAGTGGACGTCGAGCATGCAGGTGTCCAGTGGTTTGCCCCACATGCTGACGTCGAACCAGCGGGGACGGGGAAAAGAACCGGTAACGGTGCTGGGGAGTATGAGATTGGCGGTTGCGGTGAACAAGGAAACCCTCCAAGGGCATTGTATAGCGCGGCCGGGACCAGGTCGCGGGGAGAGTGAGGCGCGGAGGAGATCCGCGCGCAGGATCAGGGCTCGATGCGGATGGCGGCGCCGTCGGGCACCAGACGCCAGATCTCCTCGATCTCCTCGTTGGTGACGGCGATGCAGCCTTCGGTCCAATCTTGCTGGCGATGGGCCGCGCCGAGTGAGCCAAGACCGTTCGGCAGGCCATGGATCATGATGTCGCCGCCCGGAGAGACGCCGGCGCGGCGGGCGCGCGCACGGTCGGATGCGTCCGGGTAGGAGATGCGCAGAGAGCGGTGATAGGCGCTGCGGCGGTTGCGTCCCGTGATGGTGTAATCGCCTTCCGGGGTTTTGCCGTCGCCCTGGCTTCGCTTGGGGCCTGAGGGTGTGCGTCCCAGCGCGACGGCGTAGGTTCGCACCACGCGGCCGCCGCTGAGCAGCAGGAGCTCCCGGCGGGCCTTGCGGACAAGCACGGTGATGGCCTGCGCCTGGCCGTGAGCGGCCAGAGGGGCCAGGAACGCGCCCAGCACGGCGCGGCGTGAAGGCATGAGACGATTATGCTCCGGCGGGCGTAACGGTGCGGCCCGTTCGCGCCGATTCTCGCGCCGCCACGAGGATGTCCGTGGCGATCAGGTTGTTCTCCAGCGAGGAGAGGCCTGAGGGTTGGAGGCGGCCCTGCACGGCGGCGATGAGATAGGAGACAGGGTCGCGCTCATCCGGGGGAAGATCGGGCGGCGAAACAATCTCCTCCTCTTTTGATTTGGGGCGGAGAAGGCGCAGGCGGTTTCCGCCGTTGGCGTGGGCGTAACCGTTGGCGGCGTAGACTTCGAGATCCTTGCGGCTGTAGGGCCAGTTCCACGAAGCCTGAATGATGCCCTGCGCGCCGGGGTAGTCCAGCAGGATGGTGGCCTCGTCGTCCACGCGCGGGTAGATGCCCGGCTTGCAGGTGGCCGTGCGGGCCGTGACGGCGGAGGGGCGGCGGTTGTTCATCAGCCACGTCATCAGGTTCGCGCCGTAGCAGCCAAAGTCGAACAGGGCGCCGGCGCCGTTTTGAGAGGGATCGGTGAGCCAGCCGAAGAACTCGGGACCGACGCCGATCTCCCGGGGGCCCTGATGGCCGTCCATGGCAACCATTTTCCGGAGGGGGCCGAAGGCGCCGGATTCGATTTCGCGCCGCAGCAGGGCATGGCTGCGGTACCAGGTGGTCTCGTAGTTGACGAGCACGGGAATGCCGTATTTCGTGGCGGCGTCGCGGATGGCCAGGGCATGTTCCCGGCTGACGGCGAGGGGCTTCTCCATCATCACGGGGATGCGGCGGCGGGCGCATTGATCGACGATGGCGAGGTGGCCGAAGGTGGAGCTGAAGGCGGCGACGGCGTCGGGCTTCACCTTGTCGAGCATGGGGGCGAGGCGCGTATGGAACGTCTCCGGAGGCAGTTGGAATGTGGCGCCGTACTGGGCATGGAGAGCGGCGGAGGGCTCGGCGATGCCGGCGAGAATGATATCGGTGCGATTTCGCAACGCGTTCAGAAAGCCGCGGGCGTGGCCGTGCGTGAGGCCGGCCAGGCAGAGGCGGAACTTGCCGGGGGCCAGAGCGGCGGGCGCGGCCAGCAGGAGGGAGCGGCGGTGCATGGTGCTTCCTATTTTCGTGCCTCTTTTCGCGCCGTGGGGCCGGTGTCGGGCCGTGGATCGGCGGTGAAGCCGTCGCGGTTGGGCATTTTCACCTTGGCCAGAGTGGCTGCGTCCATGACGTCGTGTTCGCCGATGATGCCGTTCCAATGAAGGATGAGCGCGGCCACGGCGTACTCCTGATCGCGGGTGAGCAGTCCGGGATTGTCGAATGGCATCGCCCGGTGGATGTAGTCGAACAGCGTGGTGGCGTAGGGCCAGTAGCTGCCAACGGTCTTGAGCGGCTTGGGCGTGGCCAGCGTGCCCTGTCCGCCCACCAGGGCGGCCTCCTCCTTGCCCTTGCCGTCCGGACCGTGGCAGCGGGCGCAGCGGCGTTCGTAGATGGCCCGGCCTTCGGACGCCGAACCTCGCCCTGGAGGGAGTCCCTTGCCGCCGGGCGAGACGAAGCTGTCCACGGCGCTGGTGTCAGCGGGCGTGGCCGGGCGTCCGAGCTTGTACTTGGGCGACTGTGCCGCAGCGATTGCGGTGAGCAGCAGGGCGCACAGAAGCGTTCTACACACTGTGCACCTCGCCGCTGGCCGTGATGCGCCAGGCCTTGATCCCGGTGTAGTGGTAGCTGGACTGCAGGCCGCGCGCGGCGGCGAGATCCTCGCGGGACGGCTGTGCATAGCCGGTTTCGTCGATGGCGCGGCTCATCAGCTCCACCGGTTGGCCATCCCATTCCCAGGCCATGCGGAAACGGGTGAAGGCCATGGGCAGGCGTGGTTCCTGCAGCATGGAGGCTTTCCACCGCTTGCCGCCATCGGTGCTGACCTCAACCGTTTCGATGCGTCCGCGGCCGCTCCAGGCCAGTCCGCGGATTTCGTGGAACCCGGGACCGCTCAGTTTCCGTCCGCCGCTGGGATGAGTGATCACGCTTTTGGCGTCCATGACGAAGGTGAAGATGCGCGCCTTGCCATCGGGCATGAGGTCTGTGTACTTGGACGTTTCGTCCTTGGCCATGTAGGGTTCGTCCACGACTTTCAACTGGCGCAGCCATTTCACGTTGGTGTTGCCTTCAAAGCCCGGCACGAGCAGGCGGAGAGGGTAGCCTTGCGAGGGCCGGATGGCTTCTCCGTTCTGGGCATAGACAACCAGCGCGTCCCGGAGCAGTTTGTCGAGAGGGAGGCTACGGAACAGCTTGCAGGCGTCGGCGCCTTCGGCGAGGACCCATTTCGCATCCCTGCGCAAGCCCGCCTCTTCGAGCAGCAGGCTTACCGGAACGCCCGTCCATTCGCTGCAACTGGCGAGTCCGAAGCCGCGTTGCACGTCGCCCGCGCCGGGGGCTTTCCACTCGCGGCCGGAGTTGCCGGAGCACTCGATGAAGTGGATGCGCGACACGGACGGAAGGCGTTTCAACTCGTCGAGCGTGAAGACGGTGGGCCGGTCCACCATGCCGTGAATGAGCAGAGTGTGCCGGGCGGGGTCGATGGGGGGGACGCCGGCATGGTGGCGTTCAAAGTGGAGTGAGGAGGGCGTGAGGATGCCCTCGGTGTCGGCCAGCGGCGTGGTGGTGGAGCCGATCTGGGGCCGCTTCAAATCGGGCACGAGACGCTTGGCGGTTTCGTAGGGCGAACGCTCGCCATAGGCGCTGACCTGTGCGCCCAACTGGCTGGGCGGTTCTTCATCGGCTGCCTGTTCCCCTTTCTGGGAGCAGGCCGCCGAGAGGCCCGCGGTGGCGAGAAAGCCGCGGCGGTCAATCGCCGCCAGCCGCTGTTTCCAAGTGGACCGCACGATAACCACCTCGCATTTTGAAGTACAGCAGCAGTCCGCCAAAGGCGAACGTGAGGACGATGGGCAGGACGCCGACGTAGCGGAAGGTGGCCGCCGCGCCATAGGCGTCATACCAGCCGCCCATGATGGGAAGAATGAACGCGGCCGATAGCATGCCCGTGCCGCCGATGATGGCCATGCCGAGCGGTCCGCTCTTGGGGAAGCGCTCGCTTGCAAAGGCGAGCATGGTGGGCCAGAAGAAGGTTTTGCCCACGCCGAAGACGGTGGCCGCGGCCACGGCGGAGATGGGCGAATGGACGCCGCCCAACATGTATAAACCGAGAGCGCTGAGCACGGAGGAGGCCGCCAGCAGGCCAACGGGCGACAGGGCGTGCGCGAGCGGTCCGGCGAAGAAGCGCAGCGCGAACATGATGCCTGCGGTCCAGACGAGAATGACGATGCCTTGCATCCCGGCGAGGTTGGTGATGAGCGAGGGCACCCACTGGTCGGGGCCGAGCTCGGTGGCCGCGGTCAGCCACATGCAGCACCACCACAGGATGAACATGGGCTGGAAGCATTCCTTCACCATGGCCATATTGGAGACGCCGGCCGAGACGCGTTCGGTTTGCGGGAAGCGTTCGCGGAAGCTGAGCAGGAAGAAGCCGAGGGCGGGGATGAGGATCAGCGACAGCTTCAACTGCCAGCCCAGCGTGGCTTGCGCGCCGGCAACGCCTGGCGTGTCGAGTCCCATCGCCTTGGTGATGCCGTAGCTGGCCAGCCCGCCCAGAATGAGGCCGCCGGGCCACCAGGCGTGCAGGATATTCAGTTTGGAAATTTTCTGCTGCGGGTACATGGAGGCGATGAGGGGATTCACGACGCCCTCCACTAGGCCCTGCGCCAGACCGAGCGTGAGCATGGCCGCGTGCAGGATGAGCAGCTCGGGTGAGTCCCAGAGCGATGTGACGTGCGCCGCCGGGCGCGGGGAAAAGATGATGGCGAGCACGGCGCAGACGTAGCCGGCGGAGCTGAGCAGCAACAGGCGGCGCATGCCGAGGAAGTCCACCAGCGAGCCGCCGATGAGGATGGACAGCGTGAATCCCCAGAAGGCCGGGCTGAGAATGAGGCCCACCTGTTCCTTGGTGAGATGGAAGTCCGCCGCCAGGGCGTCGATGATGTCGCCGCGTATGGAAAAGACCATCGAGGTGGTCACAATCGCCACGCAACTGGCCGCGAACAGCCTTCCCTTGTGGGTTTCGTTCATAAAGGTTCGACGATTCTACAACAACGGCACGGGGACCTCGCGGCCGAGGGCTTCGGCCGAGACATAGCCGGCGTAAAGGGCGAGCGTGGTGTCGATGGCCAGGTCGAGTCCGCATTCGGGAGGGCGGCCTTCGTGGATGGCGCCGATGATGTCGGTGAGCTCGCCCTCCCGGCCATTGGCCCAGTTGTCGTTGCCGGGGCAGGGAATCCAGCCTTCGTTGGTGGAGATCTTCTCGACGAAGTAGAGATCCTTGGTGACCTCGTGGCTGGGTGAGTAGACGTCGGCGACGCGCACGGGGGAGATGTGGCAGCGCGTGCGGTGGTTATTGGCGAAGACCTCGACGTAGTCGTGAATGCCGCCGAGCACCAGTTCGCTGGCCGTGATGTCGGCCACGGTACCATCGTCGAACACGACGTGGAGCAGAGCATAGTCTTCGGTGTCCTGGTAGGTGGTGCGCAGAAAGCCGCGGTCCTCGAAGCCGGGCAGCTTGGTGATGGTGTGCGTGCGGGCGCTGACCGTGGCGGGACGGATGGGTCTGCCCAGCCGCGCCATGCCCTCCTTGCGTTTCAGGTAGAGGATGGGCGTCAGGGGATGGCAACCCTTGGCGATGAGCGAGCCGCCGCCTTGCACCGACCAGATGCCGTAGACGGGCGAGTGGGAGCCGTTGTGCGACTCTTCGCCTTGCATGCGCAGAATCTGGGCACGCGTCTGTTCCACCACCTCGCGCTCCTTCTGCACCGAGGGCGCATAGACGCAGTTCTCGGCATAGCCGAGCGTGATGCCGGAGCGCAGGATCTCCTGGCGCAGTGTTTTCAGTTCGGCGTGCACCGCGTCCAGCATCTGCTGCTTGGTGCAACTGGCCGGGGAGCCGAAGAAGCCGGTGAAGGGTTTCTCGATGATGATGTGCACGCCGGCTTGAGCCGCCTGCCGCATGTACTCCGCGTGAGAGGAGGGTGGAGAACAGATATCGACGGCGTCCACGTGCGGCAGCATCTCCTCGACCGAGGAGTAGGCGGTGATGCCGTGGCGGCGCGCGAATTCTTCGCGGCTGGAGGCGCGCGGCGAGGTGACGCCCACCACGGCCGCCTTGCCGGCGGGAAAGTTCTCCATGTGAAACTTGGCGGCGAATCCGGCGCCGATCATGCCTACGCGTACGGGTCCGGAGATGCGGCGCGGATGCGGCTGGGTGTCACGAGTGGTCATCAGGGATAGTATTCTCTCATTCATCATGTTGAAACGGATTGCTGTGGCCTTTCTGTTCGCGGCGGTTGTCACACTGGGCGCCGTATACGCGTATCTGAGTTTGCGAAAGCCGGCGATGCGGCCGCCTTCCACGCGGGTGGTTGCCCGCACGCCGGAGCGCGTCGAGCGCGGGCGCTACCTCTTTATGAACGTGGCCAACTGTGCGGAATGCCATACGGAATCGGACTGGACGCGCTTCGACGCGCCAATCAAGAAGGACGCACTCGGGGCTGGGAAGATCTGGCCAGCCGAGGCTGGGTTGCCGGGCGCGTTGGTCTCGCCCAACATCACGCCGGACGCCGCGACGGGCGTGGGCGGCTGGACCGACGGGGAGTTGATACGCGCCATACGGGAAGGCATCGGCCGCGACGGCCGCGTGTTGTTCCCGCTGATGCCCTACACCGAGTTCCGTTCGATGAGCGATGAGGATGTGGAGTCGGTGGTGGCATTCCTCCGGACGCTGGCGCCCATTTCACGCAAGCAGGAGCCGAGCCGGATCGATTTCCCCGTGGGGCTGCTTGTGAAAAGCGCGCCGCAACCGGTGGACGGCGTGGTGGAGACGCCCAGCCGCACGGACCGCGTTGCCTACGGGCGGTATTTGAGCATGATTGCCGGCTGCCACAGTTGCCACACGCCGACCAAGCGCGGCTCGCATGTGGAGGGGATGGAATACGCGGGCGGCGAACGTTTCGGCACGGAGAAGTCCGGACTGCTGGCGGTGAGTTTCAATCTGACTCCGGACAAGGGTACGGGCATAGGCACCTGGGACGAGAAGCAGTTTCTCGAAAAGTTCCGGCAATACCGCGACTACGCGCAGGGCGCGCCGCCACCAGCAACGCCGGAGAACTTCACGGTGATGCCCTGGCTGCCCTTCAATGGCATGGAGGATGACGACTTGAAAGCGATCTTTGCCTTCCTGCAAACGGTGAAGCCGGTGGAGAACGCGGTGGAGACACGGCCGCTGGCGGGGAAGAAATGACGGCGCGCTGGCTGGCGTGCCTATGTTTGGCCGCGTCGCTGGGGATGGCGGCGGAGAGGCGGAGCGTGTTTCCGCCGGGGATCAAACCGGCCGGTCCCTATGCGCCCGGCGTGAGCCTTGGCGGCTACCTGTACGTCTCCGGGCAGGGGCCGCGCGACGCCAATGGCAAATTCGGCGATACGCCGGAGGCCAACGTGCGGCAGGCGCTGCGCAACATTCGCGCCATCGTGGAGGCCGGCGGTTTGACGATGGAGCACGTCGTCTATGCGCAGGTGTACCTGCACCGCTCGGTTCCGAAGGCGGCCATGGAGCGTGTGTGGAAGGAGACGTTTCCGAAGAACCCGCCCAGGCGCGAGGTGTTCGCCGCGCACAGGATGCCGCTGGAGATTCCCGTGGAGATCAACGCGATTGCCGTGCGCGACATGGCTCTGCGGAAGCAGGCCAGCCGGATGGTTCTGCCGTCGCAAAGCGGCAAACCAGGCTGCCGGAAGGCTTCGGGAGGCGTGATTTGCACGGCGGCGGGTGTGCGCGCCGGGACGGTGGAGGAGCAGACCAAGCTGACGCTGGCGGGGTTGGACGAGCTTCTGAAGATCCAGGGCTACACGCTGGCCGACGTGGTGGCGACCAACGTGCGGCTGGACAACATGGATGAGTTCGCCAAGATGAATGCCGCCTATGGCGCATTCTTTCCGAAGGAGGCGCCGCCCACGCGGACGACGGTTGCGCCATCGGCTCCGGCGCCGTCGCGCCAGGCCAGGGGCGCGCTGTATCCGGCGCTGGTGAGCGTGAGCGTGCTGGCCGTGCGCTAATGCGGGGGCGAGCTTCGCGACGCGAGCCGTGCGGGGCGCTGTGAGTTGGTAGGATGCCTTCATGGAGAAAATCGCCCAGGGCGTGCTCAGATTCCGGAACTACATCTACCCGCACATGCGCGGCATGTTCGGCCAGTTGTCGGAGGGCCAGGAGCCGCATGCGCTGATGATCGCCTGCTCGGATTCGCGCGTGGTGCCGAACCTGATCACCGATACGCGGCCGGGCGAGCTGTTTGTCGAGAGGAACCCGGGCAACATCGCACCGGTGTATTCGACGCAGCGGATGGGTGCGGCGTCGGCCTCCATCGAGTACGCCGTGGGTGTGCTGCACGTGCCCAACATTATCGTGTGCGGCCATTCCGACTGTGGCGTGATGAAGGGCATTCTCTCCCCCAAGGCGGTGCGGAAGCTGACCGCGGTGAGGCGCTGGCTGGATTTTGGGCCGTCGCCGGACGAGGTGGATGGAATCGAAGATCCGGCCGAGCGCCTGGAGACGCTCACCGAGTTGAACGTGCTGATGCAGATTGAAAATCTGAAGACGCATCCGAGCGTGGCGGCGAAGTGGAAGAAGAAGCAGATCGGGCTGCACGGCTGGGTGTTCGATATAGAGTCCGGACAGGTGCGCGCCTGGGACGAGAAGCAGGGCAAGTTCCTGCCGTGGCCGCCGGAGGCGGGATCAAAAGGGACGAAGGACAGGTAGGCGCCGCCGGGCGCGCTGGCGCCCCGTATAATAGCCGGATGCGCAATCGCCTCATCTGGACGCTGGTGGCTGCTTCGCTCACCGCCTGGGCGGCCGGCCCGCCGCAACTGCCGCCGCCTTATCACACGCCATCGGCCACGAACAGGCCGCAGGTGGTGCCGCAACCGGACGGAGTGGCGGTCCGTGTGCCGCAGGGGTTCACGGTGTCCGAGTTTGCCTCCGGCTTTGCCAAGCCACGCTACCTGGTGGAGGGATCGCGCGGCGAGATCCTGGTCACCGACAGCGTGAAGGACGGCTCCGTGTTCGTGCTGGCCGACGCCAACGGCGACGGCAAGATCGCCGGGGCGGAGAAGAAGAAGCTGATCGGCGGGCTGGACAGGCCGTTCGGGATGGCTCTATGGCAGAACTATCTCTACGTGGCCGAGGCGACTTCGATCAAGAGGTATCCCTACAACGCGAAGGCGGGCGAGGCCGGACCCGGCGAGGAGATCGTGCCGCTGGCGGGTGATGGCCAGGGCCATTGGACGCGTACGCTGCTGTTCGACGCCAAAGGGGCGAAGCTGTACGTGGGGATTGGCTCGGCGTCCGACGTTGCGCCCGGAGGCCCCGAGTACCGCGCCGCCGTGCTGCGATTCAATCCCGATGGCTCCGGCCGTGAGATTGTGGCGGGGGGCCTGCGCAACCCGGTCGGGCTCGCCTGGAGCCCGGAGTCGCGACAGTTGTGGGCGAGCGTGCAGGAGAGGGATGGCCTGGGCGACGACCTGGTTCCGGACTACTTCACTTCGGTTCGTCCCGGCGCCTTCTATGGCTGGCCGTATGCCTACATTGGACCGAACGAGGAGCCGCGCAACAAGGGTCTGCGGCCCGACCTGGTGGCCAAGACCGTCATGCCCGACGTTGTGATGCAGCCGGCGCATATCGCCGTGATGGATGCCCGTTTTTATACTGGCCGGCAGTTTCCGGCGCGGTATCGCAACGGAGCCTTTCTGGCGCTGCACGGTTCTTCCAATCGAGCCAAGCGGGCCGGCTATTCGATCGCCTTCATCCCGTTCCGGGGTGGCAAGCCGAGCGGGCCGCAGGAGGACTTCCTGACAGGATTCATGCTGAACCCGGACAGCAAGGACGTCTGGGGAAGGCCCGTTGGCCTACTGGTGCGCAAGGACGGGTCGATGCTGATGTCGGAAGACGGCGGCAATAAAGTCTACTGGATCCGGCACGGCGAGTAGCCGTTTTTGTTTCAGCTCCGGAGGGGGCATTGCGCCGCGATTTCCGTCCGGGTATCCTGTGCGGCAATGGATCCGCCAGAATTGGGCTCTGCGCGCGACGCGGCTGGCCGAAGGCTGGTCAGTTGGAAAGAGATCGCGGCTTATCTGGGGCGCAGTGTCACCACCGTCCGGCGGTGGGAGCAGAGCGAGAGTCTTCCCGTACACAGGCACAGGCACGCGGATGGATTCACGATCTACGCACATCCGCATGAGCTGGACGCCTGGCTGGCCGCACGCGTGGGGGATGTGGCCGCCGGGCCGGTGGCGTCCGTCAACGGCGCGCGGCCATGGCGAAGAGGCGTGGCGGCCGCGCTGGTGATCACCGTCACGGCTTCCATGTGGTGGTGGATGCGCCGGGTGCGAGCAAGCGAGCCAGAATTCGCTGACGTTCGCTCCACGCTTCTGGCGTCCGAGGAGGGGCGCGAAGTCAGGCCCAGCCTGTCGCCGGATGGAACTCTCGTGGCCTACGCCTGGAAGCATGCGAAAGGTAATGGTTCGTATCAGTTGTATCTTCGCCCTGTGACCGGGGGGCCGGCGCGGCGGCTGACAATGAGTGCGGGCCGCGACGATTTTCCGGGCTGGTCGCGCGACGGCAAGCGGCTCCTGTTCACCCGGCATTGGGGAACCCGTGTGGAGGTGATGGTGTATGAGCTGGAGTCTGGGCGCGAGACGAGGCTGCTGGAATTGCCGGACTCGGAGCGCGCGGAGAGTCTGGAGACGCGCTGGGCCGGATGGGGGCCGGACGGACGGTCGCTGGTGGTCATCAAGCCCGCGGGCGGCGACGGGCCCCTGGCGCTTCATCTTGTTCCGGACGGCGGCGGCGAATGGAAGCAGCTTACATTTCCCGGCAGTGCCGAGAACGGCGATCGTGATTTTGCCTTTTCCCACGACGGACGCCAGTTGGCCGTCGTGCGGGAGCGGCGCGGCCTGGAATCGGACATCTACCTGATGCGGCCGGGAGAGAGGCGCGAAACGCGGCTGACGCGCGAATTGGGCATGGTGCATGGATTGGCTTTTTCTCCCGACGGCAGCTATCTGTTGCTGGCCGCGCCGAGGAGGAGCGCCGTTCACACGCTGTGGAGGCTGTGGCCTGATGGCCGCTTCGATGTGGTTCCGGGGCTGTTGGGCGAATCGTCGTGGCCCAGCGCCGCCACCGTGGGGAAGCGGTTGCAGGTGGTTTATACAAGGTCGTCGCTGCCCGTGAATCTACACGTTTGGCGGTCTCCTTTTTCGGAGAGGCCCCGCTCGCTGCTGCCGTCCGGGCTGACCGAGGCAAGCGCCGCTCTTTCCCCCAACGGCGGGAAACTGGCGTTCCGCTCGAACCGCAGCGGGCAAAGCCAGATCTGGACGGTGAACCTGGATGGCTCGGATCTGCGGAAATTGACTGATATCGATGCGGTGAATGTCGATTCTCCGCGATGGTCCCCGGATGGAAAGCGGCTTGTGTTCACGGCGGGCCGGGACGATCAGCGGAATGCGTATGTGATCGAGCTGGGGAATGGAGCGCTTCATGAGCTGGCCGACCCGGGCGGCTCGCGCATGCGGCCAAGCTGGTCGCCTGACGGGCGCTGGCTCTACTTCACCTCCAGGCGTACGGGGCGGTCTGAGATCTGGAAGGTTCCGCTGGAGGGCGGCGGCGCGCCTGTGCAGTTGACGCATAGCGGCGGCGCGGTCGAGTCGTATCCATCGCCGGATGGCGCGGCGGTGTTCTTCACGAAGGAGCGGCCCGCCTTGGGCGTGTATGAGGTGAGTGCGAACGGCGGGGCCGAGAGGCTTGTGGTGGAGGGAGCCAGAGAAGGACTGTGGGCCGTGGTGGGACCGGCCATCTGGTTTGTTCGTGTGGACCCTCTGGGGCTGATTGAGCGCTTCAGTCTCGACACGAAGAAGGGGGAGAGCGTGGGGAGGATTCCGGATGCCCGCGGGCTCCGGACGGGGTTCACGGTAAGCGCCGATGGCGGCACGGTCGTGTGGAGCCAGAGCATGGAGGAGGTGGAGGACATCGCCCTGGTGGAGTGGACGAGGTAACGGGGCGTAACGGACTGTCCAAAGCTGTTCACGCAGAGGATGGACAACTTTGGGCGTTGCCGGAGGAGGGAAGCCCGGGTATTCTGCGGAGGTTTCATGGCCCGGACACGGAGGGCCCAACAGGCGTTCCAGGGAGAGGGAAACCCATGTGGCCGTTCCGCAAGAAGCTCGAAGAGATTGTCGGCACCCGGGATGTTCCGGCGCTTCTGAAACGGTATAGGAAGAAGCCGGTTGATCCGAAGGTGATGGATGTAGTGGAGCGGTGGGCGGATGAAATGTGGGACTACGCGTATGCCAGTTGGAGAACGAAGTCGTTGAGCGAACTCGATCTCATGATGCTGGCTCACGATCTTACCGGGGGGCATTCCTTCGCTGGAAATCTGGCCGTTACTCCGGTAGAGTTTTGGAGCCGTATGCGCGCGGCGTTGGATCGCACGCCGCCGCTTCCCGAAGCGACCTGCGCCGTGTGCGGGGAGTATTTAAGCCAGAAGAACGAGCTGGAACTGATCAGATTCCGGCGCTGCTGTTCCTGTGAACGGAGATATCATCAGCGTTGTGCGGCCCGTCTTGAGAGATGTCAGGCATGCGACGGGGCAGCCTGGTCCTGGGACATACGGAAGCATGGACGCGTCTGACGAACGCGGTCCGAGCCGGCGCGGAAGTTACCTGGCCTTGAGCAGTTCGCCGTAGATGCCGGGACGGCGGGCGCCGATGGGTCCGCGTCCGATGCGGCCGTCCAGGATCACCTCGCCGAGCACGGCCTCGTCCTTGCCGCCCCGATCCGAGGCGACCACCTTGCCGCCGGGGTCGATAATGAGGACCCTCTTCGGATGGACGAAAGCCACATAGACACTGTTTTCGTAGGCGCGCGTCCTCATCATGACGTCGTTGATTTCGCCGTACATTCCATAGGAGGGCACCAGGATCAGTTGCGCGCCCTTGATGGCGAGTATGCGGGCGGTTTCGGGCAACTGGCGGTCCAGACAGATCAGAGTGCCCCAGCGCCCGTAGGCCGTCGAAACCACGGGGAACTCAGTTCCCTCCGTATTATGTGGTTCGCCGCCGCAATGCGTCTTGGCGTAGCGGCTGACCAGCGCGCCATCGGGACCAAAGATGGCGACGGTGTTGAACACCTGATCGCCCTTCCGTTCCGGGAAGCCGACCGCCAAGTGGATCTTCAACTCGCGCGCGAGATTGCGCACGCGGAGCAGCGAGGGGCCGTCGATGGGCTCGGCGGTGTCGAAGTAGCGCTTCCTGTCCAGGTCGCGGTCGTTGCCCACGTAGCCGTCGAGAAAGCCTTCCGGGGTGACGACGACGCTGGCGCCTTTGCCCGCGGCTTCGCGCGCAAACTGGTCCAGTTTGCGCAGGTTTGCTTCCTTGTCCCAGCGGTCGGGCATGACGCGCAGTCCCGCCACGACGAAGCGCGGCGTTTGGGCGCTCGCGGACAAGACGAGCATCAGAAGCGGCAGCAGAGATTTAAGTAACATCGCCTTCCACCAGTTTCGAGCCTTCCCGCAGCCACAGGCTGACCGGTCCCGTCTCGCTGGCGGCGCGGCGGGCCATGGCCCGGTCGGCGGCTTTCAGGTCGATGGTGGCCGTCACCAGCGTCTCGGTGAAGAAGCCCGCCTCGGCGAGCACCGTTCCGTTCGGGTGAACAATCTTGCTGTTGCCGTGGGACTGTGAGGGAGAACGCACGTTGTTCGCGTCGGCGGGCGCATTCGCCATCACGAGGTAGATCGAGTTCTCCGTGGCGCGCGAGATGGGCATGGCGCGGTAGGCGCTGAGCTTGTGCTCCTCCACCAGTCCGCTTTCGTTGCTCGCGTAGTAACAGATCTGCGCGCCGGCGGCCGCGGGCAGGCGCACCAGTTCGGGATACCGTATGTCGTGGCAGATGATGAAACTGGAACGTACGCCGGCGATGCTCCACACGGGGAGCCTGCGGCCCGGAACCGGCCACGGCTCGGCCAGGAACGTTTTGGAATAGCGGCCCTTGGCGCGTCCATCCTTGTCGATGGCCAGCACGCTGTTGTGCACCTTCCCGTCCTCCCAGTGCGCCGTGCCCAGGATGACGGCGATGTGCAGACGCCGCGCCTCGGCGGTGATGGCGCTCTCGGCAGCCTCGAAGTCGCTCGGATTCGCGGTTTTCCAGTACGCGGGGTCCGCCGCGTAGCCGCATACGGCGGCCTCGGGGAACAGCACCACATCGGCTTTGCCGCGCGCCGCCTTTCCGATCCAGTCACAGATCTTTTCCGTGCTCTTCCTGGTATCGGGAAACGTGAGGATCTGGCAGGCGGCCACGCGCAGCTCACCCGGCGGCGGCGCCGTGGCCTGGCCTGAAGCGACCGGAGATACGGCCAGGGAAAGCGTACCCGTGGAAACCAGAGACCGGCGGCTGACTTTCATCGTTCCATCACCTCACAGCCCGGAGACCGGAACGCCTGCCGGCTCACCGGGATTGCTCCTCGTTGAAAAAAGTACCACGGCCAGAAAAAAGCCGCCACCCCTGCGAGTGGCGGCCCTTGCCGATTCCCGTGCGATCGCGTGAATCAGTAGCGGTAGTGGTCGGGCTTGTACGGCCCTTCGACGGGCACTCCGATGTAGTCGGCCTGCTTCTTCGACAGAGTGGTCAGCTTCACGCCGATCTTTTCCAGGTGCAGGCGGGCCACCTCCTCGTCGAGGTACTTGGGCAGAGTGTAGACGCCCACCGTATACTCGTCCTTCTTCCGCCACAGGTCGATCTGCGCCAGGGTCTGGTTGGCGAAGCTGTTCGACATGACGAAGCTCGGATGGCCCGTGGCGCAGCCCAGGTTCACCAGGCGGCCCTCGGCGAGCAGGTAGATGCTGTTGCCCGTGGGGAAGGTGTACATGTCCACCTGAGGCTTGATGTTGGTGCGCGTCACGCCCTCCATCGTGTTCAGGCGGTCCATCTGAATCTCGTTGTCGAAGTGGCCGATGTTGCACACGATCGCCTGGTCCTTCATGTGGCGCATGTGCTCGAGCGTGATGATGTCCACGTTGCCGGTGGTGGTCACATAGATGTCGCCCAGGCCCAGAGTCTCCTCGACGGTGGTCACCTGAAAGCCTTCCATGGCCGCCTGCAGGGCATTGATCGGGTCGATCTCGGTGACGATCACGCGCGCGCCCATGCCGCGCAGAGAGTGCGCCGAACCCTTGCCCACGTCGCCGTAGCCGCACACCACGGCCACCTTGCCGGCCATCATGACGTCGGTGGCGCGTTTGATGCCGTCGGCCAGCGACTCGCGGCAGCCGTACAGGTTGTCGAACTTCGACTTGGTCACCGAGTCGTTCACGTTGATCGCGGGCACCAGCAGCTTGCCCTCTTTCTGCATCTGGTACAAGCGGTGCACGCCGGTGGTGGTCTCCTCGCTCACGCCGCGCCACGCCTTGACGATCTCCGTCCAGCGGCGGGGGGTCTCCGCGTGAACCTTCTTCAGCAGGTCCTTGATCACCTTCTCTTCGTGGCTCTCCGCGGGCGTGTTCACCCAGCCGGACCCCTGCTCCAGCTCATAGCCCTTGTGAATCAGCAGCGTCACGTCGCCGCCGTCGTCCACCACCAGTTCCGGACCCTTCCCGCCGGGGAAGCTGATCGCCTGGTAGGTGCACTCCCAATACTCCTCCAGCGTCTCGCCCTTCCAGGCGAAGACGGGGGTGCCGGCCACGGCGATCGCCGCCGCGGCGTGGTCCTGCGTCGAGAAGATGTTGCATGAGGCCCAGCGCACATCGGCGCCCAGGTCCTTCAAGGTCTCGATCAGCACGGCCGTTTGAATGGTCATGTGCAGGCTGCCCGTCACGCGGACGCCCTTCAGCGGCTTTTCGGCCGCGTATTTTTTCCGGATCGACATCAGTCCGGGCATTTCGTGCTCGGCGATGCCAATTTCCTTGCGGCCCCAGCCGGCCAGGGCGAGATCGGCGACCTTATATTCGGCCGCGAGCGTATGGGTGACAGTGCTCATGTGGCTGTTTGAACTCCTGGGGACTACGATAACACAAAATTTGGATCAAGAGATCATGGTTTATTGATACACTGAAAGCGCGCGATGGCGGGACTGGTGAAAGCACTGAAACTTCTCGGCGACGAGTCGCGCCTGCGCCTGCTGCGCCTGCTGGCCCGCGAGGAGCTCTCGGTGGGCGAGCTGCAGGAGATTCTCGGCATGGGGCAGTCGCGCATCTCGATGCAACTGGCGCAGCTCAAACAGGCGGGACTGGTGGAGCTTCGGCGGTCCGGACAGAGAAGCCTCTACCGGTTCAACCCGGAGCGGGAGCTTTCGCCGCCGCTGCGGGACATTCTGAAGCGCACGGGACAGGAGATCGCCGAGGCCTCCTCCGACGACGACGCGTTGGCGCTCATCCTGTCGCGTCGCAAGGACACACTGCGCGCCCACTTCGACGAACTGGCAGGACGCTTCGGACGGCACTACGTTCCCGGACGCTCCTGGCAGGGGCTGGCCGAAACGCTGCTCCGCATTCTGCCGCCGATGGTGATTGCCGACCTTGGCGCGGGAGAGGGCTCAAACG
Source organism: Bryobacterales bacterium (assembly GCA_020847045.1). Lineage (GTDB taxonomy): Bacteria > Acidobacteriota > Terriglobia > Bryobacterales > Bryobacteraceae > JAFLBB01. Next base: position 40,080 of record JADLCT010000074.1, on the reverse strand, counting down.
CGTTGCACCTGTCGCGGCGCGCCGAAAGGGTGATCGCCGTGGACAACTCGGAGCGCATGGTCGCCTATGGCCGCTCGCTGGCCAGGAAGTACAAGGTCAAGAACCTTGATTACCGTTTGGGCGACCTGGAGGATCTCCCCATCGAGTCCTCCTCCTGCCATATTGCACTCTTCCACCAGAGCCTGCACCACGTGCTGCATCCCGAGCGCGCCGTGGCCGAAGCCGCGCGCATCCTGCTGCCCGGCGGCCGTGTGGCGATTGTCGATCTCATGCGGCACCGCTTCGAGCAGGCGCGCGAGTTGTACGCCCATGTGTGGCTCGGCTTCTCGCAGCCCGAGCTGTTGCGGTTTCTCAGGGAGGCCGGGCTGGTCACCTCGGAGATCACCATCGTGCACCGCGAGGAGGAGCCGCCCCACTTTGAGACTCTTCTCGCGGTGGCGCAGAAACCTGCCTAGCGGCTTCCTTCGCGATACCGCAAATAGTAGGGTTCGGGATCTTCCTACAAGATTCTGTAGCTTGCGCCGGATTACCTGTTGACACACCCGCCAACCTGCCCCACTATGGAAGCATCACTGAGAAAGGAGGTGGTCCAGCAAACATGGATAGTAGTTATGACAATGGCTCGAACCGCACACCGGAGGTGACCGGCTGCTGAATCGGTAACTCGAATCTCTCAGGTCACGCTCAGTGTCGTGGCCGCTGTTCCTGTGGACCGGCGACCTCCACTGTGTGGCGAGGGCCATTCGGAGAGACGTGAGCCCGCCTGTACCGGGCGGCGCCAGTCTCATGCCAAGGCTCTCTGATAACGGAAGAGCGGAAAGCCCCGCTTGGGCATCCCATGGGATTCCCGGCGGGGTTTTCTATTTTTGTGCGAAACGCGCGTCCCGGATGACGCCAGTTTGGGGATGCGTTTTCCGTCATGGTTGATGTAGAGTGGTGGGCACCTATGGACCGCAGAAGCTTTCTATCCACCTCGGCCGCCTCACTGGGCATCACGGCGAAGATGCTGGCCGATACGCCGATGCCGATGGAGACCCTCGGGAAGAGCGGTCTCAAAGTCTCCAAGTTTTGCCTGGGCGGATATCACATGCGCGTCCAGGGCGAAGAGGAGGGCATTCGCATCATTAAGCGGGCGCTCGATCTCGGCGTCACCTTCTTCGACTCGGCCGCCAAGTACCACAAAGGCGAAAGCGACGTCACTTACGGCAAGGCTCTGTCGCCGTCCGAGCGGCAGAAGATCGTCCTGATGTCCAAGGCGGAGCTGCGCACGAAGAAAGACGCGATGCAGCAGTTGGAGACCACGCTCACGAGGATGAACACGGACTACCTCGATCTGTGGCAGTGCCACGAGGTGGCGCGGCATGACGAGGTGGATCAGATCTTCGCTCCCGGCGGCTCGCTGGAGGCCTTTGTCGAGGCCAAGAAGCAGGGCAAGGTCCGCCACATCGGCTTCACGGGCCACCACGACTATACGGTCCACCAGCGTCTACTCGACGGCTATGACGGCTGGGAAACCGTGCAGCATCCGGTGAACCTGATCGACCCTCACTATCTCAGCTTCATCACGAACTTCCTGCCGAACGCCGCCAAGAAGGGGCTGGGGCGCATCGCGATGAAGTCGAACGCGATCGGGGAGATCACCAAGAACAAGGTGGCGGAGATCGATGAGTGCCTGCGCTTTTCCTGGTCGCAGGACATTCACACGCTGGTGTCCGGCGTGGAGACCACGGGCCAGCTCGAACACAACGTGAACGTGCTGAAGACGCTGAAGCTGATGAGCCGGGACGAGCAGCGCATGACGCTGCGCAAGACCAAGCAGGGGCAATACGGCTCCAAGATCGAACGCTACAAGAAGCCCGAATCCGGAGCCACGCACCGCATCCATGTGGATGGCGAGAGCGCCTGAGCGAGCGGACGCCGCTTACTTTTGCTCAAACAACTCCTGCCGGGCGATGTGCTCGCCTTTGAACAGGACATCGGAGATCCGTTCGGTGGCCGCGATGTCCTGTAGAGCGTTGCCATCGACAATCAGCAGGTTCGCCTCGTAGCCCTTGGCGATCAGACCGATTCTTTTGTCGGCGCCCGCCGCGCGCGCGGCATCGTAGGTGGCCGCCCGCAGAGCCTGCTCCGGCGAGGCTCCGGCCTTCACCCACAGACGCAACTCCTCGTGCATGGCCGCCCCGTGTAGAGCCAAAAACGCCCCGGCGCCCGTACCCGCCGCCACGGGCTCCTTCTTGCGCAGGGCCTGCACCAGGGCCTCGCGCGCCTCGGGCACGCTCATGGGAAGTTGAAAGTAAGGGGACAGATACGCCGGCCTGGCCGTCAGCGCCGCACGCGTCGCCGCGATCGAACCGGCCGCGGCCACCTGCTCGGCCAGCGTGTCGTCCAGAATCTCCGGACGGCCGCCGCGAGCGGCTTCGAGCGATTCACGCAGAGCCAGAGCCGGCATGAGAGGGCTGCGCCCCTCGGGAACCAGCTTCGCCAGGGCCCTTTGAAACGCCTCGCTCATCGACGCCGCACCCTGCGTTTGCGCCGCTCCGCCCACGTCGCCCGTGGCCAGCACCTCGGCCCCCAGACGCTCGCCGCGGTTCACGCGCGCCGACACGGCCAGCGAGGGTGCGTCCAGACCCACCGCGCGCACGGCCGTCACGCCCGCGTAGAGCTGCGCGGCCAGCGCGCGCTCCGTGTTTCGCTCGGCCTCGTAGTCGCTGGGGTTGCCCAGCACGGCGCCCGGGGCGCCCAGGTGCACGTGCAGGTCCACCAGTCCGGGCAGCACCGTCTTGCCCGCCGCTTCGATCAGCTCGGCGCCCAGGCTATCGGGGTCCGGCGGCGCTCCCGTATAGATCTCCTCGATGTGCCCGTTCCGCGTCAAAATCGAGGCGCTTTCGAGCACCGTCCCATCGCCCACGAACACGCGCCCGCCGCGGATCAGGCGCGGGTTGGCCCGCCGGATCTGGCGGTCCAGCAACTTGGATTCGGTGACGTGCTCCATCGAATAGGCCTGGTAGGTTCCCAGGGCGAAGAACGGCAGCAACACCGCGGCCACCCAGAGTTTCGCGTTGCCGGCGATCTTCTGCTCCTTTTCCCAGCGGAATAGTTTTACCGAAATGAAGGTGGCCAGAGCCATGCACAGCAGCAGTGCCCCCAGAGGTCCCGCGGTGTCCAGTAGACTGTCGCCGCGCAGCAGAATGCGCTGGATCCCCGTGCTCAGATACGCGGCCGGCATGAATTGCGCCACCACCTGCATATAGCCAGGCATCAGGCTGATCGGAATCGTCGCGCCGCTGGCGAACAGCATGGGCATGTAGAGAAGCTGGATGAGAATGTTGCTTTCGCTCATCGAGTTGGCCACCGAGGCGATGATCAGCCCGAGCGCGCGGAACGTGCAGATGCCCACGCTGAGCAGCACCAGCAGCGAGCCGAAACGCTCCGGCCAGGGCATGCCGTAGATGAAATGCGACAGGCCGATGATCAGGAACACGGCCGGCAGATAGAGAGCCCAGCCGCCGACGATGTTGGCCACCAGGATCGGCAGCGGCGAAATGGGCGTCACCTTGTAGCGCCGTAGAATGTTCGCCTCGCGCTCGGCCACCGTGCGCATGCCGGCGCCGAACAACCCGCTGCCGAGCACGCCGATGACGAGCACCATCGAGATGACGCGCGTCAGCGTGCCGCCCGCCTTGGCGCCCATGAAGGTGCCGAAGGCGAAAAAGAAGATGAGCGGGAACAGGTAATTGAAGAACAGAACGTTGCGCTCGCGCATGGCGAGCTTCAGGGTTACGTTAATCAGCGCCAGGTATGCTTTCATGCCTTCACCGCGCGCCTATTCGCGCAGCCTCTTGCCGGTCAATTCAATGAAGACGTCCTCAAGCGTCGGCCGCTTCAGATGGATGTCGGCCAGTCCCACGCCCTGCTGGTCGATCCACTTCACCAGGTCCACCACGGTGCGCGCCGGATGCGCGCTCGACACGGTGAGAGACTTGCCGTCTTCGCTCCAGCTCAGCTTCTCGGCGCCCAGCATCTCGGGCGGCGTCACGCCGCCGAGCGGCTTTTCCACGGAGATCTCGATCCGTGTGTGGCCGAGGGTCCTCTGCTGAATCTCGCGCGGCGTGCCGATGGCGATGATCCTTCCGGAGTCCACGATCGCCACGCGGTCGCACAGACGCTCGGCCTCCTCGATGTAATGCGTGGTGAGCAGGATCGTCCGCCGCTCGGCCTTCAACTCCTCGATCAGCTTGTGGATCTCCAGGCGGGCCTGCGGATCGAGCCCCGTCGAGGGCTCGTCCAGGAACACCAGTTGCGGGTCGTTGATCATGGCCATGGCCAGCGCCAGGCGCTGTTTCTGGCCACCGGAGAGCGTTCCATACCCCGCGTTCCGCTTCTCCCACAATTGCAGCCGCTGCAACAGTCCATCGCCATCCACGGTGCGGGAATAGAAGGCCGCGAACAGGGTCAGCGCCTCGGCCACGGTCAGCTTCTCGGGCAGGTTCGTCGCCTGGAGGCAAACGCCGATGCGGTCCTTGAGGCGCGCTGTCTGCACCATGGGGTCCATGCCGAGCACGCTGACGCGGCCCGATGTGGCCTGGCGCAGTCCTTCCAGAATCTCCACTGTCGTCGTCTTGCCCGCGCCGTTGGGGCCGAGCAGCCCGAACACCTCGCCCGCGCGCACCTCGAAATCGAGTCCCCGGACGGCTTCAAAGTCGCCGTAGCTTTTGTGTAGTCCCTGGACGGAGATCGCCAGTTCGTTGCCTGATGTAACAGCCATGTAATCGGTGTGAGGCGTGCGCGCGCCACGCCTCCTCTCATCTGTACGAAACCGGAAACTTTCCATTGTCCCGCACCCGGCCCGTTTCCGCGAGGCCGGGAGAGAACGTCATCCCTTCGCGGCGAGCACGGCAAGGCAGGCGCGGCAAAAGGCGGGCAGATCGTCGGGCTTGCGCGAGGTCACCAGGTTGCCGTCCACCACAACCTCGGCGTCGGTCCAGGCGGCGCCGGCGTGGATGACATCGTCCTTGATGGCGAAGAAGCTGGTGGCCTTGCGGCCCTTCAGCATTCCGCCGGCCGAGCACAGGATCCAGGGGCCGTGGCAGATGGCCGCGATCAGTTTGCCCTGCCGGTTCATTTCGGCGACGAAGGCGCAGGCCTTGGGGTGCCGGCGGATGTGGTCCGGCGCGAAGCCTCCCGGCGCGACCACGCCGTCGAAGTCCTTCGCCGACACCTCATCATAAGATTTCGCCGCCACGCACGGATAGCCCAGCTTGCTGGGATAACTTCTGCCCGCTTCGGCTCCGACGGTGACCACCTCGGCCCCGGCTTCCTGGAAGCGGTACAGCGGATACCACACCTCCATCTCCTGATAAAGCTGGTCGACGAGTATGGCGATGCGTTTCCCTTTGAGTTCCATGGCAGCCACCAGTCTATCCCGCCCGTTGCCGGCCATGAAATAATATGTCCGCGCCCTGCCGGGCCCGGGAATCGCCGGCGCGCGCCCGCAGGAGGTCACTGTCATGTTCCGCCCCACGTTGTTTGAAATGGTCCGCGCGTCCACGCTGCTTCTTGCGGCCGCCGCCGCGTACGCCGCCCCGCTGTATCAGCAGTCGAAGTTCGCCTCCGGCGGCGAACCCGGCTGGACCGTCTGGAGCGCGCGTCCGGAGACGCGCATCAACGCCTATGTCGATCAGCGCATCAGCCGTGGCGAGGCCGGCTCGCTGGCCATCGGCGGCGCCAGCAACGTGGCTGGCCATGGCGGTTGGGAGCGCAGCGTTGCGGACATCACGCCGGGCGCCTGGTACCGCTTCACGGCGTATTACCGCACCGACGCCGTGGCCGCGGAAAACTGGCAGGTGGTGGCGCGCCTGGACTGGCGCACGTCCGGGGGCAGGCGCGCCGGGCAGCCCGAGTATGTCTCCCGCGCGCGGCGCGACGGAAACTGGACCCGTTTAACCGGCGAGGCGCCCGCTCCCAAGGACGCCGCCAGCGTGGCCGTGCAGTTGTACCTGAGCAATGCCCCGGCCGGCACGGTCTGGTGGGACGATCTCACGTTCGAGAAGATTGCCGATCCCGGCGCCAGGGCCGTGCGCGTGGCCTCCATCAACCTGAAGCCGAGCGGCACCTCGGGTCCCGAGGAGAGCGTCAATCAATTTATCGCCGCCATTGAGAAGAACGTCACCGGCGAGGTGGACGTGATTGTGCTGCCCGAGGGCATTACCGTTGTCGGGACGGGCAAGACGTATCCCGAGGTGGCTGAGACCATCCCAGGGCCCACCACGAGGCGTCTCGGCGAGGTGGCGCGCGCGCGCAAGGCCTACATCGTCGCGGGCATCTACGAGCGCGAAGGGACGACCCTGTACAACGCGGCCGTGCTGCTGGACCGCACGGGCGAGGTGGCCGGCAAGTACCGCAAAGTCTACCTGCCGCGCGAGGAGGTGGAGCGCGGTCTGACGCCAGGCTCCTCCTATCCGGTCTTCGCCACCGACTTCGGCAAGGTGGGAATGATGATCTGCTATGACGTTGCGTTCGGCGACCCCGCCCGCGCGCTGGCCACGCAGGGCGCCGAGATGATCCTCATGCCCATCTGGGGCGGCGATGAGACGCTGGCCAAAGCGCGCGCCATTGAGAATCAGGTGTTTCTGGTCTCCTCCGGCTACGACCATCCCACCTACATCATGGACCCCGCGGGCGAACGGCTCAGCGAGGCCCGTACGCGCGGGACGGCCGCCCTGGCCACGGTCGATCTCAACCGCCGGTATGCCGACCCCTGGCTCGGCGACATGCACACGCGCCGCTGGAAGGAACAGCGCACCGACGTGCCCGTGCCGGTGCCGGGGTTGGAGCAGTAAGGCGCGTCCGGTGGTGATGAGCCGGTTGCGGCGATAATGACGTGGTGGGCGAATCCAAGGACGCCGGACGGGCGCTGCCGCTGGCCGGATTGACGGTGCTGGACTTCACGCGGGCCGTGGCCGGACCCTACTGCACGATGCTGCTCGGCGACATGGGAGCGCGCGTGATCAAGGTGGAGGAGGCCGGCCGCGGGGACGAGACGCGCGCCTGGGGTCCTCCCTTCGCGATGGACGCGCAAGAGCGCCCGTGGAGCACCTACTTCGTTTCGATGAACCGGAACAAGGAAAGTGTCGAGCTGGACCTGAAGTCGGACGAGGGCCGTGCGGCGGCGCAGGCGCTGGCCGGGCGGGCCGGCGTGGTGATGGAGAACTTCCGTCCTGGTGTGGCCGCGCGTCTGGGCATCGGCTACGATGAGTTGCGCGCGAGCAACGAGGCGCTGGTGTACTGCTCCGTTTCGGGCTTCGGGCAGACGGGCCCCTGGCGCGACAGGCCGGGTTACGACCTGGTGGTGCAGGCGCTGTCGGGCTTCATGCACACCAGCGCGGCGCCGGGCGGCGATCCCGTGAAGGCGTCGTTTCCCGTGGCCGACATTGTCACCGGGCTGTTCGCCTCGCAGGCGATACTGGCGGCGCTATACGAACGCGAGCGCACGGGGCGCGGCCGGCGCATCGAGGTCAGCCTGCTGGATTGCATGCTGGCGGCCATGGCGCCGCAGACGGCCGCTTTTCTGATGACCGGCGAGGAGCCGCCGCAGGCCGGGACGGCGCAGCCGAACATTGTGCCCTATCAGGCGTTCCGCTGCCGGGATGGCCACATTGTAGCCGGGGCGGCGAACCAGAGGCAGTGGGAGCGCCTCTGCGCGGCGCTCGAACGGCCCGGGTGGCTGCGGGACGCCCGTTTCGCGACCAACCCGCTGCGCAACCAGCATCGCGCCGAACTGGTGGGCGAAATTGAAGCGGCGCTTTCCGGGTGCGATTGCGCCGGCGTGCTCGATGCGCTGGCGCGCCACGGCATCCCCTGCGCGCCCGTCTCCACGGTCTCCGCCATCCTCGAAGATATCGAGGAGCAGGGCGGCCGCGTGGCCACTTTCGGCGACGCCGCGTTCACGGCCACCACCATGGCCAACCCGGTGCGCCTGTCCGGTTCGGCGTTCCGTTACCGCCGCCCGCCTCTGCTGGGCGAGCACACGCGGAGTATCTTGGATTCCTTAAAGGACGGTTCGGATGGATTTTGAAAAGCTGGGTGTCTTTTATCTGGGGCGGTATTACGATCTGGAGTCGCGGCAGCAGAAGCCGGAGCCGCTGTTGTACGACTCGCGCGACCTGGTGACGCACGCCGTCTGCGTGGGCATGACGGGCAGCGGCAAGACAGGCCTCTGCATCTCGCTGCTGGAGGAGGCGGCCATCGACGGCATTCCGTCGCTGGTGATCGATCCCAAAGGCGACCTGTCGAACCTGCTGCTCACCTTCCCGGACCTGCGCGCCGAGGACTTCGCGCCCTGGGTGAACCTGGACGACGCCGCGCGCAAGGGCATTCCGGCGGACGAGTTTCCGAAGCAGCAGGCCGAGTTCTGGGCCAAGGGGCTGGCGCAATGGGGGCAGTCGGGCGAACGCATCCGCATGCTGCGGAACTCCGCCGAGTTTGCGCTCTACACGCCTGGATCGAACGCGGGCATACCGGTGAACGTGCTGCGGTCCTTCGACGCGCCCGTGGGCGCCGCGGCCGAGGACCGCGAACTTTACGCCGAGCGCATCCAGGCCACGGCCACCTCCCTGCTCGGGCTGCTGGGCATCGAAGCGGACCCGCTGCAGAGCCGCGAGCACATTCTGCTGTCGAACATCCTGGACGCCTCCTGGCGTGACGGAGCGAGCATCGAGCTGGGGCAGTTGATCCAGCAGGTGCAGTCGCCGCCGTTTGAGCGCGTGGGCGTGATGGAGCTGGAAACTTTCTATCCGGGGAAGGACCGCATGCGCCTGGCCATGCAATTGAACAACCTGCTGGCCTCGCCGGGCTTTTCGCAATGGATGGAAGGCGCGCCGCTGGACATCGGCAGCCTGCTGCACACGCCGCAGGGCAAGCCGCGCGTGGCCATTCTCTCCATCGCGCACCTGTCCGACGCCGAACGCATGTTCGTCGTCTCGCTGGTGTTGAACAACACGCTGGCCTGGATGCGCCAGCAGGCGGGCACCACCAGCCTGCGCGCGATTCTCTACATGGACGAGATCTTCGGCTACTTCCCGCCGGTGTCGAATCCGCCGGCGAAGATGCCGTTGCTCACGCTGCTGAAGCAGGCGCGCGCCTTTGGGCTGGGCGTGGTGCTGGCGACGCAAAACCCGGTGGACCTCGACTACAAGGGATTGTCGAACACCGGCACATGGTTCATCGGACGGTTGCAGACCGAGCGGGACAAGCAGCGCGTGCTGGAAGGGCTGGAGGGCGCCTCAACGGCGGCGGGCGGCAAGTTCGACCGGGCGCGCCTGGAACAGATTCTCGCCGGACTCGGCAGCCGAGTCTTCCTGATGAACAACGTTCACGACGACGGCCCGGTGGTGTTTGAAACGCGATGGGCCATGTCGTATCTGCGAGGACCGCTGACGCGGCAGCAGTTGCGGCAGCTTTCGCAGACGCCTGCGCAGACACAGGTGGAGACAGCGGGTGCGCCAGCCGCGCAGCAGGCGGCGGACGCTCCTCCCCAGCCCAGGCCGGCCCCGGTGGCCGGGACGGGTGAAACGCGCGTGGTGGGCGTGGCCTCGGTGCGCTTCGATGACAGCAAGTGCAAGGTGAGTGAGACGCGGACGGTGGCGTTCAACGCGGCCGTGTCGGGCAACACGAATCTGCCGAAGTGGGACGAAGCCGAGGAGGCGAGCGAGAACGCCGAGGGCGACGCCGTGCCGGCGAATCTTCTGGCGAAGTGGCAGCGTGAGTACGTAACCTGGCTTGCCAATTCGCAAACGCTGGAGATTTTCCGCAGCGCGCGGCACAAGGCGAACTCGCAGCCGGGCGAAAGCGAGCGCGACTTCCGGGTGCATCTGCAGCAGTTGGCGCGCGAGGAGCGCGACCGCGAGGTGACGCGATTGCGGGCCAAGTATGCGCCCAAGACGGGCGTGCTGGAGGATCGCATTCACCGCGCCGGACTGGCCATGCAGCGCGAGCAGGAGCAGGCCAGCCAGCAGAAGATGAGCATGGGCATCGACATCGCCAAAGGAGTGCTGGGCGTGCTGTTCGGAGGTGCGAAGCGTTCGAGCCTGGGCGGTTTGGGAACGGCCGCCAAGAGCTACGGCCGGTCGCGCCAGCAGTCGGGCGATGTCGAGATGGCGTCTGAAAACCTCGACCGCCTGCGCCAGCAACTGGCCGATTTGCAGGCCGAGATGGAAGCCGAGGTGGCGTCGGTGCAGGCGGCCTACGACGGCGCCGTCGAGGACCTGGAAACGGTGGTCATCCGGCCGAAGAAGACGGCGATCCAGGTGAAGTCGCTCGTCTATCCGCGCGCATGAAATTCAGACGCGTGAATATTGTACGCGGCCTTCGACCACGGTGTAGCGTACGCGGGCGCCGCTCCACTGTTCCGGCGGCGTGTTGGAAAAATCCCGGTCGAAAACGACGAAGTCGGCGCGTTTGCCGGGCGCAAGCACGCCCGTGATCTCTTCGTGGTAGCCGGCGTAGGCCGAACCGGCGGTGTGCGCGCGCAGCGCTTCGTCGAGCGTAATGCGCTGTTCGGGAATCCATCCATCGGGGTTGGCGCCGTCCAGCGTGCGGCGTGTGACGGCGGCGAAGAGCGCCTGAACCGGGTCGGGGGGGGCGACAAACCAGTCACTGCCGAACGCGAGACGGGCCTTGGCGTCGAGCAGGGAGCGGAAGGCGTAGGAGGTTTTCTCGCGCGCGGGGCCGATGAGCCGTCCGGCCCAGCGGCCATCGTCGATGGCGTGATACGGCTGCATGCTGGCGATCACGCCGAGCGGCGCGAAGCGGGCAATATCGTCCGGACGCAGGTGCTGGGCGTGTTCGATGCGGAAGCGGCGGTCGCGCGGGCCATTCTCGCGGGCGGCGCGCTCGTAGGTGTCCAGCAGCAGGCGGTTGGCGCGGTCGCCGATGGCGTGCACGGCGATCTGGAGCCCGGCCTTGTCGGCGCTGGAGACCCAATCGTAGAGCTCGAATTCGTTGGTGACCATGAGGCCGCTGTCGGCGGGCGTTCCCGCATAGGGCTGCTCGAAGGCGGCGGTGCGCGAGCCCAGAGAGCCGTCGACGAAGCCTTTCAGCAGGCCGGGACGCATCCAGGAGTCTCCGCGGCCGTTCTGTTTGATCCAGTCGCGCAGCTCCTTCCACAGGCTGAGCGGCGACGCGGCATACACGCGCAGACGGAGGCGGCTCTCCTTGCGGAAGTGGTTCAGGATGTCGAGGTCCCCGATCGAGCCCATGTGATGGACGCCTGTGACGCCGCGCTCGAGCAGATAGCTCATGGCGGCGTCGAGGGACTGGCCGCGCTTGAGTTCGGAGGGCTGCGGGATGGACCGCGTGAGCAGTTCCATGGCGTTGTCCTTGAGGATGCCGGTGGGTTCGCCGGAGGCATCGCGGACGATGACGCCGCCGGGCGGATCGGGCGTGTTGCGGTTGATGTTGGCCACGCGCAGCGCGGGCGCGTTGGCCAGTCCCATGTGGCCGTCCAGACGCGTGACCCAAACCGGATGGTTGGGCGTGAGCGAGTCGATCCACTCGCGGCCGGGCAGTTCGCCGCCCCAGTGCTGGTGGTCCCAGTCTCCTCCGAGAATCCAGCCGCCGCGCGGGGAATCGGCCGCGAAGTCGGCGATGCGCCGGGCGAACTCCTCCTTGGACCGGCACTCGCGCAACTGCACCTGGCCCAGACGCGCGCCGCCCTCGAAGATGTGGACGTGGGCGTCGATGAAGCCGGGTGTGACCAGCGCGCCTCCGGCGTCGATGGCGATCTCGGCCTGCGCGGTTTCGTCGAAGGCGGCGATGCGGCCTTCGCGCACGGTCATGGAGCGGGCGCGCGGGCGCGCGGGGTCGCCGGTCCAGATGCGCGCATTGGAGACGTGGATCTGCGCGGGCGGTTCACCGGAGCAGGCGGGCAGCAGAAGGGCGGCGGCGCCGGGCAGAAAGTCGCGGCGGCGCATCATTTCATGGGGGAGTAGCTGGTGGTTTCCATGAAGACGGACTCGACCTTGGCGGCCAGCTTGCCGTTCCCCTCGCTGGCGTCGCGGGCCTTGATCCATTCCGGATCGGCGCGGAAGGCATCCCAGCTTTTCCGGGCGGCCTCGCGGCTTTCATGGGAGAGGACGTAGATGAGCGTGTTCGAACGGAGGGGCTCCTCCGTGGGCGCCCAGTAGGCGACATTCTTCATGCCGTGCTTTTCAAACAGCTTCAGAGTATGGTTCCGGAAGCGTGCGTGGAGCGCTTCGAGTTTGCCCTCGGCGGCGGTGTAGGTGCGCAGTTCATAGACGCGGGAAGCGTTGGCGTTCATGTGCCCGGCTCCGAATCCGACCGCGAGCGCCAGGGCCGCGATCAATGTCGTGGGAATAAGGTGTTTCATGGGGCCACCCGGACTGTCATTGTGACATAGCGCGGCGGGCGGCGCGTTCCCGTTACAACGCGCGCCCGGCAAGGACGGCGGCGGCGAGCAGCGCGGCGTCGCGGCCGCGCGCGGCTGTGAGTTGGAGGCCCAGCGGCGGGCCGTCCACGGGCATGGGGATGGAGATGGCCGGGACGCCGATGCCGGTCCAGGGAGCGTTCATGCGCGGATTCCCCGTGGAGGCGTAGCCCTTGGGCGCGCGTCCGGGCGCGGCGGGCGTGAGCACGAGCGGCCAGCGTTCAAAAAACATTTCCATGGATTCGCGTGCGCGGGCGAGGGCGGCGAGCGCGGCGCCGTATTCCTCTTCCGGTATGGCGAGCCCCTCTTCCACCAGAGCGGCGAGCTTTGCGCCGATGGCCGCGCCGTGCGCCCGCCAAAGCGCTTCGTGCGTGCGCGCGCCTTCGTAGCGGTTGATGGTTGTGACGGCGGCGCGCGCTTCGGCAAAGGGCTCCGGCAGCGCGGCCGAGCGGATATGCCATCCGGCGGCGGTGAGACGTTCCACGGCGGCGGTGAGGGCGAGTGTCATGGGCTCGTAGGCGTCAAAGTCCATGGTGGGGATGATGGCGCGGAGCGGGGGCGGCTCGGAGGCGGGATTTCCCAGCGCGCACCAGAGCAGTTGCATGTCGCGGGCGGTTTCCGTGAAGAAGCCGGCCGTGTCGAGTGAGGGCGCGAAGGGAAGCGCTCCTTCGAGCGTGAGCACGCCGAAGGTGGGCTTGAAACCGCACACGCCGCAAAAAGAGGCGGGGCGGAGAATCGAGCCCTGCGTTTGCGTGCCCACCGTGAAAGCGGCCATGTGAGCGGCGACGGCGGCGGCCGAACCGGAGGAACTGCCGCCGGGCGTGCGTCCGGGAGCCTTGGGATTACGGGTCGGGGCGGGGTCGTAGTAGGCGAACGCGGTGGTGTGGGTCTTGCCGAGAAGCTGCGCGCCGTAAGAACAGAGCTGGGTGATGAGCGCTGCGTCCGTCTGGCCCATCCTTCCGGCAAATAGCGCGGAGCCGTAGCAGGTGGCCATGCCGGCGCTTTCAAAGATGTCCTTGACGCCGAAAGGGACGCCGGCGAGAGGCCCATCGCCACCCGGGCGCGGGGCGGCCGCAACCCAGGCGTTCACCCTCGCCTCGTGTTCCTCGATGTTGCCGAGGAAGTAATCCGCGCGCAGTTCGCCGCGCAGGCAGCGTTCAAGCGTTCCGCAAGGCGCAGGCACGAAGGCGCTCCCATCCTGGTTGGAATATCTCGGGCTTCGTGATGAGACTGACGACGGCCCAGGGCTCCGAATCGAAGTCGTAGAAGTAGCCCGGCTGCGCGAGCACCTCATGATCGAGCAGGAGGCTCATCCACTCCTCTTCGCCGCGCGTGGCGGGCAGGCGCAGGCAGGCATACCATCCGGCTTCGGCGCGCAAAGGGGCAAGGCCGGAGGCGCGCATGACGGCCAGGTGAGCGGCTGCACGGGAGCGCGCCGCTTCGATATAGGAATGCCGGGCCGCGAGCCAGTGCGCCGTGGCCGACTGCACGGGTGCCGACACGCTGAGATAGGTGTCGGCGATCATCTCCAGGCGGGAGGCGGCGTCCTGGACCGCGGCGGACGGACCGTTCAACACGATCCAGCCGAGCTTCATCTGTGGCAGTCCGCAGACCTTGGAGAGGCCGCTGAGGGTGAACGTCAGGCAGGGCGTGGAGCCGTGCGCCGTGGACGGGCCGGGCGCGGCTTCGAGGGCGAAATCGCGGAAGACCTCGTCACAGATCAGCGCCAGCGAATGGCGGGCGCACAATTCGGTGAGCGCGGGCACATTCGCCAGGTAGTGGCCGGTCGGGTTGTTCGGCGAAACCACGGCGATGGCGCGCGTGCGCGGCGTGATGCGCTCCTCCACCGAATCGAGGTCGAGCCACCAGCCTTCGTGATAGTGCAACGGATATTGCACCGCGCGGACGTTCTGGAGTCCGGCGAGGAACTCGAACAAGGGATAGCTGGGGCGGGGCGTGAGGATCTCGTCACCGGGATCGCAGAGAAGCTGCAGGAGGTGGGCGTAAGCCTCCGAGGTGCTGGCGGTGAGCAGAATCCGTTCCGGCGGAACGGCGTGATCATAGTAGGCCGAGATGGCCTCGCGGGCCGCGGCGAGGCCCCAGGGTTCGGGGTCATATTGCAATGCGGCGGGATCCAGCAGCGGATCGAGCGTGGCGTGAACCAGCCCGGCGCGCGTGGGGTTGGACTCGGTGAGGTCGAACAGACGGCGTCCGGTGGCGCGATGGGCCGAGACGGCGCGCGTGTAGGCATTCGGCGCGGCATCCCAAGGCAGGCGGTGCGAGAACACGGCTAGCGGACCGCCAGGCCCAACTGGGCAGAGAGAAATTGCATGACGTCCGTGGTCTCTTCGATTTTTTGTGTCACACCCATGCCGGCGGAGTGGCCCGCTTTAAGGTCGTACAGAAGCACGATGGGACGGCGCGAGGATGTGGCCGCCTGCAAGAGAGCGGTCATCTTGCGCGCATGGAGCGGAGCCACGCGCGTGTCGCCATCGCCGGTCTTGAACATCACGGCCGGGTAGGCGGCGCCCATCTTCACGTTCTGATAGGGCGAGTACTTGAGCAGGTAGGGGAACTGACGGGCATCCTCCGCCGTGCCGTACTCGGGCGTCCAAAAGCGCGCCACCAGGAACTTCTCATAGCGGAGCATGTCGAGCAGCGGGACGGCGCAGACCACCGCTTGATAGAGTTCGGGCCGCTGCACCATGGCCGCGCCGACGAGCAGTCCGCCGTTGCTGCCGCCGTAGATGCCGAGCTTTTTCGCGTTGGTGTACTTGTGGGCGATCAGCCATTCGGAGGCCGCGATGAAGTCGTCGAAGACATTTTGTTTGTTGGCGAGCATCCCGGCCTTGTGCCATTCCTCGCCATATTCGCCGCCCCCGCGGAGATTGGCGAGCGCGAAGACGCCGCCACGTTCGGCCCACATGACGGCGATGGCCGAAAACGCGGGTGTGTTGGAGACCATGAACCCGCCGTAGCCGGTGAGCAGCGTGGGCGTGGCGCCATCCAGCCGCAGTCCCTTTTTGTGGAGCAGAAACATGGGAATCTTCACGCCATCCTTGGAGGGGTAAAAGACCTGGCGGAGTTCGAGCTCGTCCGTGCGGATGGGGAGCCGCGTGGCGTGCCACAGCGTTTGTGTCCCGGCGTGGAGGTCGGCCCGGTAGATGGACGGCGGAATGTGGAACGAGGTGAAGGAGTAGAACAGCTCGGGCTTGGACCATTCGCCGGAGAGGCCTGCAACCGAGCCGATGGCGGGCAGCGGAATTTCGCGTTCCAGCTCGCCGGTGGGCTGGTAGACAAGCAGGCGCGACTTCACGTCCTCCAGCGCGAGCACAAGCAGACGGCCGCCCGCGGCGGCGAAGCTTTCCATGACGAACTTCTGCTCGGGGATGACCTCGCGCCAGTGTTCCGGCTGAGGGCGGGCGGGGTCGATCTCCACGATGCGGTTGCGCGGAGCCCCGAGGTTCGTCATGACATAAAAACGGTCTCCGGCCGGGATGGCCTGAAAGCGTGCGGCGATGCCGGTGATGAGCGGAGCAATGGCCGTGTCCGCCTTCAGGTCCTTCCTGAACACCTCGGCCTTGTCGGCGGCCGAGCCCTCGATGACGGCGATCATGAGCCAGCGGCCATCGTCGCTGAGGTAGGTGTACAGCAGGTGCCGCGGGCCATATCCGGAGCCGAAGACCTCGCGCCCCGGGTGTGGTTCGCCGAAGTTGCGCTCGAATACGCGCGGGGCGTCGCCTCCGCTGGCGGCGTAGTAATAGCCGCTCCCGTCCGGCTTGATGGTGACGCTCATATAACGCGCCTCGGGGAGTTCGTCGCGCAGGTCTTCCCGCGTGGCCACCTGGCGGAAGCGGACGCGGACCTCGTCCCGGCCACCCCGACGGATGCCATAGGCGGCCAGGCTCGCGTCGGGCGAGATGTCTTCAAAAGAGACGCTCGTATTGGGATCTCCGCTGAACTGCGTTGGATCGATCAGCACCTCCTCCTTGCCGTTCAGGCCGAGGCGCGTGATGGCCACGTGCTGCTCGGCCCCGGCGTCACGCCGCAGATAAAAGTAGCGTCCGTTGCGGCTGCTGGGCGTGGAGACGGTCTCGGTGCGCAAGAGGGCGGCGGCGCGTTTGCGCAGAACCTCCCCGCCGGGGTACTGGCTGAGCACCGACTTGGTGTAGGCGATCTGGGCCTGCAACCAGGAGCGCGTTTGCGGCGAGTCCTGGTCTTCCAGCCAGCGGTACGGGTCGGTGATTTTCACGCCGTGGAGGATCTCCTCGACGGGCTGCTTAGGGGTGGTGGGCGGTGTGGCGGCCAAGGCGGCGGTGACTCCGGCACAGGCGAGCAGAAGTTTCATCGAGAGCCCTCCCGTTTTGCTCGCAACGCCACGGTGATGGGCACGGCGGGCAACCCGGCGCGTTTGCGGCGGCGCAACTCGATGACGGCGCGCACCCAGGCTTTGACGAACAAGATGAGGCTGGGGCGCATCCTTTCATGATGGCATCCCAAGGGCAGGTTCGCTCCGCGCCGGAGCGCTGAGCGGGAAGCCGCGCTCACACGCCTTCGCGTTTGACGGCCAGGCGCGTGAGGAAGCGCGCGATGTTCACGACGAAGCGCTCGTGTGTGCCGGAGGCCACCTGTTCCCGCTCGTCACGGGCTTCGACGATGTAGCGTACGCGGCGCCCTTCGACGGAATCGACCCAGGCGCGGAAGGTGACGCTCATGCCGATGGGCGTGGCGGCGAGATGGCGAAGATTGACCTCGGTGCCAACGGAATCCTCGTCCTCGTCGAGATAAGGCCGGATGGCCTCGCGTGCCGCGAGTTCGAGTTGCCACACCAGATGAGGAGTGGCCAGGACCCGGGCATCCTCGCGGCCGAGATGGTCGATGGCGAGTTCGGTGGTCACCAGCAGGCTGTGTTCGTGGGTGGCGCCGGGGGGGATGTTCCGCATGAAATCAGATCCTTACCGGATGGTAGCGCCAAATGGGCGCGGGATCGCGCGTGAGTAAGTGCGGGCAAGTTCGCAACGCGGCGGCGGCGGACCGCATCCAACTGTTTGCTAGGCTAAAGAGAAGCGCGCACGCGCATCAGGGACTGCATTGAACTGGAAGACCACATTTTTGCTGCTGTGTCTGGCATCGCTCGGACTGGCGGCCGAAGGCGGCAGTGAGGCCGAGGCGCAGGATGTGCTGAACCGTTATTTCACGGCCTCGCGGGAGCCATCGCGGCAGTTGCGCGACGTGGAAATGGATGTGGAGATCGACGCCGCCCTGCCCAAGTTGAACCGCCAGGGGAAGCTGAACGCTCTGCGCGCCATCGGACGGCTGGGACAGATCACCTACAAGGCCATCACCTTCCAGGGAGACGATTCGATCAAACGCGACGTGATCGCCAAGTACATGCAGGCCGAGGTGGAGGCCAGCCGGAAGCCGGGATTGGGCATTCAACCCGGCAACTACAAGTTCCGCCACGCGGGCTATCACAAGGAAGGCGGCTGGGAGCTCTACCTCTACGAGTTGACGCCAAAACAGAAACAGCCCGGTTTGTTTCGCGGATGGATGTGGCTGGAGGCCAAGTCGGCGATGCCCGTACGCGAGGAAGGCGAGTTTGTGAAGAGCCCCTCCATCTTTCTCCGGAGGATCTCCTTCACGCGGGATTACACCATGCTGGATGGACTGAGCGTGCCGTCGAGCATACGGTCCACCGTGGAGACGCGCGTGGTGGGCAAGGCGGAGATTCATGTCCGCTACAAGAACCTGCACCCCACGCGGAGCGAGTCGGCCAGCACGCGGTAGTGGACCGCCTCATTTCCGCACTCAGACATACAGATTGAACGTGCGGAGGGTGGGCGATCGGCTACCATGAAAGGGAGCGGTCTGTTTTCGTAGCACAATCCATGCGTACTCTCTTTTTGAATCCGCCCTCATTTGAAGGTTTTGACGGAGGCGCGAGTTCGCGCTGGCCGGCGACGCGGGAGATTGAATCCTACTGGTATCCGGTGTGGCTGTGTTATCCGGCCGGCATGATGGCCGACAGCAAGGTGGTGGACGCGCCTCCGCATAAGATCTCCATCGAACAGACGGTGGAGATGGCGGCGCAGTTCGAACTGCTGGTCCTGTTCACCTCGACGCCGGGCTTTCACGTGGACGTGAAGATGGCGGAGATGATGAAGGACCGGAACCCGAAGCTGAAGGTGTGCTTCGTGGGGCCGCCCGTGACCGTGGAGCCGGAGCAGTGCCTGCGTTCCAAAGCGGTGGACTTCGTGGTGCGCCGCGAGTTCGACCGTCAGATTGTCGACTTCGCCGGCGGGAAGCCGTTGGCTGAGCTGCCGGGCGTGAGCTTCCGGAAGAACGGCGGCTTTCATCACAATCCGGATGGCGGATTTATCGAGGACCTCGATTCGCTGCCGTGGGTGACCAAGGTCTATCAACGGGACCTGGACTTCCGGCGCTACAACGTGCCGTTTCTGCGCTATCCATTCATCAGCTTTTACACCTCGCGCGGCTGCCCGGCGATGTGCACGTTCTGCCTGTGGCCGCAAACGCACTCGGGCCACCGCTGGAGGCTGCGCTCCTCCGACGACGTGGTGAACGAGGTGCGCTACGCGATTGAGTCGTTCCCGGGGCTGAAAGAGGTCTTCTTCGACGACGACACGTTCAACTATAAACGGGAGCGGACGATTGAGATTTGCCGGAAGCTCAACGTCATGCGGCGGGAGATGGGCCACCCGGACGTGACCTTCAGTTGCACGTCGCGCGTCACCACCGACCTCGAGACGCTCAAGGAGATGAAGGAAGCCGGCTTCCGGTTGATGATCGTGGGCTACGAGTCGGGCGACACGCAGGTATTGAAGAATATCAAGAAGGGCGCGACGGTGGATATGGCGCGCCGGTTCACGAAGAATGCGCATTCGCTGGGGCTGACCATCCATGGCGACTTCATCGTCGGGCTGCCGGGCGAGTCCAGGGAGAGTATCCGGCGCACGATCGACTTCGCCAAGGAGCTGAGCACCGAGACGATTCAGGTTTCCATCGCGCACCCGTATCCGGGCACGGAGTTCTACGACTACGTGAAACAGAACGGGCTGATCACGATCGATTCGATGACCGACGAACAGGGCCATCAGTTGCCGAACGTGGTCTATCCGGGGCTGGACAGGGCCGAGCTGGTGGACTGGGTGGAGCGTTTCTACGGCGAATACTACTTCCGCCCGAAGGCGGCCTGGCGCGTGGTGCGCAAGGCGATCTTCAACGGCGACGAGCGCCGCCGTCTGTATAAGGAAGCGCGTGAGTACCTGGCGCTGCGGAACAAGCGGAAGCAGTTTGTGAAAGAGCAGCGTTCGGCGGCCGGAGCCGGGGCCGGCGACTGATGGCGCGTCCGGTCCGGACCGCGCTGTTTCTTTTCGTGGTTGTGGTGGCCAACCTGGCGGGGAACCTCTGCCTGAACTGGGGAATGAAACGCGGCGGGGCGCTGCTGCAGCCGGCCGTGGTGGCCGGAGTCGCGTTGCTGATGGTGTGGACGCTGGCCAGGATGGCTTTGCTGAGTTGGGCCGATCTGAGCTTCGTGCTGCCGGTGACGGCGGTCGGCTATGTGTTGAACGCGGTGGCGGGCATGATGCTGTTCGGCGAGCAGGTGGGCGCCGGGCGCTGGGCGGGCGCGCTGCTGGTGACGGCGGGCGCGGCGCTGGTGGGATCCGGCGCGGGCCGCCAGGAGAGCTGACCGTGCGCTGGGTGCTGGTGGGCGCGATGGTGGGCTCGACGGTGGCAAGCGACCTGCTGCAAAGCTGGGCCGGGCGGCGGCAAGGGGCCGTGACCTCGCTCGGGCGTCTGGCCTCGCTGCTGCGCCAATGGCCCGTGATGCTGGCCGTGGCGTTCATGGCGGTGTCGTTCTTTTCCTTTCTCGAACTGCTAAAGATCGCCGATTTGAGTTTTGCCGTCCCGGTGAGCGCGGCTACGATCGTGCTGGAGACACTGCTCGCCCGCGTTCTGCTGGGCGAGCGTGTGGACGCCCGGCGGTGGATGGGCGCCGTGCTGGTGGCCGCGGGCGTGCTCCTGCTGGCGGGGAGCTAGCGCCGTGTTCTGGTTTGCCTGGGCGTCGTGCCTGATTTCGGCGGGGTATCAACTGACCGTCGTGCTGGCCGCCGTGTGGCACCGCGCGCGGCCCCGCCCGAATGCTGGCTCGCACGCCGGCATCTCCGTGTTGAAGCCGGTGGCGGGCAGCGAGCCTGAGTTCTACGAGGCCATCCGGTCGCACGCGGCGCAGGATTATCCGGAGTTCGAGATTCTGTTCGGCGTCTCCGGTCCGGAGGATGCCGCGCTGGCCGACATCGTCCGGTTGCAGGCGGAGTTTCCGCGCGTGGCGATTCGCGCCGTGCATACAACCAGCGATGCGCCGAACCGCAAGGTAGCCAAACTGATCGACCTGGCGCGCGAGGCGCGCTATCCGCTGCTGCTGGTGAATGATGCCGACATCGCCGTGCCGGAGGGGTACCTGCGCGATGTGGCGTCGCCGCTGGCCGATGCGCGCGTGGGCGTGGTGACGTGCCTGTTCCGCTGCCATTCGCCAACGCTGGCGGGCGAATGGGAGGCCTTCGGCGTGATGGCCGAGTTTGTGCCGAGCACCCTGGTGGCTCCGTTGATCGGCATCAACGAATTTGGCCTGGGAGCCACGCTGTGCTTCCGCGCCAGCGATCTGGAGCGCATCGGCGGCTTCGCCGCTCTGGGCGGCTACATCGCCGACGACTACCAGTTGGCCCGGCACATCGTGGCGTTGGGCAAGCGCGTGGAGTTGTCCCATGTCGTGGTGTCGTCGGGACTGCAATCGCCCACCTTCGCCGATGCCTGGGCGCACCAGGTGCGTTGGGCGCGGACGGTGCGCGTGTCGCGGCTGGATGGTTATCTGGGGCTGCCGGTGACATTCACGGCGCTGTGGGCGGCCGTGGCGCTGGCCATGGGGTACTGGCTGCCGGCGGCCGTGGCGCTGGCGGCGCGGTATCTGATGGCGGCCGCCAGCGCGGCGCTGGTGCTGCGGTCGGGGCTGGTGCTGCGGTGGCTGCCGCTGCTGCCTCTGCGCGACCTGATGGGCGTGGCGATCTGGGTGGCGGGTCTGACGAGCAATACGGTGGTGTGGCGCGGGCGGACACTGCGTTTGGACCGTCAAGGCCGGATCGCCCGGATCGGATAGCGCGCGCGGAAGAGTGCGGGCCGCAGGCCCTTTCCGCGCCCATCTGAGGTTTCCCTCTTAGCCTGATCGAGCGGCGAATGGCCGAATTGGGGAGAGGAGGGCGTGTGAACGCCGTCCCCAAGGGAGGTCTGCATGCGGATTGCCGCCGCGAGCGCGCTGGTGTGGATGAGTGTGGCGCCGTGCGCCTGGCCGCAGGATGCCGTTTCGGTTCCGGCTTCGATGTACGAACGGCCGGTGGCGAAAGGGCGGCTGGCGGCTGCTCAAGGCGTGCCGCCCGCGCGGATGTTCGGGTTGGAGGCTCCCCGGAAGGCGTCACTGGAGGGCCTTCCGGAGAGTGCGCGGGCATCGCTGTTGAACGGCGCGGTAGCCGTGCATAGGGAGGCGCCCGAAGGGTTGCTCTCCACCGGCGAATGGTCGGCACTGGCCGACGGACGGCGGGTGTGGCGGGTGGCTGTCGAATCGCCCGGCGCGGCGTCGCTGCGGCTTCACTTTACCGGCTTTGACGTGGAGGCGGGCGAGGTGTGGCTAAGCGCGGCGGGCGAGACGGCCGCGGTGGAGGCCGCAGTGGAGGCCGCAGTGGAGGCCAAGGCCTTGACCGGGCGCGGACCGCTGGGCGGCGGCGAGTTCTGGTCGGCGTCGGTGTTCGGGGAAACGGTTTGGGTGGAATATGTTCCGCCGGCGGACCGCACCGATGGCGCGGTGCCGTTCGGGATCGACCGGATTTCGCACTACCTGCCTGAAACAAAACAAAACGATCCCGTTGTGGCGGGCGTGGAGCGGGCCGGACGCGCGGCGGCGGCGCGGAACCAAGCCGTGGCGGCGCAAGGGCGCGAGGCGGCCTCGTGCCAGTTGGAAGCCCGCTGCTATCCCGAGTACTCCGCCGTGGGCAGCGGCGTCGCGCACCTGCGCTATGAACGGAATGGCTTCGGCTATGTGTGCTCGGGCGCGCTGGTGAACTCCACCAGCCAGCGCCACATCCCCTACCTGCTGACGGCGGACCACTGCATTCAGAACGACGCCGAGGCGCGAACGATGGAAACGTACTTCTTCTACGAGGCGAATATCTGCGGGGGCGCGAACACCGAGGATCCGCCCGTGACGTCGAGCCGCGTGCTGGGCGCGAAGTTCCTGGCGGGTGGAGCACTGGAGGCTGGCGACTACTCGCTGCTGCTGCTGTCGGACGCGCCGGATAAGGCGATGTTTCTGGGATGGACCACGGCGGACATGGCCGTGGGCGCGCCCGTCTATGGGATTCATCATCCGCGGGGCAGCTACAAACGGATCAGCTTCGGCGAGAGGGTGATCGACGAGGAACTGGTGATCGGCGCGGGCGAGGACGCCAAGTACGCGCCGGCGGACAAGTATTGGAAGGTGGAGTTCACCAGGGGGCTGGTGCAGGGCGGCTCGTCGGGCTCTCCGCTGTTCAACGCGAACAACCAGGTGGTGGGCACGTTGACGGCCGGGCCGGCCGCCAGCGAGGAGAGTCTGTGCAAGCTGGAACCGTTCGAGGCCTACTACGGACGCTTTGTGAATGGCTATCCGCGGTTCAGGACCTACCTGGAGGACGTCGAGCCCGCAAGCCTAACCTGGCCGGCCAATGGCGCCGTGCTGCCGGGGTCCACGGTGGACTTCGCCTGGTCGAAAGGGACTTCGTCGGACGAGTTCAAACTGCACATCGGCACGACGCCGGGCGGCCGCGAACTGGCCGTCGAGGATGCCGGCAACAACGGCTTCCACCGCGTGAACTACCTGCCCACGGACGGGCGCCGCATCTATGTGCGGTTCTTTTACCGCATGCTCGGCGCGTGGCGGTTCACGGACTACGCGTTCACGGCGGCAACCGGCAGCGGACGCACGGTGACGGTGCGCGTGGCGAACCAACTGATCTATCCGGTGCAGGTGAAGGCCAACGGAGAGAACCTGATGATCGTCGGCGGCGCATCGGTGGGGTCGCGTGAGATCCCCGTGCCGCAAACGCTTGTGGTCACCTACGAGATGATCCGTCCTGTCGTGGATGGCTCGCCGGCGGGTGTCGCGGTGACGGGCTACTTCCCCGGCACGGGCGCGCCCATGGGCACAATCCCGTTCACGATCACCAACACGACGGGCAGCGAAGCGGTGTTCGCGCCGGTGGTGTACAACGGCACGGGGCAGCCTGTGACACTGGTGATGAATAGCGGACTGCCGGAGGAGCAGTCGTGCCACTGCACGGCGGCGGCCGGCGCGAACGGGCTGGACATGGGCTACTATCCCCTGCGGCCCGCGAGCAATGTCCGCGCGGTGAACGGCGGCGTCTCGGCGCTTTACCAGAACTTCGTGGCGTTTGTGGAACCGCGGACGGGCGTCCTGCGGGCTTCGTTCACGTCGCTCCGGTAGGAGTGGCCGCGGCGGGCTACTGCTTCTTCACCCAGATGGGACTGCTCCACGCGAGTTCGCCGTCTTCCTGCTCGGCGCGGATGTAGTAGTAGTTCGTCCCGTCCGGAGTGGGACCGCCGCCGAAGGCCGTGTCGGCGAAGGTAAAGCTCACCTGCCGGGCGCCCGGCTTGATCTGATGCACGTACTCGTTGTTCTTGATCACGTCGATCTGCTTGATCTTGGCCGTGCCCGCGATGTGAACGATCAGGCGCGGCGCGGTGGAGGAGACGGCAATGTCGCCCATGAGCACCTCGCCGCCGCTCAACGCGGCCCTGTAGTCGAGGATGATCGAGTCGGTGGCGGCATAGACGTGACGTTTGCGCATGGCGTCGAGCAGACCTTCGCGTGTGAACTGCTCGGCGAGCACGCAGGCGAACGACGTGTGCGTGGAGACGTGATCGGAACTGGCCTGGACGCCCAGCTTATATCCCTTGGCCCAGGCATTCCAGATGTAGCCCGCCGGACGCGGTCCCTGATGGATGGCCCTGTCGCGCTCGTTCCAGGAGCGCGGAGCGCCGGCATGTTCATAGCTGGACTCAAATCCCTGGAAGATCTCCACCATGGGCTCGAGCGCCGGATCGTTGTCGCGCCAGTCCGTACCCTGCTGGGTGGCCGATGAATGGGATGTGGCGATCCCGCCGGTGATCCGCAGGTAGGGATAGAGGACGCCGCCGGAGTTCACCTCGCCCTTGCGCTCTTTCTGATCGATGGGCAGCACGGTCCTGCCGCGTTTGGACCAGATGACGTTGCGGTGGCCGTTGGGATAAGGGACGCTGCGCTCGTAGCCGTACAGCGGCACGAAGCGCTCGGGCAGGAAGTACAGATCGTTGGATTTTTGTGTGATCCACCAGTTGTACTCGTCGCCGCCCATCTGGTGGTCGGCGACGTGCGCGTAGTCCATCTGGGCGGCATCGAGGGCATAACGGTAGAGATCGTCGAGCGAGCCGTCGCCGGCGCCGTCCGGAGAGAGTTCGGTGTGGCGGTGCAGGTCGCCGCGCAGAATGCGGAAGGTCCTGTCCGCCAGGCGCACACGGTAGGCGCGTATGGCGGCGACATCGCCGTTCTCGTTGGGGTGCGGCTGCGCAGGGGCCGTGCCGTCGTTGATGATTTCGCCTCCGCGGGGCGTGAAGGGCTCGCCGCGCGCGGGAACCGGAGCGGCGTAGACATCGAGTTCCCCATGGGCGGTGCCGGGCCAAACGCGGTTGTCCGTGGCCCAGGCCGCGTGCACGGCGCCACCCTTGGCGGCAAGGGCGGCGCGCATACTGTTACGGCCGGTGCTCGAAGGAAGCGGAATGGCGCGGGCCCACTGCGAACCGTTCCAGGAGGTGACAAAGGCGTCCCACCTGCCGCCCGACGCCCAGTAGTCCATGCGCGCCATGGCGGCCGAGGTGCGGACGCGAAGGCCAAGGTGCAGCCGTCCGGCGGCGTCGATGATCAGGCGCGGCTGCTGGACGAAGCGGCGCATGGACTCGGGCAGCGAGGCGGCGGGCGATTCGGGCAGGGAGCGCCAGGAGTTGGCCTCTTTGAAAGCGAGCGCGATGCGGCGGTTCTTGTACAGCGTGACGCCGGCGGGGTCGGAGAGGAAGGCGAAATCCTTGCCCCAAAGCGCGTCGGACTCCTCCCAGGCCACGACCGGAACGCCTTGGGCGGTGACGGCGATCGAAGGGCGTACGCTGAAGCGCTCACCCCGCGTGATGCGCTCGACGCCGCCCGTTGGCCACTGGCGCGCGTAAATCTGGTAGGCGCCCGTACGGTAGCTGTCCCAGGCCACCCACAACTGGCCGCCCCCGAAGGCCGCCGATGGAGCCCAGGCGTTGCCGCCCTCCTCACTCATCTGCTGCGGCAGGCCCCAGCCGCGGCCCTCCCAGACGCGGGCCTGCACCGTGCTGGCGCCCGAGCGGAGGCACTGCCAGACGAGCGCGATGCGGCGGTCCCCGTCGCTGGCCAGTTGCGGCCAGATGTTCGACGTGCCCGGCTGCGTCATGCGCTGCGCGCGTGACCAGCGGCCATAGACGAACGTGGAGAGATAGATGTGGAACTCGGAGCCCTCGCGCTGGCTCCAGGCCGCATGCACCCAGCCGCGGGAATCGGTGGCGAGGGTGGGCGAATGATGGTCTCCCTTTTCGGTGATGTAGACGGGCGCCGAACCGTTGGAGACTGTAACGTAGTCGCCGTCCTGTTCATAAGTGGTCCAGGCGGTCCAGCGTTCACCGCCGTGGGAGAAAGCGAGCGCCGGCCAGTCGTCGCTGACACCCGGAGCCGAGAGGCGTGTCTCCACGGGGAGGCGCTCCACCAGGGCATTGCCATCCAGAAAGGTGGCGGGCTGGTCAAATGTGACACTGTCCGCGCGGAAGCGGAATGAGCCAGACTCGCTCGTAAAAACGGCCGTGGCCGCGTCGCCGCGCAGGACGAGGATGAGGCCTTGCGGGATCTGGCGCCGGATGCGGTCTTCGCCCCACGCGGTTTGGCCGTACTCGCGGGAGGGGTCGAGCTGATTTTCAAAGTTGGCGACTTTTGTTTGAAACGCAAACGAGCCGTCCTGTTGGATGCGGTCGCCGCCCGAAAATCGCCAGCCCTGGGCGCGGAGAAGTTCGCCGTTTTCCACCGTGGCGCGCCCCGTCCAGGATCTGGCCTCGCGGTCGAGCAGCCCCACGGTGATGCGGAACTGCGCGGCGCCGGGAGGCGGCGGAGGGGGTTGCGCCTGTCCCGCGCCGGGACGAAGCACGAGCCACGCCACCGCGGCGGTCAGAAGAAGGGCCAGCATCGCCCAGGCGCTACGCATCGCGCCTATTCTACCGCCGGTTCATAGAAGCTCAGGCTGTTATCGCCCTGCCGCAAGACGCGGGTCCGCCGGAACCCGGGGTAGCGCTCGGGCAACTCGTGACGCGTGGCGTGCTGCGCGATGACGAGCGAGGGCGGGTACTGCTCCAGTTGGGCAAAGGCGTGTTCGTACTCGCCGGGCAGGGTGTAGGGGGGATCGAGAAAGACGATCGCGGCTCGCTGGGATGCGAGATAGGTGGCCGCCGAGCCATGGATCACGCGCGCGCGGTGCAGAGCGCCGAGGGAATTCAGGTTGTCCTTGATCACCTGCACGGCGGCGCGCGAGCGCTCGATGAGGATCACCGGCCCGGCCCCGCGGCTGAGCGCCTCGATGCCCACGGCACCGGTGCCGGCGTAAGCGTCAGCGAAGGAAGCGCCCTCGATGCGGCTCTGCAAAACGTTGAAGAGGGCCTCGCGCAGGCGGTCTGGCGTGGGGCGGGTGGCCTCGCCGGGGGGAGATTTCAGGAGACGGCGGCGGAACTCGCCTGCGATGATGCGCATACTAACCTACCTGTACGAGTCCATACCGGCGCTGCCAGTGTTCGCGGATGTGCGCGAGAGCGCGCCTGCTGTCCTCCTCGCTGGGAGGCGCGGCGATGAAGGCCTGTGCCTCGGCGCGGGCCAGTTCGAGCAGTTCGCGGTCGCGGATCAGGTTTGCGATCCGCAGAGCCGGCAGGCCGCTCTGTTTGGTGCCGAAGAACTCGCCTGGACCGCGCAGGCGCAGGTCCATCTCGGCGATGTGGAAACCGTCGTTGGATTCGACCATCGTGCGGATGCGTTCCCGCGCCGGCTCGCCAAGCGAACTGGTGACCAGAACGCAGTAGCTTTGCGACGCGCCACGGCCCACGCGGCCGCGCAGTTGATGGAGTTGCGCCAGGCCGAAGCGCTCGGCGTGTTCAATGACCATGACCGAGGCGTTGGGCACATCGACGC
The DNA here is from genome assembly GCA_020847045.1 of Bryobacterales bacterium. Classification (GTDB taxonomy): domain Bacteria; phylum Acidobacteriota; class Terriglobia; order Bryobacterales; family Bryobacteraceae; genus JAFLBB01. The sequence goes on along the minus strand of JADLCT010000074.1, from coordinate 12,295 downwards.
CAACCTCGATGACGGTGGTTGAGACGAGAATGCCGGTCTCGCCCCGCTGAAACTGATCCATCACACGCTCCCTGTCCTCGGCGCGGAGCTTGCCATGCAGCAGGCCCACCTTGTATTCGGGGAACTCCACCGCGGAAAGATGCTCGTGCATCTTTTGCGCGGCTTTCATGGAGACCGTTTCGGCCTCCTCGATGACGGGGTAGACGACATAGGCCTGGCGGCCCTGCCGCAACTGGCCGCGAACAAGTTCCCATGCTTTGGCGATCTTGGGCTCGGGAACATGAATGGTCTGAACTGGTTTACGGCCCGGCGGCAGCTCGTCGATGAGGGAGGTGTCGAGATCGCCGTAGATGGTGAGGGCCAGCGTGCGGGGAATGGGCGTGGCGGTCATGACGAGCACGTCGGGGTGAACGCCCTTCTCAAATAGTTTCAGCCGCTGCAGGACGCCGAAGCGGTGTTGCTCGTCCACGATCGCGAGCCCGAGTTTGTGGAACTCGACGTCGCCGGTGAGCACGGCATGCGTGCCGATCACCATCTTCACGATCCCTTCGGCGATCATCCGCTTCAGCGTGGCCTTCTCCTTGGGTGACTGCGACCCGGTGAGCAGAATGACGGGATAGCCGAGCTTGCCGAAGAGTTTCTTGAAGGCGAGATGATGCTGCGCGGCGAGAAGCTCCGTGGGCGCCAGCAGCACGCACTGGTAGCCGTTCTCGATGGCGATCACGGCGGCCTCGGCCGCGACGAGCGTCTTGCCGCTGCCCACGTCGCCCTGCAGAAGCCGGTTCATGGGTTGCGGCGCGGCCATATCCTGCGCGATTTCTCCGAGCACCCGCTTCTGCGCGGCGGTGGGTTTGAAGGGCAGCATGTGCTTCAGCTTCTTCCGTATGCCGTCGGTGAGCGCGAAACGGATACCATCGGCCTGGCGCGCCTGGCTGCGTTTGGACGCGAGGCCGCACTCCAGCCAGAAGAGCTCCTCGAAGATGAGGCGCTGATGGCCGGGGCTGCGGGACTCGTTCCAGACGCGGACGTCGGAGCCGGGGGCGGGGAAGTGGATGCCGTGAAGCGCTTCGCGCAGAGGGACCAGCCCCAGGCGGGCGCGAATACTTTCCGGCAGAGGGTCGGGCGGGATGGCGGCGTGTTCAAGGGCCCGGTTGGTGAGCAGCCGCAGCACCTTGGTTGAGATTTTGCCCACCGCCTCGTAGATGGGCACGATGCGGCCTGTATGCAGCGAGGCGTCGCCTTCGTCATCGTCCTCGGGGAGGATTTCAAACTCCGGATGCAGCATCACGAGACGGTTCATCGGAGTTTCCGTCTCGATCCTGCCGTAGACGGCGAGCGTCATGCCGGGCACGAGGATGTTGGCGAGGAAGGAGCCGTTGAACCACTTGGCGGCCAGACGCCCGCCGGAGTTGTCGGTGAGAACGGCTTCGAACATGCCGCCTGGCCGTTTGGAGAAGCGTCCGATGCGGAGCGTGGTGGCCGAGTGAATGCGCGCCAGCACGGTGGCCATCTCGCCCGGCGCCAGCGACTGGATGGACTTGACGTTGCTGCGGTCCTCGTAACGGAAGGGCGCGTAGGAAAGCAGGTCGCCCACGGTGTGGAGACCCTTGGTCTCGAGAACAGCCGCGCGCGCCGGCCCAACGCCTTTCACGTACATCAAAGGGGTGGAGAAATCCAAAATGGGTTAGCCCGAACCTATGAGTGTACAATGCGATTCATGTCCTACCGACTGCTACTGCCGCTGCTGGCGGCCCCGCTTTGTTTCTCCGCCGACCTGAAATTGGGCTTCATCGGCACGGATACGTCGCACGTCATCGCGTTCACGAAAGTGCTGAACGACGCGTCGAACGCCGAACACATAGCCGGCGCCAAGGTCGTTGCCGCGTATAAGGGCGGGAGTCCGGACGTGGAATCGTCGGCCAAACGCGTGGAGGGATTCGCGAAAGAGTTGAGCGGGAAGTGGGGCGTGGAGATCGTTCCCACGATCGGAGATCTCTGCGGTAAGGTGGATGCGATTCTGCTGGAAAGCGTGGACGGGCGGGCGCACCTGCCGCAGGTGAAGGAGGCGGCCCGTTGCGGCAAGCCGATGTTCATTGACAAGCCGCTGGCGAGCACGCTCGCGGACGCGCGGGAGATCGCGCGCGTGCTGAAGGCGGCCAACGTGAAATGGTTCAGCACCTCTTCGTTGCGCTACGGCGAGGTGGCCACGGAGATGAAGGCGCCGGACATGACGGGCGCGATGGTGTGGGGTCCCGGGCCGACCGAGGAACATCATAAGTTGAGCTTGACGTGGTACGGCATCCACGCCGTGGAGATGCTCTACACGCTGCTGGGAACAGGGGCGGAAGAGGTGGCGATGGTGTCGACGCCGGCCGCCGACGAGGTGACCGCGAAGTGGAAGGGCGGCAAGATCGGCACTGTGCGTACGCTCCGGCCGTATTCGGAATTCGGCGCCGTTGTGTTCCGGGAGAAATCTGTGATGCCGAGCGGCGCAAAGACCAAGAGCAGCTATGTGCCGATGTTGCGCGAGATCGTGAAATTCTTCCAGACGGGCGTGACGCCAGTGCCGAACGAGGAAACCCTGGAGATTTTCGCCTTCATGGACGCGGCCGAACGCAGCAAGGCGCGCGGCGGAGCGCCCATGAAGTTGCGCTAGGAGACGGTGTTGACAGGCACGCCGGACAGGAAGGCGCGCAGGTTCTCCACGGCGATGTCCATGAGACGCGCCCGGGCTTCCCTGGTCGCCCAGGCCATGTGCGGCGTGACGATGCAGTTCTTTGCGCCAATCAGCGGGTTGCCATGCTGGGGCGGTTCCACGTCGAGCACGTCGAGGCCGGCTCCGGCAATGACGCCCGCGTTCAGTGCATCGGCCAGATCCTGATTCACGATGAGCGGTCCGCGCGAGGTGTTTAGCAGGAAGGCCGTGGGCTTCATCAGCCGAAGCCGCGCCGCATTCATGAGACCGTTGGTTTCGGGCGTGAGCGGACAGTGCAGGCTGACGGCGTCGGATTCGCCCAGCAACTCGTCTATGCCGCGCCACTCGGCGCCGTCGCCCTCCTGCCGGGCATCGGCGGCGACGATGCGCATGCCGAAGGCGCGGCCGATGGCGGCCGTGGCGCGTCCAATGCGGCCGTAACCCACGATGCCGAGCGTCTTTCCGGAGAGCTCGACGAGAGGCGTTTTCGAGAAGCACCAATCCGGACTGCGCGACCATTCGCCGCCGCGCACAGCCTGGTCGTGCAGACCCACATGCTGCGTCAGTTCAAGCAGCAGCGCGAAGGCGTGCTGGGCGACCGAGGCCGTCCCGTAGGTGGGGATGTTGGTGACGGTGATCCCACGCGCGCGCGCCGCGGCCACGTCGACAATGTTGTAGCCGGTGGCCAGGACGCCCGCGTACCGGAGTGTGGGCGTGGCGGCGAACACTTCGGCGGTGAGCGCCGTCTTGTTGGTGAAGACGATCTCCGCGCCGGCCAGGCGCGTGGCGGTGTCCGCGGCGGCCGTGCGGTCATGGACGGTGACGCTGCCCAGGGCGCGCAATCCATCCCAGGAGAGATCGCCGGGATTCAGGCAGTATCCATCGAGAATGACGATTTTCATGGGTCTCGCTTAGTTATGGCACAGCTTGCAGGCCGCTTCGCGGCCGAGTTTCAGATGGCCCGCGCTGGCCGAGCCGTGCGGGGAGTGGCACATCTGGCAATCGGGCACGATGCCGGGTTCGTGCGTGTGCGTCCTGGGGAAAGCCTCGCGGTCATGGCAGGCGAAGCAGACGCCCACGAGTGACGCCTTGGCAAAGGCCCATTCCCCGTTCCTCACGGCATGGCAGGACGTGCAGGCGGCGCCGCCCGGCGGATGAGCGCGAAAGACCGGCCATGAGGCGGGAGCGCCGGGGCCGCTGTGAACGCGGATGCGTGGCCCGCCTTCGAGCGCGATCTCATGGGCGCCCGCGGCGAGCGTGATGGTGAGATGCAGAATGCCCCGGTGAGGCGACTCGGCTGCGAGCGGTTTGCCATCGATCAGAATCTCGGGCTTGCCATCGTGGCGCGCGATGACGCGCACCTCCGCCGCCACCGTGGTTTGATCCGCTGGCGCCAGAATCTGTCCGCCGGCGAACAGCGGCGCGGCGAGCGCAAGCAACAGGTGCGCGCGCATCAGACGATATCGATGCGGCACACCCATCCCGCATGGGGGCTGGCATTGTTCTTGCCGGTGGGCGCGATGCCGGCGTCGCAATAGTAGAGCTTGCCTCCGGAAAGGCACATGCCATGCGGGTCGGGATCGTTGGCTCCGAGTTGGACAATCTCCAGCAACGCGCCGTCCTTGACGCTCAGCTTATGAATCTGGCGTTCGTTGGAGTGCATGCACCAGATGGTGTCATGATCCCAGCCGAGGCCGTGCGCGCGGCCCAGATGGACGGGGATCTGGTGGACGAGTGAGAAATCCTTGGGATCGACAACGGACAGCTTCTGCAGCTTGAGCGAGGTGATCCAGAGCTTGCCCCCGGCGTATTCAATGCCATGGACGCCGCCGCCACCGGGGATCGGATAGCGGGCGATGGTCTTGCCCGTGCGCGGATCGGCCTTGACGATCTCGCCCGTGGTGGCGTCGGTGGGGCGCGGCGTGCGCCACTGTGTCTTGCCGTTGGCGGCCATCCACAGGTATCCGCCGCCAAAGGCGATCCCGCTCGTGTTGGAGGACTCTGTGGGGACCTTGCGGAGCACCTTGCCGTTGTGGTCCAGCAGGTAGGCGTTGTCGGTGATTTGTTCGCCCAGCCAGAAGCCCTCGGGCACGGTTTCGAGCGCATTCGGGTTGCCGTCGGGCGAACGGAACAGCTTCGTCACCCGCGCGGTGTGGCGCGTGGGTTCCGCGGCGCGAAGGCGCGTGGCGAAAGTGGCCAGCACCGGCAGCGTGAAAAACGAACGGCGGTTCAACATGGCATTACCTCGTCTTGCGGCGCACCAGCGAAGGGTCGATGGCGGCCAGGTTGGCAACTCCGGCCAGGCCCATGGAGAGGGCCAGTTCCGATTTCAAAATTTGCAGGACGCGTTCGACGCCGCGCTCGCCGAATGCCGTAAGCCCATATAGATAGGGCCGCGCGACGCACACGGCCTTGGCGCCGATGGCCAGGGCCTTCAGGACATCCGTGCCACGGCGGATGCCGCCGTCGAGCAGCACGGGAATGCGGCCGCTCACGGCGGCCACCACTTCGGGCAGGGCCTCGATTGTGGCGCCCACCTGGTCGAGCTGGCGCGCGCCGTGGTTGGAAACGATCACCGCCTTGGCGCCGTGCTTCACACAGCGGTCGCCGTCCTCCGCCGTCATGATCCCCTTCACGATGACCGGCAGTTTGGTCATCGCGCACAACTCGCTCAAGGTATCCCACGTTGGCGTTGGTTGAGGGCGCGAGGGCCAGATGCCGGCGCGCCATGGATTCTTGGCAACGGGAAGGCGTCCCGTGCCGCCACGGGCGGGGATGCCCGTTTCGCACCAGGAGCGCTCCAGTTTGTTGCGCATCTCGCGCTCGCGCTTGGAGACGTGCATGATATCCACGGTGAAGCAGATCCCCCGGCAGCCTTGCGCTTCCAGGCGCTTCACAAAGGCCCGCATGGTGGCCGCGTTCAAAAGCTGGCCGCCCGTGGTGAGTTGCCAGAAGGTGGGCGCGGCGCCCGAGTCGATCAGATCGTCGATGCCGCCGTTGGTGATGTGCAGCGCGCGCGCGTTGGCCGCTGCGCGTGAAACGGCCAGTTCGCCGGCCTGATGAAAGCAGTTCTTGCCGCCGGCCGGATCGAGCAGGATGGGATAGTCGAGTTTCGCGCCGAGCAGTTCGAGTGACGTGTCGATCTTATGCACGTCGGTGAGCATGCGCGGACGGATGATCCAGTTGCCGTATGCGGAGAGATTCTCGCGAAGGGTGAGTTCGTCCTCGCTGCCGCCCTCGAGATAGTCCCAGGCGAGCGGATCGAGTTTCGTCTTGGCCACGGCGGCAAAGTCCATCACGCTGACCGGACCGTAGAGCGGATCGTTCCAGTCGATGGCCGCCGGGTCGGACGGGATGGGGCCTTCGGAGTGCAGGAATGGGGCCGCGCCGAACAAGGATACGAGCGCGCGCGCGGCCTGGCGGCGCGAGATCATGGCAGATGTCTACTAGATCACAGCCGGGTGCGGATGCGCAATCGGAATCAACTGCCGAATACGGCGGGCAGGTCCTTCTTGGTGGCGCGCAGGATTTCCAGGATGGCTTTCCGGTCGGCGTCGCTCAAGTGAGCGAAGGCGGGCGTGCGGTCACGGCCGGTGAGAATCTCGTAAAGCCTCTCGTAGGCGCGCGCCTTGGCCGGAGCGGGCAGTCCGTCGAAGGCTTCCGAATAGATCATGTAGCTGAGAGGGTAGCGGAACAGCCGCGTCTTCAGATCAAACTGGCGCAGGCCGCGGCCTTTGGAGTCGTGCGGCCCCAAGGCGCTGAACTCCTCGGTGAAGCCGGAGGTGCCCTCGATGGTCCCGGTGAGAGGCGTCTCGTCCTTCATCAGTAGGTACTCGACCAGGTACTCGGAGAGGTTGCGGATGCGGCGCTGCGTGGATTCGGAGAGCTCAGTGGCGGGCCTCTTCAGCATCTCGTTCATGGCGGCCTGCTGGCGCAGCGCCATGCGAACCTCCCAGTTCACGCGCGTCAGCAGGTTCTGCGCGCGCGTCTGGTGCTCCAGCACCATGAGAGCCACGATGTCGCTGTGAGGCGACAGATAGGTGCCGGTGTCGAAGAAGCGGTCCAGCTTCAGCATGTTCTGGCCGGGCCCGAAATCGAAGTCGGCATCCTGGCGGCTGCGGGAAACCGAGTTGCCCATGTGCGTTTGCGTGCCGTTCTTCCCCGTGACGTACCACCCGCCCCAGCGCTCCTTGAGCGGGCTGCGATGGTCGGTGACAAAACCGCCAGCCTGGAACAAAGGCATGCCCGTCGAGTCGGGGTAGATGCTGCGGACCATAAGACCGGGAATGCCGGCGGTGCGCCCGGAGAGATGGCACTGGAGGCAATCGTCGCGCCGCATAATGAGCGGGCTGCCGCCCGGTTCCTGGTCCACCGTGTAAAAGATGGTGCCCTGCTGCGGGTCGAACGCGGCCAGTTCCAGAACGTCGCCGCCCCGCACGATGCCTACCGAGACATCGTCATCGAAGTAGATGGCGCGCGGCGTCCGTGGAGCAATCCGGGGGGCTTGAAAGCTGGTCTTCGAGAACACCAGCACCTGCGAACTCACCGGGACGCGCAGCGTCTTGAGCAGTGCCGGCAGGTAGCCGAGGTCGGGATCGTAGTCGAGCTTGCGCTTGCCGCTCTCGATCTCCAACTTCAGCTTGTAGACGCGGTCGGTCACCGGCGCCTTGGCGTAGTTGATCGACTCGTCCTCGAGCGGCAGCGTGTAGGAGCCGTCCAGTTGCGCATAGCCGAGCACCGCGAACATGGCGGCGAAGAGACAGAGAAGTGCTCTCAACATGATGGTGCCTAAAAGTCTATTGTACGGCGGCCGGGAATGCCGTGATTTTAGTCACACAGCTGGCTGGCCGTTGTGAGCGCACCGCCCGCGGCGGTTACTTCGGCTTCGAGCGCCCGCGCTTTGGCCGCGTCCAGACACATAACGGCGTCCTGAACCAGCGTGACGCGCCGGCCCGTGCGGTGGAGTCCGCGCACCGCATCGGCGACGCAGATTTCGGTGACAACGCCATAGACGGCGGCTTCCGTGATGCCCAGCTCATCGAGCAACGGTTCCAGCATCGGATTCGTGAAGCAGTCGAACGTGCGCTTCTCGACGATCACCTGGGGCGCCCGGACGGTGGCGATGGCGTTGGCGGGCAGTACGGCATGGCCCCGCACCAGTGTGGCCTCGGGCTTCCGCTGCCCGAGTGCGCCGGCGATGCAATGGGGCGGCCAGGAGCGAAACTCGGGATCGTCTTCCGTGTGCGCATCCGTGGTGGAGAGCAGTGGCACCCCCCGGGCGGCCGCGTGACGGTTCAAACGGGCCAGGTTGTCGAGGATGCGCCCGGCGCCGGGGACGTAGAGCGCGCCGGCTGGAAACAGAAAATCCAACTGGGTGTCGATGTCGAGGAACAGGAGGCTCATACGCGTGTGCCTTCTTCCAACTCGCGCAGGGCGGGGCTGATGGTCACGGGGTAGCCGGGTTCGGGGGGCGGATCGAGCGAACGGATCGCGGCAGGCAGCGCGGCGATGGAGGCGGTGGCTCTCGCGCGAGCCTCCGCCGCCGAGGGCAGTCTTCCTGCGATTTCGCCCTGAATCATGACGGGGCTGAGCAACGCCTGCACGGACGAGTTGTCGCCGCAGCCAATACACTCCCAGGAGCAGCCGATCACGTCGCGGTCCTCGTAGCGGAACACCTGCTTGGCTCCGGGCAGCGTGGCCTTTTCCGCGCTGCGTTTGAAGGTGGGGCGGTTCTCGCCGCTGGACTTGATTTCAACCAGCTTGTAGACCGCGCCGAGGTTGGGCGCGTCGCCGCTGGTGGCCAGGTCTGTGCCGACGCCGAGGGCGTCGATGGGCGCGTTCGCGGCGGCCAGCGCACGCACGCGTTCCTCGGTGAGGTCGCCGCTCACCATGATCTTCGCCGCGGGCAACCCGGCTGCGTCCAGGATGGCGCGCACCTCGCGTGAGAGCGCCAGCAGGTCGCCGCTGTCGATGCGGACGCCCCACAAGGGTGCGCCCAGGCGGGCGGCGCGGCGCGCTCCTTCGTGCGTGTTGTAGGTGTCGATCAGGTGGACGGTTGACTCGCCGAGCAGCGATTGCAGCGCACCGAACGCATCTTCCTCGCGCGGAAAGCTCTGCACCCAGGAGTGTGCCGCGGTGCCGTACACCGGAATGCCGAACTGGAAACCGGCCTGGGTGTTGCTGGTGCCCAGGCAGCCGCCAATGTAGGCGGCGCGCGCGGCGAGGGTTCCTGCGGCGGGCGAATGCGCGCGGCGCGTGCCGAACTCGATCACGCTCCGGCCCTCCGCGGCGGCCGCGAGGCGCGCGGCCTTCGAGGCGATCATCGTCTGGAAGCTGATGCTCGCGAGCAGGTAGGTTTCGACAATCTGCGCTTCCACCAGCGGAGCGCGCACCGTGAGCAGCGGTTCGCCGGGAAACACAGGCGTGCCCTCGGGTACGGCGAACACGTCTCCCGTGAAGCGCAGCGTGGCGAGCAGCGAAAAGAACTCCTCTGGAGCGCGGGCGAACTGGGGGAGTTCGCGCAGATATCCGATCTCTTCGGAGGTGAACCGGAGCGTGGCCAGATAGTCGAGCGCCTGAGCGAGCCCGGCGGCAAGCAGGAAATTCCGGTTGGGCGGCAGCCGGCGCGCGAACAATTCGAAGGTGGCCGTGTCGCGATGCTTACCGGCCGCCACGAACCCCGCGGCCATCGTGAGCTCGTAGAGATCGGTTAGGAGCGCGGACATGCTCTCCCGATGCTACTTCTTTTGCTCTTTCGCCGGCTGCGCTGCTTTGACGTCGGCGGCCGCGTGACGAAGCTCCTCGACGAGCTTGCCGTCGAGCTCATAGAGGCTCGGCTCGCCCTCCCGCGTGCCGAAGTAGGAGTTGCCGGACTTGGTGATGATCACCTTTTCCGTGCGCTTGCCATCGGCGGAAGCGACCGTCGCCTCTAGCGTGGGTTCGCCCGAGCCCTTCTCGGGGAACTTGACGGCGCTCAATTCGCGCAGCTTATCGACCAGCGACTGCACGCTCGTGGAGTCCATCTCCTTGCCCGCCGACGTCCATTTGCCGCCAGCCTTGGAGAAGGAGCGCAGGGCGCCGCCATCACGGATGTCGATGCGGCCCGGATCGGTCCAGCCGAAATCGAACAGCTTCCGGTTCCGGAAGTCGTCGAGCGTCTTGTTGAATCCCTCGCCCACGTCGGCGCTCAGCTTGTGCACGCCCTCGACAGCGCTCGACCGGGCGTAGAAGTTGCCGTCCTTGTCCTTGCGTACTTCGATGGTCTGCTCGCCGGCCGCGTCGGTGGCCTTGGCGGAGCCCGCGGGCGCCGCGGCATTGAACTTGGCGGTGAGTCCTTGCGCCTCGCCGCCGGGCAGGGAGACGTCCATCTTGGCGTCCTTCAGCTTGCGCAGAAGCTCCTCCACCTGGTTGCCGTCGGCGCGCAGCGGACGTGGCTTCACAATCTGCCATTCGCCGTTGTTGTTCTTGCCGAACTCGATGGTCTGGCCCTTGGTGGCCAATTCCAGACGGCTGAGCTTCTCGGCGTCGAAGGTCAGCAGACGCTTGTCGCGAAGGTCCGTCCAGCTCTTGTCGAGGCTCGCCTTGTTGTAGCTGGCCACCGTGTACACGCGCGGGTCGCCTTCCTTCATGACGTAGGTGGAGCCGCCGGTGGGCGTGTCGTCGCCGAACAGCAGCTTCACGGGCGCGCCATCCTTGCGTGTGATGGCCACGGTCAGCGTGGGATGGTCGAGGCCGAACGGGGCCAGGGAAGCGGCCTTCTCCTCGACGATGCCGTCGGAGACGTAACTGGTGAGCGCGGTGAAAACGCCGCTGGCGGCATCCTGGTCGGCGGCCAGCGGCTGGGGCGACGTGATGCGGTAGCGGTTATCGGCCGGGCGCTCAAGCGTGGTCACCGCGCCGTTCTTGGTGATCTCGACCTTCTGCAGCTTGGCGGCGTCGATCTCGACCAGCTTGGGCGGCGCGTTCGGATCGGCCGTCTTCTCCTTGTTGGCCTCGGCTTTGTTGGACCACCACACCAGCCCCCCCAGTACGGCCAGGGCGGCGGCGGCCATCAACAATCCACGAAACTGCATGGCGATACGTTCTCCTGTACCCGGTGTGAGACTAGCGGCGGCGCCACCAAACGCTGATGCCCGAGGCCACGATGGCGAGCGGAAGGAACAGCACGCTCGCGAAAAAGACCACGCGCATCTGGGACACGCTCATGTTGAGCGGCCTGTTTTCCGGCTCCTTGGGACGGATCGAGATGAGGTCCTCGTCCGAGCTCAGCCAGTTCATCATGTTCATGATGAGATCGGGATTCCCGTTGAAGCGGAGAATCGAGTTGCCGGCCCACTGCGAGCCGCCCACAACCACGAAACGCCCGGTGAGATTCTCTTTACCCGTGTTATATGTTCCGGCCGCGCCGAGCGTGAACGGTCCGGCCTTGTCCTTGGCGGGATTGATCTCGATCTCGGCCTTGTCCAGGCTCGCCGTGGCGTAGCTCTTGGCCGAAGTGGAGAAGAGTTTCTCGACGGTTGTTTTGGCGCCGTTGGTGACATCCAGCGAGCGGACCATGGGAAATGCCGTGGTCACCTCGCGCAGGTCGCGCACAATGGCGTGCGAGTCATAGGTGGCCACCAGCGGAACGGCGGCGCTGAAGCCGAACAACTGGCCGACGCCGCTTGTATCGAGCACGAGGTCCGCGTTCAGCGTCACGCCCCACTCCTTCAATACGGCGGCCAGCGCGTCATTCCCGCTCACCTGCTCCTTGCCCACCTTCATCGGCGGATCGAGCAGAAAGAGCGCCCTGCCGCCGCCTTCCACATAGCTCTTCAACGCATTGACGGCGGGCGGCAGATAGTCAAAGCGCGGACCCCCGGCCAGGACGATGCTGCACTCCTTGGGAACCTCGGGCTTCTCGATCAGCGAGATGGTCTGGGTCTGGTAGTTGTTCTTTTCGAGCAGTTCCTTCAACTGCGCATAACCGGTGCGGTCGGTGCTGTCGAAGCTGTGCTCGCCTGAGCCGGTGAGGGCGCACACCGTGCGTTTGCCGCCCTTGAGCGCGCGAATGAACGCGCCGGAAACCTCCTCCTCGCTGGCCGCTTTGGCCTCCTCGCGCTTTCCGTTGGCGTCGACAAAAATCGTGCCGTACCGCGTGACGGCGTTGGCGCGGGCCAACTGGGGCTTCTTATCGGGATCAATGTAGTCGACGGTGAGCCGCGGCGAAAGCGCGTCGTAACGGTCCAGCAGGTCCTTGGCTTGCTGAAAGTTGCTCGTTTTGTCGAAGTAGGTGATCTTGGCGTCGGCTTTCAGGCCCGTGACGATCTGTTGCGTCTGCTCGGAGAGGCTGAACTTCTTGTTCGAAGTGGTGTCGATGCTCTTGTTGTGGCGTTTGGCCAGGAAATTGGCGACGCCGAGCGCGCCCAGCACGACCAGCCCGTAGAGCAGGACGTAGGCGGTGAACTTCGTCGATTTCTGTTGGAGGAAGGATCTGTTCATGGGTTACGACCTCCAGCGCAGCGACTCAAGCGAGCGCGCGGAAAGAAAGAGTCCGAAGAAGATGACCGATAGGTAGAACACGAGGTCCTTCGTGTCGATGACGCCCTTGGAAAACGGCTC
>JADLCT010000073.1 GCA_020847045.1 Bryobacterales bacterium | reverse complement strand
CGATCTGGGCTATATTGACCTGGAGGAAAAAACCTTGCAGCCGCTTGAAAACCCCTTCGGCCCAAAAGTGCCACCCATGTCCTAGGAACATTCTGTTACCCATGTGTCCGGGTCGGACAGTTTGAGTTGTGGTGGAGGCGGCGGGAGTTGAACCCGCGTCCGAAATGGCCGGCCCTAGAAAGCCTACGTGCGTATCCGGCTGTTTAATTTTGGCCACAACCGCGACAACCGGCGCCCCGGAAGCGGCCTAGCCCGATTGGTTTTAAGACATGGGCTCCGGACAGAAGCTTGCGCCCGATCCCGCCAGATGACGCCGTGCCGCCCCCATGCGGGCCTGTGAGCGGTGGCGGCTACCTAAGAGTTAGGCAGCGTAGGCAAACTGCGTGTTGGCAGTTTTGGTTTTCCAGTCGTTTAACGGGAGCCTGGAACCCGGCACGCCTTCCTAGAACAAATCCATCCCGTCGAAGCCGTTACGCCCCCTTCCCTCATCATTGTATCAAGACGCCGGGCGCGAACCCAGAGATCCGCTGCGCGATAGGATAACGACAGGCGCGCACCTTTCTGGACCGCGCCTCGGCGGAGAACAATGACGGTAACGATCACCGCTCCAGAGACGGGCACGGAAACCGGGACGCGGGAGGTGCACGCGGCCCTCTGGAACGTGGTGCTGCTGGACGATGACGATCACACCTATGAATATGTGATCGAGATGCTGTGCCAGCTCTTTCTGTGTTCGGAGGCGCAAGCGTTCCGGCACGCGGTGGAGGTGGACACCCTGGGGCGCACGATTGTCCTCACCTGTGAGAAGGAACAGGCGGAGTTTGGGCGCGACCAGATTCACGCCTACGGAGCGGACTGGCGCATGGCGCGCTCCAAAGGCAGCATGTCGGCGATCATCGAGCCCGCCGCCGGCGAGTAGCCTCCGCGGACGGACCGGGCGCGTTCACTGCGGGCGCGGTTTCTGATCGAAGGGAGGCTCCTTGCCCGCGTGAACGGCCTGGAGACGGCCATGCGTGGCGCGCATAGCCTTGACGAGCTCTGGATAGGGGCGGTCGGTGACGTCAACCAGTCCGATGTTGTAGTTCTCGCCGTCCATGCGTCCGGTGGCGGGCTGATCCACCCACTGAAACCAGCTTGTGCCGATGAGGGCGGCGTGCGAGGCGGCCTGCTCGACGTAGTAACGGTAAGCATTACCCCGTTCGGCCTGATCGCGAACCTGCACCAGTCCGGGAGCCAGTCCGCGGCCAGGGACGCCGAAGTGAAACTCGCCGATGATGATGGGGCGGTGCGTCACCTGGTAGACCTTGTCGAGCGTGTCGCGGCTGACGGACGTCGAGTAGACGTTCATGCTGTACACATCGAAGGACCGCGATGCGCGCAGCATCTCCTCCGGAGGCAGGCCGCTGCCAAAGCGGAGTCCGAGGTTGAGGTGGTTGGGGTCGTGCCGGCGCAGGGCGGCGTTGATGACTTCAAGATAGCGGTCGAAGCAGCGGTAGACGAACTGGCGCCGGCGCTCCGGCGTGTCTCCGGCGGCCAGAAATGCCTTGGCTTCCCGCTGCGTGGCTGTGGGGGGACGGTCGAGGATGATATCGACGACCAGAGATTCGCGGCCGGGCCAGGGCGGCTCGTTGGCGATGAAGTAGCCGAGCAGGTAGGGGTCGTTCTTGCGCGTGGCGCACTGATCGGCGGCGGCGCGGTCAACAGCTTTCGGAAACTCTTCGGAGAAGACGTCGGGCATGCCGAGGAAGCCGGTTTCCATGCCCCAGCCCCGCAGATTGACCACATAGGGCTTCTTGTGGCTGTCCCAAAGGTTACTGTCGCTCCAGTTCCCCACCGTGTTCATGCCCCAGTCGTCGAGACGGCGCAGGATGAGATCGATCCACCGGGTGGCCCACCCGGGACCGTGCCGGCGCTGCAGGTTCCAGGTGTAAAAACCTGTCCGGGTGCGCACCGTGGGCGAAGGATTGGTTTCGATGGGCGGCATGGCGGCGTAATAGGAGGCGCGCTCGGCCAGCCGCGAATCGCTTCCTCCCGCGCCCATGCCCGTGGCCGAGGTGGAGAAGAAGTGGTGGCCGTCGGGATCGATGAACCACCAGCGGCCATCGGCCTCCTCAACGCGAAAATAGCCTGTGGCCCGGGCGCGTGTGTTCGAGTAGCCGCCATAACGGCAATAACCGAAGCCGCCCGGCCGGAGAGAGGCCTCCTCGGTCTTCCATTCGCGTTGTAGTTGCTGAAGGCTGATGACCTTGCCGGGCCAGTCGGCGGGGATCCACTGGCCAAACTGGTCTACAACTGGCTTCTGGTCCAGAACGTCGGAGCCAGGGGCCTCCTTGGCCAGGCGAATCGAACGGATGTCCAGCGTAGGGTTGCCCAGCGGCGTCTGCATGGAGACGGTAAGGGCCGTGACGTTGTTCAACGGGCCATAGACGCCCGCGGTGGACATCCAGAAGGAGTCACGTGGGATCTTGCCGACCGAGGCGAGGTCGAACCCGGCCCGGTTGGGCTGGCGGAAATAGATCAGCGGAATGGCGGCGCGGATCCAGACCCCTGCGAACGGTTGCATGGTCCGTCGCTGATCGAGCGATCCGGAGTGGAGTGTGAGGTAGAAACGCTGTGGCGAGGAAGCCCGCAGCTCCAGGACGAGAAAGTTGAATGGAGTCCAATCCGATGGCAGTCCGGGATCGAGCTCTTTCAGAGACCAGCGCTGCGCGCCAACGGCGGCAGAACCGAAACTGGCGCGGACGGGGACTGCCTGGGCAATCGTAGAAAAAAGCAGAAGAGCGAGTGTGAACGGGAACGCACGGCGCATGTGAGCCTCCTCGCCGTGCCGTGCGCGGAAGGGCCGGGAGAGCCACACGGCCGCGGCGACGGAACCAGCATACAGCGCCAGGAGCGGTTCGGGAACTGTCTCTTGGGGGTAGGGGCGGCGGGAAGGGAACGAGAAGACGAATCGGGTTCTGTACCAGCGGTGCAATAGATTGCAAGTACTGGTACTTATTTGTGTTTCGTGCATAAATGCCCCGAGTTCGTGTCCTAAGTGGCTGATATTCGGGCTAGGGGGTAAGTTGATCCGCGCTACGCACATCTATCGCGTATGAAATCTAGTACTCGGCCTGCCTGGCTAAGCAGAAGTCCCTGTTGACTGCCATGAATGGCCACCTTATACTTGATTCCTAACATATTGATTATGTTGGGATTAGGCATCAGGTTACAAACCGCAAGCCACCGGGTTCAGTACACGGGGAGAGGCTACGAGTTTCATGGAGGAGTAAGTGGAAGGCGCGCAGCGGGCACATGCGAGTCGAACGGAGCAACTGATCCGGAGTCCGCTTGAGCGCAGGACGAGCCTTGTTGTTCGTTTGCTTGCTGTTGCAGATACGATTGTCGTTGCGTTGTTCATGGCTGGCGCGGCGTCGGATACGGTTGTATCCGGCTTTCGAGACCGCCTGGTCTTCATCCTCCTGGTCCCGCTGTTCCAAGCGCTCTTCCATACGTTTGGCCTGTACGAGTCGCACCGTTTGCACGGAATTCGAGGGGTCTTACGCACCCTGTTCGCGGCGGAATTTGTTGGCTGTGTCATCGGCCTGACGACGGTTATTCTGGTGGGCCGTGAAGAGCTGATCCCGAACATTCTTGCCTTCTCCGCGGCCAACACGCTGCTGCTGGCCATGGGAAGGCTGGCTTTGTACTCGGCGCTCAGTGTGGCCAGGCGGAAAGGCGTGGATGCCCGGCATGTGTGCGTGATTTCCACGTGGGAAAAGGCGCAGGAGATCGCGAACCACATGCGCAAGCGGACGGCGTGGGGCATGAAAGTGACCGTGGTGGGGGTGACGGGTCCGGATGGCGGTCATGAATTCCGGAGTTTTCCCGGCGGTGAGGATCTGGGCCGTGAGCTATCCGGCGTGCTGCTTGGCCAAGTGATCGACGAGGTGTTGATCGCGGTGGAGCCGGAACGTTTGGCGGCCGAGCGGCCCACGATCGCACAGTGTGAGCAGTTCGGCGTGATGGGCCGCGTGCTGATCGAGTGCAAGACCGAGCCCGAGGCGCCCCTGCCCTTGCACAGCGAGCTTCCCGTGTCCAACGCGCTGAGGGACGAACGGCACGTTTGGCTAAAAAGGTTGTTGGATGTCACAGGCGGGGTGGCCGGAGTTGTTGGATTCGGTATCCCCATGCTGCTGGTGGCCATGCTGGTGAAGATATCCTCGCCGGGACCGGTGCTGTTCCGCCAGCGCCGTGTCGGGCTGAACGGCCGTGAGTTCATCATCTACAAGTTCCGGACGATGGTGGAGGGCGCCGAGGCGATGTTGATTCCGGCGAACCGGTCGATCACCAAGGGGCCGGTTTTCAAGGATTCCAATGACTATCGCGTGACTCCCGTGGGCCACTATTTGCGGAGGTTCAGCCTGGATGAGCTGCCGCAATTCTTCAATGTGCTGAAGGGGGATATGAGCCTGGTGGGTCCGCGGCCGCTGCCGCCAGGAGAAGCGGGCCGGATTCTGGGCCCCTACCGCCGCCGCTTCCGGGTGTTGCCCGGGCTGACCGGAATTTGGCAGGTCAGCGGCCGCAGCGACATCGAGTTTGAACGCTGGATGAACTACGACCTGGAGTATGTCGATAACTGGTCGATCGGGTTGGATCTGAAAATCATTCTGAGAACGCTCCCGGTGGTCTTAACCGGCAAGGGCGCATATTAAGGCCGTGAAGGCCGTTGGAGGAAGGAGGAGAAGTCAGTGGAAGTAGCAATTCTTTGCGGTGGGAAGGGGACTCGTTCGTACCCGTTCACGGAATATTTCCCGAAGGTCATGATGCCAATCAACGGGGCGCCAATTATCGTCCACCTGATGCGGATCTACGCGCAGCAGGGATTCAAGAAATTCGTGCTGGCGGCCGGTCACCGTCAGGAGATCCTGATCGACTATTTCTCGGGGCGGTTCCCGGAATGGGACATCAGGATCGTGGACACCGGAGCCGAGTCCGATACCGGCGAGCGGATCCGGCGGTGCGCGGATTATCTGGGCGAGCGGTTCTTTGCCACCTACGGCGACGGGTTGGGCGATGTCGACCTAAAGGATCTGCTTCGCTTCCATGTCCGCTCCGGAGGGCTGGCGACGCTGACCTCGGTGCCCCTCCGTTCGCAGTACGGCACGGTGCATTTTGACGGCAACGGCCGTGTGGAGCGGTTCGAGGAGAAGCCCGTGATCGCCGATAGCCTGATCAACGCCGGGTTCTTCGTGTTTGAAAAAGCGGTGTTCGATCACTGGAAAGGCCAAAATCTGGAGGGCGACGTGTTCCCGCACCTGGCCACGCAGGGCCAGTTGTACACCTACCGCCACGATGGATTCTGGAAATCGATGGATACGAGCAAGGACCAGCAGCAGTTGGAGGCGATCCTGACCGATTGCCGGGGCGAGGCGCCGTGGTCCGTGCCTCATGCCTCTGCCGCTGCGGCTGCGGCGGGCGACTAGGAGGATACCTTTGGAACGGAATCGGGAGATGTGGCGGGGCCGGAGCGTATTCGTGACCGGCGGCACCGGGCTGATGGGCGGCTGGGTGGTTCGTGAACTACTGGAGGCCGGGGCGGACGTGGTGGCGCTGGTGCGCGACCACAATCCACGTTCCATGATGGCGGCCGAAGGCCTGATGAACCGTGTGAACGGCGTGTACGGTTCGCTGGAAGACGCCGATCTGATGAAGCGCGCGCTGGCCGAGTATGGCGTGGATACGGTATTCCATTTGGCGGCGCAACCGCTGGTGGGCGTGGCCAAGATCGATCCCGTGGGGACGCTGCGCGCCAATGTGGCCGGCACATGGAACGTGCTGGAAGCGGCGCGTCTGACCAAGGTGAAGCAGGTTGTGGTGGCCTCCTCGGATAAGGCGTACGGCAGCAGCGATCAGTTGCCTTACCGTGAGCACTATCCGCTGCAGGGCGCCTACCCCTACGACGCTTCCAAGAGTTGCACGGACATCATCGCCAACATGTACGCCCAGACCTACGGGATGGCCGTCGGCGTGGCCCGCTGCGCCAACCTCTATGGAGGCGGCGATCTCAATTTCAGCCGCACATTTCCAGGGGTCATCAAGGCGGCTTATTACGGCGAGCGGTTTCAGATTCGCAGCGACGGGAAGTTCGTGCGGGATTTTCTGTATGTCAAGGACGCCGCCGATGCCTACCTGCTGATGGCCGAGGCAATGGAACGGGGGGTCCGTCCCGGAGCGGTGAACTTCAGCATCGAATCGCGGCTCACCGTTCTCGAATGTGCCGATCTGGTGCTGGACCTGATGGGCCGGAAGGACCTGGAGCCCGAGATTCTGAATCAGGCGAGCAACGAGATCCGGGAACAGTACCTCAGTTGCGAGAAAGCCGCAACGCTGTTGGGCTGGAAGCCCCGCTACAGTCTGCGGGAATCGCTGCGGGAGACCATCCACTGGTACACGGATCACTTCCGCGCGCTCGAACGGGAGGCCAGCCGGACCGCGCCAGCGGCCGCGGTGTAGGCCGCTGGGTTAACTGCTTCATGCGAATCGCCCTGTATTATCCGTGGATCCATCTGACCAGCGGGGCGGAGCGCGTCATTATCGAGTTGGTGCGGCGGAGCCGCCATCAGTACACCGTTTATACGAATCACTTCGACCGCCAGGCCACCTTCCCGGAACTCAGCCAACTGCCGGTGACCGAGTTGTCCCGGTTGCCGGTGAAACGTACGCTTTGGACGACAGCGCAAAACAGTTGGAAGCTGCTTTGGCAGAAGTTGCCGTCCGCCAATCATGAGCACCTGGTGGTTCTGTGCGAAGGGCTGGGCGATCTGGTATTGCTGCGGAACTCCGGCGCGCCGGCCACGTGTCTGTGCTTGACGCCGCTGCGGGCCTGCTTCGACCCTCACTATCGCGCGCATGCCTTCGGCCAGCGCTCTCTGCCGGGACGGATGGCGTTGCGCGCCGGAACGGCGGCGTTTGCCATGGTGGACCGTGCGTTGTGGAAACGCTACAGCAGCGTGGTCTGCATCAGCGGCGAGGTGAGGAAGCGGGTGATCGCATCGGGTCTGGCGCCGGAAGACAAGATCCAGGTGGCCTATCCGGGCGTGGGTGTGGCCGGTGACGGAACGGCTTTCCCATCGGAGCGGTATTTTCTGCTGCCGGGCCGCATCATGTGGACCAAGAATCACAAGCTGGCCATCGAAGCGTTCCGGCTGATGCGAAGCCGGCATCCTGAACTGCGGGATTTCCGGTTGGTGATCGCCGGGATGGTGGACCACAAGAGTGGAGCGTATTTCGAGTCGCTCCGCGCCCTGTGCGGCGAAGACAGCGGCGTGGAATTCCGCGTCAGCCCGCCGGATGGGGAACTGGTTTCGCTGTACCAGCGCTGCTTCGGAGTGTTGTTCACGGCCTTCAATGAGGACTGGGGCATCGTGCCGCTGGAGGCCATGTCGTTTTCCAAGCCCGTGCTGGCGGTGAACCGTGGCGGCCCACGGGAGACCGTGATCCATGAGACAAACGGGTTGCTGGCCGAGCCGGATCCGGAGTCCTTTTGCACACAGATGAGCCGTCTGGCTCTCGATCAGGACAGGGCGGCCGCGCTGGGCCATGCGGGCGCCGGACACTGGCAACAGTTCAACTGGGACGAGTTCGTCTCCCAAATAGACCGCGCCGTCGAAGGCGATGCGCGCCGGGAGACGCTGACACAGAATTCGGAACGCTACGTCGCGAATCCGGAACCTTAACCGCGTAACTGAGGAGGGGCGATGGTTCCCAATATTTTCATGGCGGACCTGCGGTACAACTACTGCGGCGTGCTGGCCAACGACTGTATGCCACTTGGCGTCGCCTACATGAAGGCGGTGATGGACCGGGACCTTCCCGGCGAAGTGCGCTCGCGCCTGTTCACCTATCCGGACAAGCTGCTGGAAGAGATGAACCAGCGGCCGCCCGAAGTGCTCATGGTGAGCAACTACGTGTGGAACGAGGCATTGAGCCTGCACATGGCGCGCATCGCCAAGCGTATGAACCCGCGCATGCTGGTGGTGATGGGCGGTCCGAATATCTCGCTGGAGCCGGAACGCCAGTCGGCCTGGCTGGACTCGAAACCCGAAGTGGATCTGTATGTGCTCGGCGAGGGAGACTTTCTCGCCACCGAGGTGGTGCGCCGTTATCTGGCTGTGGGTCTGGACAAGGAACGTTTGCTTGCTGGTGAGATCCCCTCCTCGCTGTACCGGCGGCCCGGTGGGGAGATCTACCGCTGCGAAACATGGGACCGGCACAACCAGATTGATGAGATCCCCTCGCCGTGGCTGACCGGCATTCAGGACGAGTTTTTCGATGGAAAGCTGGCGCCGATGGTGGAAACCAACCGCGGCTGCCCGTTCACCTGTACCTTCTGCGTCCAGGGGACGCGGTGGTACACGAAGGTGCACAACTTCACCGTTGAGCGGGTGAAAGAGGAGATCGAGTACATCGCCCGGCGGGCGCATAAGGTTTGTCCGAGCGTGGGCACGCTCCGCATCGCCGATTCGAACTATGGAATGTTCGAGCGGGACGTGGAGATCTCCGAATTCATTGGCGAGATGATGAAGAAGTACCACTACCCGCGCTACATCGACGCGACGACGGGGAAGAATCGCCCCGACCGGATCATTCGTTCGGTGGAAAAGGTGAGCGGGGCTCTGGTGATCTACCAGGCCGTGCAGTCGTTGAACGACGAGGTGCTGAAGAACGTCAAGCGGCAGACGATCAAGCTGGAAGCCTACGAGCAACTCCAGGTGCATATGCGGGGACGAGGGCTCCGCTCGAATTCGGACCTGATTCTGGGGCTGCCCGGCGAGACATTGGAGACGCACTTGGCGGCGTTTTCCAAGCTGCTGGACTCGGGCATCAGCCAGGTGACCAGCTTTCAGTTGATGATGCTGAAGGGGTCGGAACTGGAAACCCTGGCCACGCGGAACATGTTCAAGTTCGAATCGCGCTACCGCGTGCTGGCCAAGAATTTCTGGGAGCACGAAGGCGAACGGGACATGGACGTGGAGGAGGTGATTGTGGCCACCGACACGTTGAGTTTCAACGACTATGTCACCTGCCGGAAGCACACACTGTGCGGCGTCGCGTTCTGGCGTGATGACAGCTTCGAGGATGTGATTCGCTTCCTGTGCAGCCTGGGCCTGAAGCGCTCCGAGTGCTGGCGCGTGATGCTGCCGGAGCTGGAGGCCTCCCTCGGGGCCACCCGTCAGTACCTGGACAGCTTCGTCGCCGAGACGGTGGGCGAACTCTTCCCCACGCCGGAGGCGGTCAAGGAGTTCTACAGCCGGGAGGAGAACTGGACGCGTCTGCTGGCCGGCGAGATCGGCGACAACCTGATGCACAAATATCACGCCATGGCCAGCTTCATCCACTGGCCCGAGATCTCGGCGATTGCCATGCGCGCTCTGCGCAAATTGGCCGAGGAACGGGGATTGGACCGGCAGATTCCGGAGTTTGACGAATTTTGGGCGAACCTGGCGGATTATGTGCGGCTGCGCCACGCCCACGGCCTATCCGAAGAGGCGGTCTTTGCCGATCAATCTGGTACATTTATATACGACATTTCGTCCTGGCTGGAGGATGAGATGCCGGCCGATGTTTCCCGGTACCGGTTGGCCGAGCCTTCGCGGGTGAACTTCCGGCTGTCGCCGGAGGGTCGCGAGGGCCTGGAAGGCGCGTTTCGCGTTTACACGTTTACGGTCAAAGGTTTAACCAAGCTGGTGAACCGGATACAGCGATCCTGGCAGGTGCGGGTCCCGGAATGGCTGGGTCAGACGGCCGCAGTGGCCGGTGATTGAGACAACTAGGGAAATGACAAGATTCCGATTCCTCTTAGGTTGCTGCCTGCTGGGCGCCGGGGTGTTGTGCGCGCAGACTCCGGCGGGAGCCGCGTCCGAGGCGTCGAAGGCGTATCTGCTTCAGAACGGCGACATCATCGAGATCCGCGTCTATAACTTTCCGGAACTGGCCCAGCAGACGGTCATCCTGCCAGACGGCACGATTTCGATGCCCCTTTTGAACAACGTTCATGCGGCGGGCAAGACGCCGGCGCAATTGGCCGACGAACTGACCAGCGGCTTGGCCGGGCATGTACGGAACCCCAAGGCGAGTGTCGTGGTGAAGGGGTTTGCCGGGCGTAATGTATATGTTGGCGGCGAGGTGGGCCGTCCCGCGCAAATCGCGCTGATCGGTCCCATTACGGCCGTGCAGGCCATCTTTCAGGCGGGCGGGGCGAAGGAGACGGCCGATACGGCCAACGTCGTGGTGCTGCGGAACAGGCCGGAGGGCCCGCCGGAAACCATCTCCTTCAATATGGAAGGCATCATCCGGAACCAGCGGCCCGACATCCCCCTCCACGCGGGTGACGTGATCTATGTGCCCAAGTCCACCGTAAGCGTCTATGTCGGCGGGGAGGTGGAGCGGCCCGGGTTGCAGCCTTTGAACAAGCGGCTGACCCTGATGGCGGCCCTGATTTCAGCCGGGGGGATGAAACGCAGCGGCAAGCAGGACGACATTCTGTTGTTGCGCGATAGCGGATCGGCCACGCCACAAGTGACCAAGGTGGACGTGAAGCTGATTCTGAAAGGCGCGCCGGATCCGGCCCTGCAACCCTACGACGTGGTGATCGTGCCCAAGTCGGGTATCGCGAAGTTGAACGATTGGGTGGAGCAGTACATCCGCCAGATGAGCCCGGTGACGCTGAGCCTGGGGTTCAGCTACGTTCTGGGGTTCCCCACGCAGCAGATCTTCTGAGACGGTATGGAGCATTCAATGCAGGAACCGTCGCTACGTTATCTGGTGGGAGTTCTGTGGAACCGCCGCTGGGCGATTACCAGCATCGTGACGCTGACGATGCTGATCGCACTGGTCTACGTGTTCATCGTGCGCGACGACCTGTACATGGTGTCGGCGCGCGTGCTGGTGAAGATCGGCCGAGAGCAGGCCCCGCCGGCCACGGTGCTGGGCAGCGGTCCGCAGGTGATCGGCTACCGCAGCGCGGAAGTGAACACGGAAACGGAGATCTTCCAAAGCCGGCAGTTGTACGAGCAGTTGGTGACCGATCTTGGGCTGGACAAGCCGGGCCTTCCGCCCGTGCCGCCCGCCGGAATGTTCCAGCGCGTACGCTTCGAGTTGAAGGCGATCTCGAAGGCGTTGTCGGATTGGAAGGATGAGTTGCTGATCCGGGTGGGGCTACGGCCGCGCCTGGACGACCGCCAGAAGGTGATCGCGCAGTTGCAAAAGAGCATTCGCGTGGAGGCGGGCACTGATTCCAACGTCTTCATCGCCGTGCTGTCCACCCCGTTCCGCAAGGGCGGAGCCGCGCTGCTGAATCACCATATCGAGAACTATCTGCGCTACCGGCAGAAGCTGTACGCGGAGAATTCCGTGCAACTGTTCGTGGACGAGGTGGACCGGACGACGGCCCAGTTGGACAGCATGGACAAGCAGTTGCAGGAGTTCGAGAATCGGTCGCAAATCACCTCCTACGAGAAGCAAAAGGACGTTCTGGTGGAGCGCCTGTCACAGGCGCAGGCAGCGGAAAACGACGCCGGCATCGTACTGCGCGACATCGAAGGCAAGGTGCGCCGGATGGAGGCCGCGCTCAAGGGCGGGCGTCCCAACTTCGGTTCCATCGGCGATTTCCCGCGCGAGTCGCTGCCGCACAATCTGGTGAACCAACTGGCGGAACTGGATCGCGAACGCGAGCAGTTGCGGCTGAAGGAGCTGGATTCGAGCGACAAGATCCGGAACAACCGGGAGCAGTTCCAGGTCGTGGCCGGGATGCTGGAGGCCAACCTGCGGGCGCTGCTTGAGGAGCGGCGGGCGCAGTACGGCAGCAGGCAGCGGGCGCGCGAGCGGATTCAGGCCGATCTAGCCGGGTTGCACGCGGCCCAGGTCCAGTGGCGGGACATGAAGCGGCAGATCGCCGATTTGGAAAATCACAACCTGTTCTACCGGCGCAAGCTGGAAGAGACGAGGGCCAACGACTCGATGAACGTGAGGGAGTTGGGCAACGTGGTGGTAATCGAGCGGCCGGCCGATCCGATTCAGCCGGTGGGAATTCGCAAAACCGCGCTGCTGGAGATCGCGGTGGCCGTGGCGCTGGTGCTGGCTCTGGCCTGGATCACAGTGCTTGAATTTTTTGATACGCGGGTAAAGTCGCCCGAGGAACTGGAACGGTACATGGGCAAGCCCGTGTTCGCCGTCTTAGGGGAGCGGTCGCGCGCGCGTTTTCCCGTGAGCAAAAGGGCGGTGGTAACCGATGGCTCGGCGTGACCGGCAGGTGCAGCACTTTGGCGCCGTGACCAAGCTCGTGCAGGCGTCGCGGGATCACCGTTGCCGGTCGATCGCCGTGACGGCCCTTTATGGGGACGCCAGCCCGCTGGCGGTGCGGATGGCCCGCGACCTGTGCCAGAACTTTTCCTTCCTGAGCACGTGGTTCCACTTCGAGCCGGGCCGCCATCGCTGGCGCCAGTTCCACCCGAAGGGGATCGAGGTGTATCAGACGGCGCCCCGCGCCGTGCCCGCGCACCCGGCGGCGAGCTTTCCGTTGATGGCGCTGGATGGCGAGCCTGTGCCCGAAGCCGACGCTTCGGCCGAGATCGAACTGGCCGCGGATGCGCCGTTCAGCCTGCTGCGGGCCACCGTCGAGGAGTTGGAAATGGAGAGCTCGATGCTGGTGCTGAGCGCTCCGCCGTTGCTGCGGGATTCCAACGTGGCGATGGCGCTTTCCCTGGTGCCGCGCGTGATTCTGTGCGTGCCGTCGCAATGCGACCGCGATGATCTGACCGCGGCGCGCAAGGCGCTGGAAGCGATGAACGTCGAATTGATGGGGATGGTGATGACGGGTTACCGGAACCCGCTTCCGAAGTGGCTGGATTATCTGCTGGGGTACCGGTGAAATGGGCGAGATCGCGCAGCAGAGCCACGACGCGAAGCCGCTGGTGACAGTGATCCTGCCGACGCGAAACCGCCGGGATCTTCTGCGGGAGGCGGTCGAGTCTCTGTGGCGCCAGACGGCCCCGGCGGAGACCTTTGAAATTCTCGTCGTGGACAATGTCTCGAGCGACGGCACTGAGGAGATGATGCGGGAGTTGCAGGCCCGTTCGCCGGTCACGCTCCGCTATCACCGCAACGAATCCAACCTGGGGTGTTTCGGGTCCATTAATCTCGCCGTGGAACTGGCCCGCGGAGAAGTGATCGCCAGCACCGACAGCGACTGCTGGGCGGACCCGCACTGGGTGGAGCGCGGACTGGAGCCTTTCCTGCGCGATCCGAAGATGGCGTTCGTGGCCGGGCATATTGCGGACAAGCCGGGCCAGCCGGTGACGCTGTTCAGCCTGCGCAACGGTGCGCCGGAACGCGAGAACCTGTTTTATCCCTCGGGAAACTGCTTTTACCGCAAGAGCGTATATCAGCAACTGGGCGGCTGCGTCGAGAATCTCTCTTTTGGCGACGTCGGCAATTCACCCATCGGCTGCGGCGATTCCGATCTGGCCTGGCGCATGCGCAAGGCCGGATTTGCCTACGCCTACCGTGGCGACGCCGTCGTGTATCACGAGGTGTTCCGCGTCAGTCCGTGGAAATGGTTGAAGGCCCACACGCGCATGTTCGTGATGCCGGAATTGATGCGCCGCCATCCGGAGTTGCGGCATCTGCTTTTGGGACGTCTGTTCTTCTCCTGGGACAACATCTGGTTCTATGTGGCGTTGCTGAGCTGCGCGTCCACATTCTGGCTGGGTCCCTGGGCGTTGCTGGGCGTGCTGCCGCATGTGCTGCGGGCGGCGCTATTGGGCGGATTGAGACACGCGCTGATCAACCTGCCGAAAACGGTGGCGCGCGTGGCGTTCGTCTCGGCCCGGCAGGGCATCATTTGTGGTTCGCTGATCTACGGAAGCGCGCGGGCGCGGAATCCGGTGCTGTGAGGTGCGTATGAGCCTGGAAGCGAGCGTCATCGTACCTACATTCGACCGCCGGGACCTGCTGATGGAACTCCTCGAGTCGCTGGGCCGGCAGACGGTTGCCCGGGATCGTTTCGAGGTGCTGGTGATGGACAACGGGTCCACGGACGGCACGGACCGGGACGTGGCCCGGTTCGCCGCGGCCAATGCCGGTTTGCAACTGAAGTTTCATGTGATGGAGGTGAACCGCGGACCTGTGGTGAGCCGCAATCGCGGCGCGGAACTGGCCTCGGGCGGGATTCTGTGTTTCACCGATAGCGACGTGGTTGTTCCGGAGGACTGGCTGGAGCAGGGACTGGTGGCGTTTCACAGGACCCCTGATCTGGCCATGCTCTCCGGCCCCACCGTGGACAAACCCAACCAGCGGCATACGTTTTTCAGCGTAGGCGCCGGAAACTCGCGCGCCGAAAACCCGATCTACCCCACCTCGAATGTCATGTACCGGAAGACCGTGTTCGAAGAAGTGGGTGGATTTGACGCCGGTTCGACGCGCGGCGATCTGATGGGCGTGGCCTTCGAGTGCAACGATGTCGACCTGGCCTGGAAGGTGATTGGCCGAGGGCGCCGCAAGGAGTTTTTGCCGGAGATGGTGGTGTTCCATGAGGTGCGCCAGGAACCATTGAAACGGTGGTTCGCCGTGCAAATGCGCGTGTTTTATCTTCCCGCCGTGATGCGGCGGTATCCAGGCATTCGCAGCCGCCTGTTGTGGTTCGGGCCGTTCGTGGCGCCGGAAAATCTGCTCTACTACGTCGCCGTGGCGTCGCTGGCGATGTCGATGGCGATGCGCTCCCCATGGTGGCTGTTGGGGCTGGCGCCTTTGTACCTCTGGTTTCTGCCGTTCCTGCGGCGGAACTGGCCGCCTCTGCGCTGGCCGAAGCTGGTAGCGCAACTGGGCATGATCTTTGTCCGGCAGACGTTGATTTGCGGCGCGCTGCTGTGTGGAAGTATACGCAGCCGGCACATGGTGCTGTAGTGGGATTTCCACCCCGGGAATTTGGCAGATGATGACAGCGCAAAACGGCAGCCATTCACCCCGTACCCAGCCCACTGGCGAGGCCGTGTCGGTGCTGGTGGAGGGTGTGTCCAAGCGCTACGGCAAGATTAAGCAGGCCGGGCAGTCCACAGGGAGCGACGGCGGGCGGATGTGGGCCTTGCGCGATGTGTCGCTGTCGGTCCGCAGGGGCGAGATGGTGGGCCTGCTCGGACCGAACGGCGCCGGCAAGACAACATTGATGAAGTGCATCGCCACACTGCTGGAGGCCAGCGCGGGCCGCATTCTCGTGGAAAATGTCGATGTTGCCCGCGAGCCGCGGCAGGCGCGGAAACACATGGGGCTGGTGACGTGCGACGAGCGCAGTTTCTACTGGCGCCTGTCGGCGCGTGAGAATCTGCGCTTTTTTGGCGCCTTGTACCGCGTGCCCCGGCGCGATGTGGACGGGCGCATCGAGGAACTGCTGGCGGCGTTGGGATTGTCAGGCGCGGCCGAACGGCCCTACCATTCGTTTTCCACCGGAATGCGTCAAAAAATGGCGATTGCGCGAGGGCTGCTCACCGATCCGCGCGTGGTGCTGTACGACGAGCCGACGCGCAGCCTGGACCCGGTCAGCACGCAGCGCATCCGGGAGTGGATCCGCGAGAGCAGGGCGCATCATCCGGAAAAGACGCACATTCTGGCCACCAATCAGTTGACCGAAGCCGAGCAGTTGTGTGACCGGGTGGTGATCGTGAACGGCGGGCAGATCGTGGTGCAGGGTACCGTGCCGGAGATCCGGGAGCGATTCGGCGAAGCAGGCCAGTCGCTGCACCGCCTGGTGTGCGAGGGGGTGGTCGAGAGCGAATTGCCTCGGGCCGATCCGGATGCCGGCGTGTGGGAGGTTTCCTGGGAGAGATCCGGGGACGGGGCCGCGGTGATTCAACTGGTGGCGGACCAGCGCGGAGAGGGATTGTCGCTTGTGCTCGCGTCGATCCTGCGGCAGGGCGGACGCGTGTTGCGGTGCGAAACCCGGCAGGCCAGCTTTGACGAGGTGTTCTGCCGGATCATCGCGAAGGAACAGGGCGCCCCTGAGGCCGCCACGGAGGTGGCTTCATAAAATGCTGCGCCTCGCCTACTCCTTTTT
This sequence comes from Bryobacterales bacterium, assembly GCA_020847045.1. Classification (GTDB taxonomy): domain Bacteria; phylum Acidobacteriota; class Terriglobia; order Bryobacterales; family Bryobacteraceae; genus JAFLBB01. The sequence continues at coordinate 21,961 of JADLCT010000073.1, read as the reverse complement.
CCGCCGGGACGCGGCCATCGCCTTCAGCTACCGGTTTGCCTTTTTCGCGCAGTTCACAGGCAATATATTGCTTCTGGGCCTGCTCTACTATGTGGGCCAGATGATTGGCCCGCAGGCCCTGCCCTCACTGGACCGCTATGGTGGTAATTTCCTTGCCTTCGCTTTGGTGGGCGTGGCGCTGACCGATACGGTGATGGTGAGTTTGATCTCCTTCGGCCAGCAGGTGAGGGAGGCGCAGACCACCGGCACGCTGGAGGCGACCTTGATGTCGCCCGTGCCTTTGTGGGTAATCCTGATTTTCTCTTCGCTGTGGAACTATTTTCTGTCGGCGTTCCGGTTTGTCCTCTACCTGGTGGTGGGCGCGCTGATGTACGGCCTGCACCTGGGACAGGCCCACATGGGCTCGGTGTTGATTATCTTCGCGCTGACGGTGTTGTGCTTCATGGGGGCTGGCATGGCCTGGGCGGCGATTGTCCTGGTGATCAAGCGGGGCGAGGCGCTGATGACGCTGATTGTCACGGCGGTGCTCGTGCTGAGCGGTGTGATCTTTCCGCCGAGCGTTCTGCCGGGCTGGTTGCGAAGCCTGGGCGCGCTGATTCCGCTCACAGACGCGCTGGACGGCATGCGGATCGCTTTGTTGCAAGGGGCCTCGCCGGCGGAACTGGCCGGACCGATCGGGCGGCTGACGGTATTCTCCATCGTCTTCCTCCTGCTGGGGGTGATCGGATTCGATCAGGCCGTCCGCATCGGACGCAGGAACGGATCGCTCACGCAGTACTGACGGAAGGACGGGATGGCACGGCTGATCTTTCGCGTGGACACGGGACGGGCTCTCCCGGTGCAGCCACTCGTCAACGTCATCGGCGCGCTGGCGTGCTCGGCCGTCGCGTTTTCGGCGGCTCTCTGGCTGGCCGAAGGCGGCTTGAAGCAGTGGATCATCGCCGGCGTGCTGGCCAGTCTGCCTTTCCTCATGGTGGTCTACCCGCACCCGAAGCATTTTCTGTTGGTGGGTTGGATCTTCACGCTCACTTATAACCGGCAGTACTTCTCCTTTGAGTCTCTTTTCGGCCGGCACGGCTCGCAGGGGCCGTATTGGATCGTGTCCGACGTGTTTCTGCTGGGGCTGTTGCTGCATGTAATCTACATGCGCGTCGTGAACAGGGATCGGCCGGAACCGAAGGGGCCTCCGTTCTGGCCGTGGTATTTGCCGCTGGTGCTCGCCTGGGTGGTATCGCTGGCAGGCGCCGAGAGGCCGGAGTGGGGCGTGTTCGAGTTGTGGCGTTCGGTGAAGTTCGGCTTCATTCTCTGGTACACGAACCGGTACTTGAACCGGCGCGAGTGGTGGATCTGCGTGGCCGCCTTAGCCCTGGCCATGGTGTTTCAGTCCAGCGTGGGATTGAAGGAAATTGTCACCGGGCGCAGTGGCGTAATCGGCGTGGAGCAACTGCCCTCCGGTCCCGGCCGCTTCGGAAAGGTATTCAGCCAGGAGTCCTTCTACGGCTCCGTGCGGGCGACCGGAACCATGAACCACCCGCCGAATCTGGCCTGTTACCTGCTTCAGGTGCTGCCGGTGGCTCTGGCCCTGCTGCTCGGCACACGCTGGCCGCGCGTGCGCTGGGTGGCCGGCGCGGTGGCGGCCGCCGGAGCGGTGGGGCTGGCCTGCACCCTCTCGCGCTGGCCATGGGCGCTGGCGGCGGGGCAGGCGCTGCTGGTCGCCCTGGCCATGGTGGCCACCTATCGCCTCACGGCCCAGCGGTTCGTGGGGATGCTGGCGTTGGCGGCCGTGCTGACGGGAATTGGGCTCTATCCGCTGCGGGAGAAGATCTACAAGCGGTTCACGGGAGACTTCTCGGCTTCGGTGGATCAACGGGTGGAGAGTACACGCGTGGCACTGCGCATGATCGAGGACTTCCCCGTGACTGGCGTCGGCTTGAACAACTCGGCCTTCCACCTGGTGAAGTATTTCCCCGGACTTCGATGGGCGATCGACAACGACGAATTTCTGGTGACCAAGGTGAAGTCGCGCGCGCTCGCCGTGGTGGGCAACGGCTTTCTCTACGTTCCGGTGGAAGCCGGGGCGTTGGGCGCGCTGGGTTTTCTTGTCTATCTGACGGGTGTGGCATTCGTTGCGTGGCGCGCTCTGCGGCGTGTGTGGGGTGATGTGCAACTGGCGTGCATCGGCATGGCCTCGGGCATGCTGGGCGTGATTTTGCAGCAGGTGATCGACTTCTCCTACTGGGTGGATCCGCTGCTGTTCACCTTCGCCCTGGTGGTGGGTCTTCTGAACACGGCGCCGGGACTGTTTCCGGATCAAAGATCGGCGGAACTGGAGTGGCTGCATGAGGACGCCTGACCGTCCGTCCACGCTCCTCCGGTCTGCCGCCGCGGCCGTGCTCCTCTGTCATCCGCTGGCGGGACAGGCCGGTCCAGTGCGGAACGCCGGCTTTGAGGAGGGGCGGGGAGCGCGCGCGGACATCTGGGAGCCGGCCAAAACGGCCGGAAAAAAGGGGGTGGTCGAGCGTACCGGGGAGCTGGCGCACGGAGGCCGGTACAGTTTGCGGATCAGGCCGAACGCCAATAACCGCGGCTCCAATATCACCGACGATCCCATCGGCGCGGGGCAGGGCTTTCCGGCCAAGGAGTTTCTGGGCCGGAGGGTGACCGTAAGCGCCTGGCTGGCCGCCAGCGGCGGCGCCACGGCGGCCGTGGCGGTGTATGCGATCGGCAGTTCGGGCCCGCGATTCGTGGAACTGAACCGCGAGTCTTCTCCTGCCGGATGGGAGCGGCGGAGCGCGGAACTGGAGATTCCGGCAAGCGGCATCGACTTCCTTGTGCTCCTGTGCCTGGCCAAGGGAACGTCCGGTGAGGCGTTGGTGGATGACGTGTCGCTTTCGCTGGAAGATGCCGCCGGCGCTGCCCCGGCGCGTACGGGCGAAACCGGGGCGCGGGCGGGCGGAGAGGCCGTGATTCGCGTGGACGCCTCCCGCGTGGTGCGCGAAATTCCCCGTCAACTCTATGGCTCCAACATCGAATGGATCTGGGACGGCAACGGCATCTGGGACGCCGGGGCTGATCGTCTGGAGCCGGAGATCGTTTCGTTGACGCGTGATCTGGCCCCGCCGCTGTTGCGCTTTCCCGGCGGGATCTTCTCCGATTTTTACCACTGGCGCGACGGCATCGGACCGCGTGCCCGCCGGAAGCGGACGGCGCACTCCCCCAGTGGCGGTGAGTCCGTGCACCGCTTCGGCACCGATGAGGCTTTGGACTTCGCGCGGCAGGTGGGCGGTGAGTTGCTGATCACGGTGAATGTGGCGACTGGCACGGCGGAGGAGGCGGCTGCCTGGGTGCGCTACGTGAACGGGCAGGGCCGCCGCGTGACCTATTGGGAGGTGGGCAACGAGATCTATGTGAAGGACAACTCACCACACTCGAAGGCTTCGACGATGAGTCCGGAAGCGTATGCGGAGAGGTTCATCGAGTTTTCACGTGCGATGAAAGCGGCTGATCCGGGCATCAAGGTGGGCGCCTTGGGCGAGGAGAACTACGGCAACGCCTATCAGAGCTATCCGGGGTGGACGGAGACCGTGCTGCGGCGTGCGGCTCCGGAGATGGACTTCCTCGCCGTGCACAACGGCTACGCGCCGGCCATTGTCTCCGAACGGGGCCTGAGGACGGACGATGTGTACCGGGCGATGCTGGCCGCGCCGGCCCAAATCGGGCGGAGCCTGGAGGCGCTGAGCCGGAAGATTGCGCGGACAGCGCCGGAGCACGCCGGCCGCATTGGCATCGCCGTTACCGAGTGGGGACCCTATTTTCAGGTGACGTCTTCTGGACGTTGGGTGGATCACGCCAAGACGCTCGCCTCGGCGCTCTATACGGCCGCCGTCCTTAAGGTGTTTATCGAGCAACCGCACATGGAGGCCGCCAACGCATTCAAGCTTGTGGATCCGCTGTATATGGGGTGGATCGGCAAACGCGGCGGGCGCTTTGTCCCGCAGGCGGGCTATTACGCCGCGCAACTATTCACGCGCCACTTCGGCAGCCGGCTGGTGAGGACCGAGACGAGTTCGCCGGTGTTCGATTCGCCGGCCGTGGGTTGGGTGCGCGAGGCCCGGAATGTACCGCTGCTCGACGCCGTGTCGTCGCTGGACGGCTCGGGACGGACGCTCTTTGTGTTGGTGATCAACAAGGACCTTACGGAAGCCGTGCAGGGAGTGGTGAAGGTGACGGGATTTACAGCGGGCGGGCGAGGCGTGGTCTACACGCTGAACGGAACGAGCCCCGACGCCAACACGGGAACCGAACTTTTCCAGGCGCCGGGCGTGCAGTGGGCGAGGCAGGCGGAGTTCGAGCTGGGCGGCCGTTTTTCCAAGGGAGGGCCCGGCGAGATTCAACTACAGCGTTCCGGGATAATCGCCGATAGCCGGATTGAGCACCGGTTCCCGGCGCACTCCATCACTGTATTTGAGTTGACCGCGAAATGAAGATCGCCATCACCAACGCGACAACCTGGCCCTGGGTGAGGAGGGGCGCGGAACGCTTCATCAACGAGTTTGCGCGGTTTCTGGCCGAGCGCGGCCACGACGTCACCATCATCTCCACCAAGCCGGGCGCTGGCGAAACGCATGTTCAGAACGGTTACAGAACCATCTGCCACCGGCGGCTGTGGCATCCGGTGATGGGCAAGGCGGGTCTGTTGGAATTTCACATGTTCTTCTTCACCGTGCTGTACAGCCTGTTGAAGGAGCGCTACGACGTCGTCTTCAGCCTGACGTTCATGGATGCCTTCGCGGCGATTCTGACGCGGTACATCACCAAGGCTCCGTGCGTTTTCTGCGTGAACGGGCTGCCTCCGAAGGTGCAGTATTTCCGCTCCCTGACGATGAAGGGGGCCGTGTTTGGAACCGCCGTGCGGCGGGCCGGCGCGGTGGTGGCCATCAGCGAGTACGTGCGGGAATATCTGCGGCAGCGATGGGGAAGGGGAGGCGACCGGCTCCCCATTCCGGTGGACCTGGACAGCTTTGGCAAACCGGACAAGGCGGCCGAGGGCGCGCCGTTAATTGTCTGCGCGGCCGCATTGGATGACCGCCGGAAGGGAGGAGACGCACTGTTTGCGGCCTTCGCCGAACTGAAACACCGTGTCCCCGGCGTGAAACTGCTGGTGGCCTACGATGTGCCTGAGGAGGCCCAAAGAGAGTTGCTGGACCTGGTGCCCGCCGGCTTCCAGAACGACATCGAATTCCGTCCCGTGGCCGGCGCCCTGCCTGAGATTCTGGCGCGAGCCACCATCACGGTGCTGCCGTCCCTGTGGGAAGCCTACGGGATGCTGGTCATCGAGTCGTTCGCGGCCGGCACGCCCGTGGTGGCCACACGCCAGGGCGCGTTGCCGGAACATTTTCCACTCCCGGAGTTGGGGTGCCTGTTTGATCCGGGACCCGATGCCGAGGAAGCTGCCGCGGTTACGAACACGCGTGGCCTCGCGCAGGCCATGGAGGATTGTTTGCATCTGGCCGGCCAGGCGGACACCTCTGAGGTGTGCCGGCGGTTTGCGGAGCGGTATTCCTGGGAGGCGCTGGGGCCCAGCTATGAGCGCCTGATGGCTGACCTGTTGGGAGCCGGGGGCAAAGGCGCCACGGCGGGGATCTCCGCATGCGGATCGTAATCACGCACCCGTTTTGCTGGCCCCATGTGCGGCGGGGAAGCGAGCGGCAGATCGAGATCATTGCCGGATGGCTCGGCGAACGGGGACACCAGATCACCTACTTGTCCACGCATCCGGAAGGAGAGCGGCTGGAGGAGATGCCCTACGGCAGGCGGGTGCTGGCCAGGCCCGTGCGGGGGATCGCGCCGCTCCGCATCGACGAGCGGCACACGTTTCTGTGGACCACACTGTCGCGTCTGGGCGCTCTGGATGCCCAGATAGTCCACAGTTTTTACTTTACGGACTCGCTGGCGGCAAGCCTGGTGCGGCCGCGAAACCGCTACCGCACGGTGCTCCAGTTGCATGGGCTGGCGGTGCCGGGGGTCTCCTGCCGCCGCTTTGTGCCGCCCGAGGGCTTCCTGTTGGGGCAGGCGCTGCGGCGGGCTGATGGCGTGGTTACCTGTAGCGGTTTCGTGGCCCGGCAGATGGAAGAGGTGTACGGGGTGAAACCGGCGGTGGTGCATTCGGCGGTGCACATGGAGTCGTGGCCGCTGGGCGATGGACCGGCGCAGGACAGGCCGGTGATTCTCTCGGTGGGCGATTTTACGGTGCGCCGTAAAGGTGGACGGCCGCTGGTAGCGGCGTTTGCCCGGCTGCTGGAGGAATGTCCGGATGCGGTGTTGCGGCTGTCCGGGCGCATGAGCAGGGAACTGGAGTGCGAACTGCGGGAACTGGCGGGAGAGCGGGCGGCGCGTTCCATCGAGTTTCTCGGGCTGGGCGCGCCGGAGGATCTGCCCCGTCACTACCAGCAGGCCAGCATCCTGGCGATGCCTTCCATGGCCGAGCCCTCCGGCGGCGCGATGATGGAGGCGCTTGCCAGCGGAGCGCCGGTGGTGGCCGTCCGGCATGGCGGTTTGCCGGAGTATCTGGACCCCGGAACCAGCGTTCTGGTGGAGCCGGGAAGGAATGGCGAGGAGTTGGACAACATCGAAGGGTTGACCGAAGGCCTGCTCCAGGGGATCCGCATGAGCCGGGTTCAGGGCATCCGGCAGCGCTGCCGCAGGCACGCCGAAAGATTTTCCGTGCAGACGCTGGGAGCAGGGTACGAGGAGTTGTATGCAGCAATCCAATAAGGGCGGAAGCCTGCTGGTGACGGGAAGCTCGGGGTTCATCGGCTCGCACGCGGCCTCGCGCCTTGGTTGCGTGGGAGTCCGGTATCTGGACCGGCGGCCGCCCGCCGGGACCGAGCCTGTGGGAACCGCCTTGGTGGATCTGGCGAATTTGCCGGCGCTGCGGGCACAGGCGTCCACAGCACCCGCTGAGCGCGTGCTGCATCTGGCCGCGGAGGCCGAGGTGCTAACGCCCTGGGACGAGGTGGGCGGCGTGCTCCGGTCGAACGAAGTGGGCACCTATCATCTGTTGACCGCGTACCAGCCGCGTCTTGCCGTTTTTGCTTCCACAAGCGCCGCCTATGGCAATGCGCACGCCGGGGAGGCGCTCCCGTCGTTGGAAACGGCGCGTCCACTGGGGCTCTATGGGGTATCCAAGCTGATGGGAGAGGTGCTGCTACGCGATTGGGCGCGGGGCAGCGGAAACGCGGCCGTGGCTTTCCGGCTCGGCAACGTGGTTGGTCCGCGCTGCCGGGGGTTGGTTCCCTATCTGGTGGAACATGCCCGGAAGCATCCGGACGGGGCGGCGCCAGTGCGCATGCGTGGCTACGGCAAGCTGGTGCGGGACTATGTTCCCGTTGGCTATGTGGTGGAGTTGTTTGCCCGGACCTTGGAAGAAACGTGGTCCCCCGGCAGCTTCCACTTGTTCAACGCGGGCGCGGGTCGTGGACTGAGCAACGGCGAGGTGGCCGTCATTGTTGCCGGAGTCCTTGCCGGCGAAGGTTGGAAGCTGAATATAGCCTGGGAGGACCCCGTGGCGCCGGGCGAGGCCGAGTATGTGGTGCTGAACATGGACAGCACCTGCCACCGCTTGGGAGCGCCTCCGCCGGACGAAGCGCAGGTGCGGCATGCCATTGAGGAGAGCGTGCGCTGGCAATTGCGGAAGGGGGCAGGGTGAGGCTGGCCTTTTTCTCCCCGTTTAACCCGCTCAAGACGGGCGTTGCCGACTATAGCGAAGAGTTGTTGCCCTACCTGAGCGCACATGCCGAAGTGGATCTGGTCACCAGCGGCTATGAGCTGGCCAGCCGGGAGATCCGTGACCGTTACCGGATCCTGTCCCCACGGGAATTCCTCGCCTCGCCAGGGCGCTACGACATGGCCATCTACCAGTTGGCCAACAACGTGGAGCAGCACGGCTACATGGCGCCGTGCATGAGACGCTCGCCCGGCATCGCCGTTCTGCATGACTACTATCTGCACTACCTGATGCTGGGGCTGACGCTGATGAAGGGGGACATGCGCACGTTGCGGCGCATCTTCGCGGCGCGCTATGGCGGCAGTGGCTCGGGCTTGGCGCACCGCGTGCTGTTTGGCATGTACGATCCGTACCGGGTGTCCACCGTGATGCCCCTGGTGGAGATGAGCCGCGGAGTGATCATGCACAACGCCTATGGAGAATCCCTTGTAGCGGCTGAGGCGCGCGGGCGGCCCGTGCGCGTCATCCCCATGGGCATCCCCATCCGGCCGCTGCTGGACCAGGCGGCGCTGAAACGCAAGTATGGATTTGAACCGGACGATTTCGTGCTGGCGTCGGTAAGCACGCTGTCGCATACCAAGCGGACGAAGGCGATTCTCCCGGCGCTGAAGCGGCTGTGGCCCAGGCACCCGCGTCTGCGCTTCCTCATTTTGGGTGGCGGCAGAATGCCTCGGGAAACACGGCGCGAGATTGAAGCCATGAACGGCCATGGCCGGATTCGTATGGCGGGCTGGCTCGCTGCGGAGGAGTACTGGGAGTGTCTGAATCTGGCCGATGCCGCCATCGACCTGCGCTATCCGTCGGGAGCGGAGACTTCTGCCAGCCTGCTGCGCGCCATGTCGGCGGGAAAGCCGCTGATCGTCAGCCGCCAGGGTTCGTTTCTGGAACTGCCGGAGGAGTGCGCCTGGAAGGTGCCGGTGGACCATACCGAGGCGTCCACTCTGTGTGACTATTTGACGGCGATGCTGGAGAGCCCGTCTCTGGTGAGCCGCATGGGCGCCGCCGCGCGCCGTCAGGCGGAAACCACGCACCCCCTGGAACTGGCCGCGGAGGCGTATCTGCGCTTCATCGGCGAGGTGGCCGGCTCGGCTGTCCACGCGCCGTCTGACGACTGGTTCGCGGCCCCGCCATCGCGGCTTCCGGGCGCGGTGTATTCGACGCTGTACAAGGTGAGCCGGGCCGTGGCTCTGCTGCGCCACTACGGTGTTCGGGAAACTGTGCGGCGGATCCGCGCCGCGCCGGAGCCTGCCGGCAGGCCCAACGCCGGTGGTGAGACGCGGACCCGGGGTGTGGCGTGAAGGTGCTGCTAACGCACGAGCGCTTTCTGCCGGACTGGGGCGGTGGGGGCGAGACGATTGTGTTTGAAACCGCCCGGGGCCTGCGGAGCCAGGGCGTCGACGTGCGCGTGCTGACGACGGGCGATCCGGCCGCGAGCGAGTATGCGGGTGTGCCAACCGAGCGCCTGCCCATGCATCGCTACCGGATGAACCTCGCCTCGGCGCACATTGCCCGCCGGGCGCGTGAAGCCGACCTGGTGCAGACGTTCAACTATCACGCCTGCTGGCCCTCTCTGCGCGCGGGACGGGCGGTGCGGCGGCCAGTGATCTGTTCCTTCCTCGGTTTGTTCGGCGATGCCTGGATGGATCTCAAAGGCCGGGTGTGGGGACCGCTGTTCCGCGCCTGGGAGCGCAGGATGTTGACGTTGCCCTTCCACCGCCTGTGCTTTCTGAGCGAGTTTTCGCGACGCCAGGCCCTTGCGCTGGGAGCACCGGAGTCCGCTGCGGTGACCGTGTGCCCGGGCGTTTCGCTGGAGCGGTTCCACCCGGCCAGCCGGAAGGACCGTCTGGTGCTGTTCGCCGGAAAATTCAGCGTGCGGAAAGGCGTGTTTGACGTAATCGAGGTGGCCCGCGCGCTGCCCGGCTATGAGTTCCTGATGGTGGGATGGGGACCGGAGGAGGACGCTCTGCGGCGCGAGGCGCCGCCGAACGTGACCATCCGGAGAGGAGAGTCCGGGTCGCCGCCCAGCGCCGAGTACGGCCGAGCGCGCGTGTTCCTGTTTCCGTCGCGAGCCGAAACGCTGGGCATGGTGATTCCGGAGGCGATGGCTTCCGGGTGCGCGATTGCCTCCTGCGTGCCGCTGGACTTTCATGGCGCCCGGTTCCACGAAGGCGCCACAGGAGAGATGATCGAGGGCGTGCGGCGGCTGATGGAAGACGACGCGTGGTTTGATGAGTGTTCCCGGGCGAACTTGCGGGCGGCGGAGTTCTACTCGTGGGGCCGGTATACGCGGGAGTTGGTGGCGTTGTACGAGCAGACGCTGGGTGGTGCTCCGCGCGGGGTGGCGAGGACAGCATGAGCGCCGTGGTTTCGGTGGTGATCCCGGCCTACGGGCGGACGGAACTGCTGCTGAGGTGCGTGCGGTCGCTGGCGCTGCAGACGCTTGCTCCGGACAGGTTCGAAGTATTCGTTGTGGACAGTTCGCCGGATGGCGCAAACGAGCAGGCAGTCGCGGCGCTGGCGGCCACCGTCCCGTTCCCTCTGACGTGCCTTCGCAAATCGCCCGAGGGGCCGGGCCCTTCCCGCAACATGGGTGCGCGGCAGAACGATTCTCCCTTCATCGCTTTTTTGGATAGCGACTGCGTGGCCTCGCCGCGCTGGCTTGCGGAAGGGCTGGGTACGTTCCAGGAGGGCGTGGGCATCGTGCAGGGGCGCGTGTTGGCCGATCCGGAGACGCCCACCGGCGTGTTCACGCATTACATCGTGATCGAATCCGAGAGCCACTTTTACGAGACGGCCAATATCTTCTACCGGCGGGAGGCATTTCAGCAGTGTGGCGGCTTCCCCGCCGATCTTGCCCCGCGCGCCGACCGTCCTTTCGGCGGAGAGGACACGGTGGCCGCCTGGACGGCCAAGCGCATGGGTTGGAAGACGGCATTCGCGCGGGAGGCCCTGGTGTATCACGAGGTTCGTCCCATCACAGTGAAGCAATGGATCTGCATCCGGCCGCTATTCATGGTTCCGCTGCTGGTGCGGCGATTCCCGGAGTTGCGGAGGTTCATGTTCGGGGGCTACTTCTACGACCGTGCGCAGGGCCTGTTGCTGCTCGCTTTGGCGGGCGCGGCCGGCGCCTTCTGGCAGCCGTGGCTGGCGGCGCTCGCCATCCCCTATGTACTCCATCGCGGGATGGGACCCAGCAAAACGCTCACAGGGCCGTTGCGGCTGCTTCGCGTGGGCGCCTACTTCCTTCGGGACACAGCTTCGCTAGGGTATCTCCTGGGCGGCAGCGTTCGTTTTCGCGCGCTGCTGCTGTAATTCTCCCCCCTGCCCCGGACTGAACGCAGTTACGGCGGAGAGGACGGCGACGGATAGATCGGCTCTACCGCCAGGGGAGCTTCCACTTGCAGGCGAAAATAGGTGCTGGGGAGTTCGTCGGCGTCGGCCCACACGAGGACCTCACCCTGTTGACGCCATGCGCGCAGGATGGCCAGGCACCTGCCCTGGCGTGTGCGCCGCGCGTTGGAGGCATAGGGCTCGTGGTCACGCAGGTCGCCATTGTCCATGCCGAGAAGCGTGGCGGGACCAGCAAGGCCCAGCCGGATTTGACGGTCACCGTCCGGAACCACGACGCCATTTTCATCCACCAGTGCGATCTCGGCGTGGCAGACGTCCTGGCCTCCGGCGCGCAGACGGGGATGGTCCAGTTGGACACGGATATCCACCGCTTTTCCGGCGCTGCGCAGCGCCGCTTCGGCGACGATCTCCTCGCCTATCCGGGCCAGCGCCCGCAGTTCGCCTCTCTGGTGGCGCACAAACCAGACGATGCTCTGATTGGCCGATTGCGCGACTGCCTTCCGTCCGTAGGAAAAACCATTGACCACCAGTTCGACGGTTTCGGCGTTGCTGGGGGTGTAGACGGCATAGGTGGCGCCTTCGGTCAAATTCCAGTGTGCGACGGTGGGTGGGAAGCGCCAGTACTCCAACCCCGGATCGGCGTCGAGATTGGGGTCTCCGGCATGAATGCCGACGACGGGCTTGGTGCTCCAGACGGTCCTGTGGAACAGGCTCCCTGGTTTGGGGTATCCGCAGGTGTCGATCAGGCCGTTGGGCCAGCCTTTGCTCGGCCAGCCGGCGCTTTCTCCCAGGTAGTCGTAGCCGGTCCAGACGAAACTGCCGGTGATCCACTGGCCCGACGTGGCGTCATACCAGTTGTTGAAAGGCTCCACGCCGCCGAACCGGCTCCGGTAGAAAGGGTAGCTCTCCGTGGCGGTGATGAGCAGCGTGGGATGGGAGGCGCGCAGAAGGGGGAAGTAACGTTCGAGGTAGTTGAGTGAAAGGAAGTCCAGGGGCCGGCCGGCCTTCAGGATCGCGCCCACGTTGTCCTCGATGGTGCCCTCGTTGCTGCCGAGGAAGGCGCAGGTGACCGCGCGGGTGGGCTCGATTGTCTTGACAAACGTGGCGAGGTTGAACAGGGTGACGTCGTGATCCTCGGTTCCCGGATAGCCCGCTTCGTTGCCCACGCTCCAGGCGATGATGCAGGGACGGTTGCGGTCGCGGCTGATCATGGCGCGGAGGTCGTGGTCCCAGTCTTCGGAAAACCGGGGATGCTCGTAGCCTTCCGCGATGCCCAGATTCCACTTGTCGAAAGCCTCCTCGATCACAAGGAAACCCATTTCGTCGCAGAGGTCCAGGAACTCGGCGGGCGCCGGATGGTGCGCCACCCGGATCGCGTTGCAACCGAGATCCTTGAGGATTCGCAGGCGGCGTTCGAACATGCCGCGCGGCGCGCCCGTTCCCACCGCGCCGCAGTCCACATGCATGTTGACGCCGCGCAGCTTGGTGGTTCTTCCGTTCAGCATCATGCCGAAGTCGGGATGCCACTGGACGAGCCGGACGCCAAAACGAGCGGTCTCGTCATCCAGCGCGGCGCCGCCGCTGGATACCTCGCAGCGGATGTCATAGAGCGAAGGGTTCTCCGGCGCCCACGGGGAGGGACTGCGCAGCATGAGGCTCTGCGCGAGCGTCCGGCTGCCGCCCGCTGGCAGCACGGCGCCCGTTGTCACGACGCCCTCGTTTTTTCCATCCGGCGACGTGATCACCGTCCGAACCAGCACGGTGGCTGGTTCCGGGCCGCCGTTCACCAGATCGGCTTGGATGGCGAGTTCAGCAAAGTCCGCCGACAACCCCGTTGTCGTGACACGCAGGCCTCCGCTGGGAATCCGTACGAGTGGCGGCAGGCTGAGGCGGGCGTGGCGGTTCATGCCCGAACCGCTGTACCAGCGCGCCTTGGAGCCTGTTTCGTTGTCGGCGCGCACGGCGAGCAGATTGCGTCCGCCCCGGATGGCGGCCTGGGACAGATCCACCTGAAAGGGCACCAGCCCGTAAGCCCGGCCACCCACCTCGACGCCGTTCAACCAGATGCGGCTGTTCTGGTAGATACCGTCGAAGTCAACCAGCACCTTGCCGTCGAAACCCGCGGGAAGATCAAACGCGCGCCGGTACCAGCCGATTCCCTTCTGAGAAAAGTCGCCTGGCGCCGAGCCGGTGATGTCCGGACGGAACTCCAGCGCAATGCTCCAGTCGTGGGGAAGCTGAACCGGCTGCCAGCCGCTATCGTCCAGGGCCGGGTCCATTCCGTTGGCCAGATCGCCCAGGTGGAAGCGCCAGTCGAAATCGAAGTTGTAGACGGGCCGGATGCGGGTGGCCGGAGCGGGCCCGGTGGACTGCTCGGCCGGTCCCTCCTGCCAGCCATGAGCGGCGCGGCCTGCCACTATGCCCAGCAGAAGATCGCGGCGCTTCATGGTTGCTTGCGCGCCGTTCCGGCGTAGGCCCGCCCGGATTCCACCGACTCCAGCGCCGCCATGTCCGCGGCGACCATTTCGGCGACGATATCACGGAACCCATGCCGTGGTTTCCAGCCGAGCTTCTCTCTGGCTTTGGAAGAGTCTCCCAGTAGCAGTTCCACCTCGGCCGGGCGGTAGAACTTCGGGTCGACCTGCACATGCTCTCTGTAGTCCAGTCCCAGGCTGGAGAAGGCCAGTTCGCAGAACTCCCGGACGCTGTGCGTCTCCCCGGTAGCGATCACGAAGTCGTCTGGCTCCGGATGCTGAAGCATCAGGCGCATGGCGCGGACGTAGTCGGCCGCATGGCCCCAGTCGCGGCGGGCATCGAGGTTGCCAAGCATGATCCGGCTCGTCAGGCCCTTCTTGACTCGGCAGGCGCCCGAGGTGATCTTGCGCGTGACGAATTCGTGCCCGCGCCGAGGGCCTTCGTGATTAAACAGGATTCCGCAGGCGCAGAACATGCCATAGGCCTCGCGGTAGTTGCGCGCCAGGTGAAAGCCGGCCACCTTGCTGATGCCATACGGATTTCTGGGATGAAACGCTGTGGTTTCCCGCTGTGGGGTCTCGTGAACCTTTCCGAACACCTCGCTCGACGCGGCGAAATAGAACCGGCAGTTCGGGATGAGCGTTCGAATCGCCTCCAGCACATAGTGCGTGCCGTTTATGTTCACGCTCATGGTGGAGAATCCGTCCGCGAAGCTGTCGGCCACGAAGCTCTGCGCGGCCAGATGGTACACCTCGTCGAAGGGGACGCGGCTGAGAATCTGAAATATGCTGGGGTAGCTTTCCAGGCTGGCCGCGTGGAGCGTGACCCTGTCCAGGATGTGCATGATTCTGCCCAGCCGGAGTTCAGGTGACTCAAAGGCCACTCTTCGCACGATGCCGTGCACCTCGTAGCCCAGTTCCAACAGATGCTCAGCCAGGTAGCTGCCGTCCTGACCCGTGATGCCAGTGATCAATGCCCGCGGCACGCCATCCTCCTCTTCCCCGTCTGAAGACACTGCCAACGCAACAGGTTGGGCCGGTAGTTCCAGTGTAAAGACATTTCCCGGTGCGCTCAACGAAGAAGATCGTCCATCGCGCTGTCGTGCCGTAGGGTGCGTGTAGTCGCGGGCCGTGACCAGGTGGAGTTCGCCTGACCGGTCTGCCTGCAAACGACGAACCGTGCTAGGTGAACTTTCGGATAGTACTAGGAGAAACGGCTCTTGACCAGACGATCACTAATGTTTACGCTTTGTAAGGTCATACGGCCACCGTTTGGCCAAAACTGGAGAGAAGAATCGTGAACATTCGATCTTGCGCGTTTGGCTTTCTGCTGGCGCTGATCGCGGCACTCACGCCGCATCAGGCGCAGGCTTCGATTATCACGGCGCCGTCATCGGGCGCTTTCAGCGGGGCCTTGCAACTTACTCCTGACCTGCTTACCGTTCTCGCCAGCGATTTTCGCGCCAGCGGAACTTTGGATGTTTTCGACGACAGCATCCCGGTGCTGCTTTCCACCTTGTATGGCACGGATCTGGGAGCGCCCTTCCCAAATGCGATCTGGGGAATTGGAAACCTGGGACCGACGGAGTACGGACTACTCACTTTCGATACCTCTTCGATCACTCTTTTGCCTGGGGCCTTCTCCGTGCTGGCCGATTTCGCGCCCGCCACGGCGTTTACCGATCCCGGCCTGCTTGCGCTGGTGGGCCAGCACCTGGCAACGTTCCGGTTTGTCGAAGCGATTCCATTCAATGAATCGGTGGTCGCCATTTATTCTCTGAACAGCCTTACTCGTCAGTCGGAAGTGCCCGAACCGGCCAGCGCCCTGCTGCTCGGATCAGGGCTCCTGCTGGCTGCGGCATACCGCACATCCCGCCGCAGGCGGTAACGGGCCTGCCGCGGCGCCACCATCTAATGAAACCCTGCGTGGCAGGAACCGTCCAAGGATGACAGTGTGTTGTTCTGACCTCATGCCCGGGCTGTGTTCCGTTCCCCCCTCACACAAGATGTTCACTGCGCGCGGTTGGGTGTGTGTACTTTCCATCCTGGGCCTGTGGCTCAGCATGGGGAAGAAGGCTGAGGCGGCCTCCGCGCAAGCGGTGCGGCGTAAAGCGCCAAACGAGGTGAGCCGGTCCGCCGCACCGGGGACCAACCCGGCTTCCTGCATCGACCGGCTCGGGCCGGCCGCGAACCCCCATGCCACGCCCGATGCGCGCGCCGTGCTCGCTTACTTCCGGGGACTGCCGGAGCAAACCAGCCGGCGCTTGGTTTCCGGTCAGTTCATCGGCAGCGGCAAATACGCCACGACGAAGGAGATCGACTCGATTCGCCAGCAGACGGGCAAGATGGTGGCCATGATGGGGATTGACTACGCCCTGATGCATGGCGCCGACACGACGGCCAACTCCTATGCCATACGCCACTGGAATGCCGGCGGTCTGGTGACGGTGAGTTTCCACGCGCTCAACCCGCAGACACGAGGCTTCGGGTCGGTGAAGAACAGGAAAATCAACTTCCAGGATCTGTTCGAAGAGGGCAGTAAGGCGCGCAAGAACTGGATCGAGG
Source organism: Bryobacterales bacterium (assembly GCA_020847045.1). Classification (GTDB taxonomy): domain Bacteria; phylum Acidobacteriota; class Terriglobia; order Bryobacterales; family Bryobacteraceae; genus JAFLBB01. The sequence goes on along the minus strand of JADLCT010000073.1, from coordinate 5,785 downwards.
ACCTCGACAAGGCAGCCGCCGGGCTGGCGGAGTTGCAGGCGCACAACGTAGTTGTTCTGTGGCGGCCGTTTCACGAGATGAACAAGGACTATTTCTGGTGGGGCAACCGTGACACCGGAGAGTTCGTCCGGCTCTGGCGGCAGACCTTCGACTATCTGACCAAAACGAAGGGCCTGAACAATCTGCTGTGGGTGTACTCCCCGTATCAGGCCGCGGACACCATGAAGTATTATCCGGGCGACGCGTATGTGGATATGGTGGCGATGGACGCCTACGAGACCAATCCGGAGAAGATCCAGGGCTATGAGGCGCTGGCGGCCGTGGACAAGCCGTTTGGCTTCGCAGAGTATGGACCTTCGGGGAATCTGCTGGTGTTCATTCCGTTGATTGAGAAAAATGTCGACTACTACGACATCTTTAATACGATCCTGCGCAAGTTTCCCAAGACGAGCTTTTTGCATGCTTGGAATGGCGGTTGGGGCTTTCAAAGCCACAAGAACATCAGCCAGTTGATGAACGACCCGCGGATGATCACGCAATCGGAGGTGGCTTGGCGAAGCCTGTGCAAGCAGTAATCCGGTCCGGTATCCGGAGTTGCAGGCGGACGGGAACAACTCCTCGGGAGTGTTCTCAGGAATCCGAGTGGGCCGGATGGGGGCAACTCTTTAGAACCACCCCTAAAGTCGCCTAGGCGCGCGAAGTACTCACACAAGTGCCGATCAGAGAAGTAACCATGTTGTTTCATTCCATTCGTAAATCCATTTTTGCCTTTATTTTTCTATTCTCCTCCGCTGCGGCAACCGCGCAGACGAACCTTTTAAACAACCCTGGTTTTGAACAGTCTTCGGCGGGCCGGCCCTCGGGCTGGTCCATTGACAATCCGACGGCCATGGGGACGGCGAATCTGACTCCGGCGGGAAAGAAGAGTGGGAACTACGCGTTGGCACTCACCTGGGCGCCCACGCGTCCGGCTCTGGTGCAGTTGGGCGCCGGGCAGAGCTTATCCTCCGGGGGGCTTCTGGGGCGGACCTTGTATGTAAGCGGCTGGCTGTCGGCTTCCAGCCAGGCGACGGCGGTGCTCTCGGCGCTGGCCTACCGCCGCGACGGCCGGACCTACTTCATTCAGATGAGGCAGGGGGCAACGCAGGCGCCGGTGCAGGTGAAGGACAAGCTGGCGATTCCGAATGACCCCGAGGTGTTGTTCGTCGTAGTGCTATGCCAGATCGAGGGAACGGGGACGGCGTATTTCGACGATTTGTCGGTGACCTTGACGCAACCCTCGGGCTGGACGGAACCGCCGGGTGGCGGCGGTGGGGGTGGCGGATTAAACGCGCAGGTGACGGTGAATGCCTCGCAGACGATGCGGACGGTGCCCACGGGCCTGTACGGGCAGAATCTCGAGTGGGTGTGGGGCGGTCATGGCGCGTGGGATCTGGTGAACAACCGGCCATCACCCACGATGACGGCCCTGACGCAGGACATGGGGAGCCGGCTGCTCCGGTTTCCTGGCGGGCTGCTGGCCGACTACTATGACTGGCGCAAGGCCGTGGGCCCGTTATCGAGCCGCCCCGTGATGGACACAATGCCCGGCAGCGATCCGCAGGTGGCGTTTTTCGGAACCGACGAGGCCTTGCAGTTCGCCTCGGCTGTGGGCGGCGAGTTGCTGATCACCGTGAACGCCGGGACCGGCACCGCGCAAATGGCGGCCGACTGGGTGCGGCACGCCAACCGCAACGGGCTGACGGTGCGCTACTGGGAGATTGGCAACGAGTTGTACGGCGTGGGCGGGCCGATGTTCGACCCCATCACCATGACGCCTCAGCGCTATGCGCAGAAGGTGGTTGAATTTTCCCGCGCGATGAAGGCCGCCGACCCACGCATCAAAGTGGGCGCCATCGCTTGTGAGTCGTTCCTGACCATGGGTTGCCTTACCTATCCGGCCTGGAGCGAGACCGTGCTGAGCATGGCGGGCAACGACATCGACTTCCTGGCGGTGCACAACGCCTACGCGCCGGGAGTGGGCAACGACACCACGTCACGGACCAGCGACGTGTACGCGGCCATGCTGGCGGCGCCGCAGGCCATTCGCCGCAGCCTGGCCGCCCTGGAGCAGAAGGTGGCTGTCTATGCCCCGGCGCGCGCGGGCCAGATCAAGATCGCCGTCACCGAGTGGGGACCGTATTTCAGCTCCACCGGAGCCTCCCGTTTCGTGGAGCACAACAAAACGATGGCATCGGCGGTATACGCGGCCAGCGTGCTGAAGGTATTTCTGGAGTCGCCGGGAACCGAGATGGCCAACGCCTTCAAACTGGTGGATGGCGTGTTCACCGGATGGATCGGCAAGCGGAACGGCGCGTATACGCCCAAGGCGCCCTACTATGTGCTGCGGATGTTCGCCAAGAACTTCACCGGCTCGATTGTTTCCAGCGCTACGGTATCACCCACGTTCAATGCGCTCTCAATGGGGAACGTGCCCGCGGCGGCGGGAGTTCCTTACGTCGAGGCGATTGCGGGCAAGAGCGTGGATGGCCGGACGCTTTCCATCGCGCTCTGGAACAAGCACCTGACCTCGGCGATCAGCGTGGAGTGCCTGGTGTCGAATTTCAACGCGGCCGCCAGCGCTTCCACCTGGACGCTGACGGGAACCGCCGCCGACTCGCACACCGGCACGCAACCCCTGCCAGGCTTGTATACCGTTCCGCAAGCGAGCATGGAGGGGAACTCGGCCTTCCACTCAGGGACCACTTCGACTGTCACCATGCCCACGGGTACGGCTGCTGTCAGCGCCGGGAAGGTGAACGTTACGATTCCGGCCGCCTCCGTCATGTTGTTGACGATTCCGAGCCGCTAGCGCGCTGTCCCAACCGGGCCACACCGGGGGTTTCGCTTATTGCAAACACCCCGGTGGAACTGTAGGCTCAGAAGTAATGCGATGGAGTAGCCAGCGAATCGCATTCGCGATTTGTTCACTTCTACTGGGCGCATCGCATTCGCACGCCCAGGTGGCCAACGTCGTCCTGAATCCGGGTTTCGAACTCCCGCTGCAGGAAGGCTCGTGGTATTTGAATCCGAGCCTGGCGGGCAACGGCCTGGTTTTGCAGTCCATGATTGGCCGTCACGGTGGAAGGCGCAGTCTGCGCGTCATCCCCAATGCTGGGAATGCAACCACGGCCGTGGGTGGAAATTTCGGACTGTCGCAGGTGCTGCCGGACGTCTACCGGAACCAGTCGCTTCATTTCGGCGGTTGGATGGCGGCTGAGGGTGGGACAACAGCAGTACTGCGCGTTGTCGCCGTTTCGACCACGGGTGCGCTGTATTTCCGGGAACTGCGCCAGCCGGTGCAGACCAGGACTCCCCTCTTCTTTCAAGATGTGCTCGACATACCGGATGATCCGAACCTGTTCACGGTGTTTATCTCGTGTTCGGTTCTGGGGACCTCGGGATCGGCCTACTTCGACGATGTATTCGTGACAACCCAGCGGCCCGTGGATTGGCCGGCGGCGACCGGCGAACCGGACCCCGGACCGGATCTGCAAAGCTTCGTTGCAGTGGATGCCGCCAAGGTGATCCGGCGCATTCCCAAGGAGATCTACGGCAGCAACATCGAATGGATTTGGGGAGGGCAGGGAATCATGCCGCCCGGTTCCGAGCAGCCCGACCCGGGGCTGGTCCAACTGGCCAAGGAAAGCGGCGTCAGCTTGCTGCGGTTTCCGGCCGGGTTTTTCTCCGATTTCTATCACTGGCGAAACGGGATTGGGCCGAGGATGGGAAGGCCGCTGGTGTTCGCTTTCCCGGCGGCGGGCACGGGATTTTCCTCGAATGATTTCGGTACCGACGAAGCGCTGCAGTTCGCCAGCGCCATTGGAGGCGAACTGCTGATTACGGTGAATGCCGTCACCGGGCCGGTGGAGGAGGCCGCCGATTGGATACGGTATGTGAACCGGGACGCTACGCGCGTGCGGTATTGGGAGGTCGGTAACGAACTGTATGTGAATCTGAGCGCCTTTGACCCGGCGCTGGGAGCGGTGCCGCCGAAAGAATACGCCGAGCGCTATCTCCGGTACGCCGAGGCGATGCGGGCCGCCGATCCTTCGATCAAGATTGGCGCCATCCTGGATTTCAACTACGGACTGACCACCTACCGCCCATTCCCGGACTGGGCGGAAACGGTGCTGAAGGCCGCCGGGCCTCAGATCGACTTCGTGTCGGTTCACAACGCGTTCGCGCCCGTGATTGGGCGCGATGTGAATTACCCGGTGCGGACGGTGTACTCGTCCATGCTGGCGGCGCCGTTGATGGTTCAGGAAAGCCTGCGGCAGTTGAACAACGTGATCATCCGGCACAAGGGAGAGGCGAACAGCACGGGGATCGTGGTAAGCGAGTGGGGGCCGTTGTTCGAGGCGAGTCCGGAAAGCCGGTTTATCGACCATTCCAAGACGCTGGGTTCGGCGCTGTACACGGCACACGTGCTGAAGGTGTTCATCGAGGACAGGCGCGTGATCGCGGCGAACGCATTCAAACTGGTGGACCGGCTGCCCAACGGATGGATTGGCGAGCGCGATGGCAAGTTCGTGACCAAAGCGCCTTTACTCGCACTGAAGATGTTCACGCGGCATTTCGGGCAGACGGCGGTGGAGAGTTCGGTCACCTCGGATTCCTACTCATCCCGGTCGATCGGGTGGGTGGATGCGGCGCCGGTGGTTCCGTATCTGGAGTCTGTTTCCAGCCTGGGCGACGACGGGAAGTTGTATGTCCTGATGATCAACAAGCACTTTGACCGGAACATGCGGGCGAACATACGGGTCGATGGGTTTTGTCCCTCGGGTCCGGCGCGCGTCTGGACGTTGACCGGCACGGCCATCGACGCCAATACGGGGACGACGATTCCAGAGGGATTTGTCACGCAGGCATCGGACAGCTATGGCGGCCGCTTCCATGAAGGCGGACCAGACGAAGTGAAAATCACGGAGTCCGAACTGACGGCGCCGCTCAGCGTCTTCGACTACACGCTGCCGCCACACTCGGTGGTTTCCATCGTGCTGGATGGCTCGCAGGAAGCCTGCGAGGAGCAACCGGCGGACAATCCCAGCGCCTTCGAAACGCCCGTCTACCCGTAGGCGCGCCGGGCGTCTTCGGGCGGCCCGGCGGTGGGGCGGCCATTGCCACGCCGCGCCGCATCCTTCCATAATTGAAGCAAGGAGACGCAATGATCAGATTGGCAAAGGCGGCCCTGCTGCTGGCCCTGGGGTCCGCGGCGGCGTGGGGGCAGGTGAATATGGGTGAGCAGAAGCCCGAATCATCCTTGCCGTTCAAAATGACAACGGTGGCCACGTTTGGGCTGCCATACAGAATCGCTTTTCTGCCCGATGGGCGGATGCTGGTGACCGAGAAGATCGGTCCCATTTGGCTGGTGTCGGCGAAGGGCGAAAAAATTGCTCCTCTGGGAGGCACGCCCCCGGTGTACTGGCAGGGGCAGAACGGGATGCTGGGCATCTTTGTTTCGCCGCACTACGCCACCGATGAGAGCGTCTACATCACCTATATCGAACCGGGCGACTACGGCGGCGGACAGGCGTTGGCGCGCGCGAAGTTGAACCTGGGACGTGTCCCAAGACTGCAGGATTTTCAGGTGATTTGGCGGCAAATGCCCCGGGGGAAGGGCGGGCAGGCCGGCGGGCAGGTGGCATTCTCGGCCGATGGCAAGTATCTGTTCATGTCGGTGGGCGACCGCCAGCGCATGACGCCGGCGCAGGATCCGAACCAGCCCGTGGGTAAGATTGTCCGG
>JADLCT010000072.1 GCA_020847045.1 Bryobacterales bacterium | reverse complement strand
CGGCCAGCCACTTGCCGAGGATGATCTCCCAGTCGCGGACCGGCGAGGTGATCAGCAGCTCAATGGTGCCCGTGCGCTTTTCCTCGGCGAACAGGCGCATGGTGATCATGGGGATGAGAAACAGGCCAATCACGCTGACGTTCATCAGCACCGGACGCACCACCCATTCATTCACGTCCATCGGCATGCCCCGGCCCATCATCTGCATCTCCATGCCGCGCGTGACGAAAATGGCCGTGGCGGCATAGAAGAAGTAGCCGGAGACGAAAGCGAAAAAGGCCATGAGGCCATAAGCGATGGGCGAGGCGAAGTAGCTGTTCAGCTCCTTCCTGCAGATGACCCAGATGTTGCTCATTGTGCGTCTCCCTTGGCGGCGCCGGTGAGTTGCAGGAAGATCTCTTCCAGGCTGACGCTGAGCGAGTGCAGCTCATGCAACTGCCAGCCGGCCTGCACAACGGCGCGGGCGATATCGGGGCGGATGTGCTGGCCGGGCTGGCCCTCCACCTCCAGGCGGGCGCGGCCGTCCTTCGTGGCCGTGGTTTTCACCGAGGTGACCCCGGCCAGTGCGGCCAGCGCGCCTTCGATCTCGGCCGGCGCCGCGCCGCTGACCTCGACGCCCACGGCGTCGGAGCCCCGCAGGCGGCTGGTGAGATTCTCCACCGTGTCGGTGGCCACCAGGCGGCCCCTATTGATGATGATCACCTTCTGGCAGGTCTGTTCGACCTCGGGCAGGATGTGCGTCGAAAGGATGATGGTGTGCTCGCCCGCGAGCTCCTTGATCAGGTCGCGCGTTTCGAGAATCTGCTTGGGGTCGAGGCCGGAGGTGGGCTCGTCCAGGATCAGCACGTCGGGGTTGTGCAGGATGGCCTGCGCCAGGCCGACGCGCTGCCGGTAGCCTTTGGAGAGCTTGGAAATCAGCCTCGTCATCACATCGTCGATGTGGCACCGCTTGGATACCTCGCCGATGCGGGATGCCAGCGCGCCACCCGCCATGCCCTTCAACCGCCCGACGAACTGAAGGTACTCGCGGACCTCCATCTCGGGATACAGCGGGGGCGTTTCGGGAAGGTAGCCGATGCGCTTTTTCACTTCCAGAGGTTGCTTCACCACATCGAAGCCGGCCACCTCCGCCATGCCGCGCGATGGCGGCATGAAGCAGGTGAGCACGCGCATCGTGGTGGTCTTGCCCGCGCCGGTCGGTCCCAGGAAGCCGACGATCTCGCCCTTGTTCACAGTGAAGGAGATATCATCGACGGCGACTGTGCGCGGGTAACGTTTGGTTAGACCTTCGACACGAATCATATGTTTGTCCGGATCAATGACAGTAGACGGCGCGGGTGAGCGTTTCGGTGCGCGAACCCTGCGTGTCCAGTGCGCTTCCCATCATATGAATCGCCGTTTGGCGCTGTCAACGGGGCCCGCGGGGGATGCGGGGCGGCCCGCGCAGGGGAGATCAGAGACCGATGATCTGAAAACCGGCGTCGACGTAGATCACGTTGCCCGTAACGCCGCGGCCCAGGTTGCAGGCCAGAAACACGGCTGTGTCGGCGACTTCGGCGGGCTCACAGTTGCGCTTCAACGGCGCCCGCGAAGCCACCGCGTCGAGCACCGTCGAGAAGTCCTTGATGCCGCGCGCCGACGCCGTCTTGATGGGACCCGCCGAGATGGCGTTGACGCGTATGTTCTGCGCGCCGAGATCGGCGGCGAGATAGCGCGTGGCCGCTTCCAGCGACGCCTTGGCCACGCCCATCACGTTGTAGTTGGTGACCACGCGCTGCGAGCCGAGATAGGTGAGCGTCATGATGGAGCCGCCGTTGGTCATCAGTGGAGCCACGGCGCGCGACACCGACACCAGCGAATAGGCGCTGACATCCTGCGCCAGCGCGAAGCCGTCGCGCGAGGTTTCCACGAACGGCCGCGCCAGGTCCTCACGGTTGGCGAACGCGATGGAGTGAACCAGCACATCGAGCGGAGCGCCCGTGGCGGCAAGCCGCCCGTGTAGCGCCGTCAAATCGGCCTCTTGCGTGACGTCGCAGGAGAAGCACTCGGCCCCGCCGAGCTCGGCCGCGAGTTCCTCCACCGTCTTCTGCTGGCGTTCCCCGTGATAGGTGAGGATCACCTTGGCGCCTTCCCGCTGAAACGCCTGGGCGATGGCCCAGGCGATGCTCCAGCGGTTGGCGACTCCAAGGACAAGAGCGGTTTTACCGGCTAGCAGTGCGGACATGAACCCACTAGTGTAGCGCGGCGCCGCTCCGCTTCCGGCGGCCAAAGCAGCCTGCTAGACCTTCTCCGGCACGACGTAAGGCGCGCGGTACTTGCGCGTCAGCATCTCGGTGGCTTCCTTGTCGCCCTTGACCGTCCAGCTCTTCTCATCCCAATTCAGCGTGCGGCCGAGCCGGTAGGAGATGTTGGCCAGGTGGACGAGCACGCAGGATTGAGCGCCATCCTCGATCTCGGCATGCAGGGTCTCCCGCTTGCGGCTGCGCACGGCGTTGATGAAGTTCTCAAAGTGCGTTTCGCGCTCCGAACGCGCCGGGCCGGGCGCGCCGTCCTTGCCCATGTGGCTCCAATACTTGTTGTAGCCGTCGATGACGAGGTAGCCGTTGGACCCATAGAAGGTGTTGCCGATGGTGTTGCCGGCCTTCTCGCCGCCGATGCCCGCTTCGTGGTTGCTGTACCAGTGGCGCACCTCGAAGGTCATCAGCTTCGGCCGGCCGTTCACCACGAAGTCGTAGGAGGCGGTGATCGTGTTCGGCGTCTCCTGGTCGTCGTCGAACATGAACTTGCCGCCGAAGGCGGAAACCTTGGTGGGGTGCGTGACGCCGAGGCCCCAGCGGGCGATGTCCACCTCGTGGATGCCCTGGTTGCCTAGGTCGCCGTTGCCGGTATCCCAGAACCAGTGCCAGTTGTAATGAAAACGATTCTTGGTGAAGGGGCGCAAGGGCGCCGGGCCGGTCCACATGTCGTAATCGACGCCGGGCGGCACGGCCTCGACGGGTGTTTTGCCAATCGTGTTGCGGAACTTGTAGCAGAGGCCGCGGGCCATGTAGACCTCGCCGAACTCACCATCGCGCATCTTCTGCACGGCCTCCCGCAGAGCGCCCGAGGAACGGCTCTGGCTGCCCTGCTGCACCATGCGGCCGTATTTGCGCGCGGCGGCGACAATCTGTTTGGACTCAAAGACGTTGTGCGAGCACGGCTTTTCCACGTACACGTCCTTGCCCGCCTGGCAGGCCCAGATGGTTTGCAGCGTGTGCCAGTGGTTCGGCGTGGCGATCGACACGGCGTCAATGCTCTTGTCATCGAGCACCTTGCGGATGTCGCGGAAGGTGGGAACCGGTTTCAGATTCTTGCGCTGGAGCTGGCCGATGTAGCGCTCGGCATGGGAATCGTCGACGTCCACCAGGGCCGCCAGCTCAACGTTGGGCAGCGACGTCCAGGCGTTCATGTGGCTGCTGCCGCGGCCGCCGCAGCCCACCACGGCTACCCGCACGGTGTCGTTGGGGCTGGGGTTGGCTCGCACGGCCTGTGTGGCTGTGGCCGCGGCCGAACTCATCAGGAAATAGCGCCGGTTCATAACTCTCCTTTGCGTGGCCAACGTATGGCGCCGCTGGAGAAATTATACAAGCGGGCAGGCTATCGCGGCGCGGCCTCCGGCAACAGACGGTACTCGATGTTCCGCAAACCGGCGCGCGTGCCATAGGCGGCAAAGCCCAGGGGTTTGCACAAATCGGTGTCGTCGAAGCGCAATTCCACCTTGCTCACGGTGAGATCGAGATCTACAACCAGCGCGCCATCGATCCAGGCCTGAATCCGGCTTCCGGTGACCGCCAGACGGAAGGCGTACCAGCGTCCAGTGACAAATTCGCGGTTGATCGAGGTCTCGTTCTCCGAGGCATCGTAGCCGTCCACATTGGAGAGCCCCACCGTGGTGCCGTCCCAGCCTCCGGCGACAAAAAAGCAGTGCGAGCCGCCTGCGGGAAACGTAAGCCCGGCGAAGAAATCGTTGCCTTCCAGCCGGGCGGCCTCGAAACGGATCTCATAGCCGGAGGTTGGGAAGCCCCGCGTCCAGGCTATGCCCGTCATGGCGCCCTTGCCCAGCACAATTACACCCTCATCCACCGTGACCGCACCGCGCTTCTGAAACGCGACCTCACGCCAGCCCGCCAGCGACTTGCCATCAAACAGGGGAAGCCATTCCGGGCCGGCGGCCCGCCCGCAGGCGGCGAGCAACAAGAGCGCGATGAAGGGAACCCGCCCCGCCGTGGCCATGGCGCCATTATCAAACGGCGGGGCGGCGCAAGGAACCCCCCCCCCGGCTTAGTGGCTGCCGTTGTAATAGAACTTCTCGTGGACGATCTGGCCGTCCTTCCAGCGGCGGACACTCACCTGCCGCATGGTGGTGCGCGCGCCTCCCTTGAAGGTGAGGTCCATCTCCCACTCGCCGAAGCTGACGTTGCCAGCCACCGCGCTTGCCTTCACGGCCGCGCTGTGGAACTGCTCAACGCTCGAAAAGAACTGGATTTCGCGCTCGCGGTTGGCCGCCTTGCCCACTGAAGGTTCGCCATCGTTCTCCTGCATGACGACGTCTTCGGCATAGAACTTTTCAAAGGCCTCCATGGCCTGGCCACCCAACACCATGGCATTCAACTGGTCATCCAACTGTTTCACATTGCTCATATCCATATCCTCCTGAACTTCATTTTATATCGTATAACACATATTGTCAAGACAATTTATCT
>JADLCT010000071.1 GCA_020847045.1 Bryobacterales bacterium | reverse complement strand
TGTCGAGCGTGGAGGAGATCCGGGCGATTCAAGGGACGCTGAAGCCGGGCGATCCGGTGGCGTTCCGGATTGCGCGGGCCAACCCGCTGACACGCCGGACCGGACCGCCGGAGTACACGGTGTTCTTTGTGGCCGGCACGCTGCCGAAAGAATAATCCGGGCGGCAGGCCGCATTGACGCGGCCCGCCACCGTCAGCTACTCTAAGAGTTCCCGGTAGAGGAGCGAGCGCCAACAGTAGCCTGCCAAGCGGTTCCGCGGCCAGCGGAGGGCAGGGGAAAGGGGCACAGCGGTATTGCTCGCCGAAATCGGACGCGCGTGAGCCCGCGCGGACGGTTGGGGGGTCGGGTTAAATCCCGCCCACTGTCATCCGCATCATGGATGGAGTGCTATCCGAGGAGAGCCGAATACCCTTCTCTCTCTTCCCTTCAACTCTGTCAGGCGGTTCGCCGGGTGCGAGATCCTATGCATCTGTTCGAACTGACGCGCACGCTCATCGACATTGAATCCATAACGGACAACGAACTGGCCGTGGGCCACTTTGTGCACAACTATCTGGCTGATCTGGCCGGGCGGTTCGACGGCACTGTGGAGCGGATCGAGGTGGAGCCGAACCGTTTTAACGTGCTGGCCTGCTTCGGCGCTCCCGTGGTGACGCTGTCCACGCACCTGGACACGGTGCCTCCTTTCATTGCCTCGCGCGAGGACGAGGAGTTCATCTGGGGGCGCGGCGCCTGCGACGTGAAGGGAATCATCGCGGCGATGCTGCACGCCGCCGAGCGTGTATTGAGTGAGGGCGCGCGCGGGCTGGCGCTGCTGTTCGTGGTGGGCGAGGAGCGCAACAGCGCGGGCGCGTACCACATGTCGCGGCTGGGGCGCGGCTCGAAGTATCTGATCAACGGCGAGCCGACCGAGTGCAAGCTGGCGCTGGGCAGCAAGGGCGCGCTGCGCTATGAGGTGACAGCGCGGGGCAGGATGGCCCATTCGGCGTATCCGGAGCTGGGCGAGCCGGCCATCGACAAGCTGCTGGACGCGCTGGCGGCGCTGCGCGCGATCAAGCTGCCCGTGGACGCCGTGCTGGGCGCAAGCACGATGAACATCGGCACCATACAAGGCGGGCGCGCGCCGAACGTGATTGCCGACTACGCCCGCGCGGAGATTCTGATCCGTCTGGTGGACGATGGCGTCTCGACGAAGGCGGCCGTGCAGGCGGCCTGTGAGGGCTTGGCCGAGGCGGTGGAGGTTCTGTGCCTGCCGGCGATTCGCATGGAGGCGGTGGAGGGGATTGAAACCACGGTGGTGAGCTACACCACCGACATTCCGGCATTCGGCGGCGCCTGGGGGCGTCCCCTGCTGCTGGGTCCGGGAACGATTCACGTGGCGCACACGAGCGAGGAGCGCGTGCCCAAGCGCGAGCTGGAAGCGGCCGTGGATCTGTATGCACACATGGTGAGGAGGTTATTGACAGCGTGAGCGAACGCATTCCTGTTGGAGTCTTAGGCGCCACCGGCATGGTGGGCCAGCATTTCGTGAAGTTCCTGGCGAACCATCCGTGGTTTGAGATCACGTTCGTGGGAGCGAGTGAGCGTAATACGGGCAAGAAGTACAGCGAGGCGACCAGTTGGCGGCTGCCGGGCGCGATGCCCGAGACCGTGGCCCATCTGACGGTGTCCGAGTGCAAGCCGAAGGGCGCGCCGCACATCGTCTTCTCGGCCATGGACGCCGCCGTGGCCACTGAGATCGAGCAGGAGTTCGCCAAGGCCGGCCACACCGTGCTGTCGAATTCACGCAACCACCGCATGGAGCCCGACGTGCCGCTGCTGGTGCCGGAGCTGAATTCGGATCACCTGTCGGTGCTGGCGGCGCAGAAGAAGGCGCGCGGCTGGAGCGGGCAGATTGTCACGAATCCGAACTGTTCGACGATTGTGCTGACGATGGCGCTCGGCCCGTTCGCGCCGTTCGGCATCCAGCGCGCCGTGGTGACGACGATGCAGGCCATCTCGGGCGCCGGTTACCCGGGCGTGGCCTCGATGGACATCACGGCCAACGTGGTGCCCTACATCGGAAGCGAAGAGGAAAAGATGGAGATGGAGACGCAGAAGATTCTCGGCGCCTGCGACGGCCGGGGCTTCACGAACCATCCGATGCAGTTGAGCGCGTCGTGCAACCGCGTGCCGGTTGTGGATGGCCATCTCATTTCGGTGTCGGTGGAGCTGGAGTCCAAACCCAGCGAGGCCGAGGTGCGCGCGGCGATCGAGGGCTTCACCGCCACGCCACAGAAGCTCGGACTGCCGAGCGCGCCCGCGCGGCCCGTCATCTATCTGCCGCAGCAGGACCGTCCGCAGCCGCGCCGCGACGTGGAGCGCGAGAACGGCATGGCGGTGTTCGTGGGCCGTTTGCGGCCCTGTCCGGTGTTCGACTGGAAGTTTCTGTGCCTGGGCCACAACACGGTGCGCGGGGCGGCGGGGGCTTCGGTGCTGAACGCCGAGCTGATGAAGGCGCAAGGCCTGGTGTAAGCCAGGCGCAAAAAGTAAACAAAGCCTGGTGTAAGCCAGGCGCGTCAGTATAACAAAGCCTGGAGGAACGGAGCGCGGCAATGATTGTCATGAAGTTTGGCGGCAGCTCGGTGGAGTCCGCCGCGGCGATCGCGCGTGTGGTGTCGATCGTGGAGGCGCGTCTGGAGAGGCGGCCCGTGGTGGTGGTGTCGGCCATGGGCAAGACCACGAACCGGCTGCTGGAGTGCGCCGGGCTGGCCGCCGGGGGGGCGCGCGCCGAGGCGCTGGCGAAGCTGGCCGCGCTGCGCGAGTTCCACTTTGCCGAGGCTCCGGCGCCGGTGCTCGGGCAGTTGGGCGCGCACTTTGACGAGCTGGCGGAGATGCTGCGCGGATTGTCCGTGCTGGGCGAGATGACGCCGCGTTCGGTGGACGCCATTTCGGCGTTCGGCGAACGGATGTCGAGCCTGGTGGTGGCGGCGGCGTTCCGCGAGCGCGGCATCGCGGTGGAGCACGTGGATGCGCGGGAGCTGATCGTCACCGACGGCCGGCACACGCAGGCGGCGCCGCTTTATGCGGAGACCTATGAGCGGCTGGCGGCGCGTCTGCCCGGGCTGGCGGCGCGCGGCGTGGTGGTGATGGGCGGCTTTATCGGTTCGACCAAAGACGGTGTGACCTCGACGCTGGGGCGCGGCGGTTCGGACTTTTCGGCGGCCATCGCCGGGGCGGGCATCGGGGCCGAGGAGATTCAGATCTGGACCGATGTCGATGGCATGCTGACGTGCGATCCGCGCGTGCTGCCGGGCGGGCGGAGGGTGCGGGTGATTTCGTTCGCCGAAGCCGCCGAGCTGGCCTACTTTGGCGCGAAGGTGCTGCATCCGAGCACGGTGCTGCCGGCGGTGGAAAAGCAGATTCCGGTGCTGATTCTGAACTCGCGGCGGCCCGAGGTGGAGGGCACGCGGATTGTGGCGCGCGGAGTTGAGTCGGCCAACCCGATCAAGTCGATCGCCTGCAACCGGGGCATCACGGCGGTGAACATCAAGTCGACGCGGATGCTGATGGCGCATGGTTTTCTGCGGCGCATCTTCGAGGTATTCGACCGGCACGAGACGGCTGTCGATATGGTGACGACGAGCGAGGTGAGCGTGTCGCTGACGGTGGACAGCGCGGCGCGGCTGGGCCGGATTGTGGAGGAGCTGCAAGCCTTCGCCGAGGTGGTGGTGGAAACCGACCGGGCGCTGGTGGCGCTGGTGGGCGACGGTTTGGGCGAGCGCAAGGGCATCGCCGGGCGGGCGTTCCAGGCGTTGAACGGTGTGAACGTGTGGATGATCTCGCAGGGCGCCTCGCAGTTGAATTTGAGCTTCGTGATCGCCGGCGGCGACGTGGAAAAGGCGGTGGGACTGTTGCACGCCGAGTTCTTCACGGAGCTGGACCCGAAGGTGTTCGACGTGGCGGTCAGCGAGGCCTCCGTATGAAGCTGGCCTTTGTCGGCTACGGCAAGATGGGCCGGATGATGGACGCGCTCGCCTCGGGGTATGGCTTCGAGGTGGTGCTGCGTCTGGACGAGTTCAACAACGTGGATGGCGCGGGCATGACGCGGGAGAACTTCGCGGGCGTGGACGTGGCCATCGAGTTCACGGCGCCCGAGGCGGCCATCGGCAATATCGAGGCGCTGGCGGGGCTGGGCGTGAATACCGTGGTGGGCACGACGGGCTGGAGCCGGCATCTGGACCGCGCGCGGGCGGCGGTGGAGAAGGCCGGCACGGCGTTGGTGTATGCTTCGAACTTCTCGGTGGGCGTGAACGTGTTCGAGCGCGTGGCGGCCGAGACGGCGCGGCTGATGGCCGCACAGCCGGAGTACGAGGCCTGGGCCTGGGAGATTCATCATTCGGCGAAGAAGGACGCGCCGAGCGGCACGCTGTTGACGCTGGTCGAGTCGATGCGCCGGGCGGGCTACGAACGGAAGATCGACCAGGCGGCCAGCCGGGCCGGAGCGCATCCGGGCACGCACGAGATCGGCTTTGATTCGGCCGCCGATACGATTACGCTGCGCCACACGGCGCGCAGCCGGGAAGGGTTCGCGCGGGGGGCTTTGCACGCCGCGCGGTGGATTGTGGGCCGGAAGGGTGTGTACGAGTTTCGCGAGGTGCTGTTCGGCGCGCGGTAGCGGACGCCGGCGGACTGGAGGAGGTGGCACATGTTTACTGGATGCGGAACGGCGCTGGTGACTCCGTTCAAGAGCGATGGGACATTGGACGAGAAGACGCTGCGGGCGCTGGTGCGGCGGCAGATCGAGGCGGGAATTCATTTTCTGGTGCCGTGCGGCACGACGGGTGAATCGCCGACGCTGACGCACGCCGAGCACTTGCGCGTGGTGGAAATTACGCTGGAGGAGGCCAAGGGAAAGGCGCCGGTGATGGCGGGCGCGGGCGGCTACGACACGGCCTCGGTGATCGCGCTGGCGCGCGAGTTGGAGACGATGGGCGTGGACGGTCTGCTGTCGGTGACGCCCTACTACAACAAGCCCACGCAGGAGGGGCTGTACCAGCATTACCGGGCCGTGGCCGGAGCGGTGCGGCTGCCCGTGGTGGTGTACAGCGTGATGGGGCGCACGGGCGTAAACGTGGAGCCGCGCACGTTGCGGAGGCTCTCGGCGATCGGCAACATCGTGGGCGTGAAGGAAGCCTCCGGGAACATCTCGCAAATGGCGCAGGTGGTGCATCATGTGCCGGCGAGCTTCTCGGTGCTGTCGGGCGACGACGCGATCACGATTCCGCTGGCCGCGCTGGGCGGCAAGGGCATCATCAGCGTGGCGTCCAACGAGATTCCGGCGGAGATGTCGCAACTGGCCGAGCGGTGCCTGGAGGGCGATTTCGCCGGGGCGCGGACGATTCAGAAGCGGATTCTGCCGTTGCTGGACGTGAACTTTGTCGAATCCAATCCCGGTCCGGTGAAGTACGCCATGGCGCGGATGGGGCTGTTGGAGCCGGTGTGGCGGCTGCCGCTGGTGGAGCCTTCCGAGGAGTCGCGGCGGAAGGTGGATGAGGTTCTGGAGGCGCTCGGGTTGAGGACGGGGCAGACTGCGCATGTTGCGAACTGACATTGAGAATCTGTTTGACGCGAAACCGTCCGGCTACACGGAGGCGGACTTCCGGCTGTTTGCCGCATTCAAAGCGGCGCTCAACGCGGGCGAGATCCGCTCGGCGAAGCCGGATGGGCAGGAGCCGACGGGCTGGCGTGTGAACGCCTGGGTGAAGAAGGGCATCCTTCTGGGCTTCCGGATGGGGCGGATCGTGGATATGTCGATCGACGCCTCGCGCCAGCCGGTGTTCGACAAGTCCACCTACCCGGTGCGGCGCATGGCGGCCGATGCGGGCGTGCGGATTGTGCCCGGCGGGTCGAGCATTCGCGACGGCTGCTACATTGCGCGCGGCGTGACGTGCATGCCGCCGATGTACATCAACGTGGGCGCCTATGTGGACGAGGGAACGATGGTGGACTCGCACGCCCTGGTGGGGAGCTGCGCGCAGATTGGCAGGAACTGCCATCTGTCGGCGGCGGCGCAGATTGGCGGGGTGCTGGAGCCGGTGGGCGCGCTGCCGGTGATCATCGAGGACGACGTGCTGGTGGGCGGCAACACGGGCGTGTATGAGGGCACGGTGGTGAAGGCGCGGGCCGTGCTCGGCACCGGCGTGATTCTGAACCGTTCGACGCCGGTGTACGACCTGGTGAAGGGCGCCGTGTACGCCGCCACGGACGAGCAGCCGCTGGTGATTCCGGGCGGCGCCGTCGTGGTGGCCGGTTCGCGCGCCGTGACGAAGGGACCCGGCAAGGAGTGGGGCGTATCGCTGTACACGCCGGTGATCGTGAAGTACCGCGACGGGAAGACCGACGCGAAGATCCAGTTGGAGGATCTGCTGCGGTAGGCGCGACGGCGGCGGGCGGGATCCTTAGAGGCCCGGCCCGGCGGCGGCTTCGCAGGCGGCCAGCGTGGCGCGGGCCGTGGCTTCCCATGTGAAGGTCTGGGCGCGGGCCCTGGCCGCGGCCGTATCCGGCGGTGAGGCCAGCGTGCGATCGAGAGCGGCCAGCAGCGAGGCGTCGTCGTGCGGGTCAAACAGCGCCGCCGCCGCGCCAGCAACTTCGCGCAGCGGGGCGATGTCCGAGCAGACGGTGGGGATGCCCGCGGCCATGGCTTCCAGCACCGGCATGCCGAAACCCTCGAAGGTGGAGGGATACACGAAGACGCGGGCGCGCGCGTAGAGCGAGCGGAGTTCGTCGCGGCCAAGCCAGCCCGTGATGCGGATGGCCTGCGGGCAGCCGCTGGCGGCGATGGCGGCTTCGATGCGCTCCGTGGCGAAGCCCTTGATGCCGGCCAGCACCAGACACAATCCGGGATGGCGCGCGTGCAGAGCGCCGAAGACGCGCACCAGGCGCTCCACGTTCTTGTGCGGGTGCAGAGTGGAGACGCACAGAAGAAGGTCTTCCGGCGCGCGGGCAAGGGAGAAGAACGAGACGTCCACGCCGTGATGGATGACGTCGATGGCGGCGTCGCGGAGCGGGTAGTAGTGGAGCAGGTCGCGTTTGGTGTTGTGGCTGACGGCGATCAGGCGCGTGGAGGATACGGCGGACTGGAACAGCAGCAGCCGCCAAAAGGGGAGATCCCACCAGCGGAAGTGCTCCGGGTGGCGCTTGTGCTGCAAGTCATGAAACACGGTGACGGTGGGGCAGGGGGCCAGCAGGGGCGCCGTGAAGCCGGGGCTGAGGAGAACGTCCACGCCATGGCGGGTGCAGGCCAGTGGCAGCATGAGTTGCTCCCAGGCGATGCGCGCGGGACGGTTGGCGGCGCGGACGGCGAGAGGGAGAGAGGTTCCGGGCAGCGGGTCGCCGCCGGTTTCGGCGTTGGTGAAGCTGACGATCCGGTGCGGGTGGCCGATGCGAGCGCAGGCGGCCAGGAGATTGCGGAGATAGACCTCGGTTCCGCCGACGCCGCCGGGACTGAGATAGAGCGCGTTGACGCCGATGGTGAGCGGGCGGCGTGTGGTGCTGGTCATTGGCCGGCCAGGGCGCGCAGGCCGTGCAGGGCGGCCTGGTTGGCGGGGTCGATCTGGAGGGCGTGGCGGTATTCGGCGGCGGCCTCGGCCGGACGCCGCAGGGCAAAGTAGATGTTGCCGCGGAAGGCGTAGATCTGGGCGGCCCGGGGATCCTGGCGTTCGGCGAGGGCAAGGGCGTCCAGAGCCTGTTCGTTGCGTCCGGCCTTGCCGTGGAGCATGGCGAGGTTGATGTAGACGACGGCGGTGGGGTGGAGCCGGGCTGCCTGTTCGAGCTTGGCCGCGGCAGCGGCGGGACGCCCTGCGCATTCCAGGGCCAGGGCCCAATCGACCATGAGATTCTCGCCTGGGTTTGCCTCCAGCGCGGCGGCCTGTTCATAGTGCGCGGAGGCCTCCGTGCAGCGGCCGTCCTGGTAGAGCGCGTAGGCGAGTTGGAAGCGCGGGCGGTATTTGTGGGGCGACTTGGCGGCGGTGTCCTGCCACAGGGGGATGGCGCCGGACCAGGCGTGGGCGCGCTGCCAGGTGAGATAAGAGGAGACGGCCAGCACGGCGGCGAGCGCGGCCAGAACGGGTGTGGAGCGCGGGTTGAGGCGGCGGAGGAGTTCGACGGCGGCGCACAGGAGCCCGATCATGGGCAGGTAGAGGCGGCGTTCGGCGAACAGATCGCGTATGGGGACCAGCGAGGATGTGGGCGCCAGCAGCAGCACGAAGGCGAAGAAGCCGAAGGCGGCCAGAGGGAAGCGGCGGCGGTAGAAGAACGCGGCGGCCAGAAGGACGATCAGCGCCAGGCCGTATAGGAGGGCGCCGTGTTCGAGCGGCGTGCGGGAAAGGGCGATATCGGGGTCGGCGTTGAGCCCGGCCGGGAACAGCGCCAGTCGGAGGTAGCGCCAGACCATGCGCCACTGTGTGTAGAAGTACTCGTACCAGGAGAGCCCGGCCAGTTGGAAGCCGGCGCTTTTTGTCTTGGAAAGGGTTCGCCACACCAGGCCCAGGCCAGCAAGCGCCGCGGCGGCGAGCGGCGCGTACAGGCGCCAGTTCGATTTGACGCCTTGCCAGGGGCCGTAGGGGTGGAAGAAGAGGTCGGCGAGCAGCAGCACGGCGGGCAGCGCGGCCGCATGCTCCTTGGCAAGGACGGCGCAGGCGAACAGAGCGACGACGGCGGCCGAACGGCTCCAGGAGATGGCGGGCGTGGGGCGGGAGAGGAACACGAGCAGGGCGGCGTAGGCGGGCAGGACGCTGAGCAGCTCAGACCGGCTGGAAACATAAGCGACCGATTCCGTTTGTACGGGATGGAGCAGAAACACGGCGGCGGCGGCCAGAGGCGCCAGCACGCCGGCCCAGCCGGAAGCGCCCGCCGGAGAAGATGCCGCTTCGGGGTTCGAGGCACGCGCGAGCCGGCGGAGCACGAAGAAGACGAGAATCGAGTTCACCCAGTGGAGCAGCACGTTCACCACGTGATAGGAGAAAGGGTTCGCGGCGGAGAACTGGTAGTTGAGGTAGAAGCTGAGGTTCAGAAGCGGGCGGGCGTTGTTCAACCAGTGGCGCAGCCGGAGTTGCGTAACGTCGGGGCGGCCAAAGAACTGGTAGCCGTCGTCGAGCACGAATGGCCCGTGGAGGGCGGGCGCGTAGACTTCGAACACGGCGGCGAGGCTGACGAGCAGGAGCAGCGCGATTTGCCAGGCGGGCCATCGGCGCGGCGCGGCGGAGTGGCGCTCGGCGGCGCCCGTGGACGCCGTGGCGCGAGGACGCTTAGAGGCGGCCATCTTCCACGTTCTCCAGGCGGAATTCGAGGATGGCGACGCGCTGGGCCAGGGCGATATTGGCGTCGCGCAGATGGGAAATGATGATCGAGAAGCGGTAGAAGACGGCGAGGAAGACGCCGGTAACCAGGAAGAGCAGGGCCGTGGGCTGATCCGCGATGCCAAGCCAGGCGGCCAAGCGGCCGAGCAGGCCGGGGGCCTGGGCGAGCACGAGCAGGATGACGGCGGCGGCAAGCCAACTGACCGAATATTCGGCGCGGATGTGGGCGCGGCGGAGCGAGACGAGCACGGTGAGGATGAGGGCGATGGCGATCAGCGTGGTGATGAGGAGCAGACGTTCCATTGCGGATTACCTCCAGCGGCGGCGGTCGAAGATGAGGATGTTGACCAGCACGCCCAGCATGACATGGACGATGTAGTAGACCGACTTGAGAGCCGTGATGGTGCTGCGGCCGGCCAGGCGGGGACGGATGGAGACGGGGACTTCGACGAACTGGAAGGCGCGGCGGCGGAGAACGACCAGAGCCTCGATTTCGGGGTATTCGAGGGGAAACGAGCGGCTGAACACTTCGAGAGCCTCGCGGCTGACGGCGACGTAGCCCGAGGTGGGGTCCAGGACGGGCTTGCCGAGAATGGGGCGCAGGAAAGTGCGGAACAGCCTGATGCCCAGGCCGCGCGGGAGGCTGGTGTAGCCGCCGTTTGCGTGGAGAAAGCGCGAGCCGATGGCCATTTGGACACCGGGGTGCGAAACGGCGTCGAGCATGGCGGTGACATAGGCGGGGTCATGCTGGCCGTCGCCGTCGATGCGGACGACGAACTCAAAACCCAGCTCGAAGGCAAGGCGGTAACCGGCTTGCAGCGCGCCGCCGAGTCCGAGGTGATGGGGCAGGCGCAGTACGCGCGCGCCGCGGCCTTTGGCGATGGCGGCGGTGGAGTCCTGGGAGCCATCGTCGATGATGAGGATGGGAATCTTGCCGTACAGCGCGTAGACCTCGTCAATGAGAGGACCGATGGCGGCTTCCTCATTGTAGGCGGGCACGAGGATGAGGGCGCGGCCGTCTTCGAGGAGAGGATGAATGGGCGCGGAGGGGGTCACTGGGCGGCGACCTCGCGCGGTGAGATGGCAAAGCGCCGGGCCAGGGCGCGGAACTGGCCGGGCGTGATGCGGGCCTCTGCGCGGATGCGCCGCCGCGCCGCCAGAAGCGCGGGCAGCGCGGGCAGCAGAGCCAGGTGGGCCTTCAGGACATACCAGGCCAGCCGGAGCGGGCCGCCGCTGGAGCGGGAGAATTCGTGCGCCGCGCCCGAGCCTGAGCCGATGGAGGCAACGTGGCCGGCGTAGCGCGCCAGGGAGGCAAAGGGAACGCGCCACAACATATGCGCGGGAAATGTTTTGGCGGCCAGGCGCAGACGGTTGCGCTCCACCAGGTAGGCCTTGAGACGCGAGGCGCGTCCGGCCGAGTGGGAATACCGGTGGTGGACGAGGGCGGCGGGTGAGTAGACGCAGCCGAAGCCGGCCCATTGGGCGCGGAGACCGAGGTCGGAGTCCTCGCAGTAGAGGAAGAAGTCTTCGTCGAAGCCGCCCAGCTTGTCGAACAGTTCGCGGCGGTAGAGCGCGGCCGAGCCACTGGGGAACAGGGCCTCCTCTTCGCTCGGGAACGCGCCGGGCGGGGCTCCGTGGCCGCGTTGTTTCGAGGAGCCGTCGGCGCACAGTAGCATGGCGGCCGAGTCGATGGCGCCGCGTTCGTCCAGCAGCACGCAGCTGGCGGCCATGCCGGCGCGGGGGTGGCGGGCCAGGGCGTCCAGCAGCGAGGCGAGCCAGCCGGGCGAGGCCGTGGCGTCGTCGTTCAGCGTGCCGATGAAGGGGGCGGCGCTGTGCCGCGCGCCCAGATTGATGGCCGCACCGAAGCCGATGTTGCGCGGGGCTTCGATGATGGTCACGCGTGGATCCCGCGGGGCCGCCTGGCGGGCGAGGCTCCGTCCGCTGTTGTCGACGATGATGACGGTGAAGGCATCGAAGCTTTGGCCGAGGAGCGAATCCAGGCAGGCGCGCAACTCGCCGCCGGCCGAGAGAGTCGGAATGACGATGGTTGCCTGGGGATCCGCCAAAACTTTGATTTTACTGCTTCCGCAGGTTCTCGTACCACACGAGGTTGGCGGTGGCCGAACCGATGCAGGCCAGGCCGGGCCTCTGGCCGGCGCTGAGGACGGCCACGGCGCAGGCGGCGGCGGAAACCGAGCCCTCGCTGATGATGGACTTCCGCCAGGGGGCAGCCGCGCCGCCGGTGGCCTGATACAGGTTGACGCCATAGGGCGCGCGCCGGTAGCCGGCTACGATCTCGTCGCGGCCATCGCCGTCGAAGTCGCCCGTGTAGATGGTGTGGCCGTCGTTGAGGGCGGTGTCGATGACGGTGCGGGTCCACTGGTCTTTCGATCCGTGATAGACGGCCACCTGGTTGCCGTGCCAGGGTTCGATTGTGGCGAGGAAGCGGGCTTTCCCCAGGCGGCCCACGGCGACGTCGCTTGCGCCGCCGCGGGGCCACGGCGCGGGGTCGCCCGGCGCAAGCAGGACGCGCGTCCAAGCGCCATTCTTCTCCAAACGGTGGCGGTGGATGCCGAGGAAGCTGGCGGTGAGGATCTCCTCGCGCCGGTCGCTCCAAGGGGTGATGTAGATGCCGTGCACGACGCCCTCGTTGGCCTCGTTGATCAGGATCCGCTTCCATTCGCCGGGCTTGTAGTAGACCAGCGGAACGTGGTCCCGGTAGTCCGGCGCGTCGGCCTTGGCGCCGGCCAGTGGAGCGTTGACCACGACGGGGGTCCGCGAGCCGTCCAGATGGGCGCAGCGAAGCCGGTGGGAGGTGGTGAGGCGGTCGATTTCGCGCACGGACCAGGGCTGGGTGCGGTCGGGGCCGGGCGTGAGCACGCTGACCACGCCGGCTGAGTTCCGGGGCGTGTTGGCGAACTCGTGGGCGACGACGATCTCGTTCATGCCGGGGCAGGCAGCGAGGTTGATCATGCGCTGCAAGCCGGTGGCGAGCGTGTGCCGCTTCCAATCCGGAGCTTCGAACCAGAGTAGTTCGGTCATGCCGCTGGCCAGCGCGATGAGGTCTGTCCGGCCGTCGCGGTTGACGTCGAAGGCCACCACCTGATAGCCGCCGCGCAGGCCCGTGGCGATGGTGTGCTCGCGGAAGGTGATGGGCTGAGCCGCGGCGAGCGGAAGGGAAAGCCCAGCCGCGAGCAGGGAGGAAAGCCCGGCGGCGAAGAGGGATGGGGTGAGCCGCATGCAGGCTCAATATTACAATGACGGGTTATGCCCATTCTCACAACAGTTGTCGGGAGCTATCCCGTTCCTCACTGGCTGCACGGCGACACGAGCCGCCTGACGCTGCGCGACGCGATCATGGTGGTGCTGAAGACGCAGGAGCTGGCCGGCATCGACGTGGTGGCCGACGGCGAATTGAACCGCTTCGATCCATCGCATCCGGAAACCAACGGGATGATCGACTACTTCGTATCGAAGATGGACGGTATCCGGACCCGGTATTCGATCACCGACATGCAGCGCTTCCGCGCCGACGCGGGCGTGGCCTACCGGAGCGACCCGGCGGGCATCGTGCTGGGCGCGGTAGGCGAAGGCACGCTGAACCTGGTGCGCGACTACGAGTTCACCAAGACGCTGACGGACAAGCCGTTGAAGTTCACCTGCACGGGTCCGCACATGCTGACCAAGGTGCTCACCGACCGGCACTATGGCTCGCGGCCGAAGCTGGCCATGGCCGTGGCGGACGTTCTGCGCAAGCAACTGGAGTTGATCGGCGCCGAGGTGGTGCAGATCGACGAAGCCAACATCAGCGGCCACCCGGAAGACCGTGAATGGGCCTTGGAGGCGATCAACCATGTGCTGGAAGGAATCAAGGGCACGCGGGGCATCCACATCTGCTTCGGCAACTATGGCGGGCAGAGCATTCAGAAGGGCTTCTGGCGCGATCTGATGCCGTTTCTGAACGGGCTGAAGGTGGACCATCTGATTCTGGAGTTCGCGCGCCGCGGCTATGACGAGCTGGAAGTCTTCCGCGATCTGAACCCGAAAATCGGCATGGGCCTGAGCGTGATCGACATCAAGGACAACCTGATCGAGTCGCCCGATTTGATCGCTTCGCGGCTGGACCACGCGGCCAAGATCCTCGGCGTGGAGCGGATCCCCTACGTCCATCCCGATTGCGGGTTCTGGATGCTGCAGCGCAGCGTGGCCGACGGCAAAATGAAGGCGCTGGTGGCCGGGCGCGACAAGTTCGAAGGGCGGTGAACATGAGGCCATTCGCGGCGATGCGGGGGGGCGTGATGCTTGCTGTGTTTGCCGCGGCGCTGCCCGCGCAACAGGCCCACCTGGCGAACATCCGGCAGTTGACCCACGGCGGCCAGAACGCCGAGGCTTACTGGTCGCCCGACGGCAAGCGCCTGGTGTTTCAATCCACGCGCGATGGCGTGGAGTGCGACCAGATCTTCGTGATGAACGCCGACGGGTCGGACCAAAAAATGGTGTCCACCGGGAAGGGCCGCACCACGTGCGGCTACTTCCTGAAGGACAACCGGAGCATCGTCTATGCTTCGACACACGAGCGCGACGCCAAGTGCCCGCCGGCGGCCGACCGCAGCAAAGGCTATGTGTGGGCGGTGTATCCGGGTTACGACATCTTCCTGGCCAATGGCGACGGCAAAATCGAGAAGAAGCTGACCGCGGCCGATGGCTATGACGCCGAGGCGACGGTGAACTGGAAAACGAACCGGATTGTCTATACCTCGATGGCCTCGGGCGATCTGGATTTGTGGACGATGAACGCCGATGGCAGCGGAAAGAAGCAGATCACGAAGACCGAGGGCTACGACGGCGGAGCGGTGTTCTCGCGCGATGGCAAGATGATCGTCTGGCGCGCGAACCATCCGGCCGCGGGCCTGGCCATGGAACGGTACCGCGAGCTGATCAAAGAGAACCTGACGACGCCGATGAAGATGGAGTTGTTCATCGCCGGCGCCGATGGCGGGAACGCGCGGCAGTTGACCCATTTCAACTGTGCGAGCTTTGCGCCAACCTTTTCGCCGGACGGGAGGAAGATTCTGTTCTCGTCGAACAAGCACGCCTGCGACGGCAGGAGGTTCGAGCTGTTCATGATGAACGTGGACGGCACGGGCCTGGAGCAGGTGACGGATTTTGGCGGCTTCACCTCGTTTCCGGAGTTTTCACCCGACGGCAAGCGCCTCGTGTTCAGTTCGGACCACGGGGCGAAGTCACGCTACGAGTTCAATATTTTCGTGGCGGACTGGAAGTAGGCGGCGCTAGAGTCCCCAGCGCGGCATGTTCTTCCGCAAACTCTCCCAGAAGCCGGGTTCCTGGGAGGGTTTCGAGGAGGACTCCTCGGCGGCGACGGGCAGGCCGAGGCTTTCCAGCGGCCCGAAATAGGGTTCGCGCGAGACGATGCGGACGCGGAAGCCGTGAAACTCATAGACGCGGCGCTGCAGGGCGCCATCCTTGTCCTCGGCGACAACGGTGAAGCGGGGCAGGGCGCCGGGCGTGGATGGCTCCTCGACCACGACCGGATAGTAGCCTTTCAGATTGCGCTCGATGTAGGCCGTCTCGTAGCGGTGGCGCCAGGGATTGAAGACAAACACGCGCAGGCTGTCGAAGTGGTAGCCGGCGTGGGGCGTCGAAATGGTGGTCCACAGCCAGTGGTCGCGCAGGGTCTCGGCGGATTTGTCGCGGCTGGTGTCCTTCACCTTGCCGAGGGAGAAGTAGGAGGTGATGCGGTGTCCCTCGGCGTACTGGGCCACCTCGTCGGGAATCGTCATGAGAACCATGCGGGCCAGCACCCAGCCGGCGCGGCCGTCCTTGAGGCGGACCAGTTGCCAGTCGTCCTGGCGGGCATCGGCGGGAACGGCGGAGGCGTCGTAGCCGTCGGGCGTGCCGGGAACGTAGGGCGCGCGCGGGGTGGCCTTGCCGCCGATGACATCGACGAGTTCCTCCTCGCGAATCTGGTAGAAGCTGGGGGATTGGCGGTTGGGCTCGGTGTGGACGTTGAGCAGATCGAAGACGCTTGCCTTGCCCTGGGAGGGAAGCTCGGCGGCGCGCTCGGCCACCTTGCGCAGGCGCGCCATCTGCGGCGGCGTCAGCAGCATGCGGCCGTCGGTCCAGCCCTGCTTGCCTTCGGCCGTGCGGACGTTGACGAACCGGCGGCGGCGTTCCAGAATCTCCAGGCGCTCGCCGTGGCGGACGGTGGCGGCAACGGTGGCGCGTGCCGCCAGGTCGGCGCGCAGGTTCAACAACGCTGGACCAACGAAGGCTTCGCCAATCGCTTTTTCACGCGGAGGGCCGGTGCGGCACGAGGCGAGCCAGACAGGAAGCAGGAGGGCGGCGAAGCTAAGACGGCGGCGGAGCATCGGTACGGCGGATGTCACCTCCAGTCTATCGGGTGCCGCGGGTACAATCAAAGCGCGATGGGCGATGTGTATGGATGAACGCACGATGCCGGGGGAGAAAAGCGGTGGAGCGGCGGAGTTTTACTGTCCGCAATGCGCGCGGGGCGTAGAGCGTCCACTGGTGTGCGGCGACTGCCTGGCGATGATCTGCCGCGAATGCGGCGCGGTGTTGGAGCGGGTGGACGAGTTGGGGCTCGGATAACCCGGCGAGGGGGTGCAACGAATCCGCCCTCCGGGACGCCTACTCCAATAGGGAGGGTGGAGGCGCCCGTTCATGTTGTTGCGCAATCTGTTCCTGTTTTTGTCGCGGCGGAAGTGGCTGCGGACGCGGATGGAGCAGCCAGGGATGGCCGGGCGCGTGGCGCGCCGGTTCGTGGCCGGGCGGACGCTGGAGGATGCCGTGCAGGTGAGCCGGCGGCTGGCCGGGGAGGGGATTCTGGTGACGCTGGATCATTTAGGCGAAAACGTCACCAACGGCCTGGAGGCGGCGGCTAGTCTGGCCGATTATCAGGATGCGCTGCTGCGCCTGCGGCAGGAGCGGCTGAGCGGAACGATCTCGGTGAAGCTGACCCAGTTGGGGTTGGACCTCGATGCGGAGGCCTGCCGGGAGCGTGTGTTCTTGTTGTGCGACGAGGCGCTGGGGAGCGGAACGCGGGTGGAAGTGGACATGGAGGCTAGCGGTTATGTGGACCGGACGCTGGCCATCGTGGAGGCGGCCCATGCGCGCACCGGGAATGTGCGGGCGGTGATTCAGGCCTACTTGCGGCGGAGCGAGGCCGACGTGCGCCGTTTGAACCAGTTGGGAATTCCGGTCCGGCTGTGCAAGGGAGCTTATCTGGAGCCGGAGAGTGCCGCGTTCGCCGCCAAACGGGAGGTGGACGAGAACTACGCGCGGTTGATGTCGCTGCTGCTGGCTGATGGCGCGCAACCGGCGCTGGCCACGCACGACGGGAAGCTGGTGCGGCGGGCGCTGCGGGAGATGGCGCGGCGTGGAATAGGACCGGCGGAAATGGAATTTCAGATGCTGTATGGAATCGGGCGGGATGTGCGGAGAACCATCCTGCGGGCGGGATACCGTGTGCGGCTGTATGTGCCCTACGGCGCCGCCTGGTATCCGTACTTCATGAGAAGGCTGGCCGAGCGGCCGGCCAACCTCTGGTTCCTGGCGCGGAACCTGATGCGGGCGTGAGCCGTATCCCCTGGCGGAGGGATCCGGCGCAAGCGTTGGCGGAGAGCAACTTTTTCCGCCGCGGAGGAGTCTGAAGAAATGATGAGGTATTGGGGCATCCTGGTGGCAAAGCTGGCCGGGACCGGCCTGGTGCTGGCCACGGCGTGGATGGGGCTGCACGCCGTGTGGCCGCTGCCCGAAACGGCGCGCCGTTTCAATCTGCAACCCTTCGGTACCGATTTGGGCTACACGATGGCCATTTTGGGATTGTGGCTGCTGGCGGTGGGGCTGGTATACCTGGTTGCGCTCGACCAGCGCTACCGCTGCCGGACGTGCGGACGGCGGCTGCATATGCCGGTATCGTCGGGCGCGTGGAACAGCCTGCTGCTGCGGTCGCCCCGGACGGACTACATTTGCCGGTACGGGCATGGGACGCTGCGGGTGTCCGATGTGGAGCTGGTGGGCATGTCTCAGACCGACTGGCATGGGGTGGACGATATGTGGAAGGAGTTGGAAGATCTTGAGATGATGGACAAGTGAGCTTGATGCGGATCAGGCAGGCCGCCGGGGTGGCCGTGCTGGTGGCGGCGGTGGCCACCATGGCGCTGCTGAGCGTGCCGTATTGGAACAACCGCGCCCTGGAAGAGGACTTGGCGGAACTGGCGGGGCGGAACGGGCGGGCGGACTGGAACGAGGAGCGCTGGCGCGTGGCGGCGCTGAATGTGGCGGCGCGCCACGGGGTGGCGGCGGCCACGGCCGAGGTAAAGGTGGAGCCACGCACGGGCGGGACGAGGGTGGAGATCCGGTACCAGAAGAATGTGGATCTTTTCGTGTACACGGTGCGTCTGCACCTGAGGGCCAGGAGCGGCTCCTAGGCCCCCTGGAGGCGTCCGCCTCCGGGGGAAAGCCGTGGCAAAATAGGAGTTATCTTGGAATCCAAAGGCGAATCCAAAGGCCGTCGCAGCCAGTCCGAAGCAAAGCCCACCTCCGGCTGGGTCCGGCGCCTGCTGAAGCATCCCATCGGTAAAGCAGCCTTCGCCCTCGGTGTGTTTCTGGTGGCAGCGGGCGTGGGGACATTTGTTTACACCTATCTCCACTATGCGCGCCTGATCGACGCCAAACTGGAAGAAGGGCCGTTTTCCAATACGTCGAAGCTGTTCGCCAGCCCGGAGGCGGTGAATCTGGGCGATGACACGACGCCGGAGGAGATTGCAACGCACATCCGCCGGGCGGGCTATGGTGAGGCGCGGACCAACCGCATGGGCTGGTTCCGCGTGAAGCCGGATTCGATTGAAATCTATCCAGGCGGCGATTCCTACTTCCAGGAAGAAGCGGGCGTGATCCGGTTCCACGACGGACGGGTGTCGCAGATTGTCTCGCTCCGGGACAACACCGAGCGGCCGTCCTATCTTCTGGAGCCCGAACTGATCACCAATCTGTTTGACAGCAAGCGGGAGAAGCGGCGCATCGTCCATTTCCCCGAGATTCCGCCGTTGATGGTGAATGCGGTGCTGAGCGCCGAGGACAAGCGGTTCTTCCAGCACGCCGGGTTCGATCCGCTGCGCATTCTGAAGTCGGCCTACGTCGATATCAAAAGCGGGCGGAACGCGATGGGCGCTTCGACGCTTTCCATGCAGTTGGCGCGCAGCCTCTGGCTGACCAACGAGCGCACCTGGCGGCGCAAGGTGCCCGAGGTGTTCATCACCTTGCACCTGGAGCGCAAGCTGACCAAGGAAGAGATCTTCGAGCACTACGCCAACACCATCTACATCGGGCAGGTGAGCAGCTTTGCCGTGCACGGATTTGGCGAAGGGGCGCAGGCCTACTTCGGCAAGGGGTTGCGGCAGTTGACGCTGCCCGAGGCGGCGCTGCTGGCGGGGTTGCCGCAGTCGCCCAGCCGCTACAATCCGTTCCGGAATCCGCAAAACGCGCTGAACCGGAGAAACATCATCCTGCGGATGATGCGCGACAACGGCTACATCAGCGAGGAGCAATTGCAGGAAGCGCTGCAGGCGCCGCTGGGAGTGAATGCGAACGGACTGCGTTCGGACGACGCGCCCTATTTCGTGGACCTGATCAACGAAAAGCTGGTGGAACAGTTCCAGGATCACGACTTCCAGACGAACACCTACCGCGTGTACACGACGCTGGACACGCGCTTGCAGCAGGCTGCTGTGCAGGCCATGTCGGAAGGCCTGAAAGAGGTGGATGAACTGTTGACGCGCCGCGGGCGCACGGCGGCCAAGGGGTGGCCGCAGGTGCAGGCGGCGCTGGTGGCGCTGGACGCGAAAACCGGAGAGGTGAAGGCACTGGTGGGCGGGCGTGACTACGGGCAGAGCCAGTTGAACCGGGCTCTGGCGCGACGGCCGCCGGGCTCCTCGTTCAAACCGTTCGTGTACGCGGCGGTGCTGCGCTCGGCGCTGGAGGATCCTTCGCAGCCAATCACGCCAACCACGACCGTTGTGGATGAGCCGACCACGTTCTGGTACGACGACAAGCCATACGAGCCGAACAACTTCAAGAGCGAGTTTCACGGCACGGTCAGCCTGCGGCAGGCGCTGACCAAATCCATGAACATCCCGGCCATCAAGTTCGCCGAGATGGTGGGCTATGAGCAGGTGGTGCGCATGGCGCGCGACGCGGGAATGAATCGCGACATTAAACCCACGCCGGCCGTGGCGCTGGGCGCCTACGAGGTGCAGCCGCTGGAGATCGCCGGCGCCTACGCGGTGTTCTCGAACAAAGGTGTGTACGCGCCGCCGCGTTTTATCCGCGTGATTCGCGATCAGGACGGGCGGGAGATCTTCACCTCGAAGCCGCGGGAGCGGCAGGCGCTGGATCCGCGCGTCTCATACATGCTGGTGAATCTGATGGAGGACGTAGTCCGGACGGGCACGGGCGCGGGCATCCGTTCGCGCGGCTTCACACTGCCCGCGGCGGGCAAAACGGGCACCTCGCACGATGGCTGGTTCGCCGGGTTCACGACGGAGTTGATCTGCGTGGTGTGGGTGGGCTATGACGACAACCGCGAACTCGGGCTGGAGGGTTCCAAGTCGGCGCTGCCCATCTGGACGTCGTTTATGAAAAAGGCGCACACGTTCCGTCCCTACCGGAACGCGCATGCCTTCGAGGCGCCGGACGGGATCGTCAGCGTCTCGATCGATCCGGCCACGGGGAAACTGGCCGGCGGCGGGTGTGGGGCTGCGCCGAAGCAGGAGGTGTTCCTGGCCGGAACGCAGCCGCTGAACTACTGCGACGGTTCGAGCGCGACGCAGGTGGCCGGGTGGGATGCCGAGCCGGAGGAGCCCTCCGAGCGGCCGGTCCAGGCCGAGACGCGGCCCGTGGTGGCCAAGCGCGCCGATTCGATTCCGACGCCCGAGCCGGCGCGGCCGGGCAAGCCGGCGCCCGCGCCGCAGTCCGGCCGGAAGCCGGGGATTCTGGGGCGGCTGCTGGGCATCTTTCGATAGGGGCGCCGGGGCTATCGCAGCCGGATGGGTTGTGCTCAAATAGAGCCATAGGAGAACCGCCATGACTGTTCTTCGCTTCGCTCTGGTTTTGGCGGCGGCGTTGCCGCTGTCCGCCGTGGTGGCGCAGGAAAACACGGCGGGAGGCCGGTCGCTGGTTGCCGATTCGAAGACGGCGGCGCCCGGGGTTCCAGCGCCAGCCGCCGCGCCCGCGCCTGCCAAGCCGGTGTCCGTCATGATGCGCGGCGACATTGCCATGGCGCGCAAGTTCTACCGCGAGGCGATTGATTACTTCCGCTCGATCCGGCCGGAGCAGGCGCTTGTGTGGAACAAGATCGGCATCGCCTATCACCACCTGGGCGAGATGGACCAGGCCAAGAAGGCGTACGAGCGCGCCATCAAATTGGACAAGCGCTATGCCGAGGCGATCAACAACCTGGGCACGGTGCATTACGCCCGGCACAGCTTCCGGCGGGCCGTGTCGCAATACAACAAGGCGTTGAAGCTGTCGCCTCGCTCGGCCGGCATGTGGAGCAACCTGGGCACAGCGTGGTTTGCCCGGAAGAATTACGCCAAGGCGTCGGAGTGTTACGCCAAGGCCTTGGAGCTGGACCCCGAGGTGTTCGAGCACCGGAGCACGGCCGGGACGCTGTTGCAGGAACGGAGCGTGGCCGAGCGCGCCAAGTTTCATTTCTATCTTTCGAAAACCTACGCCCAGGCCGGCATGAATGAGCGGGCGTTGCAATATATGCGGATGGCCCTCGAAGAAGGGTTCAAGGAACGGAAGCGATTTGTCGAAGACCCCGAATTTGCCAATATGCAGGAGTTGCCGGAATTCAAGGAGCTGCTGGCGTTGCAGCCGCGGATCCTGTAAGCGCCATTGGAAGGCGGGGCTTGGGCTGGCTCTGGCGCTGGGCCTGGCGGCCTGCGGCCGGGGCGGTCCGGGGGCGGCGGACCAGGGCCGCCTGCTGATCACCTACACCGAGAACCTGAGCGGAAACGCGGCGCTGGACGGCGTGGCGCGCACGGTCAGCCACATGGTGCGCGCGCAGTTGAGCGGCTCGCCTGGGCTGGCCGTCACCGAGGGCGCGAATGCACTGACGCCGCCGGGCAACCGCGCCGGGCGGGTGCTGCGCAGTTGGCTCGAGTGGGAAGGCGACTATGTACGCCTGCACGCCACGCTGCAGGACGCCTCGGGGCGGACGCTGGAGCAGTGGGAGAGCCGGGCGCTGACGGCCGAGGGGCCCTCGCCGCTGGCCGCGGCGGTGGTGAAGAAGATCAGCCCGCTGGCCAAGACGCCCGATCCGGTGCCAGCGCAGGCGGCCTCGCTGTTCGGACTCGCCTTGGAGGCGCCGGGGGCAAACGGAATTCCATTCCTGCAGAACGCCGTGGCGGCCGCGCCGGCCTGGGGCGACGCCTATTTCCTGTTGGGAGCGAATCTGCTGGCGGCGGGGCGCGCCGCGGAAGCACGCCAGGCGTGGAGCGCGGGCGTGGCTCACGCCACCGATGAGATCAGCAAGACGCGGATGCAGGCGGCGCTGGCGGCGGCGTCGCATCAGCCGGAGCAGGCTCTGGCGGCGGCTGAGCGTCTGGCCAAACTTCTGCCCGCCGAGGGCGACGCGGCGATGCAGGCCGGTGAGCTGAGTTTGCGGCGCGGCGGGTACAAGCAGGCGGCCGCGTGGATGAAACGGGCGGTGGAGCGCGAGGCTTCGCGCGGCGATTGGTGGAACATGCTGGCCTTCACGAGAGCCTATGCCGGCGACATGGCCGGGGCCAAGCAGGCGGTGGCACGTTATGAAACGCTGGAGCCCGCCAGCGCCAACCCGGTGGACTCGCTGGGAGAGATCGAGTTCATGATGGGGCAGTTCGCCGAGGCGTCCCGGGAGTTTCAGGCGGCTTATCGCAAGCAGCCGGAGTTTCTGAACGGCGCGACGCTGTTGAAAAGCGCGTATGCGCTTCAGATGGCCGGGCGGCGCGAGGAGGCGGCGAAGGAGTTTGAGCGCTACGCGGACGGTCCGGCGAAGGGCCAGCCGTTGATTGAGCTGACGCGGGCGCGTTGGGAGTACCGCCAGGGGGACAAGGCGGGCGCAGCGAAGCGGGCCGCGGCGTTGGCGCGCGCGCCGGGCGTGATGGCCGATGTGGCTTCGGCGAGCCTGACGCAACTGGCCTTCTGGCGGCTGTCGGCGGGTGAGCGGGCGGCCGCGGCGGCCATGGCGCGAGAGGCTGTGGTGAAAGCGGCCGGGCCGGCGATGAAGCGCGAGGCGGTGGCGGTGCTCTACATGGCGCAGCCCGCGGGAACGGTGGCCGAATGGCAGGCGCGGGCCAAGGGGAATGCGCCACCGGATATTCTGGCTCTGGCTCTGCTGCTCGACCACAAGTGGTTGGACGCGCAGCCTCTGCTCGCCGGGCTGGTGGAAAGCACGCCGCCGTTTCAGGCCGGACATTGGCGTGTGCTGTATGCGTGGGCGCTGGCCGAAAGCGGCCAGACGGAGAAGGCGCGCGAGTGGCTGCGCTGGTACCCCGTGCCGTTGTCGAGCGGCGATGCGATGGTGGAGACGCTCGTGTTCGACCGTTTGCCCGAGGTGCGCGCGCTCGTGCTCGGCGGCAAGGGCTGAGGGTCCTTCCAGCGAAGCGGCTAGGAGCCGCGCGGCAGTTCGGCTACCATAGCGGGATGCCCCTGGGCCGTGCGCGGCGGGCGTCCAGACCTTCTATGCGGACAGGAACGATCAGACTACTTCTGGCGCTGCTGGCGGCGCTGCTGGGCTTGGTTGCGGGTGGAGTGTTCGCACAGCAAGCCAAGCAGGGGCCGCCCCGGGAGCAGAAGCAGGAGTCCAAACAGGAGCAGAAGGCCGAAGCCCCTGCCGTGTCGCCGCCGGCCGCTGCGCCGGAGCCGTTCGAGCCGCCAGTGCTGGAGCCGGAAACCGACTTTGAAAAGATCACCGGACGCCTGGCGCTGGAAACGCGCGACCTGATCACAAAGCCGTTCCAGGTGATGCCCGCGCCGCCGCCCGCCGTGGTGCTGCGCGGCATCATCGGCTTCGTCATCTTCCTCGCGCTGGCCTATGTGGCCGGGCATAGCCGCGTGAAGGGCTGGGAACGTTCGTTGAATATCGGCCACGTGGTGACGGCCGGGCTGCCCTTTGTGATTCTCGGCGCCGTGGCGAGCCTGCCCGCCGTGGGTATTCTCACGCCCGTCACGCTGACCGGCGTGGCGCCCTTGCTGACGCTGGGACTGGGCTGGATCGGGTTCGGCATTGGCTCGCGTTTCGCCGGGCAGTTTTATGACCGGATGCCTCCCAACACGGGCGCGGCCGTGATTCTGACGACGGCGATCCCGATGGCGTTTCTGATGCTGCTGGGCTGGCTGTTTGTGAAGTATTTCGGGCTGGGCGTGATCGAGGGGCTCGAACCGCGCGCGTTGCGCGAAGGTCTGCTGCTGGCCACGGCGGGCGCCATGTCGGCGCGCAGCGCTCCTCATTTTCTGCGCGCGTTCACGCCGGGCGAGGCGGCCTCGCCGCGCATGGAATGGGTTATCGA
This sequence comes from Bryobacterales bacterium, assembly GCA_020847045.1. Classification (GTDB taxonomy): domain Bacteria; phylum Acidobacteriota; class Terriglobia; order Bryobacterales; family Bryobacteraceae; genus JAFLBB01. Next base: position 2,083 of record JADLCT010000071.1, on the reverse strand, counting down.
ACTGGAGCAGTTGGCCGGCGTGTTCGGCGCCATGTTCGTCAGCGCGTTCTTCCGGCCGGCCCACGGCGCGGTCACATGGCAATTGCCCGGCACGGCGTGGCTGTTCGTGTTGTTTGGCATGGGACTGATCATGGGCATCGTCGTGCTGGCCACGCTGACGCGGATCGAACGCGGCACGCAGTTCACCGTGGCGCTGCTGGGGGCGATTTCCGTGACGGCGGGCATGGCCAGTTATCTGCGGCTGTCGGCCATCGCCGTCTGCTTCCTGGCCGGGGCTATCGTGTTCAACCTGGGCGGCGCGTGGCGCGACGAGGTGCGCGTGGTGCTGGAGCGGATGGAGCGTCCGGTGTACTTCCTGTTTCTGGTGATCGCCGGGGCCTTGTGGCGGCCGGACGACTGGCGCGGCTGGGCCTTCATGGGGGTCTTCGTGGCCGGCAGGTTCCTGTCCAAATGGCTGGCCGCGGGCGTGCTGGGACGCTTCTGGATGCGCGACATGAGCGGGCACGAGCGCGGCATTCTGGTGGCCTCTCCGATGGGCGCGCTGTCGGTGGCCGTGGTGGTGCAGGCGCAGGATCTCTATCCGGGACCCTTCGTCGGCTGGAGCGTGACGGCCGTGATCGGCGGGTCGATTCTGATGGAGATCGCGCTGCAACTGGCCCTGCGCGGCCGCAAGCCGCAGGAGGCGGAGGCATAAAACGATGCAAGTGATTCTGCTGCTGGCTCTGCTCGGACTGATGCACGCCACCAGGACCTTTTCGCCCGTGCCGCTGGCCGGTTCGGTGCCGGCCTCGGTGGTGATGGCCGGCGGCTTTCTACTGCTCACCGCCCTGTTTGCCGGCAACCTGGCCAAGGGCATTCACATGCCGCGGCTGACCGGCTATTTAATGTTGGGCATCGCCGTCGGGCCGCAGGTGCTGGGACTGGTGACCGAAGGGATGCTGGGCCAGTTGCGCATCTTCAATGGCGTGGCCATCGCGCTGATCGCCTTGACGGCGGGCGCCGAGTTGGACCTGAAGACGATGCGGCCGCTGTTCCGGGGCATCGCCTGGATCACGCTTCTGGCCGTGGTGGGCACCGGCGTGTTGCTGACGGGGACGGCCTTTCTGATGCGCGGCTGGCTATCGTTCATGAGCGGCATGGAGACCGGAACGGCGCTGGCCGTGGCGGCGATGCTGGGCACGACGGTGGCCGCACAGTCGCCGGCCGTGGTGGTGGCGCTGCGGAAGGAGTTGAACGCCGACGGTCCGGTGAGCCGCACTGTGCTGGGCGTGGTGATCGTTTCGGATCTGGTGGTGATTCTGTTCTTCGCCCTGACATCGTCGGTGGCGCGCGGCTTGCTCTCGCCCTCGGGGCAGCAGGCGGCAGGCCTGGGGACGCTGGTGTGGGAGGTGGCCGGCTCGGCGGTGATCGGCGTGCTGATCGGCGTGCTGGTGGCGGCCTTTCTGCGCAGCCTGTCCGAGGGCGGCGCGCTGTTTGTGGTGATGGTCGGCTTCCTGACGGCGGAGGTGGGGCAGAGGGTGCACCTGGACCCGCTGCTGCTGGCGCTGGCGGCGGGCGTCTTCATCCGCAACGCGACGAGTTATGGTGACAGGCTGCACCACGAGATCGAATCGGCGTCGCTGCCGGTGTACATTTCGTTCTTCGCCGTGGCCGGCGCGAGCATTCACCTGGACGCGCTGGCGATTGTGGGACTGCCGGCGCTGACGCTGGTGCTGGTGCGCGGACTCGGCTTCCTGGGCGGCACGCGGCTGGGCGCGCGCGTGGCCGGTTCGGAGGAGATGGTGCGGCGCTATGCCGGGTTTGGGCTGTTGCCGCAAGCGGGACTGGCGCTGGCGCTGGCGTCCCTGTTCACGCGCAGCTTTCCGCAACTGGGCGACCAGTCGGCGGCGCTGGTGTTTGGCGTGGTGGCGTTGAACGAGATGTTCGCGCCGATTCTCTACCGCGTGGCGCTGGTGCGCAGCGGGGAAGCCGAGAAACTGGCCGAGCCGCCCTCGGCGCCCGAAGCGCTACCGCAGGCCGAGACGGTGTAAAGGTGGAGTGGTGAGCGCGGAAGGAATCGAACCTTCAACCTACTGATTAAGAG
>JADLCT010000070.1 GCA_020847045.1 Bryobacterales bacterium | reverse complement strand
GTCCGGCAGCCGCCCGCCCGGCCGCGAACCGATCTCCCTCGTCTTGGCCGTCACGCGCCCGGCCCCGCCACTGCTCCGGCCCACCGTCACGGCGCCGTTTTCCGCCTCCAGCGCCCTCTCGACCGACTGCGTCATCAACGCCGCCATCTCGTCGATCCGCGCCGGACTCTCGCTGCGCAAATCCAGCTTCGCCCGCGCCAGCACGGGAATCGAGTTGATCGAGGTGCCCCCCTCCACCACGCCGAAATTCCACGCCGTCCGCGGAGCATCGCCTTCGCTCCCCGCCATCGCCGCCATGCCGTCGCAGAAGTAGGTGACCGCCCGGCCCAGCGTGTGCACCGGATTCCCCGTCCCGAAATCGCTCCACGAATGGCCGCCCGGCCCGCTGATGGCGATCTCGAACCGCCGGCTCGCCAGCGCCGCCGCCGTAATATGGTCCGTCGATGGCCCGTCCAGCACCACAAAGGCCGACGCCCGTCCGCCCAGCCCTCCGGCGCGGCACAAATACCGCATCCCGCTCAGGTTGCCTTCGCCCTCCTCGCCCACGTTGGCCGCCAGCACCAGCGGCAGCGCCATCCCGCACAGCACCGGCGACTCCTCCACCGCACGCGCCACGGCCAGCAGCCCCGCCAAACCCGCCCCGTTGTCCGACACCCCCGGCCCGCGCAGCCGCCCGTCGCGCCCCGCCTCGATCTCCTCCGGCGTCCTCGGCGCCAGCACCGTGTCCAGATGCGCCGTCACCGCCACCACGGGACCCTTCTCCACCACCGCCTTCGGTCCCGGACGGTTGGCCACCACGTTGCCTGCCCGGTCCAGCTTCGCCTCCCAGCCCCAGCGCCGCAGCTCCGCCGCCATCCACTCGGCCCGCCGCTGCTCCTGAAACGTCGGCGCCGCGATGCGGCACACCTCCACATGGCGCTCGTTGATCCAGTGGCGCTCGCGCCCGAACCAGTCCAGTAAGCCGCGCACGCCAGGCATCGCCGCCAGTCCGGCGGCCCCCAACGAAGGCTTTGGCCCCGCGCCCTGCCCCATCAATGTGCCCGGCATGAACTCTCAGTGTAGCGTGGCCCTCAAACCCTCTTTTCCTCCGCATTTTCTCCACCGCGCCACGCCGCGCGCCAACCGCCCATCCGCCTTGCGTACAAGAATTTCCCGAGGGGCGGCGATATACTGAAGGCTGAAAGGGAGCGGCATGAAGCCTTACGTCAAATTCGGATTGCTTACCACCGTCATCATCGGCACGCTGGCCTGGCTCGCCGTGGGCGGCATCAGCGATACCAAGTCCTATTACAAGGAAGTCTCCGAACTGAAAAAGATGGGCGACGAGGTCTACACCAAACGCCTCCGCGTCGCCGGCGACGTCGCCGAAGGTTCCGTGCAGCGCAATGGCCACGAGGTCCGCTTTCTTCTGAAGCAGAACGACCTCACCGTCCCCGTGCTCTACGACGCCATGGACCCGCTGCCGGACACCTTCAAAGGCGGCGCGCAGGCCGTGGCCCACGGCCGCATGGGACGCGACGGCGTGTTCCACGCGAGCAAGATCGACGCCAAGTGCGCTTCGAAATACGAAGCCAAACCGGGCAAGAACTACCAGCCCCCCGGACAAACGGCCCCGCCCGCATCCGGCGCCAAAGCGTCCCTCTAAACCGCACGCCTCGCCAAGGAGCTGACCGCACTCATCATGGAAAATCTGGGCGCACTTTCTCTCATCCTGGCTTTCTGCCTTTCGATCTACGCCGTCTTCGGCTCCATCGTGGGCAAATGGAAACGCCGCCCCTTCCTGGTGAAATCCGCCGAGCGCGCCGTCTACGCCCAGTGGGCCCTGCAATCCTTCGCCGCCGCCTTTCTGGTCTACGCGCTGCTGACCTGCGACTTCCGGCTCGCCTACGTCGCCGCGCACGTCAACCTCGCCATGCCCACGCTCTACAAGTTCACGGCGTGGTGGGGCGGCCAGGAAGGCTCGCTGCTGCTGTGGTCCTGGATTCTGGCCTGCTACTCGGCGGTCGTCGTCTGGCAGAACCGCGGCAAGTTCCGCGAAATGATGCCCTGGGTCACGGCCACGCTGATGATCACCCAGGCCTTCTTTCTGCTGCTGATCACCTACCCCATGTCGCCCTTCGAGGTGCTCGCCGTCGGCAAGGAGATCCGCGCCGTCCCGGATGGCAACGGCCTCAACCCGCTGCTGCAGTACTGGTCGATGGCGATCCATCCGCCCACCCTCTACCTGGGCTACGTCGGCTTCATCGTTCCGTTCGCCTTCGCCATGGGCTCGCTCATCACGCGGCAACCGGGCGACGCCTGGATTCATACGACGCGCCGCTGGACCCTGGTCACCTGGCTCTTCCAAAGCATGGGCATCCTGATCGGCGCCGGCTGGGCCTACGCCGTCCTCGGCTGGGGCGGCTACTGGGGTTGGGACCCCGTCGAGAACGCCTCGCTGCTGCCCTGGATCACCGCCACGGCCTTCCTGCACTCGGTCATGATGCAGGAAAAGAAGGGCATGATGAAGGTCTGGAACATGGTGCTCGTCAGCGCCACGTTCTTCCTCTGCATCTTCGGCACCTTCCTCACGCGGTCCGGCGTGGTCAGCTCCGTGCACGCCTTCGCCCAGTCCCCCATCGGCCCTTACTTCGCCGTCTTTCTCTCCATCCACATCGCCGCCACGGCGTGGCTCATCCTGGACCGCCTGGGCTATCTCAAAAGCGAGGCCCATCTGGAAAGCGTGCTTTCGCGCGAGTCCAGTTTTCTCTTCAACAACCTCATCCTGCTCGCCTCCTGCTTCTCCATTCTCTGGGGCACCATGTTCCCCGTCATCAGCGAGGCCGTCACGGGCGAAAAGATCAGCGTCGATGCGCCGTTCTTCAACCGCGTGAACATTCCCATCGCCCTGTTCCTGCTGCTGCTCACGGGCATCGGCCCGCTCATCGCCTGGCGCCGCAGCTCCTTTGAAAGTCTCAAGAAGGCCTTCCTGTGGCCCACCGCCGGCGGCATCGCGCTCTCCGGCGTTCTCTTCGCGCTCGGCATCCGCCACCTCTACGCGCTCATGTCGTTCGGCCTCTGCTTTTTTGTTCTCATCACGGTCGCCATCGAGTTCGTCAAAGGCGCTCGCGCCATTGCCTCAAAATCCGGCCAGAACCTGCTGATGGCCATGGTCGAGCTCACCCACCGCAACACGCGCCGCTACGGCGGCTACATGGTCCACGTCGCCATCGTCATGATGTTCATCGGCTTCACCGGCGCCGCGTTCAACAAGGAGCGGACCCTGCAAGTGGCCATGGGCGACCAGTTCGAGCTGGGCCGCTACCATCTGAAGGTCACCGAGGTCAAGGAAGGCCAGAACGACAACTACTCCTGGGGCCACGCCGTCGTCGAGGTCTACCAGGGCGGCAGGAAGATCGACACCCTCACGCCCGAACAGCGCCTCTACTCGGCCGGACAGGGCCAGCAGTCTTCCGTCGTCTCCATCCGCCGCCGCCTGCACGAGGATCTCTACTTGAATTTCGCCGGCATGCAGGACGGCAAGGCCATCATTCAGGCCTACATCTTTCCGCTGGTCGGCTGGATCTGGCTCGGCTTCGGCGCCCTCGTGTTCGGCACGCTCGTCTGCCTGATCCCATCGAAGGTGAAGTTTGAATTCCCCAAGACCAAGGTGATGGGAGTCACCCCGGCCTCCGCCCAGCCCAAGGCGGTGTCCGGTGACTAGACGCGCCGGCCGCCTCGTCCTGCTCCTCATCGCCAGCTATCTCTGTCTTGCCCAGGTTTCCAGCGACTTCATCGCCCCGGCCGTCAAGCGCGTGGGCATGCGCCTGGCCTGCCTCTGCGGAGCCTGCAAGAACTCCGTCGGCGATTGCCCCATGATCGGCTGCCACTACTCGGCTCCGGCCCGCGCGCGCATCGGCCAGATGCTCGACAAGGGCATGTCCGGCGACGAGATCGTCGCCGTCTTCGTCAAGGAGCAGGGACTCAAGGCCCTCGTGGTTCCACCCGCCCAGGGCTTCAATCTGCTGGCCTGGTGGATGCCCGTCGCCGCCATCCTCATCGGTCTGCTGGCCATCTATAGGTGGATTACCCACATGCGCCGTCCCGCCCCCGCGCCCGAACTGGACCCGTCCGTGCTCGACCGGTACCGCGATTCCATTGACCAGAATCTTTCCAAACTCGAATAATGCCCCTCATCGCCGCCGCCATCGCCATTGTCCTGGCCGCCATCACCTTCATCCTGTTCATTCGGCCCACGGACCTGCCCCCAGAGGAAGGCGAATCGCCCACCCGCCACCTCGAAGAGCGCAAAGCCCGCATCTATGAGAACCTGCGCGACCTTCAGTTCGAATTCCGCCTCGGCAAGCTGAGCGATGAGGACTACCAGCGCACCAAACTCGACCTGCAGAAAGAGCTGGCCCAGACCCTCGCCGAAATCGAACAAACCACCCAGGGAGGCCAGGCATGAAACTCCTTTTGGCCGCCCTGCTGGCCGCCTCCACGCTCTCGGCCGCCGTCGATGGCGCCGTGGTCAACGGCACCACGGGAAAGCCCCAGCCCGGCGCCACCGTCACGCTGTTCAAACTCGACCAGAACGGTCCCAACGCGCTGGACACCATCAAGGCCGGCCCATCGGGCGAGTTCAAGTTCGCCCAGCAGGTTCAGGGCCCCCAGCTTGTGCAGGCCGTTCACGAGGGCATGGTCTTCAACCACATGATCCCTCCCGGCCAGGCCTCCACGGGCATCACCGTCACCGTCTATAACGCGACTACGAATGCCGCCAAGGCCAAGGTCACCACCCACATGATTCTGCTCGAGCCCGGCGCCTCCGGGCTCACCGTCAACGAGAGCATCATCTACCAGAACACCGGCTCCACCGCCTACTACGACACCGCGCGCGGCACCCTGCGCCTGGCTCTCCCCGAGGCGGCCGGCGGCAAGGCCCGCGTCATGGTGGCCGGCCCCAACTCGCTGCCCATCGAACGCGCCCTGGAGCCCACGAACGCCGCCGGCGTCTATACGGTGGACTTCCCCGTGAAGCCCGGCGAAACCCGCTTCGACGTTACCTACGCCATGCCCCTGCCCAATCCGCCCGTGTTCACCGGCAGAATTTTTCACGACGGCCCCGTCCGCGTCGTCGCCCCCCAGGGCGTCACCCTCTCCGGAGACGTGAAGGAACTCGGCGTCGAGCCGCAAACCCAGGCCCACATCTTTGAGCTCACCCAGCGGACCTTCTCCATCGGGTTCGAAGGCGCGGGCTCGCTCCGCGCCTCGCAAGGCGGCGTTGAGAATGTCGAAGAGGAGGGCGGCGCGGGCCTCCAACAGATCCGCCCACGGCTCTACCTCCGCTACAAGGAGATCCTCGCGCTCTCCCTGGCCGTCCTCGCCATCGGCTTCCTCATCCTCTACCGCAAGGGAGCCTCCGGGACATGAGCGGCGCCGCTCTCGACGTGCGAGCGGTCTGGAAATACTTCGGCGACTTCCCCGCCCTGCGCGCCGTCACCCTCGGCGTCGCCCGCGGCGAATGCCTGGCCATGCTCGGCCGCAACGGAGCGGGCAAAACCACGCTGCTCAAAATCCTCGCCGGCCTGTCCACCGTCTCCCAGGGCTCGGTGAGCGTCTTCGGCGCCGAAGGCCACTCCTCCGGCGCGCGCCGCAAAACCGGCGTCCTCGGCCACGGCATCGGCATCTACGACGAGCTCTCGGCGCAGGAAAATCTCGAGCTGTTCGGCAAACTGTATGACGTGGAAGATCCCTCCCGCGCCGCCCGGCTGTGGCTCGAACGCGTCGGTCTCCAGCACGTCGCCCAGTCGCGCGCCCGTGAATTTTCCCGCGGCATGCGCCAGCGCCTCGCCGTCGCCCGCGCCTTCCTCCACTCGCCCGATCTGCTCCTGCTCGACGAGCCGTTCACCGCGCTCGACGACCGCTCCATCGCCCTGCTGCAAAGCCTGCTCGCCGAACGCCTGGCCGCCGGCGCCACCGTCGTCATGTCCACACACCAGCTTCGCGAGGCCATGGAGCTGGCCACGCACTGGGCCCTGCTCGTTCGCGGCAAACTCGTGCACAAAGGCCCGCGCACGCCGGAGATCCTCGCCGACCCCACCTGGGTCTACCGGAACTATGGAGAGGACTCCTAGCCCATGCGCCACGTCCTCACCATCGCCTGGAAAGACCTGCGCAGCGAACTCCGCACCAAGGAGTCCATCAACGCCGCCGCGGCGTTTTCCATGGTCATCCTCGTCCTGTTCAGCTTCGTCCTGGACATCTCCGGCGAAGCCCGCGAATTCGGCGGCGGCCTCCTCTGGCTCGTCTTCGCCTTCGCCGGCGCACTCGTGCTGAACCGCTCCTTCGCCCGCGAGCAGTCCAACGACTGCCTGGAAGCCCTCGTCGCCTCGCCCCTGCCCGGCTGGGCGCTCTTCCTCGGCAAGGCGCTCGCCAACTTCGCCCTGCTCGCCATCGTCGAACTCGTCGCCCTGCCCGTGTTCGGCATCCTGTTCAACGCCGAATGGCTCCGCTTCCCCGGCTGGATCGCCCTCATCTGCGCCCTGGCCACCTGGGGCATGACCGTCATCGGCACCATGTTCAGCGCCCTTACCGTCAATCTCCGCCTGCGTGAGCTCATGCTCCCCGTGCTCGTCTACCCCATGCTCATCCCCGTCCTCATGGCCGCCATGCAGCTCACCTCGGCCCTGCTGTCGGGCGCGGGCATCGCCGCCGATGACTGGGTCTGGGTCAAACTCCTCATCGGCTTTGATATCATCTTCACCTCGCTTTCCCTGGCCTTGATCGACGTCATACTGGTCAATTAAGGAGTACCGCATGAAAACCAAAATCCTCATGGCCATGGCCCTGTGCAGCGGCCTCTACCTGGTGCGCAACCTCTACATCATCCTGCTCCAACTCCCCGACGAGGCCGCCCAGGGCGCCATCTACCGCATCATGTACTTCCATGTGCCGGGCTGGATCACCTCGTTTTCGGCCTACTTCCTGGCCGCCGTGGCCAGCCTCTACTACCTCGTCAAACGAGACTCCCGCGCCGACGAGTTCGCCGTCGCCCTCACCGAGGTCGGCACCATCTTCACCCTGCTCGGCCTCGGCACCGGCATGGTTTGGGCCCGCATCATCTGGGGCGTCTGGTGGGTCTGGGACCCCCGCCTCACCTGGGCCTTCATCTGCTTTCTCATCTACGCCGGCTACCTCATGCTGCGCAAAACCATCGACGAGCCCGGCCAGCGCGCCCGCATCGCCGCCGTCGTCAGTCTGTTCGCCTTCATCAGCGTCGTCATCACCTACAAATCCATCGACTGGTGGCGCACCCAGCACCCCGGCGCCGTCCTCAGCTTCCGCACCGGCGGCGAGCAGCGCATCGACCCCGGCATGGAGCACATGCTCTTCCAGAACTGGTTCGCCCTCACCGCCTTCGCCGCCGTCATCATGTTTCTCCGCCTCGGCCAGGAGCGCATGCAACGCGAGCTCGACGCCTTGCGGCGCTACACCCATAACCTGTAAATCCGCCAAACGGACCTCTCCATGGACGAACGTAATTTTCAATACATGTTCTACGGCTTCGCCGTCGCCTGGTTCCTTCTCGCCGCTTACCTGCTGACATTAGTCGCCAGGGAGAGTAAACTGCGCAAGGAAGTCGACACCCTCAAACGCATGCTCGAAGAACGGGAGAACAAAGGATGAACCGCAGAAGTCTGATGAAGCTCGCCTCCTCGGCCGGCTTTGCCACCCTGATGACACGGCGCGAGGCCGCGGCCCAGGAACAGGCCGCGCGCGCCACCCGCGCCATGCCCTCACCCAAAATCAAGGACATTCAGGTGATCGCAACCGCCCCCACCGGACTGCGCCTGATCGTCGTCAAGGTGATCACCGATCAGGACGGCCTCTACGGCTATGGCTGCGGCACCTTCACGCAGCGCGCCGATCTGGTCGTCCCCGCCGTCGAAAAGTATCTGAAGCCTCTGCTGATCGGCCGCCCCGCCGACCGCATCGACGACACCTGGCAGATGTGCTACAACTCCTCCTACTGGCGCAACGGTCCCGTGCTGAACAACGCCATCTCCGGCGTCGATCAGGCCCTCTGGGACATCAAAGGCCGCCAGGCCGGCATGCCCGTCTACCAGTTGCTCGGCGGCAAGCTGCGCGAGGCCGCCGACGTCTACCGCCACGCCGCCGGCGCCGAAATCCAGCAGGTCATCGACATGGCCAAGCGCTATATCGAAACCGAAAAGGTCCGCCACATCCGCGTCCAGGTCGGCGTCCCCGGCATGTCCGGCTATGGCGGCCGCGGCGACGGCGCGCCGGCCGCCGCGCTGCACAAGGACCCCGTCTACGAACCGGCCGTCTACATCCGCCGCGCCCTCAAGCTCTTCGAGGAGTGCCGCAAACAGCTCGGTGACGAAATCGAGCTCTGCCACGACGTCCACGAACGCGTCACCACCACGCAGGCCCTCCAGTTCTGCAAGGATGTCGAGCAGTTCAAGCTCTTCTTCTTCGAGGATCCCTTCTCTCCCGAAGACATCGCCTGGTTCCGCCTCACGCGCCAGCAGTGCGCCACGCCCATCGCCATGGGCGAGCTCTTCAACTCGCCGCACGAATGGTCGCCCCTCATCGCCGAACGCCTCATCGACTACATCCGCGTCCACGTCTCCCAGGCCGGCGGCCTCACCCCCTGCCGGAAAATCGCCGCCATGGGTGAAATCTTCGGCGTCCGCACCGCCTGGCATGGCCCCGGCGACGTCTCCCCCATCGGCCACGCCGCCAACGTCGCCCTCGATCTGGCCTGCTACAACTTCGGCATCCAGGAATGGAGCGGACTCGACAACCCCCGCCTTCAGGAGATCTTCACCGGCATGCCCACCTACAAGGACGGCTACGCCTACGCCAACGAGGCCCCCGGCTGGGGCATCGAAATCAACGAGGCCGCCGCGAAGAAATACCCGTTCGGCGGCTCGCAGGTCACCTCGCGCGGTGGCGGCATGCCCTCGGGCCGCCAGGCGCTGAACGGCGGATGGGGCGTCGTCCGCCGCCGCGACGGCACGGTGATCAAACAGTAACCGCGCCGCGCCCACAAACCCGTGAGGCGGGTGTTCCTCCCCGCCTCGCGCACGCCTCGCACTCTCCTCACCACCTCGGGTGGCTGTTCCACTCCTTCACCGTCTTCACGTCGAACTTCGGCTTCCGGTCATACGTCATCAGACCGTTGATCTCCTGCTCCACATCGGTCAGTTGCGTATAACAGTAGCCCGCGTTGAACGGCAGCTTCGAGGCCGCCTCGAACAGCCCGGCAATGCGCGCCTGGGCCTGCGCCTCGTCACGCTCCACACCCGAATAGCCCCACGCCTCGGCCGAGGCCTCCATCCCTTTCGGCAGATACGCCACGCCGCCGAACTCGCTCATCCAGTACGGCGTCCCGTTATACGCAAACCCCGGAATCATGGCCGGCCGCCCGTTGTCCGGAATCCGCGAGCCCGGCTTCCGCGATACGCGCGCGTACTTCTCCCGCAGCAGCGCCCCCGTGCGCGCGTAGTCGTGCAACGAGGTCAGGTCGGTGTGGTCCGTATGCTCCCAGCCGTCGTTGTCCACCACGGGCCGCGTCGCATCCAGTGACTTCGTCAGCGCGTACAGCGACTTCAAATGCTGCTGCTGCCGCCGGTCCTCCAGATCCGGCACCCCCCAGCTCTCATTCACCGGAATCCACAGGATCAGCGACGGATGGTTGTAGTCCCGCTCCACGGCCTCGATCCACTCCCGCGTGAATCGCGCCGCGTACCTCTCGTCATACTTCACCGCGTTGGCCATCTCGCCGGTCACCAGCAGACCCATCTTGTCGGCCCAATACAGAAACCGCGGGTCCTCGATCTTCTGGTGCTTCCGCGCCCCGTTGAAGCCCATCTCCTTCATCATGCGAATGTCATATTGCATCGCTTCATCGCTCGGCGGCGTCAGAATCCCGTCCGGCCAATAGCCCTGGTCCAGCACCGTGCGCAGGAACAGCGGCCGCCGGTTCAGCAGCAGCGTGTCGCTGCCCATGGCCACCGTGCGGAAACCGAAATACGACTTCACCCGGTCCAGCACCTGGCCTCCACGCCGCAGCTCGAACGTCACGTCATAAAGATTCGGCGTCTCAGGCGACCACAGCCGCGGCGTCGCGTCCGTGTACGACAGCACCTGCACCGGCTCGGCCTGCGTCGCCGTGCTCACCGCCGCGCCCTCCACCGCCGCACCTTGCACCACGGCGCGCAGTTCCAGCCCCGCCTCCTGCCGCGCCAGCCGCGCCTCGAACCGCGCCGTGCCCTCCATGCCCGCCGTGATCCGCACGCTCTCCAGGTAATTCGCGCCCACCGCCTCCAGCCACACCGGCTGCCAGATGCCCGATGTCCGCGTATAAAAAATCCCCCGCGATTTCGGCTGCCAGTACTGCTTCCCGCGCGGCTGATACTCATCGGTGGGAATGTCCTCGGCCCGCACCGTAACCGTGTTCGCCCCTGCCTTCAACAGCGGCGTGACGTCGAAGCCGAACGGCGTGTTGCCACCCTCGTGGCTGCCCGCCAGCTCTCCGTTCACCCACACCACCGCCCGGTAATCCACGGCGCCGAAGCGCAGCAGCACGCGCTTGCCGCTCCACCCGGCCGGCAGCGCCACCGCCCGGCGGTACCACACCCACGGATGAAATCCCGTGTCGCCGATGCCGCTCAGCTTCGATTCAAACGCATAGGGCACGGTGATCTTCTTCGTGAACGCGCGCCCGCCCGCTTGCCACCTCTCGTTTACGCCCGCATTGGCGTCGTCGAACTCGAACTCCCACGCTCCGTTCAACGTCAACCACTGCTCGCGCTCGAACTGCGGCTGCGGAAACTCCGCCCTCGGAGGCGTCTGCGCCCATAACGCCGGCGCCGCCGCCACCGCGGCGATCGCGGCCATCGTCACTACCAGGTGTCTCATGCCGTGTCTTCCTTTTGAACCGTTAAAGTGACGGCGCTCACGCTGCGCGCCGGAAAGCTCCATTCCACAACATCGCCCGCCCGCACGGCCAGCGCCTTTTCCACCGGCTCGAACGTCTTGGGATGCTGCGTGTCCACATAAGCCCGCGCATCGGAAGGCGCGATCTCCCGCACCACGCCCGAGGCGATCCTCCGCCCGGCCACGCGCAGCACGGCCTTCACCGGACTCCGGTAATCCGTGTTCAGCACATGCAGCACCGCCTTGTCCCCGTCCACCGAGGCCGCCACGTCCAGCGCCGCCGGCGCCCGCGTCACCGCCGCGCCCTGCCGCCCGCATGTCGAGCGGTAGAGCTTCATGATCGAGCCCACCGGCAGCAGATGCGAGCTGCCCCCGGGTGTCTGGATCATCACCGCGTTCACCGTCCACCGGTTCCCCGCGAAGTCCGCCCCCGTGCAAATGCGCACCCTCGCCCCGTGCCGCAAATAGGTGTTCAACGACCGCGCGTGATACGCCGCCGACAGCCACTCGGTCAAAACCGGATTCGCGTTGTGCGGCTGCAACGAAAGATGCCCCTCGGTCACCGCCAGCCCGTGCTGGGAATCGTTGCCGAACAGCGCGTGCGTCATCTCCTTCAGACGCATGTCCACGCGCGCCGCCAACTCCAGCAGCTCCTCCCAGGCCCGCGCCGGGTCCTTCTGATACTCATAGCCCTTTAACACCGTATCGGGCCGCGTGGGCGACTGCCCCATCATGTGCATCGCCACCATGTCGATGTGTTCGCCCGCGCGCTTCACCAGCTCGCCCGCCCACAAATCGCGTCCCCGCGGCGTCTCGCCCCGGTCTCCCCAGCCGATCACCTGAATCGACGGGTCGCGCCGCTTCATCGCCTCGGAGAAGGCCCTGGTCGCCTGAATGGCCTCGTCCAGCGTGAAGCCTCCCTTGCCATACGAGGTCTCGTTGCCCAACTGCCACAGCTTCACCGGCATCGGCGCGCGCGATCCGTTCTCCGCCCGCTCCGGGTGGTCCGGGTCGTTGCAGTAGGACACCCAATCGGCCGCCTCGGCGGGCCCCGCCGAACGGTCCCCCTCAGGCTTGTTCTTATAAGTGAGGAAGCCGTCGGACTGGAAGTTCACGCACACCAGCGGACCGGCGCCCACACGCCGGCAGAAGGCAAGAAATTCGTGCGTGCCCACGCGGTTGGACTCGTGGCCGCCCCACACATAATTCCGCATGTGCGGCCGGCGCTCCGCCGCCCCAATCCCCTCGCGCCAGCGGTAATACCGGCTGAACAGCCCGCCCCAGCGCATGGTTTGCGGAGCCAGTTCGCTCGTCACCGCCACGAAGTCCTCCCGCCAGTCGTTGATCCGGTAGTCCCAGGCGGCCTCCACCGAGGAGTCCGTCGCACCCAGTGGCTCCATGAACTGCATATAGAGGTGCGGCGAGATCTCGAACAACGGTTTCGGATCCACGGCCAGTTCGTTGGCCGCTCCCTCTCCCGGCTGGGCCGCGGCCGCGATTCCCCCGGCGGCGGCCATGCCTCCGGTGGCCAGAAACGAGCGGCGGCTAGGGTGTGTCATGGCGCCCACCAGTGTATCGTTCCGCGCCGTTCCCAACCGCTCGCGCTTTATTTCTTCCGCGCCTGCAATCACATCGCGGCGGAGACGCGCCGCACCGCCCTTGCCTGCGCACTACGCTCACCGCGGGAGACACACAACTATGTCCAATGAGCTGCACCTCGCACCGCCCGCCGCGGTCCCCCCGTCACGCCTGCCCCGCTCCTGGCGCCACCCGCTGGCCGCCGCGCACATCACCGTACCCGGTGAGTTCGAGCAGGAGTACCAGCGCTTCCTCGGCTCCTGCCTGGAGCAGTTCCAGCCCCAGACGTTCCTCGAAGCCCACATGGCCGGCGAGTACGCCCAACTCCAGTTCCGCCTGCTCCGCATGGCCCGCATCGAGGCCGGACTCATCTGTCTCGCCTACGACGAATCCGGCTGCCCCTATTCCAAACCGGAAGACCGCCACGTGTGGGCTCTCGGCCGCGCCCACGCCCAGGTGGCCCGCCAGTTCTCTTCGCTTGTCCTCTCGGAAACCCGCCTGCGCCGCGAACTCGAGCGCGCGCTCGACCGCCTGCTCGCCCTCCAGGAATCGCGCCGCCTGGCCGCCCTGCCCGCCGCCGAACGCCCCGCCCCCGCGCGCCGCCGCACGCGGAGCTAAATCGTCTCCAGCTCCTCTTCGAGCAGTTGCCTCTGGTGCAAATCGGCGTAGTAGCCGCCCAGCGCCACCAGCTCCTCGTGCGTCCCCTGCTCGGCCAGCCGGCCTTCGTCGATGACGAAGATCCTGTCCGCCAGCCGCACCGTCGAGACGCGATGCGAAATCAGAATCGTCGTGCGGCCCTTCATCACGGCCGCCAGGTTCCGCAGAATCGTCTCCTCGGTGACGGTATCGACGCTCGCCAGCGCATCGTCGAGAATCAGGATGGACGGGTCGCGCAGAATCGCGCGCGCAATCGCCGTGCGCTGCTTCTGGCCGCCGGACAGCGTAATGCCGCGCTCGCCCACCACGGTGGCCAACCCCTCCGGAAAGCCCTCCAGGTCCGGCCCCAGCCCCGCCAGCGCCGCCGCCCGCCGGATCTGCTCCTCGTCCGCATGCGGCGCCCCAAAGGCGATGTTCTCTCCCAGCGTCGAGGAGAACAGGAAGGTCTCCTGTGGCACGAAGCCGATCCGCGCCCGCAACTGCTCCGGGTCAAACCGCCGCAGATCCACCCCGTCCAGCGTCACGCCGCCGCTGGCCGGATCGAGCATTCTCGGAATCATCTGCACCAGAGTGCTTTTGCCGCTGCCCGTCTGGCCCACGATGGCCACCGTGGCGCCCGCCGGAATCGACAGGCTCAACTCGCGCAAAGCCACCCGCTCGCCAAACCGCGCCGTGACCCCATGGAACCCGATGGCGCCCCGCAACGGCTCCGGCAGCGGCTCGGGCCGCTCCGGCGCGGCGATCTCCGCCCGCTCGGCCATCAGCGCGTTCAACCGCTCCAACGACGCCGTCCCCCGCTGCATCAGGTTCACCACCCACCCCAGCGCAATCATCGGCCAAGCCAGCATGCCCATGTACACGTTGAACATGAGGAAACTGCCCAGCGTCATCTTTCCTTCCAGCAACCGCGTCCCGCCCACCCACAGGACAATCAGAAGCGCCATGCCGATCAAGGTTTCCAGCATCGGCATGAACATGCCCGAGGTCAGCACCAGCTTCATGTTCTGCTTGATGTAGTCCTGGTTCAGCCGCTCGAACTGCCGCAGCTCGCTCTCCTCCTGCACGTACGCCCTCACCACGCGCACCCCCGCCAGGTTCTCCTGCACCCGGCTGGAGATGTCGCTGAACAGGCTTTGAATCCGCTCGAACCGCATGTGGATCTGCCGCCCGAACCAGACCACCGCCACGCTCACCACCGGCGCCGGCAGCAGAGCCACCAGCGTCAGCCGCCAGTCCACGTACGCCATGATGGCCGCCGCCAGCACGAACGTGATCGAGGTCTCGGTCCAGTACATGACGCCCGGACCCAGCATCATCCGCACGGCGTTCAAGTCGTTGGTGGCCCGCGCCATGATGTCGCCCGTGCGGTAACGCCCGAAAAAACCGCCGTCCAGCCGCATCAGCCGCGCGAACAGATCCTGGCGCATCTCATACTCGATGTCGCGCGAAGCACCGATCACCCGCACCCTCATGATGTACTGAAACGCGCCCTTCAGCACCGACAGGCCCAGCATCGCCGCCGCGAACCACAGCAGCTTGGACAGCGCGAAACCCTGCGTCAGCGAATCCACGCCCGCCTTGATCGCCAGCGGCAGCACCGCCCCAAACAGATCCTTCAACAACAGCGCCGCCAAACCCACGCCCAGGCTCCGGCGGTGCTTCCATAGCAGAGGAGATAGTGTGCGCCAGGCCAGCCGCATGGTTCAGATCCCGAACGGCTCGGTGAGCGTCTTCATCCACTCGAAGGCGAACGTCTTGCGCCCTTCGCGCGAACGCCACCAGCCATCGGCGCGGAACGCCTTGTCCGGCGATGCCACCACGGTCATGCGCAAACCGCCGGCGTACTTGCGGAAGATGCGTCCAGCCCGCCGCGTGTGATAGTCGCTGGTAACCAGAAGGAAGCTGCGCCAGCCGCGGCGGCGCAGCTCGGCCACCACAATCCTGGCCTCCTCGTCGGTGGACCACGCCTCCATCGGGAAGCGGATGAAGTAGGATTCCGGATACCCGCGCCGCACGGCGTAGGGAACGGCCAGATCCGATTCGGGAATTTCGTAATGCTGCGGCGGGCCGTCCACCAGAGCCACCGGCGCAAAGCCCTTCCGCACCAGCTCGCCGCCTGTCAGCACCCTCTCGCCGCGCCAGTCGCCCGCCAGCACCACCGCCACGTCGGCCTTCACAGGCGGCGAGGCGTCAATGAGAAACGCGCCCATGCGGCGGAACCAGAACTCGCGCGTGGCCACAAAGCCCCCGGCCAGCAGCAACACCGCCAGCGCAGCCTTCATCAGGAGCTTCATGTGGCAGGGTTAGTTTTCTTCGCCGCCCCGCTGGTCCATGTGGCCAACGGACTTCAAACGATGGTAAAGACGCTCCACCTCGGCCTCGTCCTCCGGACTCAGCAGCGGATACTTCGGCGCATCCTGCTTCGCCTCTGCCTGCGTCTTCTTGCCGCCGGCGCCCGGCCCGCGCTCGCCCCAGAAATCCTGGAACGGCACGCCATCCAGCGCCGCGGAATACGCATAGCGGTGCAGCAACCCGAGCAGCTTGTGATTCTGCTCCAGCTCGCTGGTCACAACCAGCCAGATCTTTTCCTCGGATTCGAGCGTGATGGACAGCACCAGCGGCTGCACCCAGCCCGTCGTGTCCACCTTGTACACCTCTTCCCACAGGATCTCCCGGCCGCCTACCTTCAGCAGCTTCTCCGACACCTCGATGGCCGGACGAAACGCCATGGTGAACAGCAAACCGGCCGTGAACAGGAAGAGGAAGGAGGGAATGTAGCTCGGCGCCCAGCGCCAGGCGTACCAGCCGCACAGAATGGCGAACGCCAGCGCCACAACTCCCGCGGCAAGGTAGTTCCGGGATGGGGTGAAGCGAATCATCCAGCCACCGTCACCTCTAGCCTACTCCCCCGGAGCCCTCTCCGACAACCGCCTCTGCCACAGGTACAGGTAGTGGAAGCCGCTGCCCGCCGTCACCAGGGCGCAGAGTCCATACATCAGCGCGGCCGCTCGCCCCACGGCGGCGGGATGGACAGGCAGCAGCCGCGCGTGGTCCACCATCGCCGCCACCACCGTGCCCACCTGCACCACCGTGCTCAGCTTGCCCCACACCGAAGGGTGAAACGTGCGCACGCGGCCCGTGGCCATCGTCACCCCGGCCAGCAGCAGAATCAGCGTGTCACGGCCAAACACAATCATCACCAGCCAGGCCGGAACCGCCCCGGCCCAGCCCAGGCTGGCGAACACGGTCACCAGCAGCAGCTTGTCGGCGATGGGGTCGAGGATTGTGCCGAACCGCGTGGCCAGGCGCCACCGCCGGGCCACGAATCCATCCAGCGCATCGGTGAGCGCAACGGCCACGAACACGCGCACGGCGGTGTCGAACCGGCCATGCACGATGGCCCAGGCGATCCAGGGAAACAGGGCGATGCGGACAAAGGTGATGGCGCTCGGCAGCGCCAGCGCGGCTCTCATGGCGCGAAACGGCTAGCTGACCAGCGCGTGCGCGACGCGCGTGGCCAGTTGATCGAAGCTGAGAATCTCGTAGAGCGAGGAATCCGACATGATCTTGGAGACCAGCGCCACGTGCATGGCGTGCCCGGCGCGCTCGGCGATCACATGGCCCAGCAGCGGCCTGCCGATCAGGGCGAGATCGCCGATCAGATCGAGCGCCTTGTGGCGGCACGGCTCGTCGGGAAAGCGCAAGCCGCCTTCGTTCAGCACGCCGGAGCCATCGAAGCAGACGGCCGATTCGAGCGTCGCGCCGCGAATGAGCCCCATGTGACGCATCTGGTCGAGCTCATGCTGAAAGCCAAAGGTGCGCGCCGGCGAGATGTCGGCCGCATAGCGTTCCGGCGTCACCTCCATCTCCAGCGTCTGCCGGCCCACCAGCGGATGATCGAAATAGATGTCGCAGGTTAGCAGAAAACGGTCGCTCGGCAGAATCGTGATGCGCTTGCCATTGCCCTCGACGCTGACCGGCGACTTGATGCGGAGATACTTGCGGCGGCGGCGGTAGGTGCGCAGTCCGGCCCCCTGGATCATCTCGACGAACTGGCGGCCGGAACCATCCAGAATCGGTACCTCGAGATTGTTGATCTCGATGTAGGCGTTGTCGATGCCCATCGAGTAAAACACACTCAGCAGGTGCTCCGTGGTGGAGATGAGCACGCCCTGGCGCATCAGGCTGGTGGCATAACTGACGCGCGCCACGTGCCGCCATAAAGCCGGAATGTGGAAATGTTCCAGATCCTTGCGAACAAACACAATGCCTGTGCCGGCCGGTGCAGGCAGAATGCGGATGGAAACGGGCGCGCCGCTGTGAAGACCTACGCCGGAACACTCGACCGGGCGTTGAATCGTAGTTTCGTATCGCAGAAGGATGGCTCCAGGTGCAGGGTATAGGATGACGACCTGGCTGTACTATGCAGGTGACGAACCATACCCTATCTCGCTGAAAATGCTCATCGCGACAATTGCCCAGCGTGGTAATCCCGACACGGCTTACGGAAAGCCGTGTGGTTGCCGCGCCTCACCTGGGCCCTCAGGCCGCCATGGACTACTCCATAGCCAGCCAGCGGATCACCGGACCACCCAGGTGGTTGCCCGCCGCCGCCAGTTTGTCCTCTTCACAGCCGATGAGCGAACCGATGCGCTCCGCCGTGGCGACCGGCCGGAAAACGCCGCCGTCGCGGTCGAGGCCGAACAGTTGATAGGCGCCTGATCCGGCCGAGGGCGCCTGCTGGTCCACCAGTCCCAGCACGACGCGGCCATCGTCGCATAGAGCAAGCCCCGTGATCATGTGGCGCTCCAGTTCGTTCGGAGGCATGGGAACCCGCGCGGTAAGTTGGCCCGCGCCATCGAACTCGACATACTCGCGCGCGGTTTGCGATACCCAACCTACGCGCGTGGATGAGGCGGCCATTTCGGAATAGCGGGATACATGCCACTTAGGCAACTTACTCGCAAATGAGTTATTCGGCAGCCACGAACCGGCCAGCACGCCATCGGCGCGATAACGCCGCACGACATGGTGCGCCGGATCGGTCTCCACGCCATCGCGAGCCTCGTGGCCGAGCGTCCAGATGGAGCTGTCGGCCAGTACGGCAACGCGGCGGGCCTTGTAGGGCGATGTGCGGATGACGCGCGCATGATCGCCGCCGGGTTCGTATATGGCGAGGAAGGAGAACCCTTGATTGGCCGGATTGTAAGCCGAGCCACACACGGCCACAATCCCGCCACGCCCGCGCGCGAAACAGCCCTCCAGCACGGTTACCTGCGCCGCGCCAGGAATGACAATCGCCAGACCGGCGGTCTTGTTGCCGCTCTTGTCAAAAACTTCCAGTCGAGGCTGGCCAGTTTCGGAGTCTTCCAGGCGCAGCAGCGCGCCACCACTCCAGACAGCGGGGACATTAGAAGAGGTAAATGGCAACTCGGTGACCGGGCCAGGGCGCAGCCCGGCTGCGAACGCCATCCCTGAACTTATCACGAGAAGGTAAGGAAATAATCCACAACCCGGCAAGGATCTCACGTTCATCATAATTTACCTTTCACAACATGCAGGCGGGGCGGTTGCAAGGGCAGGACTCATTGCCCGCGATGCACCCGTGCGATATCCCGTTTTTCCAACCATAGTTATTGGTTTCGTCGGATGGGTCATATTTCGTGTCGATCCACTCGTTGTCATAGGGCTCGGGGTTACAGCCTCATACGCAAGACACCTTGATCTCTTTGTACCCGTACCCGACACAAGATGATCCATAGCATGGAAAGAACGCTTGAGCTATCCGAGTACCCACTATCTTGTCGAAGAGAGTCAACGTTCCTCGGCGTCCACACTGAGGCCGGGACTCGCGCAGCAATGGGTACTTGACGTTGATAGCGTGGAGGCCTGAGAACAGATTTGTTAGACGGTCACCTCGGCTATCTAATAGAATAGTTTGAGGTTCATTTAACGCTCGCGGCCAGCCAGCCCCGCCAAGCAAGATCACCACGAACGCAAACGTTCTTAGCATGGCCGCAATTATGGGAGAAATGCTCAAGGGCGTCAAGCGAATTTAGGCGATAGCGTGGGCATTAATGCAGCTAATACGTCCGGAGAATTTCAAACATGGCGTCGTATCCCCGGACCTTGATTCCAGCAGGATGTAAGCCACCTGACACTAATGAACGTCGATTGGGTGCCGCCCGATTAGCACCAACATATGAACGAACTGTTGGACGTGTAATGTTCTTCACTCCTGGAGTCTGATTGGCACAAATAGGAAGCCCTGGCAATTGTCCGCCCCATAGGGTGTAGGGAGCCGGGTAAATGACCGGTCGGTTGGAGATTATTCCACAGGTCATACTCCCATGACGAAGACAGGGGTAGATTAGTGGAGAGAAAAACGCGTCCAATTTGATCACCGTCCCCGCCACCTCGGATCCGCTTGATAATAAACCTTCACGCTGTGACACGCCGTGTACGGCCAACCACACTTTGCAGGGGCTACTGTGGCTGTTTGACAGTGATATACCGCTGTTTTACAGAGGGGAGAGTGGAGCGGGAGAGTCTTGCCTCCTGCGCCACGCCTATCATGGTAGGGACATGGCAACCAGTGAGCCGGCACGGCCCCGGCTATTTCTGATCGACACCTTCGGATTCCTGTTCCGGGCGTTTCATGCGCGAGCAAGAACGGGCGCGCCGCCCATGCGAACGCAGGGAGGCGTACCGACCGAGGTGGTCTATATCTTCAATGCGATGCTGAAGAAGCTGCGCGCGGCGCACAAGCCGGAGTATCTGGCGGCGGTGTTTGAGAGCGAGGGACCGAACTTCCGCACCGAGCAGTTCGCCGAGTACAAGGCCAACCGGACCGAGACGCCGCCCGAGTTCATCGCACAAGTTCCCCACGCCCGGCGGCTGCTGGACGCCATGCGGATCCCCGTGCTCGAGTACGCGGGCTTCGAGGCCGACGACGTGATCGGCACGATTTCGCGGCGGGCGGGTGAGGCGGGCGTGGACGTGGTGATCGTGTCCAGCGACAAGGACATGTTGCAGTTGGTGAACGACCGCGTGCAGATGTTGAATCCGGCCAAGGATGATACCTTGTACGACCGCGCCAAGGTGGAGGAGTTCATGGGGGTGCCGCCGGAGCGCGTGGCCGATCTGCTGGCGTTGAAGGGCGATACGGTGGACAACATTCCAGGGGCGCCGGGGATCGGCGACAAGGGCGCCAGGGATCTGATCGCGAAGTTTGGTCCGGTGGAGGCTCTGCTGGACCGCGCGGCCGAGGTGGAGCGCAAGCAGTATCGCGAGAGCCTGCTGAACAACCGCGCGCAGGTGGAGCTGTCCAAGAAGCTGGCGACGATCGACACGGGCGTGCCGGTCGAGTGGTCGCTCGACGCCATGGCGGCGCAGACGGCGGATGGGGCGGCGTTGCGGGCGCTCTACAACGAGCTGGAGATGTTCACAGCGTTGAAGGAGTTGAACGCGGCCGAGGCCGCCGGTGTGGGCGTGGAGGAAGGCGGACAGGCGGAAGGGCGGGAGTTGGAGATGGCGGCCTCGCTGGAATCGGCCGCTGATCTGGCGGCGTGGCTCGCGGGCGCCGGTGAGCCCGTTGGGATCGTGGCAGGACTTTTGCAGTTCGGGCTGGCCCGGGAAGAAGGGTGCGCGACTGCGCCAGAGACATTGCTAGCGGCCGTTCCAGAGGCGCTGCCCGAGGGCCTGGCGCTGGCGGCGCACGACGCGAAACTACTGCCCGCGGCCGTGCTCGCGCGCGTGGCGCACGACGTGGCGCTGTATGAGTTCCTGTTGGAGGCAGATCCGGCGGGCTGCACGCTGGCGGCGATGACGTCGCGGCGTCTGGGCCACGCTCCACCGGCGGGCGTGGAGCACGCCGCGGCCGATGTGCGGACCATGGCCATCACGTTGCGCGCCGAGGTGGACAGGCGCGGTTTGATGGACCTGTATCGTGAAATTGACCGGCCACTGCTGCCCGTGCTGGCGGCGATGGAGCGGACCGGCATTCGCATTGACGAGGCGGCGCTGGCCGCGCTGTCGGCCCGCATGGAGTCCGAGATCGGGCGCGTGAGCGGACTGATCCATGAGATTGCCGGACGCGCCTTCAACATCAACTCGCCGCCGCAGTTGGGCAAGGTGATGTTCGAAGATCTGGCGATTCCAGCCATGGGACGGACGGGCAAGACGAAGAACTATTCGACGGCGGCCGATGTTCTGGAGGCGCTCGCGCCGGATCATCCCATCGCTGCGCACGTGTTGGAGTTCCGGCAGTTGACCAAGCTGAAGGGCACCTATGTGGACGCGCTGCCGGAGTTGGTGCGCGCCTCGACAGGACGCCTGCACACGACGTTCAATCCGGCCGGCGCGGCGACGGGGCGGCTCTCTTCTTCCAACCCGAACTTACAAAACATACCGGTGAGAACCGAGATGGGGCGGGAGATCCGGGCCGCCTTTGTGCCGGAGGCGGGCTGGAAGCTGGTGGCCGCCGACTATTCGCAGATCGAGTTACGGCTGCTGGCGCACTTTTCCCAAGATCCGGTGCTGGTGGAATCGTTTCAGCGCGGCGAGGACATTCACACGCGGACCGCGGCCGAGGTGTTCGGCGTCATGCCCGGACTGGTTTCGGCCGAGATGAGACGCAACGCAAAGGCGGTAAACTTCGGCATCGTCTACGGGCAGTCGGCCTTCGGACTGGCGGCGCAGTTGGGCATACCGCGCGGCGAGGCCGAACGCTACATCAAGAGTTACTTTGCGCGTTATGCGGGCGTGAAGCGCTGGATCGAGGAGACCATCGCCACGGTGCGGGAGACGGGCTTCACACTGACCCTGCATGGACGGCGGCGGCCCATTCCGGACATGGACGCGCGGAACCCGGCCGCGCGCGGCTTCGCCGAACGTACGGCTGTCAATACGCCTCTGCAGGGCACGGCGGCGGACATTATCAAAGTGGCGATGATCCGCATCGCGCAACGGCTGAAGGAGGAGGGCTGGCGGTCCCGCATGCTGCTGCAGGTGCATGATGAGTTAGTATTTGAGGCGCCGCCGGAGGAGGTGGAGCGGCTGGGCGCGATGGTGAAGGAGTTGATGGAAGGCGCGGTGGAGTTGGAGGCGCCGCTGGTGGTGGAAGTGGGAACGGGAGAGAACTGGCGCGATGCAAAGTAAGTGGATGGTGGTGGCGGCGGCGTTCGCCGCCGTGATGGCCGGTTGCGGGCCGGCGGCGGTGGAGAAGAAGGTCGAAGCTCCGAAACCGAAGGCGCAGCCTCCGGCCGCATACAGGGTGCGGTTCGAGACGGGGAAGGGCCCGTTCACTATCGAAGTGAAGCGCGAATGGGCGCCGCGAGGGGCGGATCATTTTTACGAACTGGCGAGCGAGGGATTTTACAATGGCGTGCGTTTTCACCGTGTGATTCGCGGTTTTGTGGCGCAGTTTGGCATTAATGGCAATCCTAAGTTGAACGCATTGTGGTCATCCACTTACATTCCGGATGAGTCGCCGCAGCCGCCCGGACGGTTGCGTAATCAGAAGGGGACCATCACGTTTGCCGTGCGCGGGCCTAATACACGCGCCACACAGGTATTTATCAACTTGCGAGATAACTTGGATCTGGATAAGTCAGGTTTTCTTCCGTTTGGGCGCGTCGTGGAGGGATGGGACGTAGTGGAGAAGTTGTATTACTCCTATGGCGAGTTACCGCCGCGCGGCTCCGGGCCGGATCCCGAGAAATCCGAAACGCTCGGTGAAGAGTATTTCGCGCGCAGTTTCGCGCGGCTGGACAGGATTGAAAAGGCGGTGGTGGAATGAGGCTGATACTGTGCGCGGCGGCATGGGCGGCGGTGGCCATGGCGGCCTCGCCGGCGATTATCGCTCATCGTGGCGGGGCGGCCCTGCGGCCCGAGAACACGCTGGCGGCCTTTCGCCATGCGCTGGCAATGGACGTGCCCGTGCTCGAGTTCGACATGAACCTGACAGCCGATGACGGCATCGTGCTGCATCACGATTCGTCGGTGAATCCGGGCGTGTGCCGCCTGGACAAGGCCGTGCCCATCCGCTCCATGACGCTCGCGCAATTGCGTAAGCTGGATTGTGGCTCCTTCGCTCGCGCGAATTCTCCTCGATACAAGCCCTCGCCCGGAGAGAAGATGCCGTCGCTGGACGAATTTCTCGATGCCGTAAAGGGCTCCGGGGCTCTGCTGCTGGGTGAGACCAAGATGCCCGGCGACGATACGGTTCCGGTGGACCGGTTCGTGCGGTTGATCGACGCGGCGGTGCGCAAGCATGGCCTGTCCGGCCGCTTCATTCTGCAATCCTCCGACTACCGCACGACGGACCGGATGCGCGAACTGAATCCGGACGTGCGAATCTGCCTGTTGAGTACGCGGCGCTACAAACCGGCCTATGCCGAGGTGGCGCGGAAGCATGGCGCGCACCTCCTGATGCTGCGCCTGGACGATGCATCGCCAGAACAATTCCGGGCGCTTCAGAAGGCCGGGCTGAAGCTGTATTCGGGCACGTCGAACAAACCCGAGGAATGGCCGCGCTATGTGGAGCTTGGCTTTGACGGGATCCTCACGGACGACCCGGCGGCCTTGCAAGAGTATTTGAAAGGCCGGTAGGCCGCCCCGCTTAGCGTTTCATGCGCGTCGAGAGTAACTGAAGATAGACGCCGCCCACCACGGAGCGGGCCTGGAAACCGCGCTGTGTGCCTTCGGTGGTCCAGTACCAGTCGGTCATGGGAACGCGCGAAGGAGACTCGTTCAGGAACTTATGGACGGGGCCGATGAGCGTTTCGAAGCCGTCGCGGTCCGGGGCGAGCACGGCGGACCATGTGATCCAATCCAGCTTCGTGTAATCGGAGCGGTTATCCAGAGGCAGGCCATACTTATGCTGATTTTGTAAGTAGAAGGCCACCTCTTTGCGGGCAATGGCCGGGTCGAATAAGTTGAGGCCTAGGAGGCGGTCCCAAACCAGGTTGTATTTCTGGCTCCACGTGCCGGGTTTATCGAACGCCAGACGGTAGTGATCGCCGTCGGCGGCCATGGGCTCCCAGCGGGTGGCCATCTGCTTGGCGAGAGCGGCGTATTCGTTGGCCTCGGCGGTGTGTCCCAGGGAGCGCGCGAGTTGCGAGAAGCCGCCGAGGGCGAGGATGGCCTTGATGGAGAGGTTGGTGTTGTGGGCCAGGTGTCCGGCGAAGTCGTCGGTGGAGAGCTGGTTGTCCGGGTCCATGCCCTTCTCCTTGAGATAGGCGGCCCATTTGACGAGCAGAGGCCAGTAAGGGCGGGCATATTCGGCGTTGCCGTCGCGCTGCGCCAGCGCGGCCATCAGGATTAACATGTTGCCGGACTCCTCGACGGGCATCTGGTTCTCTTCGGTAAGCTCACCGCCGCCATACACCTGACCATTGGCCAGCGGGTAAGTGCCGAGATCGTGAGGAGCGAAGGGGAAGCGCCAGCGCGGCAGGCCGGCGTACTCGAGGATCGGCGTCAACATCCCTTTCAGTAGAACCGGGTTCAAGGCAAGAAAGAGGGGCGCCGATGGGTAAGTAACATCCACGGTGGCGATGCAACCGTTGGAGAAATTCTCCTTGGAGAAGTACAGGGGGGCGCCGTTGAGATCTGCCGCGAGTTTGTGCGCCGCGAGCGCTTGCCGGTAGGCGAGGATGGCGATATCGGCGTACTGTGAGCCGCCCGAAGCGGTTAGTTCCCTCTGGAGCGCCGCATCGAAGGCGGCCGAGCGGGCGCGGAGGGATTCGAATTCCGCATCGGCTTTGCGCAGCAACGTGGCGGCGGTGTCACCCGTGCGCCGCCAGTAGGGCCGGAGGTTGCGCTGAAGATATTGGATGGAGAACTGGTCGTCATAAGCGGCCATCAGACGGCGCGTGATGGAGGTGGCCGTGACCTGGCCGAGGTCAAAGTACGCCGCCAGCACGGGCTGGTTGCGCGAGGGTTGAGAAGGCGGTTCGAAGTCGTCGGTTTCGGGGAACTGGCCGGATTGGAGAATGACGTTGCGCGCGCGCAGGTTGGTGACCGCGGTGGAGAGGCCGGATTGCGCGGGTGCGGCGAGATAGAAATGGCCCCAATCAATACGGAGGTTATCACCGGACTTGCCAAGAATGCGCTGATCCTCGGAGCCGATGCGGAGCACCTCCATGCGCCCGTCGCGCAGACGGGACCAGGCGGAGCGCTCCTCGACGGTGTTCAAGGCGAGCGCGGCGCCTGCGTCGAAATAGATTTGAACCGAATGCGGGCGTGAGTCCTCCGATCGCACGGTGAACAGGATATAGGTCAAGGGGCGCGACAGGACGTCGAGGTCGTCCATCAGGGCAGGAGTAAGAAAGGTAAGTTCGGCGCGGACGCCATCCTGCTCGAAGGTGTAAGTGGTGCGCGTGGCGGTAACTTCGAGTTTCGTTTGCCGGGCCGGGGCGGCGGCGCGCTGCCAGTTGCCGAGTATGCGGTACGGTTTGCCGTCGATGCGGAGGGCGGCGGCCATCTGCTGTTCGGTTCCAGTCCAATGGCGCGTGGCGGTGGCCGTGGCGGTATCGGCGGGAGACCAGATGCTGAAGTAGGGGTCGTGCGCGATCAGCGGTACGGCGGGCGGGCGGAGGTTGATCTGCGCGCCGAGCGTGGCGGCAAGAGTAAGTGCGAGCAAAAAATGGCGTTTCATCGTCGGGTCTGCTTTCGGACGGGAAATTCAGAGGAATCGGTACGAGCGCTGGACATGATGGCGGCGATGCGCCGGACTACATCGGGATGGGCCGCGGCGGCATCCCTGGTTTCCGGCGGGTCGGCCGCCAGGTCATAGAGTTCGATGGCGTCCTGGTTGGCGCTCCGGCGGACGCCCTTCCACTGGCCGAGCCGGACGGCCTGATCAAAGCCGCGCTCGTGGAACTCCCAGTACAAATACTCATGATTTTGTTGTGGGCGTCCCAGGAACGCGTTGGCCATCGAGATGCCGTCGATGCCCTCGGGGATGGGAGCGCCGGTGAGTTCGGCGATTGTGGGCAGCATGTCCCAGAAGGCGAACACCTGTTCGCTCTTGCGCCCGGCCGGGACGTGGCCGGGCCAGCGGGCCAGGAAGGGGACATGGATGCCGCCCTCATAAAGATCGCGTTTCCAGCCCCGGTAGATGCCGTTGGAGTCGAAGAAATCGACGGTGTGGCCGCCCTCCTGGTGGGCGCCGTTGTCGGAGGTGACGATGACGAGAGTATCGCGGTCCAGGTGGTGTTCGGTGAGTTTGGCCAGCACCTGGCCGACGGCGGTATCGAGGCGCTCCACCATGGCGGCGAAGCCCTTTTCGGGCGCGGGCCAGGGCTTGTCCTGATAAGACCCGTAATCGGGGACCTCCATGCCGTCGCCCTTCTGCCTGCCCAGTTCGTTGTTCGTGTGCGGGTAAGTAAAAGGCAGGTAGAGAAAGAAAGATTCGGCTTTATGGCGGTCAATAAAATCCAGCGCCTTCGGGAAGATGATATCGGGAGCGTACTCGCCACGCTCGCCATTGAAATTCTTCGGGAAGAAGACCTCGGTTTCGTTGTGCCAGAGGTGGGTGGGATAGTACATGTGGGCGTGGAGCTGAGTGGGATAACCGAACCACTCGTCGAAGCCCTGGGCGTTGGGACGGCCGAGATTGGCCGGTCCGCCGATGCCCCACTTGCCGAACATGCCGGTCTTGTAGCCGGCCATCTTGCACACCTCGGCGATGGTGACCTCGCCGGGCTGAATCGGGACCTCGGGCTCGCGGTTGCCGCGGATGGTGGCGTGGCCGAGGTGTTTGCCGGTCATGAGCGAGCCGCGGGAAGGCGCGCACACGGTGGCGCCCGAGTAGGCCTGCGTGAAGAGTGTTCCTTCGCGCGCCAGACGGTCGATGTTGGGCGTGGCGATTTTCTTCTGTCCATAGCAGCCGAGGTCGCCGATGCCCAGGTCGTCGGCCATGATGAAGACGATGTTGGGATGCGTGCGGCCGGGCTGCGCGGCCAGGGGCGCGGCGGCGAGAGCGGCCGAAAGGAAGCTGCGTCGTTTCATGGTTAGGCTCCTGGCGCGTCCAGAAAATGAGTTTCGCCGCAGGCGCGCAGGCGGCTGGCGGCGGATTCGGGCGTGATATCGCGCGCCGGGCCTCCGAGCATTTCAAACCCGACCATGAATTTGCGTACGGTGGCCGAGCGCAGCAGCGGCGGATAGTAGTGTGCGTGCATGTGGACATGGGGGTGCTCGCCGCCGCCGGCAGGGCGCTGGTGGAAGCCCATGGTGTAGGGAAATGGCGACTCGAACAGGTTGTCGTAGCGCGTGGTGAGCCGGCGCATCAGGTTGGCCAGGTCAAGCTGCTCGTTGGCGGAGAGCTGATCGAGGGAGCCGGTATGCCGGCGCGGCAGGAGCAGCGTTTCAAAGGGCCAGACGGCCCAGAAGGGGACCAGCGCGACGAAGGAATCGTTTTCGCAGACGATGCGTTCGGCGGCGGCCGTCTCCTGCGTGAGATAGGTGCACAAAAGGCAGGCGCCGTGCTGGCGCAGGTGGGCCTGCTGCGTTTCGAATTCGCGAGTGTGCTCGAAGGGAATGCTTTCGGTGGCCCAGATCTGGCAGTGAGGGTGGGGGTTGGAAGCGCCCATCATCTGGCCGCGATTCTCAAAGATCTGGACGGTGCGGACGAAGGGGATGCTGGACAGTTCGGTGAACTGCCTTCCCCATTCGGCGGCCACCAGGGCCAGCGCGGCGTCGCTCATGCGGGACACCGTCAGCGAGTGATCGGGGGAAAAGCAGAGAACGCGGCACAGTCCCTGTTCGCTGCGTGCGCGGAGAAGGCCGCATTCGAAGTCGAAGGACTGTGTGTGGGGCAGCAGCGCGGCGAAGTCGTTGTCGAAGACGAAGGTGGAAGTGTAGGAGGGGTTGCGGTGGCCGCCGGCGCGTTCGTTGCCGGGACAGAGATAGCAGGAAGCGTCGTAGGAAGGGGAGCGCCCTGGCGCCAGGCGTTCGACCTGGCCCTGCCAGGGGCGTTGCGTGCGGTGGGGAGAGACGATCACCCAGTCGCCGGTGAGTGCGTTGTAGCGCCGGTGGGGGCTTTCGTTGAGAGGGTTCACGCGGCCGCCTCCTCGCGCGCGCCGGCCACGGCGTGGCAGACAAAAATGGCGGGGGCGAGCGAGGTAGCAGCCTGGTAGCCGGTTGCCAGCCGCGCCGTGAAGGCCGCCACGGCATCGCCGCGCACCAGCGAGATGGTGCAGCCGCCGAAGCCGCCTCCGGTCATGCGCGAGCCGTAGACGCCGGGGGCTGCGCGGGCCAGTTCGACCATCGTGTCGAGCTCAGGACAGGACACCTCGTAGTCGTCGCGCAGCGATTCGTGCGAGGCGTACATGAGCGCGCCGAAATCTTCGAGGCGGCCCTCGCGGAGTGCGGCGGCGGCGCTTTGGACGCGCTCATTCTCGGTGATGGTGTGGCGGGCGCGGCGTCCGATGGCGGCGCCCCAGTGAGGAAGCCAGCGAGCGATATCCGCGGAGTGGAGATCGCGCAGATGCGTGACGCCCGCTGTGCGGGCGGCGCTTTCGCACACCTGACGCCGGTCGTTATAGGCGCTGGAAGCCAGTTCGTGCTTCACCATCGTATTGGCGACCACGAGCGAGGCGCCCTGGGGCAGCGGGAGATACTCATGCTCCAGCGTGCGGCAGTCCAGCAGCAGGGCCTGGCCCTCCTCGCCGAAGCAGGAGGCGAACTGGTCCATGATGCCGCAGCGCATGCCGACGAACTCGACCTCGGCTCGCTGGCACAGGCGCGCGATGGCCAGCGGCGGCAGATCAATCGAAGAGCAGGCGAGCAGGGCGCGCGCCGTGGCGACTTCAAGCGATGCCGATGAGGAGAGGCCGGAGCCGAGCGGGACGTCGCCGCGAATGAGCAGGTCGGCGCCGTGGAGCGTGTGGCCCTCCTTTTCAATTTGCAGGGCGACGCCTTGGACGTAGTCCTGCCATGTGCGTGTAGGCGCGGCGCCGCGGTGGTCGAGTGAGAACTCGATGGTGGCGCCCAGGTTGATGGAGTGGACCCGCACGGCGCGGTCGTGGCGTGGAGCCGCCGCGGCCCAGGTGGCGAACTGAATGGCGGCGGGCATGACGAAGCCGTCGTTGTAGTCGGTGTGTTCGCCGATCAGGTTTACGCGGCCGGGGGCGCGGAACAGGCGCGGCTTCCGGCCAAACAGCTTATGGAAGTCCAGTGAGAGCGTGTCGGTCATTTGGTGTGCGAAGCGCGGGAGGATCGTGCCGCGTAAAGAAATATGGCTCCGGCGATGGCCATCACGGCGCCCCAGCAGAGATTGATGTTGTGGCCGTTGCTTCTGGCGTACTGGGCGGGTCCTCCGGTTAAGCCGTACACGGCGAGGATGAGTCCGAGCAGAAGAAAGAGTAAGCCGATGGGTTTGCGGAT
>JADLCT010000069.1 GCA_020847045.1 Bryobacterales bacterium | reverse complement strand
TCCTGATCGACGAACACACTCTCGTTGTTGTTGCCGAAACGGTTGTAGCCGAGGGCGAAGTGGGCCAGCAGCGTGGGCCGCAGGGTGACGTCGTAGGCCAGGCGGATCATCGTGCCCGGCGTGTCCTGATTCTGATAGACGCCGGTGGGCGTGTTCGGCGGCACACCCCAGCGCGGGGTGCCGCTGTTGTACCGCGTGCGGAAGTTCCGGTTGAACATCGCGCTCAGGCGGTGGTGGGTGTTGAAGTTATGGTCACCCTTGAAGGTGAGCATCCGTTCGCGGAACTCGGGACAGCAGGCTCCCAGCGCCGGCATGTTGTTCAACATGCCGCTGAACACCGGATCGGTGATCGGCGCCAGCTCCAGAATCTTCGACGACACCGGGCTCCAACGGCTCTTCGGAATGACGTTGCCGGGGAACATGTCGCGCACCCACGTGCTGCCCACCTGGCGCGACGTCGTGGGATCGTAAATCGCTCCAAACTGCACACTGCGGCCGGCGGCGTCGTTGCCCACCATCGTGCCCGAGCTGTTGTTGCCGGTGAAGGCCGGGTTCAGCAAACTGGCGAAGTTGCCCTGCTTGAAATCCACCGTCGGCAACTGCGTCAGCAGCGTCTGGCTGTAGTCCTTCTGCGTCGTCCTCTCCATGTTGTGGAAGAAGAAGCTCTTGTTCCGGCCATCGTACAGCTTCGGAATATACACCGGGCCGCCAATCGAATAGCCATAGTTGTGCTGCTTGTAGGGCTGGCGCTTAATGCCCGCCGAGTTCGAGTTGAAGTTGTTGGCCCGCAGGGCGTCGTTCTGGCCGTAGTAATAAGCCGAGCCATGCAGCTCGTTCGTGCCGCTCTTGGTGGCGAAGTTCGCCACCGAGGTCTGCGTGCCCGAATACTGCGCGCTCACCGTGCCGGTTTGCAGCTTGAACTCCGAGATCGACTCCGACGAGGGGCTGAACTCCGAGTTGGCGCCGCCGGCCAGATCCATGCGGCCCACCGAGATGCCGTCGATCAGAATCTCGTGCGAGTAGTTCTGGCCGCCGTTGATGGAGCCCTGCCACGTTCCGCCCGTCGTGCCGGGCAGCGACGTGAAGATGAACTGCTGAATCTGGCGCCGTCCGCCGCCCACCGCGATCGGCCAGGAGTCGAACTCCTTCTTCGAAACGTAAGAGCCGATCTCGGCCGTGCCGGTTTCCAGCAGCGGTGGGTCGCTCGATACCGTGATCGAGTCGGTGACGTTGCCCACGTCGAGCGAAAAGTCGACCGTCAGCGTCTGCGCCACCTGGAGAATGACGTTTTCCCGGACCGCCGTCTTGAAGCCGGGCGCGCTCACCGTAATGCGGTAGGTGCCGGGCATCAGCGACGGCAGGCGGTAGACGCCCGCGTCCGTGGTGGTGGCGTTCAACTCCACGCCGGTTGCCGGATTGAGAATTTTCACGGTAGCCCCGGCGACGACTGCGCCGGAGGAATCCGTAATAGTGCCGTTGAGTGTTCCGCGTTCCCCTTGTGCGAACGCGGTAGCCACAAAGAGAGTGACCGTTACGAGACTTCGAATGACCATACCCAGGTCCTAAGCAGCGAGAGATTTCGGATGCCTCATCACATCCGATTAGTAAAAGATATTTTTTTAATGAACGAAAGTCAACTGAAATGGCGAAAAAGGCCGTAGAGGCAGCGCCGGGAAGCCGCGGGGGTGCGGCTACTGGCGCAAACCGAGCTCGAACGTGAAATTGTCGCCCAGGTAGACGCGTTTCACGTCGGGATCGCGGCCGAGCGAGTCGGGCGAGCCGGCGCGGAAGATGCCGCCGTTATTGATGATGTAGGCGCGGTCGGTGACGGCGAGAGTTTCGCGGACGTTGTGATCGGTAATGAGAATGCCGATGCCGGCGCGTTTCAGGTCGAAGATGATGCGCTGGATTTCGAGCACCTGGATGGGGTCGATGCCGGAGAAGGGTTCGTCGAGCAGGAGGAAGCTGGGGTTGATGACGAGGGAGCGGGCGATTTCGACGCGCCGCCGTTCGCCGCCGGAGAGCATGTAGCCCTTCGACTGGCGGACCTTGTCGAGGCCGAGCTCGTCGATGAGGGAATTCATGCGCGAGCGCCGGTCGTGGGCGTTGATGGGGAGGGTTTCGAGGATGGCCAACAGGTTCTCCTCAACGGTGAGTTTGCGGAAAACGGAAGGCTCCTGAGGGAGGTAGGAGATGCCGAGGCGGGCGCGTTCGTACATGGCCCGGTCGGTGATGTCCTCGCCGTCCAGCAGGACACGGCCGGTGTCGGGGCTGATGAGGCCGACAATGATGTAAAAACTGGTGGTTTTCCCCGCCCCGTTCGGACCCAGCAGCCCGACCACCTCGCCCTGGGTGACCGAAAGCGAGACATCATCGACAACCTTGCGGCGGCGGTAGGACTTGGCGATCTCGGCGGTTTCCAGTTTGCGCATGCGGGCGGCCGTCTTCGCCGCGCACAACGCTGCCAGGCGAGCCGAGGCCCTGGCGCTGTGCGCTAGCGGCGCAGAATCCGGCTTTCCACCGGCTGCGTCTCAGCACCTTCTACCAGAAGGCTATCATTCGACGAAAACCAGGTCAATTGGCGGCCGCGCGTAACTCCTTTGACGGAGTCGGTCATTTGCGGGTTGCCGCCCCGGAGGATCACGCGGCCATCGGCCAGGTAATATTCGGCGTGTTCGGCCACGCCGCGGCGCGAGCGCAGACGGGGGGCTGGGTTGGGGGCGGCGGGCGTGGGCGCGGGTTGGAAGGAAGCCTGCTGGAGAATGATCACGTTCCCATCGGCGAAGGCCCTTTCCAAGCGGGACTGGCCGGGCTTGGGGTCATCGAGAAGGTAGGCGCGCAGCTCCGCCGACTGGACATCAATGGCGCCGGAGCTTCCGCCCTGGCTAAGCCGGACGTTTCCTTTGTAGTGCGCCAGATTCCGGCCATCATCGTAGTGCAGTGTTTGAGAGCGGACCACCGTAACCGGGGCGGCGGTCTTTGGGCCAGGGGCCGAGTCGATCAACTGGGAGACCACGTTGCCGGAGGCGTCCAGCGTCTGCCGGGCGCGAAGAATGCGGACACGGTCGGCCTGCAGCCGGTTGGCGGCTTGCCACAACGTGACGGCGCCTTCGTACGTGATGTCGCGGTTGTTGTCCAGCGCGGTCATGCGCTGGGCGCGGGCGTATAGGGGCTCGCCGGGATTCAGCATGGCCGAGCTGTTCTTCGCCGGCTTCTGCTCCGGCTGGCGCGTGGAGAGCACGTTACCTTCGGCCAGTGTGCGGCCGGCGCTCTGCTCCAGCGTGATGAGGTTGGCGCTCAGCGAGCCTGTGGGGTCCCATGTGCGCGCCTGCGTCTTGCCTTCGGACTCCAGAATGATGCGGTCGGTTGCCTGCTCGAGTGTGGCCTTGTGGGAGGCGGCCTGGCGTTCGCCCTCCTGATAGCGGAAGTTGTTCCACTGCTCCAGGCGGACCAGGTCGCCCGTGGCGGGATGGAAGGTGGCGGTCAGGTCATCGGAGGTGGTGAGGGCGGGCGGCGGCTTGGGGGCGCGGCGCGTGGGGGGCTTTTCCGTGCTTGTGGATACCTGGACGGCGCGGAAGGTCTCCAGCATGTTGCGGGGGCCGTAGGTCATCCAAAGCCGGTTGGCCTCCAGGCGGCGGCGCGGCTGGGCGGGCGCGTTCGGCAGGAACTCGACAGTGCCGGGCGTGTGCGTCTCCACTTGGGCCAGCTCCTCGCCTCCTTCCCGCATACGGGCCAGGATGACGGCGGATTTCAGCACGCGCGTGGGCGGCGTGGTGGCGCCGGGGCGCGGGGTGGGCTTGGACTCGAGCGTTGAGGAGCCGTTGGCGGTGGCGGTTTGCAGGACGGAGTCTTCCTCGCCGGCCGCGAAGTCCAGGTCGAGGCGGTCGGTGGTGACCCGGGTGGTGGCCGTGGACGTGAGGGTATTCAGAACGGCGTTGGACTCGCCGGTGATCTTCTGAACGTGGGAGTCATCGTTGAAGAGTAGGTGAAGACGCTCGGCGGCGAAGTCGAGGCGGCGGTTCGGCTGTTGATCGGCGCCCCGGGCGTTGACCGATTCGATTCTTTGGATGTGGCCTTTATCGAGATAGACCATCGACTCGCCGCCCTCCATGCGCAGGTTGCGCCGCGCGAAGCGGGACCACGGCGTCAGCAGGACGCGCGATTCGGCCTCCCGGTAGATGAGCTCGCCGGCGTCGATGGTCATGGCCCTGTCGGCCGCGCCCCGGCCGCGCCAGACGAGATGGGCATCGGCGTGGAGGTGAAGCTGGCGTTCGGCCGGTTCGTAGGTGGCGCCGGTAGCCGTGCCATCGCCGGAGTCGAACGCGAACTGGAGCGGGCGTTCGGTGTGAGCGCGTCCTGTAGATGCGTCGAAGTCGACGCCGGAGGTTTTGATCGTCAGCAGGCGGCCGGCGGGGGAATCGCCAGGCTCGCCGCCGGGAACGCCGAGTGTGATTTCGACATCGCCTTCGGAGAACAGCGACGAGCCGGCCTCATGGAAAATCGCCGAGGCGGATTTGACCAGGTCGTACTGCTTGCCGTCCTTGTGGAACAGCTTCAACTGGACCCCGTTGAGCTGGATGCGTGGCTCCGGCTTCTCAATGCGGGCCATGTCGCGGGCGCGGACCTCAACGATGGGCACGCCGTCCTTGTCCTTGAAGTAGACCCAGTCGCGGCTGGCGGCTTGTATGTCAAGCGGAAGCGCGGCGGGCAGCTCGGGCTGCCGCACGGCTTGCACGCCTTTTTGGGCGCGGTAAACGGCAAGAACGACGGCAAGTCCGGCGGCCAGGGCGATCAGGAAAATGTGCCGGAACCGGCGCATGTGTCTTTAGGGTAGCAGCGCGCGGGGGCCGGGCGCGGCCTGGCCGCACGGCTACATGTGGGCGAGATACGGGTTGTGAATGCCGTAGCGCCTGTACCAGTCGCAGAGCTCACTCCAGCTCACGCTGCGGGGGATGCCGTCGGGGCCGATCAGCAGGAATGCCTCGGGATCGGCCAACTCGTCGGCGTCCGGCATGCGTAAGGGGGCCTTGTTGAGATCCTCCGCGGCGCTTTCCAGCTCCGCCGTAAGCCGGTCCTGATTGCCGTGCTGCTTGGCGGGCGCCTTGGTGTGGAACAGCTTGTTGATCCACTCGTTCAGAAACTCGTCGTCATTGTCGGCCAAGCGGCCTCCCCAGGCGGTTGGGGCGCGGCCTTCGGGAATGTTGTAGATCCCCATGTAGTCGATATCGGAGTAAATCTTTTCGCCTTTGGCATTGATGAGAAGGCCGTTTTCGTCGTAGTGAAAGCCCTTCTCCTTCAGAGCCTCCGCGTTCTGGCGGATCTTATCGGCGGACTTCTGCCCTTCGCGGCGCGCAATGTCAGCCAGTTCCTCTTCGGTGGGATAGCAGACCAGTCCTTTGTACGGACCAGACTTCTTGCTCTTCAGCTTCACCACCTCGGGTTTGGGAGCGTAGCCCGGCTTGCCTTCGTACTTCAGGGCAATGGCGCTGCGCTTACGGGCGACGACCATTTTCGGAGGTTTCGTGAACTTGCACCATTCACAGGCTCGTGCCAGGTCGGCCGTGCTCCAACCGGCCTTTTGGGCGATGTGGGCGTATTTGCGTTTGATCATCTCGCGGAAAGCCGTGCGCATCCGCTGTACCGACGCGGCGGCTTCACGCTCGGCCTTCTGACGAAGGACCCTGGCCCGCTCCCAGGCCTCGCGGCTGGCGCGGCGGGCCCGCACGGACTCGCGTTCCAGAATCTGGAGGGTCTTCATCACCGCGCGCAGACGGTGGTAGAGGTTTTGGACGTGCGCCACAAGGCGAATGGCCTTCGCCGATTTGCCCATGGCATCGCCGATGTAGGGAAACACGGCCACCAGGCTGAGGCAGGCGCCCACCATATCCCCTTGCGACAGGCACATGCCCGCGCCGACGCAATCGGAGACCGGCGTCGGATCGACAATGCCGACGGCGTCCACGGCGGCCTGGCGGTAAGCGGCTTCAATCTCCTTGCTCAACCGCTCCAGTTCGGACTTCACCTCGTCCATCTGGTTGGGCGTGGCGACAATCTCCCACGTCCCGCGCGGCGCCGAATCAAAACCACGGTCCGGCCCGAACGCGGCGGTTCCTTCAAAACCGAATGTGGCCGCTTTAGGGTTGAACTGGAACAGCCCGGCGGCGATGTATTCGGATTGGGCCTGGAGCGAGTTCCCCCAGACGCCTCCCCGCTGTGCCCGGCTGTCATACAGCAGACAGACATCACGCGAGGTATCCCATTCCCAGAAGCCTAGTTTTCCTTGTGTCCACCCGCTGCGCGGCACGCCCTTTTCGAATACCAGTTGCCAGGTGTCGTTGTCACGGCTGATCAGAAGGTTGCCTTTTGCCGTCGCGAAGTCGACGTGAACCAGAAACTGAGAAAGTCCAGTTGCCATGATTCCCTCCTTCGACTGAACTGCGCAGCAGGGACGGAAAACTGGTCAACGAGCCGGACAAGCGGTGGAATGGCGGAGAGAGAGGGATTCGAACCCTCGATACAGTTTCCCGTATACACGCTTTCCAAGCGTGCGCCTTCAACCACTCGGCCATCTCTCCGGGAAGCGCCCGGGGTGCGCGAACGCGCCACGCGGGTTTGGGACAGGGCCAAACGGCCTCGCCCGCGGCCTTACGGCCGGGAGTTTTCAGTGTAGCGCACCAGGTGGCCGGCGGTCACGCGCGCCCTTACTGCGTGGCGTTCTTCATGAGCCAGTTGCGCAGCTTCCAGTAGGACTCCGGGTCGTAGCCGCTTTGCGGTTCCTGCCGCCGTTCACACCAGGACTTCACGTCGGCAGCCCCCAGCGCGCTCAGAATGCCGGCCACGGCGAAGTCGCGGCCCTTGGTCCCTTCGATCATGCGCGCCCACAGGACATCCTGCTGGGCGTTCCGGAAGATGAGCTGGCGGCCATTCGGCGGCGAAGCGCCCAGCCGCTGCTTGGCCGCGCAGAGATAGGTCTCCAGGTATTCGAGCGCGGTCTCCGAGGCCGGCAGGCGGAGGTCGGCCAGCGCCGGGGAAATGGCTTCCGGTTTCGGCGTGATCAACGCTCCGATCCGCATCTCCATCGGATAGATGATCCACTGATCGCCCACATTCAACTGGACTTCGAGACGCACCCGGCGGATGGGCGCTTTCGACGGCGTGTAGACGTCCAGCCAGAAGCTCTGCACGCTCTGCGCCTCCGGCCCGAGCGAGGCATCCGGAATCACGCCGGTGTAAGGCGCGTTCACCTTTTCGATGGCGTCTGGAATCCAGGCTTTGCCGGTGTGCGTCCAGGATTCCTTGTAGAGCGTGGTTTGCAGGATGTTCTCGGGATTCTCGCCGAGAAAGAGCGTGAACTTCTGGCCCAGCGGCGCCGAGACGGCAATGCGGAAGCTGGTGTAGCTTTGCCGGGCCAGCGCGGGCGAAAGTATCTCGCGCGGACGCCCGATGCTGTCCGCCTCCACGGGCGCGCCGTCGGGGCCAATGCGCCGCAGCTCGGAATAAACGCGGACATCCATGTGTCCCGCGGTAGGGGCGGCCGGCAATAGCGCCGCCGCGAATAAGATCGGAACCAGCATCAGGCTGAACCAGTTGGCCTTATCAACACTACATGGTTGGCTGAGCTTGCTTGCCGCTAGACACTATACCGCGAAGAGAGGCGGACGTGGGCGGCGCCTGGGTCCGGCTCAGGGGCGGATCAGTCCATGGTGGCGCGCCATCCAGTACGGCAGCAGGAAGAACGCGCCGTCGTCCTCGCCCCGCCCGCCGTTTCCACCATCGGTGCGGAAAGGATTTCCGTTCCACTTCATAACGGGGCGCTCGTCGGGCGCGATCAGCACGCGCGCCTGCCGGCGGCCATGCCGGTCGGCCTCGGACTCCCATGCCAGGTCGGTGCGGTGCGCGTTTTCGACGGTCCATTCGCGCAGGTCGAGCGGGATGCGGTAGAGAGTGCGCAGGGAGTCATCGTAGTTCACCTGCGCGCCCGTCACAGCGTGAATGGCGGTCCACAGCGGGTTGGCTTCGCGTGAGATGTTACGCCACCACTGGGCCAGGGCCTCGCGGTAAACGGCCAGCAGCGCGGGATCCTTCTCATAGCGGAAGAGGAGATAGAAGGGCAGCATGGCGAGCTCCTCGTCGGAGTAGTTGATCTCCTCGCGCAGGGCGTCGAGCCGGGTGGTGAGGGCGGCATAGCCGGCCGGACCCGCCAAGCGGCGGTACTCGGCCTCATAGCGCGGCTCGCCCGTGATGTGGTGGGCGGTCTTGAGAAACGAGAGGATCTCCAGGGCGTTCAAGGGCGCATCGCCGCGCCCGCGTGGCGAGGCGAAGTACTCGGGCGACCAGCGGCCCCAGTAGGTCGGCTGGCCATGAATGTCCGTGAGTTGGAGATCGTGGCCGAGAATATGATCGGTGATGCGCCGCGTGGTGGCGGCGATTTTTGTCTTCAACGCCGCGTCATCCAGCAGGTCGTAGGCGATGGCGAACAGAAAATAGTGGCCCACCAGCTCGTCGGAGCTGGTGTCGCTTTTCCACAGAATGCGGCCATCGGGCCGCCAGTGCCATGTGCCGTCGGGAGGACGCGGTTCGCCCGGCGTGATGTAGCTGCGCGCCGGATAACCCGGCCTGCCGGTGACCTCCTCCAGAAACAGAACGGCTTCGGCGGTAAGGCGGGCCCGCTCGGCGGCCTCCGGCGAACGCGTGACGGCATAACGAAAGCATTCGGCCGCGGTGTAAATGGCGGTCCACAAGCCGTCGTTGTCCGTGGAGACCGGGACGCTCGATGTGAGGTCGCCCGGCCGCGACATATGCGAGTTGGCGACAAAGCCGTGGCGGGTGTGGCGCAGGCGGATCCGTTCCTCAAAGTGGGCGGCTTTTTCCTCCAGCGTCATCGGCACAAGCTGGATGTGGGTGACGCCCGCGGCCGTGCGCGCCCAGACTCCTCGCCCGCCGTCGGAGTGGAGAAACAGAACATCGTCGGAGAGCAGGTAGCGGCGGCCGGCGAAGTACTGGCGTTGATCCCAGGCGTGGCTCGCCGCCGCATCGAGACGCCAGATGCCTTTCGTATACCCCTTACCGTTAGACGAGAAGCGGGCCAGTGTCCAGCGCGCGCCGTCAGAGGCAATGATCTCTGAAGGTCCGGAAGCCGCGCGCATCGCGGCGGGCACGGCCGCGGCCGGCTCCTCGTAGTGGAGCACCACGCGCTGAGGGGTGTTGACGGGCGTCAACTGTGCCCACGCGAAAGTGGTGCAGAGCAGCGTTGCGGCGGCCAGCAGCGGCGCGGAGGGGAGAGCCATCGCACGATGATACCCGGTTGACAAACGGCGGGGGAGATGCCTTTCGATATAATCTCGGAACAGGGAAAGGGAAAGAGAGACCACTGGCGCCGCGGGCGCCCCCCGGTGACGAGCGGGGGGAGACCGCCTTGCTGCACGCGTCAGATTCGCAAGATGGT
Organism: Bryobacterales bacterium; assembly: GCA_020847045.1. GTDB lineage: Bacteria > Acidobacteriota > Terriglobia > Bryobacterales > Bryobacteraceae > JAFLBB01. The sequence goes on along the minus strand of JADLCT010000069.1, from coordinate 21,141 downwards.
CGAGCGATTCCTGCCGATAACTGAATGTGATGACCACGAAGGAACTCTCGCGACGACTGTCATGACTCCAGAGCCTGGGGCTGCGGAATCAGGATCGAACCCGGTGCGCATTCTTGTGGCCGACGATAATGTTGTCTCGCGGCGCCCGCTTGAAGTTGTGCTCAAGAAGTGGGGCTATGAGGTCGTTGCCGCCGCGTCAGGCTCGGAGGCCTGGCGGATTCTGCAATGCGAGTCGGCGCCGCGCATTGCGATTCTGGACTGGATGATGCCAGGGATGAGCGGCCCCGAGGTGTGCACGCAGGTGCGGACGCTCAAGCGGGAATACTACACCTACATCATCATGCTGACCTCGCGCTCCGAACGCGAGGACTTCATCCGCGGCATGCAGTCGGGAGCCGACGATTATCTTGTGAAGCCTCCGGACTTCAACGAGCTGGCCCTGCGCCTGGGCCCGGCGCGCCGCATCGTGGAGATCGAGACGGAGCTGCTGCGGGTGAAGGAGGAGCTTAAGGTGCGGGCCACGCGGGACGCCCTCACCAGTCTCTGGAACCGGAGCGCGACGATGGAGCTATTGGCGCGCGAGATGGCCCGCTCGCGCCGCGAGAACAGCCCGATGGGGCTGGTGCTGGCGGACCTGGACTACTTCAAACGCGTGAACGACACCTACGGCCACCTGGTGGGGGATTCTGTGCTGCGCGAGACGGCCATCCGGATGCTCGGCACAGTGCGTCCGTATGACGCCGTGGGCCGCTATGGCGGCGAGGAGTTTCTCATTGTCCTGCCCGGCTGTGACCTGGAAGCCTCGACGGTGAAGGCCGAGGCCTTGCGCCAGGCTCTGGCCCACGCCCCGGTTCACGTGGGCGCGGCAACGGTGCCGGTCACCTCCAGCTTCGGCGTCACCTCCATGCACGGGATGGCCGCCTGCCCCCCGGAAGCGCTCATCGAGCGCGCCGACGACGCGCTCTACATGGCCAAACATGCCGGGCGCAACTGTGTGGTGCCTCTGGCGCTGGAATTACAGCCGCAACCGGCCTGACGCTCCGCGCTACTGCGATTCCGAAGCCGTCAGCGAAGCGCCGTTCTGCGCCACCCGGAAGTGCGACAACCCGTCGGCATATCGCGAAACGCCTTTGAACAGCGCCTCGGCGATCTTGTCCCGGTGGCCAGTCTTCTTCAACATCGACTCTTCCTTGGAGTTGGTCAGGAAGCCGATCTCGACCAGAACGCTCGGCATGCGGGCGCCGATCAGCACGACGAACGGCGCTTTCTTCACGCCGCGATTCCTCAGGCGGCCGTGCGTCTTCGTCGTGAGCTCATACCCGGCCGTCTGCACGCGGGAAGCGAACTCGCGCGACTCCTCCACCTTGTCCTGCAGCGTGATCCGGCGCACCAGGTCGGAGAGGTCATGGATCGACTTTTCCGAACTGGCGTTTTCGCGCGCGGCCAGGTCGAGGTCGTCCTTGGAGGTGGTGAAGTTCAGGTAGAAGGTCTCCATTCCGGCGGCGGAACGGCTCGGAGAGGAGTTGGCGTGAATGGAGAGGAAGAGGTCGGCCTTCTGCCGGTTGGCGAAGGAGGTGCGGTCCTCCAGCGGCACAAACACGTCGCTGTCGCGTGTATAAACCACCTCGCTGCCCAGACGCTCCTCGATGATCGCGCCCAGCCGCAGCGCCACATCGAGCACCAGATCCTTCTCCTTAAGTCCATTGCGCGAGATGGTGCCGGTGTCATGGCCGCCGTGCCCCGCGTCGATCACCACGCGGCGCAGCTTCAAACCCAGTGCGCGGGTCAGCGACCGGTCGCCGAGACGCGTCTGTTGCGCGGGCCGGGCATCGAGGAAGGTTTCACTGGGATCCACCTCGGCGCGCGGCGCGGGTGTGGCTTTGGCGGCCACGCGCGGCGGGGGCGGCAACTCGGGCGCCGCGGCGGGCGCTGGCGCGGGAGTCGTAACAGGCGCCGTGTTCCGGGCTACGGCGACGGAGGGTTTGCGATGTGGCCGCGTGGGAATGGCCGGCGTCCACGTGGGGGCTGGAGCAATGCTCGCAAGGCTCAGACGGCTGGCCACGCGGGGCTGTGCGGCGATGGTCCACAGCGGCGGGGCCGGTTTGCGGGCGGCGGTCCGCGGAGCTTCGATAAAGTGCCGGCGCTTCCCCTTCACGATGATCGTGCGGCGCACGGCCAGTGGCACGGACTTGGAGCTGACGGCGGAGATGGGCGCGGGAGGCGCGGAGGGCTCAAGCGCCGGTGGTGGAGCGAGCGGCGGGGCCGGAGGCTCAACGGCCGGGAGCTTGGGCGCCGAAGCGCCGCGCCTCACCTCAATCACCAGGCGCGACGGGTTGGTCAACTGGGAGACGCTGTACTCGCCCTGCTCGAACAGATCCACCACCACGCGGGCCACGCCTTTGCGCAGAATGCCGACGCGCACCTGGCGCACCACGGGGTCGCCGACCGTAATCGTGGCCGCGGCGCCGCGCAGCTTGCCGACGCTGGTTTCATCCAGGTCGAAGAAGAGGCGGGGCGGTTCGGCCAGCCGGTCATGCTTGAAATTCAGAACTCCATCCACCTCGATGGCGATCCGCGTGACGTCGCCGAGCGACCAGGTGCGGATCTCGCGCAACGTGTTGTCCGGCGCCGAGCGCGCCACATTGCCAGGGATGAGCCCGCACGCCAGAATGCCAGTTACGATGAGCGTTGCCAGTCGCACGTCGTCCAATCACCTCGTTCGCAAATGAAGCCGCCCCTCGGCGTCCAGATAGGACTCAAACGGGCGGTACTCCGGCAACTTCTGCGCCTCGGCCAGTTGCATGACAGGCTGAGGCCGGGGAGCAAACTGCCGGCGCAGCTCCCCATACCGCTTGCCGACGCGATACACATAACCGATGGTCTCGGCGTACGGCGGAATTCCGTTGTAGCGCGCCACGGCTTCCGGCCCGGCGTTATACGCGGCAATCGCGAAGCGCAAATCGTCAAAACGGTCCAACATCTGCTTCAGATACTTCACGCCGCCGGCGACGTTCTGCCGGATGTCAAAGCTGTTGCGCACGCCCATACGCCGCGCCGTGCCGGGAATCAGTTGCATCAGTCCCTCGGCGCCCTTGTAGGACAGTGCGTAGGGGTTGTAGGCGCTCTCGGTATGAATGATGGCGTGGACCAGCAGGGGATCCACCCCCTCACGCGCGGCCGTCTCCTGGATCAGCGCATCGAGCGCCGCCAGCGAGGTAATCGCGCCGGGATGGCCGCCGGGCGCCCCGGAATTCACCACGCGCGGCTGGACCACCGTCGGAGGAACCACGACAGAGCGCACCAGCCGTCCGTTGCGGGCGGCGCGAATGGTCGTAGAAACGACGGCGGCGGGAGCTTTGGGCGCTGTGGACAGAGGTGTCCCGGAAGAGCGGGAGGCTCCGGACAGCGCGCCGTGGCTAACCGCTAGCGCTAACATGGCAATAGCAAATCTGCTCAAACCGTTTTCTCCGATTATACTCGTAAATCTTTCTAACACAAGCATGTTTTTTCCTAAGCGATCACCTGCCACCGGCTGCGCGCCATGATTACACGCCGCGGCGGGGACTGTGGAGGGTGGCCGGGTGATACCATAGCCGCATGAGCGGGCTCCCCTCGGGCGCGGCGGATCGTGTGCCGGTCCTGGTGCGTGGTTATGTGCTGGCCGGAGGCCAAAGCTCGCGCATGGGCCGCGACAAGGCGCTGCTTGAGTTGGACGGCCGGACGTTGCTGCGGAAAACCTATGAGCTGCTGGAGCGTGTATGCGGCCAGGCGGTGATTGTAGGGCCCGTGGAACGCTACGCTTCGCTGGGCCTCCCCCTCATTGAGGATGAGCGCCCGGGGTGCGGCCCCTTGAGCGGCCTGGAATCGGCCCTGGCGGATTGCCAGGGCAGCGCCCGAGGGGCGGCGGAATGGGCCATGGTGGTGGCCTGCGACATGCCATCGCTCGACGAACGGGCGCTGCGCCAACTCCTGCTGGAGACGGGTAAAGAGGACGGGGCCCAGGCCATCGTCCCCGTGTCGTCCGACGGACGTCGACAGCCGCTGTGCGCGCTGTACCGCGCCGGAGCGCGGGATGCCGTCTCCAAACAATTGGAAACAGGCAACTTTCGCCTGCTCGAAGCGCTCGCCCGGCTGGCCTGCCGCTGGGTGCCCTTCGACAGTTCTCGACACTTTCTGAACGTCAACACTCCGGAGGAATGGGAGGCGATCCATGCCCGGCAATGAGTTGTTCCCCCACTACATTGAATTTCGCGACGTGTATAAGACGTTCGACCGGACGGTTTTAGACGGCGTCAGCTTCCATATTGACGCCGGCGAGACGGTGGCGATCCTGGGACGCTCGGGGGGGGGCAAATCGGTGTCTCTCGCCCACATCATGGGCTTCCTCAAGGCCGATGCCGGGCGCATTGTGGTGGCCCACACCGACATTACGCGCGCGCCGGAAAGCGAGCTGCGGCGCATCCGCAAAAAGGTAACCATGGTGTTCCAGAGCGGCGCCCTGTTCGACTCGCTCACGGTTGCCGAAAACATCTTATTTTCCCTGGAGTTGCGCGAGGATTACGACGCCGCCAACCGCGAGGAGATCGTGCGCGGCCTCCTCAGGATGGTGGACCTGCTCGACTACTACGATTCCGCGCCGAACGACCTCTCCACCGGCTACAAGCGCGCCGTGGCCATCGCCAGAGCGCTGGCGGCGCAGCCCGAATGCGTCCTCTACGACGAGCCCACCACGATGGTGGACCCCATCATGAGCGACCACCTGGGCAACCTGATGCTGCGTCTGAAGCGCCAGCTTCACCTGACCAGCCTGGTCGTCACACACGACCTGGACCTGATGTGGAAGGTGGCTGACAAAGTGATCTTCCTGCACGAGGGCAAAGTGATCTTTTTCGGGCCGGTCCATCTTCTGGACAAGAGCGATCACCCGCATATCCGCGAATTTCTGGCGATGGACCGCGTTCAGATTTAGCCGGGCGCGGTGATTTCCCGCACGGTTCCCGAGGAATCTTGGGCGATAATGATCGGTCAACTTATGAAACCGCTCAGTTCCGCGCCGCCTCTTCATTGGATCCTGTTCGCCGCCGCCGCCATGTCGTTGGGTTGGGGGTTGCGCGGATTTATCGGCGGAGGCCCATTGGGGGCGATGATTCCCGGCTCCATGATCGGCCTGGTGGTGGCGCTGCTGCTGCGCCTGGACACGGCGGCCGCGGCCCGTTTGATGGCCTTCGCGGCGGTGGGCATCGGGTTTGGCGGCGACATGACGTACGGCCAGACGGTGGGGCTATCCTTCCATCCCGAGACGTTTCATTGGGCCATTCTGGGGTTCACGATCAAAGGTGGAATCTGGGGCATGTTGGGCGGAGCGGTGATGGGCCTCGCCCTGGCGCCGCCTTCCGGACGGAAGCTGTTGTGGACGCTGGTGGCGCTGCTCGGCATCACGTGGCTCGGGTGGAAGTTCATCAACGATCCAAAGCTGATCTACTTTTCCAATCCCATCGACAAACCGCGGCCCGAAATCTGGGCGGGTCTGGCCCTGGGCACGCTGGCCGTCATCGCTTTGCATGGAGCGCACGTGCGGCGATTCGCGCTATTCGGACTGATCGGCGGGGCCATCGGTTTCCCGCTCGGAGCGAGTTTCCAGGTGTGGGGACACGCGGCCACGGGTCCGGCGTTCACGGACTGGTGGAAGGTGATGGAATTCACCTTCGGCGCGCTTCTGGGCGTAGCGTTCGCCTGGGCGGCGTGGAGCGTGGAGCCCGTGGCGTCGCGGGAGGGCCAACACGAAGCGGACACCGGGCTGCTGCCATCGCTGACGGCGGCGGCTCTCGCGTTGACGATCATGCTTTACCTGATTCCCTACTTCGAACGGATCCACCTGCGTTTTTCGTTCACCGTGGCGGGCGCGCTGCTGTTGCTTCTGGCCACGCGTTCGGCGGCGGTGGCGCGTGAGGTGGGCCTGACGGTAACCTGCTGCGCGTTTTTCATCGACCTGTATGAAGACCGCCCGTGGACGGATTACTGGCTGGCCGTCAGCCTGATCGCCGTGGCGACGCTCGCCGTGGCCTGGTTCGTGCACCGCACCCGCTGCACGGCCGCGCTGCTGCTGTTCATCACATGGACGGCGGTGGCCGATTCGCTCTTGAAAAGCTATCTGCCGGGACCGCGCGTCTCGGCGGACTCGGTGCAGGTGGCCTTTGTCGCGCTGGCCGTGGTCTGTACTTTGTATGTCCGGCGGTTCTCCCGCGCCTCCGGCGAAAATTCCGGCGAAGGTTCCGGCGCGGGGCTTGCGTCCGGCGCGGGCAGTGATACGATCACGGCATGAGCCGCCGTAGTTTTCTCGTCAGCGCCGCGACCGCACTTCCCGTGGGCGCGCTCCAGGACCCCAAACCAGTGGAACGGAAACGCAACCTTCATCAATCCGTCTGCCGCTGGTGTTACCAGAAAACCGATTTAGAGACGCTGGCGCGCGAGGCGCGGCGGTTGGGGCTGGTGGGCATCGACCTGATCGGCCCGAACGACTGGCCGGTGGTACAGAAGTATGGACTGATTCCCACGATGGTCCCCGGCGCGGGAAGCATCAAGGACGGCCACAACAGCAAGGACAACCACGCGAAGATGGAGGCGGATTTTCGCGAAAACATCGAGCGCGCGGCGCAGATGAAGGTGCCCAACGTGATCACCTTTTCCGGAAGCCGCCGCGGCATGAGCGACGAAGAGGGACTGGACAACAGCGTGCTGCTGTTGAACAAGGTGAAGGCCATCGCCGAGGACAAGGGCGTCAACATCTGCATGGAGCTGTTGAACTCGAAGGTGAACCACCCGGACTATATGGGCGACCGCACGTGGTGGGGCGTGGAGTTGTGCAAACGCGTGAATTCGCCGCGCGTGAAGCTGCTCTACGACATCTATCACATGCAGATCATGGAAGGAGACGTGATCCGCACCATCCAGCAGAACCACCAGTATTTCGCCCACTATCACACCGGAGGCGTGCCGGGCCGGCACGAAATCGACGAGTCGCAGGAGTTGTACTATCCCGCCGTGGTGAAGGCGATTCTGGCCACGGGTTTCCAGGGCTACTTCGCGCACGAGTTCATACCCGAGCGCTCGCCGATGGAGTCGCTAGGGCAGGCCGCCGGTATTTGCGATCTCTAAGCCGGATAGGAGCAGGTTAGTTTTCGCAGACCACCGTGCAGCCGGTGAATCCAGTGGCCGCCGTCCAGGAACATGAGCGGGCATTCGCCGGCGATGAGAACAACCCCGGCCTGACGGCACTCTTCGGCGGCCTGGCGGTGCGCCTCGCTGGTGGATTCCGCCTGGCGCAGCCAGATCATGCGAACGCCCGCGCGGATGCAGTCGCGCACCGTTTGCAGCACGGCGCCGGCATGGATCAACAGAATGGCGCCGCCGGGCGTGGGGCGTACATCGGCAATCGAGGCTGAGCAGGGCGCGCCATCGATCTCGCGGGCGTTGGGGTTCACCGGGGTAAGAGCGGCAGTGGCTTTGCGCAGTTCCTGAAAGACGGTGCGGGAGTACTGGCCCTGTTTTCGCGAGACACCGATGAGGGCGATATGAGGAAGGGAAAGAAAGCGGTCGATGTCCGCTTTGCATGCGGTCATGGGGACCTCCTATGCCTCCCACGGTAGCGCCGCGCACGACGCAAGGGAAGCGCCGCGCGGAGGGCCCTGGCCGCGCGCGGTACAATGCCCGCATGACCGGCTTCACCCGCCGCGGCTTTCTCGCCGCCTCCTCCACCCTCCCGATGACCGCCGCCTCGGCGGCGCGCGTGATTGGCGCCAACGACCGTTTGCAGATCGGCGTCATCGGCTGTGGCGGCATGGCCGGCGGGCACATGCGCGCGCTGAACGGCATGAAGGAGACGGACAACTGCCGCATGGTGGCGGTGTGCGACGTCTATGACAAGAGGCTGGACGCGGCGGCCGCATTGACCGGAGGCCAGAAGTACAAAGAGTACCGGCGGCTGCTGGAGAACAAGGATATCGACTATGTGCTGATCGCCACGCCCGAGCACTGGCACGCGCAGATGACACTGGACGCCGCCGATGCGGGCAAGCACATCTACTGCGAGAAGCCCATGACGTGGAGCATCGAGCAGGCCAAGAAGGTTGTGGCCAAAATCAAGTCCACCGGCGTGAAGATGCAGGTGGGCGTGCAGGGGATGTCGGACGACTCCTACGAAACGGCGAACCGGTTTGTGAAGGAAGGCGCGCTGGGCAAGGTGGTGCTCGCGCAGATCGACTATTCGCGCAACCACAAAGGCGACGAGTTCTGGGCCTATCCGATCGACGCCGACTGCAAACCGGGCGTGAACCTGGATTGGAACGCCTGGCTGGGTCCGGCCAGGAAGCGTCCGTTCCAGCCGGAGCGCTTCTTCCGTTGGCGGCTGTTCTGGGACTATTCGGGCGGCATCGCGACGGACCTGTTCATTCACCGCGTGACGCGGATCATCAAGGCGCTCGGCCTGACCTTCCCCGACAAAGGCGTGGGCATGGGCGGCAAGTATATGTTCGCCAAGTCCGTGGCCGAGGTGCCCGACACGCTGAACTTCCTGCTGGAGTATCCCGAAGGTCTGACGGTGCAGCTTGTCTCGTCCATGGCCAACGACACGCCGGTGGAACACATGCTGCGCGGCAACAAGGCGACGCTTACGTTCACCCGCACGGGCTTCACCATTACGCCGCAAAAGCTGTGGGAGGACGAGGCCAAGCCGTACGAGCACAAGAAGACGGGCGCCGAGGCGCTGGATCTGCACCACAGGAATCTGCACAACGCCATCCGCAAGGGCGAAGCGTTGAAGTGCGATTGCGACCTGGGCTACTACGGCGTGGTGGCCGCCAACATCGGCAACCAGAGCTACCGCAAGAGCGCTTACCTCGCCTGGGACCGCGCGGGTCAGAAGCTGAAGAAGGCGTAAGCGGCCGCGGTCACACTCCCGCGGCGGCGCCGTTCCAGGCAGTGGCGACGGTGGTGATCCTGCCGGAAGCCAGCAGGCGAATCTCGGCCTCGGCGCGATGCGCGCCGCCTGTGTCCGGCGCCGGGCACAGGAAGTAGCGGTCGCTTCTGGTTTCCACCAGCTTCGGCTCCACCGGCGCGCCATCCACACGAAGCCGGACAAGCTCCGTGCGCGGTTCGCGCGGCAGGGCCTGTCCGGTATTTTCGTGCCACAGCCGCAGGCGTAAGGCTGCGCCCGCGGAGGGAGCACCGGCTTCAAAGCGCATCCCCGGACGCAACAGCACAAGCGCGGCGGCCGGACGGCGCGCTTGCGCGCCCGAAGCGTCCCACCAGCGCCAGCGTTCGGCTCGCCGCTGCACGAAGTCGCGCAGCTCGGGCGAGCCACCCGCGTAATGCGTCTTCCAGCCGGTGATGGCGTCGTGGCGCACGCTCATGACAAGGTTCTGGTCGAGCGCTTCCAGCCACGAGTCCCAGGAGCCGTCGCGGCCGGCGAACAACGTGGTGAACCCAGCGAGCTGATTGCCCCACCACCAGCTCTCCTGGCCGTGCGCGTCCTGAAGCCCGACAAAGGGCAGGCGGCCGAACCAGCGGTGCAGGTAGGGCTGCGAGTGGAGGAAGTTTTCGTTGCCGAAGTGGAAGCTGGCGATCGCCGAGTAAGAACCGGTGGCCACGCCATCGTCGAGCAGCGCGCGCGTCAGCTCTTCATTCTCCAGAAACTGCCACACCATGCGGCCGCGCGCCTTGCGTAGCTGCGCGATGCGCTGGCCGCGGAACTGCTCCCAGGTGTAAGGGAAGTTCATCTTCTCCATCGCGCCCGGTGGCGTGACGAAGTTCGGCCGTCCGTCGGTGCGCACCGGAACGGAGGCCGCCTTCGCCGCGGCATCGTCATAGGGTGCGACGAAATCCACCAGGTGCGAGTAGCAGCCCAGTCCGGGCACGGCGAAATAGGTTCCGTATTCTTCGTTGCCGATGGCGAAGCGCACTGGAACGCGAGCCTCGCCGGCAAGGCGCTGGGCCTCCTCGATCCAGCCGGGCGCGGAGTTCTTCGCCGTCCAGAGATGGATGCCCAGGGTCTGGGCGAGCAACACGGCTTCGCGCGGCGAACCCGCGCCGGGAGCCTCCACCTGTATGGAGAACACGTCGAAACCGGCGGGAATGGCCTGGCGTTTCGCGCGGGCCGCGGGGCGCGCGCTCTTCACCGGGGCGTGTTGCAACAGGCGCAGCGAGTCAATGGCGTAGAACGTGGCCAGCGGGTTGGGCTCGCCGCCGGGACGGTCCTGAAAGCCGCCTTCGGGCGTGTAGAGGGACTCGATCCAGGCGGCGCACGCGGCGGTCCGCGCCGGCTTTGCTCCCAGCCGTTCGAGAATATGCAGAGCGCACCAGGTGTAGGCGATGTCGTCCACGCCGCCCACGGCCGCCGCCGGAGCATACGTGAAACCGCCGCTGGCAAGCTGGCAGGAGTTCACCCAAGCCGCCAGTTGAGGCGCGGCCGGAAGGTTCATGTCGAGGCATTCGGCGGCGAAATGACCCCACAGCGTGTTCATGACATGGCCGGCGCTGCCATCGCTGGCCGGAGTGGTGTTGAAGGTTCCATTCGCACGGCGGCGCGCCAGAAAGTACTCACGCCAGGCGCCGTCGCCAGCGGCCGGGGAGAGCCCGAGCAGGCGGCGCACGCGTACGGCCATCGCCTGATGCTGGAACACCGGATTACCGCCGAGCTCATACCGCGTGGTGAACTCGGCCGGGCGCGTCCATGTGGAGGCCAGTGGACGGAAGGAGTCCAACGGACGGCCCAGCCAGAGCAGCGTCTGCACCTGCTCGAAATCCAGGCGCCACAAGGGGCGGTCCTTGCGCCGCGCCTCGGGAACCGGATAGACGTCGCGCGCAAAGGCGGCGGCGCGATCCGCGTCCGGAACGTCGAGTCCGAGCATCTGATAGGACCCGACTACGCCGAACGTAGGCGAGATGTGGGCCACCACGTCGGAAGCCCAGCCATAGCCGCCCTCGGGACGCCGGTGCGTCTCCAGGTACCGCGCCGTATGCCGCCGGAAGCTCTCCGGCCAGGGGAAGACGGCGGACAACGCGGGCGCGGCGAGCAGGCTCATCCAGGTGCGCCGGGTGATCGCTGGGCTGATTTTCATAGAGCCGATTCTAGTAACATTTGGGGCCGTGTGGAAATCTTCATGGGCAGGCGGGGCGGTGCGAAAAGTTGTATTTAAGCGTTTACGAGCGCATAATGGGCGTGATTGCTACTTAAGGTCAGGAGGTCCAGGATGATGTCATCCGTTCGTCGTAGTCTGCTCCCACTCCTATCTCTCGCAGGGTTCCTTTGCGTCACGCTCCAGGCGCAGGTAACCGGCACGATCCTCGGCTCCGTGCAGGACGAGTCCGGCGCCGCCGTACCCGCCGCAGCCGTTTCGGCGAACAATACGCTGACCGGGGAGATCAGGCGGGCATCGACCGATGAAGCCGGCAACTACATCCTGACGGCGCTGCCCGTGGGCCAGTACCGCGTGGAGATCCGGCACGACGGTTTCAAATCGTTCGTGGCCACGGGGATTGGCCTGGAAGTGAACCAGAACATCCGCATTGATGCGCGTCTGGCCGTGGGCGCGGTGGTGGAGTCGGTCGAGGTAACGGCCGACGCGGCGCAAGTGGACACCTACCAGACGCAGTTGGGCGCGGTGGTGGACACCAACCGCGTGAATGACCTGCCCTTGAATGGCCGTAATGTTTACGATCTGGCCATCACGCTGCCAGGGGTCTCCAACACGAACTTCAACACCGTTTCCAACTCGGGCGGCGCGTTTCTGAACGTGAACGGCAGCCGGACGCGGCAAAGCACCTTCATGCTGGACGGGGCCTTCAACAACGATCTTTTTAGAAACAGCGGCAATACGTCGCCGAATCCCGACGCCGTGCAGGAGTTCCGGCTGATTACGAGCAACTTCAACGCCGAGTTCGGCCGTTCGCCGGGCGCGGTGTTCAACGTGGTGCTCAAGTCGGGCAGCAATGCGTTTCACGGCAGCGTGTTCGAGTTTCTGCGCAACGACAAACTGAATGCGCGGCCCTTTTTCCAGCCGAGCGTACCCACGCTGCGCCAGAACCAGTACGGCTTTTCGCTGGGCGGCCCGGTGATCAAGAACAAGACCTTTTTCTTCGGCTCGTTCCAGGGTTTGAAGATCCGCGGACTGGCGTTCGTGAACAACGTTTCGACGCCGACCGGCGCCGAGCGGGCCGGCGACTTTTCGGCGGCCGTGGCCTCCCAACGGCCTGTGGACCCGTCGAACAACCAGCCGTTTGCCAATGCTCTGATTCCCGTGAGCCGGTTCGATCCGGTGGCCAAAACGATCATGGAGCGCTATGTGCCCCTGCCGAACACGGCGGACAACCGGCTGCAGTCGACCGGCTCGAGCCGGGACAACGAGAACCAGTACCTGATCAAAGTGGATCACATGCTGAACTCGAACCAGAAGGTGTACGGCAGCCTTTTCTGGATCAACGGCAACAGCTATCAACCGTTCCCGTCAGGCACGCAGGTTCCCAACTACGCCAACAACACCACTCAGTACCGTCAGCGCAACATCGTGATGAGCCACGATTGGATTGTCAGCCCGACGGTATTGAACCAGGCGCAGTTCACCTGGAGCAGGCGCGACACGCCGATTGTCGATGAGTTCACGCACAGTTGGAGCGACTATGGCAGCAAGGTGACGCTGGGAGCGCTGCCGGCGCGGCCGCCGCAGATTTTCGTGAATGGCCGCTGGCAGATGGGCACCTTCGGCGGCAATGGGCAGTTGCAGCAAACCTTCAGCGCCTCCGATACGATGACGGCGACGCGCGGCAAACACACGTTGAAAGCGGGCGTGTGGATGCTGTACGGCAAGTTCGACGAGGTGGGCAACTGGCTGGGCGCCGGACAGGTGCGCTTCACAGGGAACTTCACGCGGAACACGCTGGCCGATTATCTGCTGGGACGGGCCGCGAGCTTCCGGCAGAACAACGGACTGGCGCGCATCTTCCGCTCCACCGCCGTGCATGGATTCGTGCAGGATGACTGGCGGATCTCATCGCATGTGACGCTGAACCTGGGGCTGCGCTACGAGTTGAACAAGCCGATGGTGAGCACGACGGATGAGCTGGCGACGTTCCGGTTCAACGAGCAGTCCACGGTGATCCCGAAGGCGCCGCTGGGACAACTGTTCTACGGCGACAAGGGCATTCCGCGCGGCATGGCCAAGACGGACTGGAACAACTTCGCCCCCCGGTTTGGGATCGCCTACGATCCAACCGGCAAGGGGAAAACGGCGATTCGCGCCGGCGTGGGCGCCTTCTACGCGATTTCGTTCGCCAACGTCACTTCGAACCTGCAAGGGCAACCCTTCCTGGTGGACGTGACGGCGTTTGGGACACCGAACCTCGTGAATCCGTGGGCCGACGTGCCGGGCGGCAGTCCGTTCCCCTACACGCTCGACCGGACCAACCCGAAATTTTCGCTGCCCCTCACGACCAACTACTATGACGAGAATGCCGTCACGCCGTATGTCCTGCACTACAGCCTGGCGGTGGAGCAGCAGTTGACCTCGACGCTGACCGTGCAGGCGGCGTATGTCGGCAACTCGTCACGGAAGCTCTTCTTTCAGCGTGACGCCAACGCGCCCATTTACCGGCCGGGCAGCTCGACGGCGGGGAACGTGAATGCGCGCCGGCCCTACCTGCCGAACACTTTCGCGCAGATTGCACACACGAACACGGGCTCAAACGCCCACTACGACTCGCTGCAGCTTTCTTTCCGGCAGCGCATGGCGCGCGGTTTCACGATCAACGGCAGCTATACGTTTTCGAAGTCGATGGACGAGATCTCGGACGATATCTTCAGCGCGACCGCGGTGGCGATTGTCGACTCGAACAACCGGCGGCTGGACCGGGGCCCGGCGGGCTTCAATGCGCCGCATGTGTTCGTGGTGAGCTATCTGTGGGACCTGCCTCGCACGCAGCAGTATGGCTGGGTGGGTAAGTATGTGGTGAACGGCTGGCAGTTGAGCGGCATTACGCGCTTTGACAGCGGCAACCCGTTCACGGTCACCTCGGGCAATGACGCGAACCTGGACGGCAACGCCAACGACCGGGCCGACCTGGTGGGCAATCCTGTGCTGGCGGGCGGACGGCCGCGCGACGAGTGGCTGATGAAATACTTCAATACTTCGGCCTTCGCGCGCGCGGCGGAAGGTACGCCGGGCACTGCTGGACGGAGCATTTTGTATGGTCCGGGCGCGGCCACCTGGAACCTGTCGGCCTTCAAGAACTTCGAGTTCCGTGAAACACACCGTTTGCAGTTCCGTTCGGAGTTCTTCAGCGCCTTCAATCATCCGAATTTCGGCAATCCGAACGCGGCGGTGAACAACGCCAACTTCGGCCGCATCCTGAGCGCCGGCGGAGCACGCGTGGTGCAGTTCGCGTTGAAGTATATGTTCTGAACGCCGGCGCGTTACTCTGAACCGGTCAGGTCCGCCAGTAGCCAGGCACGGGCGTAGTCCCAATCCCGCCTGACGGTGGACCGCGAGATTTCCAGAGCGCTTGCCGTTTCCTCCTCGGTCAGACCGGCGAAGAAGCGCATTTCGATGACGCGTGCGGCGCGAGCGTCCACCTGCTCCAGTTTGTCCAGCGCTTCGTTGAGACTGGCGGCGTCGCAGCCGGTCTCGCCGCCGGCCATTTCGTCCAGGTCGAGGTAGACGCGAATCCCTCCGCGTTTTTGCGAAGCCGCCTGCCGCGCATGATCCACCAGGAGGCGGCGCATCTGGCGGGCCGCGATGGCGAGGAAGTGGCTCCGGTCTTTCACGTCGAGCGGCGCCGCTCCGGCAAGTTTGAGGTAAAGCTCGTTCACCAACGCCGTCGGCCGCAAGGCGTGTCCTCGCCGTTCCGCCCGGAGGAAATAGCCGGCAAGACCGCGCAACTCGTTGTAGAGCAAAGCGATCAGTTCGTCACCCGCAGCGGCGTCTCCGTTCCGCCAATTCTCAAGGAGCCTGGTGACTCCGGGCTTTGAGTCCGACATTAGACCCCAGTATAATGACGGCCAATCGCGCATGGCAGAGGAGCCGAAGTCCCGGATATCTGTCAGTGGACCGGACGATGTTCGCCGGTGGTTTGACGCGCTTGCGGGGCAGCCTGCCGCGAAGCGGCGGACGGCGCTGGAGGGGTTGGCTGAGCGCGCCCCTTTGATCGCGCGGGAAGTGGAGCGGCTTCTCGATGCGCATGACCGGCGGGGGCATTTTCTTTCCTCGCGCGCGGCGGCACAGCCGGCGAGCGAAGCGGATTTGCCGGTGGAGGCGGTGGGTCCGTACCGTGTACAAAGAGTGTTAAGCGAAGGCGGCATGGGCGTGGTGTACGAGGCCGTGCGCACCGACGATACGTTCCGGAAACGCGTTGCGTTGAAGATGATCCGCACCGCGTTGATGACCAGTGCGCTGAAGGACCGGTTTCGCGTGGAGCGGCAGATTTTGGCCGCCATGGAGCATCCCAACGTCGCGCGCATTTTGGACGGCGGAGCGACCGGGGATGGCAGACCCTACCTCGTAATGGAGTACGTCGAAGGGCTGCCTATCGACGAGCACGCCGAAAAGCACGGCCTGGGCCTGGACGCCCGTTTGGAGCTGTTTCTGCAACTGTGCGGCGCGGTTCAGTTCGCGCACCGGCACTTGGTGGTGCATCGCGATTTGAAGCCCGCCAATATTTTCGTGACGGAGAGCGGGCAGGTGAAGCTGCTCGATTTCGGCATCGCGAAGATCCTTTCCCACCAGCCGGAGCTTGGCTTGGAAGCACAAGCCACCTCGTTGCAGGCGATGACGCCCGAGTATGCCAGCCCGGAACAGATTTCGGGCCAAGCGGTGACAACCGGAACGGACGTATTTCTGCTCGGCATTGTGTTGTATGAACTCGCTTCCGGAGCGCATCCTTACAGTGGAGACGGGACGAAGCTGACACATCAAGTGCAGCGGTCCATCTGCGAAGACGATCCGCCGCCTGCGAGCGCGGTGGCCGTGGCGCCCTGGAAGACGAGGCTGAAGGGTGATTTCGACAAGATTGCCGCAATGGCGATGCAGAGGGAGCCCGAGCGGCGGTATTCCTCGGTGGAAGCCCTGGCGGCGGATATCCGGCGGTTTCTGGCGAACGAACCCGTGTCGGCTCAGGGCAACGGGCTGCGGTACCGCACGGGCAAGTTTCTGCGCAGGCGGTGGATGCCGCTGACCGCGGCGGCGGCGGTGTTCGCCACGTTGGCGGGAGCGGCCGTGGTGAGCAACCAGGCGGCGAAAGTGGCTCGAGAACAGCGAGCCCTTGCCGAGTCGAGGCGAATAGAAGCGGAGCAGCAGAGGCGAATTGCGGAGGAGGCGGCAGGGCAAGCGGCCGCGGAGCGGGCCTCGGCGGAAGCCAGGAGAGTGGAGGCCGAGCGCCAGCGCGCGATCGCGGATCACGAGCGGGCCCGGTCCCAGCGCAACATGGAGGCCCAGCGCGCCCTTGCGATGAATCTGCTCACCACGTCGGACACGCAGTTTCGCGTGGGGAATTTCAAGGAGGCCATCGCGAACCTGGAGAACAATATCAAGGCGCAGAAAGCGCTGGCGGAGGCCGATCCGCGCGACGCGAACCTGCAAAAGATCATCGGCGTGCTTGAGGTGCGGCTGTGCGGGATGCGGGCTTCGAGCGGCGATCCGCAAGGAGCGGCGGCCGATTGCAAGTCCTCCGTGGAGCGGCTGGAGCCTCTGGCGGCGGCAGGCGACACGCTGTTGCTGGCGTCGCTCGGTTCGGCGTATGCGACGTACGGGAAGCTGAAGACGAATCCAAGAGAAGCGGCCGAGGCGGTGAACTATGGCCGCAAGGCGGTGCGGACGTTTGAGGATCTATTGGCGCGTGACGCCGGCAACGCGCAGCACCGGCGTTCCATTGCCTTGAGCCAGGCGTATCTGGCGCAAGGCTTGTTCCTGGCGGGGGAGAAACAGGAGTCGGTGGCGATGTTCGGGAAGTCCGTGGAGGCGTTGGGGGCGGCGTTGCGGACGAACCCTTCGGACCGGACACTCGTGCTGGGCTTCGCCTCGGTGCTGGTGATGCAGTCGGCAACGCTGCGCAAGGCGGACGATTCAGTTTCGGCCCGCGACGCGATGCGGCACGCGCTCTCGCTGTTCAAGGCGCTTGCGGAGGGACCAGGCGCGACCGATCTCGAGTGTAACGAGTACGCAAACTGGCTGGTCCGGAGCGAATTTAGCGATCTGTGGCAGCCGGAGACGGCGCTTCGGTTCGCGCAACGGGCGGTGAGGAACTCCGAGGAGAAGAACCCAGGGTACTTGGATACGCTGGCCTGGGCTCATTACCGGATGGGGAATGTGGCCGCCGCCGTGGAGGCGCAGAGGAAGGCGCTTCGCGCGATTGATGGAAACGCGATGTTCCTGCGGCTGCCGGCGTTGAGAAAAGAGATCGAAGAGGGCTTGCAGACCTTCGAGACGGCCGCGGCGCAAAAAAAATAGTCCGGGATGGAACATTTCGAGAGCAGCCTCCGCTAATGGGGTGAACGGGCAAATGGCCCGGTGATGGAGGCGAGCCGGAATGAAACGGGTGTTGATGGCCGCGTGCGCGCTTGGGCTAATGACTGCCTGGGCGCAGGATCCCAAAAGAACGGCGGAGACAATCACCGCCCACGACAAAAAGAATCCGAAGGCGCTGAATCCGCAGTGCAAGCTGTTCACGCCGGCCGAGGTGAGCAAGTTCGCTGGCATTGCACTGGGAGCGCCCGAAAACGCTACTGGCGGGTGCATCTGGAGCGCCACAAAGGGTGAGGCCGATGTGATGCTCAGCGTCGTGCCCGCGAGCTACCATCCGGAGCCAAAGCTGGCCAAGGGATTTCACATGCTTCCGGAAGTTGGGGCGAAGGGGAATGTTCGCCCGGAAATGGGCGGGTGGTCGGCGAGCGCGATCCAAGGGGAGAACAGCGTGAGCGCGCATGTTTCCGGGCCGTCGTCGACGGAGGCAAACGCGGTGGCGCTACTGAAAGAAGCGCTGAAGCGCATGAAATAGGCCGTCTTAAGATTCGCTGACGTAACGGGTTTGGAGACGAAGGTTGCGGTGGCACAGTAGCCGGCGTGAGGTGCAAACATGGCTCTCAGTTCAAAACTTTTTACCGAGGAAAGTCCAGGAAAACCCTTCCTGCAACGTTGTTCCGAGACACCCGCCGGCCGTCTCTTCCGCGGTACGCCTCCCAACCCGGGGAGCCGGGACGCGATCGCAAGAGTGCAAGCGGCGTTGCGGCTGTCGGGATTTGCCATTTCCGATTCCTCCGGCGTCTATGGCGCCTCAACCGAGGCCGCGGTACTGAAGTTCAAAGGGCCACCGCGCAATATTCTCGGTCCCGGCCAGACAAGACCGGATGCCACCGTGGGCATCCAGACGATTCATCGTCTGGACGAGGCCATCTCCGGAAGCAACCAGCGAGAACGGGAAATTCTCGTGTTCGGCTCGCAGCATTGGCGCTTCATACTCGCCGGGGACAAGGGCTTCACAGGCAAAGGCGCCTACGACCTCGTCATCACGAGTACAGACCATCCCGATAGCCGTATCTTTCGCATGAACGAGTTGAGCGCCACTGGCGGCCTTGTAGGAGGTTTCCGCGGCAAAACACGCGGACGGTTCGATACTCCGTTTAAGTTGAACGCGATCGATTTCCACGGAGTTCCCTCCCTGCTGGCGCTTGAAAAGCAGGGGAAAATACTGAAAGGGTCTCTGGTGCTGGGCTTTCCCTCCAAACATGCCGCCATGGCTTTCTCTTTCGAGCCATTCGAAGACGAGCGGCCTTTGGGCGGCGCGTTCACGAGTGGCGCCTTGAACGTGACAGGGCAGTTGCTGATCGGCCGGTAGCGCGCTCGAAGCCGGTTCGCACGTGCGGGAATCCAGTTGTGTTGCTCCGGGCGGGGCTCTTCGGGGCCGCGGAATCGCGGCACGCCGGCGAGTTGGGCTTCGTGCCGTTGTCCAAGACCGGTGCTGAGTTGTTGTTCGAGGTCTTCAGCCGGCGCTACGAATGAGGTTCGATCAGAAGCACGCTTCGTTCGCCCTGACTTGGATCGGATGTAACGCCCGGCGGTCCGGAGGGACCCATGGCAGGTCTCTCTTGACCGGCTTCTTTGGTTCTCTCAAGTGTTCTTGGGCGCACCCACGCCAGTCTCGAACTCGATGGGCATATTTTGCGGGGCAGTTCCGTTCCACTTGGTGAATGACTCCTTGAAGATCCGGAATAGCGAGGCCCAGTTCTGCGCAATGACCTTCACCCAACCCCAAGCGCCTTTCGGAGGGAAATAGATGCCGCGGAAGAAGATCCTCGCAACCAGGTGGCTGATTTTGTATGGGATGGGTTCGTCCGCGATCGCTTCGAGAGCCCTCGCCGTCGCCGCCGGGCTGTAAGAGCTTAGCCACGCATGGCGGACCTCCGCCTGCACTTCCGGGATGGACATCTTCAGTGGCGTATGGGCCATCTGAAACGGCGCGAACTCGAGCCAGTGTTTGGGCCGTGTGAGCCGCCCCTCACTGGCCAAGCGCTCATAGAGAGGAGTCGCGGGAAATGGCGTGATCTGCCCGAAAACCGGTAACCCCGGGGGCCAGTTCCGTATCTGGTTCAGCGTACGCTCGGCTACTCCCGGCGAGTCGTTGTCGAGCCCAAAAATGAAGGAGGTGATCGCGTAAATGTGCCGCCGCGCGAGCCGGTTGAGTACGGCTTCGTATTCACCGGGTTTGTTGAAGGTCTTGCTCACGCTGGCGAGATTGGCCGGATCGAGAGACTCCATCCCGATGAAGATCCACTTGCCGCCGGATTCCGCGATGAGATCCACCAGTTCCTCGTCGCGAAGCAGGTTGGCGCTAATCTGGCCGACCCACGAAAGTTGCGCGCCGGCGGCGATGATCTCGCGCAGCAGCGCCTTCGTGCGCTTCACGTTGATCGCGAAGTTGTCATCGACGAAGAAAACGGCGATCTTGCCTCGCGTGCGCTGCGCGCGAGCCTTAAGCCGGAGCATTTCGTCCACGATGCTCTGGTTGGACCGGTAACGGATCGAGTCGCCGAAAAAGCCCGTGACGGTGCAGAAGTCGCAGCCGTAAGGGCACCCACGCCCTGATTCGATGGGAATGATGTGGAACGTCTCCCAGGTGCTTTGGAACCGCCGCACGACCGGCCTGAGAAAACCGGGCATGCGGTTGAATTGGTCGAGGTCCATGGATTCCCACGGGATCTCGGGATAGTTGTCCAGACTGGGCTTGCGCTCCTGGCCAAACGCATCCGTGGGGGCGTACGTCTCCCTTAACCGGCCAGCGGCTGCGTCCTCCACGATACGCGGCCACGTTTCGTCGGCCTCGCCCAGAGCCACCGCATCGGCATGGCGTGGTCCGCCATCCCGGCCCAGCGCTTCCCCGGGAACCTCCGTCACGTGAGGGCCGCCCATGACGACGGGCACGCCGGCCGCGCGGAGGGCGTCCGCGGCTCGATACGCCTTGGCGATCATGCGGGTCATCGCGCCGATGCCGACCAGACCGATCTTCTTGTCCAGCGTATAGCGAACCAGCTCCGCATCGGTCATCGGCTGTGTGTTGCCGTCAATCAGCAGCACCTCGTGCTGCGGCGGTGTGAGCGACTGGAGCAGAAACATCCATAAATGCGGCATGAAGTTTCTGGTAACGCCATTATCGGGGCAGTAAAGAAGGATCCTCACCGGTACTCCCGCACGGTGGCCCGCTGGGCCGCCGTATGTACATACGCTGTCAGGGGCATCATGGCGATATCCTCTTTATCAGGCAACTTCCCACCTTTCCGGCTTCGCTTACCAGTGGCAGAGTGTAAGCCGGAGCGGCCAACTCAGCTTAGCAGAGCGGTGTGTCAAGGGCCATTCGAAGATGAGCGTCCCTTGGGCGGTCGCGGCACACGTGCGAAGTCACAAGACGCGCCGCCACTGGCAGGAGCTCATTTCGTTGGGATTGGGGCTGCCCCCGTTGTTGGCGGAGAGCCCGGAAAGCCGCTAGAGAGAGTGACCGTCCCGAGACACAGGTGACAGAATGTTCCGGACACATGGGTAACACTTTTGGCCCTTTGATGGGGTAGGAAGAGTGGATGCCATGGAAGGAAAGTTCTGTGATGGACGAAAG
>JADLCT010000068.1 GCA_020847045.1 Bryobacterales bacterium | reverse complement strand
CGGCTGCGCGAGTTGGGCGCGATGGTGCGGGATGGCTACCGGCGCGAGTCGCCGCGCGCCACCGTGTTCAAGTCGAACGGACTGGGCGTGCAGGATGTGGCCGTGGCGGCTTACGTTTATGAACGTGTGAAGCAGGGCGGCGGGGGAACCGGGTTCGAGTTCCTCTATTCCTGAGCGCCCATCTGGAAATCGTTGTCGCGCCAGGCGGAGATCTTCAACCGCCGGCAGACCCAGCAGAGACCCTCGTTGGAGGTGGGCGCGGTGTCGCTGCCGCACACGACACACTTGGCCGCCTGTGCGGCGCACTTGTCGGTTTCCGTGGCGGCGAGCGCTTGCTCCAGGAACTCGTCTGGAACGACCGGAGCTACGTCACGATTTGGTTTCCGCTTCATGAACCCTCTTTCTCCACTATAGACGATTCCACCGCAAGATGATCCCGGGGAAACCCCTGAAGTGGGGGCAGGAGTGCTTGCGCGCCGGATCGGCCGGTTCGAATGGCGCGACTGAGATCGCTCCGCACGTTCACTTCGGCATTTCATGAAGTTCGACTCGTCGCCCGGCGGATTCCGCGCCTCCCGTTGCAGCAAGTCCCCCGGGCGTATACGATTTGTCAATCCTACTTGAAAGGAAACAGCAAGGTGAGCTAGTGAGGAAAATTGTGACTCGCATCCTGAAGTGGACCGGACTCGCGGCCGGCCTGCTGGCGCTCGCGGTGGGCGGGTTCGCAGCCTATCTTATCAGCCAGAAACCGAGGCCGATCGGAAAACTTCCGGCCTTGCAGACCGAACTTTTCAACCCGCCGGTGCGGCAGTGGCCTTTCGAGCCGCGGTTTATCTATGCTTCCGCCGGTGAACTGGCCGCGATGATCCGGAACAGACAGGCGAGTTCCAGGGCCATTGTTCAGGCTCATATTAACCACATCAAGAACACCAACTATCAGACCAACGCGTTTGTCTGGCTGTTCGAGACGGAGGCGTTGGACGCCGCGAATGCCGCGGACGAGAAAGCCGCGCGAGGAAAGCCACTTGGCATGCTGCATGGCGTGCCCGTGAGCGTCAAGGAGGAATTCTGGATCAAAGGCAAGCCAAACACCCTGAATGCGGTGATGTTCCAGGGGTTTAAGGCTCCCCGTAACGCAGGGATCGTGGATGCCCTGATCGAGCAGGGGGCCATTATTCTGGGGACAACCAACGTCCCGAAAATGCTGGGCGATGTCCAGACCTTCGGCGAAATTTATCCCACCGCCAACAATCCCTACGACACCAGGCGGACTCCCGGCGGAAGCACGGGGGGCGGCGCGGCCTCGGTCGCGGCTGGGATGGCTCCTATCGCTTTGGGCGGTGACATGGGGGGGAGCATCCGGGTTCCGGCGGCGTTCAATGGCGTCTACGGGCTGAAGACGACCGAAGGCGCGATGGGAAGCGGCGCTCATGAATTTCCGGGTGAACCCGGCAATCCCAAATACCGGCGCATGATGGTACCTGGTCCGCTTGCCCGAACTGCGGACGACCTTGCCTTGGCGTGGAACGCACTCATGACTAAATGGCCCAGCCGGAAGCAGCGCATGCTGGAGCCGAAGGCGAAACTCAAGGATTATTCCATCGCCTACCTCGACGAGTGGATTTTCCGTAACGACAGAATGTTTGTTGGAGAGGATGTCAAGGCGAGTCTGTCATCGTTGGCCGCCACGCTCGAATCCAGGCATGTAGCCGTTCAACGTGACCAGCCGGCGGCATTCGAGGAAATGATGTTGATGCACCGGATGCTGTCGGTCTATCTGATGTTCGAGAACGTCCCGTGGCTGATTCGCCAATTCATGGTTCACGAGTACAAGAAGGCCGATAGCCACCGGTTTTCGTTTTCCGAAGTAATGGCGAGAATGTCCGACCTGGACCCGGAAAAATACGAGACGCTCCTCCTCCGCCGTCAAAAATTATCCGATCAATTGGAGGGTTTCTTCAGTAAATACGACCTCCTTATCCTGCCTGTGACACCCGGCCCGGCCATTGTGCACAATCCGAACCATGAGGCGATCATGCTGGATGGCCACAGGCTCAACTACTGGGACTATTTCTACTATCCGGTTTGCTTTAACGCGACGGGCCATCCCGCATTGACGATTCCAATGGGTCTCAATCGCGATGGGCTGCCGGTTGCCTTGCAGGTGGTGGGGCCATTGTACTCAGAGCGGCGTTTAATCGAGTTCGCCCGCATGATTGAGCCCCTGCATGAAGGCTTCGTCAGGCCATCGCCCCGCTGAACCCGCGCCCGCGCTGGGCATGGCGCAGTGTCACTCCCGCCGCCGGACGGTACTCCCAGCCACTCGCGGGAGGGTTGCGGGCGTACTCCCGCCGCATTCTCCGCCACAGGCTGCTATAAGATCGTCAACACCTGAACCATGCGCACTTTTACACTCCTGCTCGTCACCGCCGCCTCGCTGGCCGCGCAGAATAGCGTCACGCCCGGCCGTCTCCACGTCGAACACCCGACGCTTCACAACCTCGGCTTCGAGTGGGCCATCGCGGGCGACGCCAACCGCAATGCCACCGTCGAGGTCCGCTTCCGCAAGGCTGGAACCACGCAGTGGCGTCCGGCCTTGCCGCTGCTCCGCATCGGCGGGGAACGTCCGCACCGTGACCGCGAGGCCATGACCTACACGGTTCCGCACGGCTTTGCCGGCAGCATCCTCGGTCTGGAGGCCGCCACCGCCTACGAGTGCGAGTTCACCATGCGCGACCCAGACGGCATCCAGGGCGAAGCCAGCCACCGCGTCACCGTCTCCACGCGCGCCGAGCCGCGTCCCTACCCGGGCGGCCGCGTCCTTCACGTCTACCCGCCCGATCACGAAGGGCCAAAGCAGGAACCGGCCTTCATCGGTCTCAAAGCCGCCTACTACGGCGAAGGCCGGGGTGATTGGACAGCCGTCCGCATGCGCAAGGCCCAACCCGGCGACACCATCCTCGTCCATGCCGGACTCTACCGCCCGGAACGCCTCAACTACGTCGATCCGCTCAGCGCGCCGTTCACGGGCACATGGTCGCTTTCGCTGAAAGGCACGGCCGAACGGCCCATCACCATCAAAGGCGCCGGCGACGGCGAGGCCATCTTCGACGGCGGCGGCAATGCGCGCCTGTTCGAGGTGATGGCCAGCGCGCATCACATTTTTGAGGGGCTCACCTTCCGGAACACCGAGGTGGCGTTCTTCGCCGGCGAAAAGGAGGTGATGGGCGCGAACAACCTCACCATCCGCAACTGCCGCTTTGAGGACGTTGGCGCGGGCGTCTGGACCGAGTACGCCGGCTCGCATGACTTCTACATCGCCAACAACCTGTTCCTCGGACGCGACGACCAGATGCGCCTCATCGGCTGGAACCAGGCCGGTTCGCGCGCCGCCGGCATCTATCCCTCGCACCAGGTCCGCAGCTTCTTCGCCGTGAAGGTCTACGGTCCCGGCCATATCATCGCGCACAACGCCGTGGCCTACTTCCACGACGGCATCTGCATCTCCACCTACGGCCCGCCCGAGGACGACCCCGAGCGCCAGGCCTCCTCCATCGACATTTACAACAACGACATCCACCTCACCGGCGACGACTTCATCGAATCCGACGGCGGCGTGCACAACATTCGCGTCTACCGCAACCGCGGCGTCAACGCGGCGCACAACGGCTATAGCTCGCAGCCCGTCTTCGGCGGGCCGGTCTATTTCTTCCGCAACGTGCTCTACCACGTGCCCGGCGGCAGCGCCTTCAAACTGAGCGCCGAACCGGCCGGCATCCTCGCCTATCACAACACTTTTATCAGCGAGCAGACCGCCGCCGGTCCCTACGCCAACATGCATTTCCGGAACAATCTGTTCCTGGGCCGCGACACCCCCGGCCGCGGCGTCATGACCTGGGGCAACGCCACCAACGACTATTCGAGCGACTATAACGGCTTCCGCCCCAACCGCGGCGAGCGCGCGCAGTACACCTGGATCGCGCCGGGCCAGAGCGCGCCGCAACGCTTCGCCACGCTGGCCGAACTTCAGAAGGCCACAGGCCAGGAGACGCACGGCGTGGAACTCGACTTCGATGTGTTCGAGAACCTTGTTCCCGATGATCCTTCGCCGGCCAAGCGCTATCTCGTTTATCACGCCATGGACCTGAACTTCCGGTTGAAGCCCGGATCGAAGGCCGTGGACGCGGGCGTTGCGCTGCCCACCATCAACGACGGCTTCACAGGCCGCGCGCCGGATCTTGGCGCGTTGGAGGTGGGCCAGCCCGAGCCTCACTACGGGCCGCTCTGGATCACATGGAAGCCTTTCTACCGCTAAGCGGCCGGCTGTCTTACTGAGGCAGGCGCGCCGCCGCGATCTCGGCGATGTCCACCAGCCGCGGAGCGTTGGCGATGCCGCCGTTGGCCAGGGCATCCCGGAACATGGTGTTGCAAAACGGACAGGCCGCCGCCACGACATCCGCCCCCGTCGCAGCCAACTGCTCGGCCCGCTCCACGCTCACGCGTTTGCCCGTCTCCTCGCCCAGGAAGACCAGCCCGCCGCCCGCTCCGCAACAGAAGCTCCGTTCACGGCTGCGGTCCGCCTCCACCAGGCCTCCGGCCAAGCCCGCCACCGTGCGCGGCGCATCGTAGACGCCCTGATACCGGCCCAGGTAGCAGGGGTCGTGCAGCACCACCTTCTCGCGCCCGGCGCCCTCGCCCGCCGCCTCCGGCAGACTCGCCGCATGACGCGCCAGAAACTCGCTGTGGTGCTCCACGGCGAATTGCGGTTCTCCCACCTCTCGCCAGTCTTCTTTCATCGTCCGCACGCAATGCGGGCAGATGGACAGCACCTTTTTCACCCCGGCCTGCTCCATCGCGGCAAGGTTCTGCCCGGCCAGGTCGCCGAACAGCAGGTCGTTCCCCAGACGCCGCGCGGAGTCGCCCGTGCAGCGCTCTTTTTTCAGTACGCCAAAACTCACTCCCAAATGCCGCAGCACACGCGCGAGCGACTCCACGATCTGCCGCCCGCGCGGATCATATGAGCCCATGCAGCCCAGCCACAACAGGTACTCCTGCGTACCGTCGTACACCGGCAGCCCCGCCTTGGCGATGAACTGATCGCGCTGGCTTGCCGGGAGCCCCAAGGGGTTCCCGCTGCGCTCCAGGTTCAGGAACAGCTTGGTGCCGTAGCTGTCCTCCCACTTGCCCGTATTCACCGCCCCGCGCCGGAGCCCGACAATCACAGGCAGATGCTCCACGCCCACCGGACACTGGTATTCGCACGCGCCGCAGGTGGTGCACTGAAACACGGCTTCCTGCTGCAAATGCACGCCCAGCAGCGGCGCCTCGGCCGCCGGGCCATGTTCGTTCAGATAGCCTCGCAGGCCGAGCACGATCTCTTTCGGATTCAGCAGCTTCCCCGTGTTGGCCGCCGGGCAATGCTCGGTGCACCGGCCACATTCCACGCAGGTGTAGGCTTGCAGCGCGGCCAGTTGCGTCACATCCTTGCCCGTGTCCAGCCCGAAATCGTCGTCATCGGCCAGCGGAGGAATCCTGCTGAACCCGCCGCGTGACAGGAATACGGTTACGGGACTCAACGCCAGGTGCAGGTGCTTGGTGTGCGGAATCAAGGGCAGGAACACCGCCAGCGACAGAGTGTGCAGCCACCAGACACCGCGCCCGCCCGTTCCCCAGTTCCACGGATCGTACTCCATCAGGTAGGTCAGCATCAGCAGCAGGATCAGAATGGCGATGACGCCGCTTTCGGCCTTTACCTCACCCAGCCATTTCGGGCGCGCCACGAACCGCCGCAGCGCCAGCCCCGTGATCGACACCGACACGGCAACGGCGAACAACGCCGCCAAGCCGAAATAGGCCTCACCAAACAGCGAATGGCGGGAAATAATCTCCCAGCCGAACCCCTGCGCCACATGGTTCAGCGTCACCAGGGCGAATGCGCAGAAACCCCAGAAGACGAAGGCGTGCGCCAGCCCGGGAAGCGGCCGCTCGCGAATCACCTTGCCTTGCAGCGCCACCTCCCCAATGAACTCCCACACGCGGCGTCCCAACGGCGCCAGGCGGAAATCGGCATCTTTTTTCGATGCCAGCACCGTGCGCAGAACGCGCCGCATCCGCCAGGCAAATCCACCCAACCCGGCCGCGCCCACCACCACCAGGGCCGCCACTTCCCCGAAACCAGGACGATCCATCGACTTGAGACTACCATGGGGACCGCCCGGATCACGCCAAGTTATACATTTTGATCCACTTTTGTCGTGTGGCCAGGACCGTGCGGATACGCCGTGTGAGAAAAGTTCTGGGTATTTTGCACTAGACAAGTACCCCTTGACCGGGGTACTCTATCGAAATCGTCACGATGCGGACCACGTCCTTCATCCTGACCCTGCTTGTCCTCCTGGCGGCAGGTCTCCGAGCCGCCCCGAGCGCGGTTCGCAGCCCCGCACCCAAGAAGGCCTCCGCAAAACGCTCCGTCAAGCCAACCGCCCGGAAAATCAGCGCGAAACGGATCACACCGAAGCGTAAAGCCGCCCCCAAACGGATCACGCCGGTCCGCCGCGCCACGGGTAAGGCCAAAACCAGTAAAACCGCCACCCGCAAGATTACGGCCAGGAAAATTTCGCCGAAACGGATTGCTCCCAGCCGCCGCACGGCCCGCCGGCGCGGTTCACGGGTGCGGACCGTGCCCGTAAAGTTTACGCCCGGCGAGCGCACGCTTTCCCCCATCTCCTGCGCCACCAAGGAGACCGCGCCCGATTCGGTGGCACTGTGCACGGATTGCCCTGACCACGCCCTGTCGGAAGCCTATGCGCTGATCGGTTTGAAGTACAAGCGCGGCGGCACATCGCAGGAAACCGGCATGGACTGTTCCGGCTTTACGCAGCACGTCTACCGCCGGTCGTGCAACCTGGAACTGCCCCGCTCGGCCAGCCAGCAGTTCGAGGTGGGCCAGTCCACTGATAAAGAAGATCTGATTCGCGGCGACCTGGTCTTTTTCAAATCGCGGCGCGGCTGGCACGTCGGCATTTACACGGGCGACGGGAACTTTATCCACTCCCCCAACCGCCGCAGTTCCGTGAAGATCTCCTCCCTGAACAGCTCCTATTACAAGCGGACCTACCTGGGCGCCCGCCGTTTGACTCAAAACATCATCGAGCCGCTTTCCATCCAGCCTCTGCCGTCGATAGAAGCCCTGCCCGACACCTCCGCTCCCGGCGAGGAGGATGAAGACGAAGGCGAGGAGATCGAGTCCGCGTCCGGCGCCAATAACGGCGGCTCTGGCGGGAACTGATCCTTTCCGGCCCTCCGGCGGCAACGGCCGGCGGCCGGACTCTGCTACTCTCGGAAAAGTGTCCGCGAACCTCTATGACCTCGATCCGGGCCCCAATTCGCCCGAGATCATCCGCATGATCGTGGAGATCCCCAAGAACTCCACCAACAAATACGAATACGATGGCAAGCTCGGCGTCTTCCGGCTTGACCGCGCCTTGTATTCGCCCATGCACTACCCCGGCGACTATGGCTTCATTCCCGGCACGCTGGCCGAGGACCGCGATCCCATGGACGTGCTCGCGCTGGTGCAGGAGCCCAGCTTTCCGGGCTGCATGATCGAAGTGCGTCCGGTCGGCATCCTGAACATGACCGACTCCGACGAGCGCGACCAGAAGATCCTCGCCGTGCCCAACCGCAATCCGCGCTACGACCAGATCCACACGATGGACCAGGTGTTCCACCATGTGCGCCGCGAGATCGAACACTTTTTCACGATCTACAAGGAGCTCGAGGGCAAGAAGACGCGCATGGACGGCTGGGAAGGCCCCATTGAAGCCCGGCGCGCCATTGTCAACGCCCGCGATCTCTACGTCGCCACAAAACGCCCGCAAGCCGGATGAGTGCGCGCGCTAGCGCACCGGCGTGCCGTAGGGAATCTGCGTCTTCACGCGTTCAGTCTCTTCCAGGCGTGCGATCTTCCATCCGGCATCGGTGCGCCGCACGGTCATGATCTGCACCTCGTTACGGCCCGCATAGATGTATTCCACGCGCGCCGTCACCTCGCCGCCGGCCACCGGTTGGGGTTCGTTGATCGCCACGCCCTTCAACTCCGCCTGCGAACGCTTCAGATATTCTCCAAAGCCCGCTTCACCGCTTTCGGCGGCCGCCTGCCGCAGGCGCGTCTGCATCTCGCCCGTGAACGAGGCGAGGTAGGCCGTCACGTCGCCCGCGCGCGCCGCGTCGAGCATCGCGTAGATGGCATCCTGCGGCGACGGTTCGCGGCGCACGGGCGTGGACGCCGTGTTTTCCATCGAGACGCCCGGCGCGGACTCCGGCGCAAACTCCCGCCGCTGCACCACCAGCCAGGCGGCCATCGCCGCGATCAACACGCCTGTGAGCAGGTGCGCCTTACGGTTTGGCCTTGCTTTCATCGGCTTTGCGGATGATCGTCAAATCGAGATGGCCGCCGCTGCCGGCAATCAGTTTCTTGATGCGTGGCAGAATCTCTTCCATCGCCTCGGCGTAGAGCCGCCGCCCATTCACCTCTGGCGCGCGGCTATATTCGGCCGCCACCTGCGTAAAACGCGCCGCGTCGCCCGCGGCTTCGTTCGCCTTGCGCAACCTGTATGCCGCGGCGGCTTCCAGCATCTGCCGCGCTTCACCGCGCGCCTTGGGGATGACATCGTTCGCGTAGCCCTGCGCCTCGTTCACAATGCGAGCCGAGTCGGCGCGCGCGCTGGCCACGTCGCGAAACGCATCGGCCGCCTCGGGCGGCGGCGTGGCGCTCTCAATGTTCACGCTGGCCAGTTGCACGCCGGCCGAGTAGCCGTTCAACACCTTCTGCGCGCCCGCGCGGACCTCCTCCTGAATCGCCATCTTCTCCGTGGTCAGAACGCTGTCCACGGTGCGCCTGGCCACGCGGCGCGCCAGTTCGCTCTCCACCGCGGCGGCGGTCAACTGCGCCACGCCCGCGCTGCGGTACAGGTAGTCGGCCGGCACGGCCACCGAGTATTGCGCCACCACGCGTAGATGAAGAATGTTCTGATCGCCCGTCAGGAACTGCGACGCCAGCGGTTGCAAACGGCCCAGCACGGCGTCCGGCGCCTCGCCGCCGATCACCGCCCGCTGGTACTGCCGCACCTTCAACTTCGTCACCGAATCCACCGGCCAGGGCAGGGCGTAATGAATGCCCGGCATCACGCGCGGCTCCACCACGGCGCCGAAGCGCGTCACCACGGCCTGCTGATCGGCGCTCACAATGTAGAGCCCGCTGGCCACCCACACGGCCAGCGCCGCCATAAGCCACCGCCCGCGTCCGCCTTCGCGCAGCCGGTTCCACTGGGGGCGGGGCAGGGAGAACGACGGCAAGCCGTGCGAGTGGCCGTGTCCCAGCCCGTGCCAGTGGCCGTGCGGATGCCCGTGCGGTTGCTCCGCCGGATTCACTGCGCCGCCTCTCCCCGCATCAGAACCTTCATCAACTCGCTATCCGAGCCGAGAATGGCCGTCGTCTTGTCATCGAATATCTTCCTGTAGCTCTCCAGCGTGCGCAGCAGCTTGTAAAAACGCGGATTTTTCGCGTAGGCCTGCGAGTAAACGCGCGTTGCCTCGGCGTCGCCTTCGCCCTTCGTCTTTTCGGCTTCCTTGTACGCGGCGGAAACGATCTCGTCGCGCTGGCGGTCGGCGTCGGCGCGTATGCTCAACGCCTGCTCCTCGCCTTCGGCGCGGTACTGGCGGGCGATCCTCTCCCGCTCGGCCCTCATGCGCGCATACACGCTCTGCTTGTTCTGTTCGGGCAGGTTCAGCCGTTTGATGCGCACGTCCACCACGCGGATGCCATAACCAGCCAGCGCGCTTTGTCCCGTGGCGGCCGCCAGGTGGTCCAGCATCTCGCCCGCCTTCACCTGCGCGGGATTCGCCGAAACGATCGCCTCCAGGTCATGCGTGCCCAGCGCCGCGCTCAAGCCGCTCCACACGATGTCGTGCAGGCGCATCTCGGCCGCCACGGGGTCGCCCACCGTCTCCACGAAGCGCTTGGGATCGTCGATCCTCCAGGCCACATAGCTTTCAATCACCAGGTTCTTTTTGTCGCGTGTCAGAAACTCGCTCGGCCTCGGGTTGTACACGCGCAGACGCCGGTCGAAGTAAGTGGCGCTTTGAAAGAACCATTTCATGTGCAGACCGGCGCTGGTCACCGTGTACACGGGCCGCCCGAACTGGGTCACCAGCACGAACTCGGTCTCGCGCACGGCGTAGAACGTCTGCCACAGAAACAGCAGAACCAGCACGCCCAGCCCGGCGGGGATGTACTTGCGCACGCGTTCGGGAATCATTGTTCTTCCTCCTGCGGAATGCGCACGGGAGCGGCCGGCGCCGCCGGTGGCGGGGCCGCGGGCGTCAACACCGCGCCGTCCTCCACCAGCACCAGATGCCGTCTCCCGTTCGCCGAATCCACAATCATTTTTTTCTTGCCCGGCAGAATCTGCTCCATCGTTTCCAGGTAAAGCCTGGTCTCCGTCGTGCCGGGCGAAACCCGGTAGGCCGACTCAAACTGCGTGAAGCGGCTCGCATCGCCCGCCGCGCGCGCCTTCCGGCTCGACGAGTAGCCTTGCGCCGTCCGCAGGCTGGCCGCCGCGCGGCCGCGCGCCAGCGCCACCTGCTCGTTGCGGTAGCCCTCGGCTTCATTGATCAAACGGTTCTTCTCCTCATAGGCGCCCGACACGTCGCGAAAGGCATCCACCACCTCGACGGAAGGGTGCACGTCCAGCAACTTCACCTGCAGTACCTCCACCCCGGTCTGGTAGCGCGTCAAACGCTGCTGCAACTCGCGCCGCGCCCGCTCCTCGATCGCGCGCCGGCTCACCGTGAGAGCTTCGTCCAGCGGTGACGACGAGATGACCCCTTGCAGCACGCTCTCCGACGCCGTGCGGACCACAGCCTCTCCGTCCAGGTGGAGGAACAGAAAATCCTCGGGACGCGCCAGACGGTAGTGCACCACCGCCGTCAACTCCGTCATGTTCTGGTCGCCCGACAACATCAGCGACTCCTCAGGCCGCCGCTGGAAGCGTCCCGAACGGTGTTGCACGTTCCATTCATACGCGGCCGGCTCGAACTGCTCCGTGTAGTCGTTGGTCGAGCGGAAGCCGATTTCCACCACGCGCACGCGGCGCGCCTGCACGCGCGTCAGCGTTTCCACGGGCCAGGGCAGCTTATAGTGCAATCCCGGTTCGCGATGCGGCAGCACCTTGCGGCCGAAACGCTCGATGACGCCGGCTTCGTCGGGGCCCAGGATGTAGAAGCCGTTGCACAGCACCAGCGCGGCCGCCGCGAGCGCCGCAGGTTTGTAGAAGCGGGCGCGGTGTTCCAGCAGATACAAGAACCACTGCTTCGGCTCCAGGCGCGAAAGCCACAACTTGGCGCGGTAGCCCAGCAGGCGCGGCCAGCCGGACGCCATCACCTGCGCGAACTTCCTCCGCCACCTGCCCAGGCCGCGGTCCTCCACCTCCAGCAGCCTCAGGGCGTTCAGCATCACCAGAAACGAACCGATCTGATGCGTGAACGCCGCCCCCAACGGCCCCAGTTTCCCGGTGGAGGCCAGCAGGATCGCCAGCGCGTTGACACCCACGGCGAACACGAGAATGCTCTGCCAGACAATAGCGACGGCCTTGCGGCTGACCTCGACCAGCTTGGGCAACTGTTCGAGCGAGTGACCGAGATAGACAACGCCGGCGGCCTCGGCCGTGATGTCGCTGGCGCCCTGCACGGCGATGCCGACGTGCGCCGCGGCCAGCGCAGGCGCGTCGTTCACGCCGTCGCCCACCATGCCCACCACCTTGCCCTGCGCCATCCACTGCCGCACGCGGTCGAGCTTTTGTTCAGGCAACAGCTCGCTTTCCACGCTGGCGATGCCCGCTTCGCGCGCAATGGCCTCGGCGGCGCGGCGGCGGTCGCCCGTCAGCATGAC
The DNA here is from genome assembly GCA_020847045.1 of Bryobacterales bacterium. Classification (GTDB taxonomy): domain Bacteria; phylum Acidobacteriota; class Terriglobia; order Bryobacterales; family Bryobacteraceae; genus JAFLBB01. Next base: position 8,081 of record JADLCT010000068.1, on the reverse strand, counting down.
GATCTGCCCGATCTCCAGATCCTCCAGCGCATGGACGGCCTCATGCACGCCCGGACGCACGCGGTCGCGCAGCAAAATGGCTCCGGCGTAGCGGTTTTCCTCGGCCACCAGAACGGCGGTCGCGCCCAGGTGGTCGGCCTCCTCCAACGCATCGGGCGGCGTGAGCACGCCCGCCTCCTGCAGGAATGCCGGATTGCCCGCGCGAATCACGCGGCCATCCAGCACACACTCGGCCCCACGGCCCGGCGCGATGCGCGCCGAATCGGGCTCGGGCGGAGCCAGTCCGCGCTCGCGCGCCGCATCGACAATCACGCGCGCCAGCACATGATCCGAGCCGCGTTCGGCGGCCGCCGCCAATCGCAGCAACTCCTCTTCGCTCTGGCCGTGCGGCAGCAGTTTCAGCACCTCGAAACGCCCCTCGGTAACGGTGCCCGTCTTGTCGAACAGGATCGTGTCCAGCCGCGCGGCCTCCTGCAGCACGTTGCCGCCGCGCACAAGTATGCCGCGGCGGGCCAGCCCCCCGATGGCCGCCACCATGGCCGTGGGCGTGGCCAGAATCAGCGCGCACGGGCAGCCCACAATCAACACGGAAACCGTCCGCAGCCAGTCGCGCGTGAAGTAAAAGGTGGCCGCCGCCACCAGCAGCAGCGCCGGCACGAAGTACTTCGCAAAACGGTCCGCCAGGCGCTCCACCGGGGCCTTGTTCTCGCGTGCGTGTTCGACCAGGTGGATCACGCGCGCCAGCGTCGTGTCTTCTCCAGCCCGCGTCACGCGCACCTTCAACAGCCCCTCGCCGTTGAGCGTGCCCATGAACACCTCGTCGCCGGCGGCCTTGTCGCGAGGCGCCGATTCGCCCGTGATGCTGGCCTCGTTCAACGCGCTGGCCCCTTCGCTGATCACGCCGTCGGCCGCCAGCCGTTCGCCCGCGCGCACCACGATCACATCGCCCGGCAGCAGCGCCGCGGCGTCCACCTCGGTTTCGGCGCCGTCGCGCAGCAGACGCGCGCGCCGGGGCAGTTGCTCGACGAACTGCTGAATCGCCCGCGAGGTGCGCTTGGCCGCGTACCCTTCCAGACCCTCGCCCACCAGCATGATGAACATGGCTTCGGCGGCGGCCAGGTACTCTCCGATGCTCAGCGCGGCGATCACGGCGATGCAGATGGCCAGGTCGGCCGAAATGGTCCGCTCCAGCAGCCCCGCGATGGCGTTGTAGAAGGTCCGGTATCCGGCTAGCACCGTGAGAATGGCCGCCGTATCGATGCCCGCCACCTCGCGGAAGACGCCCGTCAGATTCAGCACCAGCAACACGCCCACAATGCCGGCAAAGCCGAAATAGCGCACGCGCTCCATCCGCTCTTCCGTCGGATTCGTGATGGCGTGCAGATCCAGCCTGTGTTGATGCATGATGCCGCGACCGATTCATTATGCCATCGCATGGAGGGCGCTCCGGCCCGCCCCGCGCATGCCCGTTTGATAGAATGCCCGCAGTTAGCGCTATGCTTGGCCGATTCGCTTGGGTTCTGGGCTTCCTTTGCTGTGCCTCCCTCCTCTCCGCTGGGGACGGTGACGAATACTTCGAGATGAAGGTGCGCCCGCTGCTGGCGAAGAACTGCCTGGGTTGCCATGCGCAGTCCAAAATGGGCGGGCTGTCGCTCACCTCGCGTGAGGACGCTTTGCGAGGCGGCAAGTCCGGTCCGGCGGTCAAGGCGGGCGACCCGGACCAGAGTCTGCTCATCCAGGCCATCCGCCACACGAACGGCAATCTGAAAATGCCGCCGTCCGGCAAGCTGCCGGAAGCCGAAATCGAACTGCTGGCCAAGTGGGTGAAAGATGGCGCCGCGTGGCCCACGCACAAGGCCGAAGTGAAGGCGCCGGGCTACAAGATCACCGCTGAACAGCGCGCCTGGTGGAGCTTCCGGCCCGTACACAAGCCCGCACTTCCCGCCGTGAAGGACAAAGCCTGGTCCAAGACCGGCATCGACCGTTTTCTTCTGGCCGCGATGGAGCGCGAAGGGGTGAAGCCCGTCGCCGCGGCCAGCCGCCGCACGCTGCTGCGCCGCGTCAGCTTCGATCTCACCGGGCTTCCGCCCACCGAAGCCGAGGTGAACGCGTTCGCCGCCGACAAATCGCCGGATGCTTATGCCAAGGTGGTGGACCGCCTGCTCGCCTCGCCGCGTTACGGAGAGCGCTGGGGCCGGCACTGGCTCGACGTGGCCCGCTACGCCGACGAAAAATACAGCTCCACCGAGGACGCCCCGTACCCAAACGCCTGGCGCTACCGCGACTGGGTGATTCAGGCGATGAACGCCGACATGCCGTATGACCGGTTCGTGAAGGCGCAGATTGCCGGCGACCTCTTCGACCCGCAACACAAGGAACGCTACATCGGCGGGCTTGGCTTCTTTTCGCTCAGTCCCGAGCAGCAGGACGACCGCGTGGACGCGCTCAGCCGCGGACTGCTCGGCTTGACCGTGGCCTGCGCGCAGTGCCACGACCACAAGTTCGATCCCATCCCCACGAAGGATTACTACTCTCTGATGGGCGTGTTCCGCTCAACCAAGCTGGACACCTACCCGCTGGCGCCCGCCGCCGAGGTGAAGGAGTATGAGCGCCGCAAGTCGGCCTCCGACGAGCAGAAGAAGAAGCTGGACGAGTATCTCGACGGACAGGCGTCGCAGTTGGCGTTGATTCTCGCCACGCGAACGGCGCGGTACATGGAGGCCGCGCGCAGCGGCGCCGCCGATGCCTCGCTGGACACCGAAACGCTGGAGCGCTTGAAGACCTACCTGAATCAACCCAAACTCGAACACCCCTTTTTGAAGGATTGGAAGAGCGCATCCTTCGACGCGGCCGCCTTCCAGGCCAAGGTGACCGGCGTGTTCGAGGAGAAGCGGCGCATCGACCGCGAGAACATGATCGCGCTCGGCGGCAAGAACGACGACACCAGCGTCCGCGTGATCGAGGTGAAGTCGCTCGCGCGTGACGACTTTTACCTGTGGCGCGATTTCTTCCAACCGGCCCGCGTGGGCAAGGCGGACTCGGGCGTCTTCTACTTCAAAGATGCGAAAATCGACCGCTGGCTCGCGCCCGCCTATCTCGGCTACGCCAACCAGTTGCGCGCCGAAGCCGAACGCCTGAAGAAGGCCATCCCGGAGATGTACCCCTTCTATCAAACCGTGTCCGACGAGGAGAAGCCGAAGGACGTTCGCGTCGAGATCAAGGGCAATCGCGACAACCTGGGCGAGGTGGCCCCGCGGCGTTTCCTCTCCATTCTGTGCGACGGCGAACCGCCGCCGTTCACAAAGGGTAGCGGACGCCTGGAACTGGCAGAAGCCATCGCCAGCAGTTCGAATCCGCTCACGGCGCGCGTCATGGTGAACCGCGTCTGGCTGGAACATTTCGGACGTGGTCTGGTGGGCAGCCCGAGCAACTTCGGGCAACTGGGCGAGAAGCCCACCCACCCCGAACTGCTCGACTACCTGGCCGCCCGCCTGATGGAACAGGGCTGGTCGTTGAAGGCGCTGCACCGCGAAATCGTCACGAGCGCGGCCTACCAGCTCAGCTCGCACAGCGTGGAGCCCAACATGACCAAGGACCCCGGCAATGCCATGGTGTGGCACTGGGCGCGCCGCCGCCTGGACGCCGAGCCGCTGCGCGACACGCTGCTCTACGTCGCCGGCGATCTCGACGAGACCGTGGGCGGCAAACCGGAAAAGCTCTCCGATGCCTCCAGCCGCCGCCGAACCGTCTATGGATCGGTTAGCCGGCGGAAATTGGACGGCACGCTTGCGCTGTTTGATTTTCCAAACCCAGTAGCCACCACCGAGCAGCGCATCCAGACGGCCACGCCGCTGCAGCAGTTGTTCTTCCTAAACAGCGAATTCATTCAACAGCGCGCCCGGTCGCTGGCGGCGCGCGTCGAAGCCGCCAGTCCGGACGACGCCGGGCGCATCCGGGCCGCCTACCGCATCCTGTTCCAGCGCGAGGCCGCCAAGGACGAGATTCAACTGGGACTGAACTATCTGAAATCGTCCGGCGGCACATGGCCGCGGTACGCCCAGGCGCTGCTGGGCTCCAATGAGTTGTTATTCGTGAACTAGAGGGCATCGCGACGATGAATACCAACCGACGGGAACTGCTTCGCACCATGGGCGCCGGCTTTGGCGCCATGTCGATGAACGCACTGATGGCCGCGTCACCCGCCAGCACCGCCGGCGGCGACGGCATGCTGATGCCGCGCCCGCCGCACTTCCCGGCCAAGGCCAAGCACGTCATCTTTCTTTTCCTGAACGGCGGTCCGTCGCAGGTGGACACCTTCGACCCCAAGCCCATGCTGACGAAGTATCACGGCACGCTGGCGCCCACGGGGAACCTGAAAACCGAGCGCAAAACCGGCACGCTGCTCAAGTCGCCCTTCGAGTTCAAACGCTTTGGCCGCTCGGGTCTGGAGATCAGCGAGATCTTTTCGGGGCTTGGCGAGCACGCCGACGACCTGTGCGTGATCCGCTCCATGCATGTCGAGAGGCCCAACCACGAGCCTTCGCTGCTGCGGTTGAACACGGGCCATCAGATTGCCGGCCACCCCTCCATGGGCGCGTGGCTCACCTATGGCCTGGGCACGGAGAACCAGAACCTTCCCGGGTATGTCGTGTTGTGCCCCGGCTTACCGGTCATTGGGCCGCAGCTGTGGTCCAACGGCTACCTGCCCGGCATCCACCAGGGCGTCCACCTGCCGAACAACGAGAGCGTGCCGGAAAAGCTCATCCAGCACCTGCGCAACCGCAATATTTCCGGAGACGAGCAGCGCCGCCAGCTTGACTTGATGCACGCCATCAACAAAGGGCACATGGCGCACGAAGGCGCCGACCCGCAGTTGGAAGCCCGCATCGCCACCATGGAGGTCGCCTACCGCATGCAGGCCGAGGCCACCGACGCCTTCGATCTGGCCAAGGAGACCGAGGCCACCCGCGAGCGCTACGGCGCGGGAGATTTCGCCCGCGGCTGCCTGATCGCCCGCCGCCTGGTGGAGCGCGGCGTGCGCATGGTGCAGGTCTACTACGGCAATCAGCAGCCCTGGGACTCGCACGACGATATTCTGGACCACGCCAGGCTGGCCGGCACGAGCGACGCTCCCATGGCCGCCCTGTTGCACGATCTGAAGGCCAGCGGACTTCTCAAGGAAACCATCGTCATCATCAGCGGCGAATTCGGCCGCACGCCCAGCGTCGAGGTCTCCGCCGTCGCCCGCATCCACAACGGCCGCGACCACAATAACCACGGCTTCTCCAGCGTCGTCGCCGGCGGCGGCTTCAAAGGCGGCTTCGCCTATGGGGCCACAGACGACTTCGGTTTCCAGGCCGTCGATAAGCCGGTCCACCCCCATGACCTGCAGGCCACCGTCCTGAACCAGATGGGACTCGACCACACCAAACTCACCTACCGGCACTCGGGCCGGGATTTCCGGCTCACCGACGTCGGCGGCAACGTGATTCGCGACCTGCTGGCGTAGCCGCCCCCGCGCGCCCTACGCCTTCACCAGCAGCGCAAAGCCCCCGTACACCATCCGGTTGAAGTCGAACAGCGGCTTCTTCGGATTGCACAGCGCCTTCACCCTCGGATCCGCCATCACCTTCTTGTTCACGCGGTCACGATGCGCGCGCGACTTGAACGCGATCCAGGAAAACACCGCCACCTCGCCGCGCTTCAACTGCATTGTGCCCGGAAAACCCGTCAACCCCGGCACGTTCATGTCCTCGCCCACATACTCGCGATAGTCCAGCGCGCCAAGGTCGCGCCATACCTTGCCGGCCACCTTCGACATCTTGGCATAGGCAGCTAAATTCCTTTTGGAGACCGGAACGAGAAACCCATCGACGTATTTCATGGATTGATTCTAAACCGTTTGTTGCGTTTTCCAACAAGTTTTGCGCAACCACCACGCCGCGTCGTGCCCAATCGGCGCCGCCAAGGCCCGTACCCCGTACCACAGCGGTCAGAATCTGTGAGAATTCTTAAACTGGATACTTGCGTTCGCCCCTTCGGGCTCTTACAATACCTTCATCCTTCTTTCGATGGGTGATTAAGAAGTATCGTTAAGGAATCGAGTTAAGGGCAGCCCGCTGTTCGTAACGGGTGGGCTTTTAAGGGGAACACAATGAATGCTCCGGACGCGGGACTCCGGCCCGCGCAGCGGTTTCCATGGGGATTGACGGTCTTTTTCCCCGCGTACAACGATGCGCCGTCCCTTCCCAATCTGATCGCCACCACGTTTGAGGTACTGCGTGCCCACGCCACCGATTATGAGGTTGTGGTGGTGAACGACGGCAGCCAGGATGCCACGGCTGCGGTGCTGGAATCGCTCCGGCTGCAATACCAACCTAATCTTCGTGTGGTAACGCATGAAGTGAACCGGGGCTATGGTGGCGCGCTGCGGTCCGGTTTCGCCTCGGCGACACGCGACTTCATCTTCTACACCGATGGCGACGGCCAGTATGATGTCACCGAACTCCCTAAGTTGCTGGCCAAGGTGGAGGAGCGCGTCGGCCTGGTAAACGGATTTAAGCTGGAGCGAAACGATCCGTGGCACCGTGTTTGGATCGGAAAAACATACAATCGCTTTGCGCGCTTCCTGTTCGGAGTGAAGCTGGCGGACATCGACTGCGATTTCCGGCTGATTCGCCGTAAGGTGATGGATGACATCGAGTTAGTCTCCACCTCGGGCACCATCTGCGTAGAACTGGTGCGCAAGATCGAGATGAGCCCCTACGAGGTGCGCGAAGTCGGTGTCCACCACCTGCCGCGTCTGCATGGCCGGTCCCAGTTTTTCCGCGTGAAGAGCCTGCTTACCACCCTGTTTCAGTTGCTCCGTCTTTACGGTCAGGTGGTTCTGCTGGGCCGCTGGCGCACGGTTCGGCCACGCCAGGCTCCACAAGGACAGACTGTTTCTGACTGCTGACATAAAAGCTGCGTAGCAGATGGGCCGGGAACAGCCCGCCAGACTCAGGTGCCGCCTCGTCCAGCCATCCGGCTAATACGTTTTGCCACAACCGGTTACCAACCTCCATCAGGGGTAATGTCAGCATCTTGCCCGCGCGGCTTACCGTAGCGGTGCGAAACGAAGCTACCCTCACGCGCCCCTGCGCCGCAAATGGCCCGGTGAGAATCACATGCGAGGCGCCGGAATCCAGCACCAGCCGCCGCTCGCCTGCCGCGCCCATCCGCACGGGGATCGCCGGCCGCCCCTTCACCAAGCTCAATGAGAGTGCCCGGCCCTGAAGGCAGTTGTCGAGGTGTCCGCCGGTATCGAGGGCGATAAAGCCTTTTGTGTAATGGATCCAATAGCTTGTGCGGCGCAGGAAGGACTGCCCCAGGACGCCGTCCACCAGCTTTCCTCCCGGAAATTGCGGAGGCTCGGCCAGGAGCACTTCCACGTCGGCCAGGGATACCCCCCCAGCTTACATTCGCCGGGCGATGGCCACCGGCGTCACAGCAACCCCAGCGGCGCTTTCCAATGCAACCGCAAACTGGGGCGACAGGCTGGATTTCACCGCCAGCGACGGACGCAGCGACGTGGATTCCGCCCCCGTGTCCAGGAGCATCCGGTACGGACCCGCGCCGTTCACCCACACGCCCGCCAGCACCGGGTATCCGGCTTGCATTTCCAGCGGTGCGGCGGCCGGGAGCCCCCAGGTGGATCCTAATGTCAACAAAGCATGGCCCAGCAGGAAAAACATGAGGCAAGCATGCGCCGCTCACCTCGTGATGGTCGTGACGGAACCGTGAGCTTTCGCGTATAACGGAAAGAGTCCTCATGCACCCTGCCGCCGCGGCCCGCTACTGCTTTGATGATGTTCTGGTAGACACAGCCACGTTCAGCGCGGTCCGCGAGGGGCAAAAGCTTTCTTTGGAGCCACGTGCCTTCCAGGTGCTGCGGTATCTGGTCGAGCACCCGGGTCGTCTGGTCACCAAGGAGGAGCTGATTCAGGAGGTCTGGGGCGGAGCGTTCGTAACCGACAACGCCCTGACACGCGTGGTGGCCCAGCTACGCCGCGAACTGGGCGACAGCGCCAAAGGCGCGCGCT
>JADLCT010000067.1 GCA_020847045.1 Bryobacterales bacterium | reverse complement strand
TGATGAGCGTCCGGTGTCTAAGCGCCTTTCTTCTGCCGCTCCCACTCGGCGCGGAACGCCTTCTCGCGTTCGCTGATGTACGCCTGGTAGCCTTCGGGGTCCACCCAGACGTTCGCCTGCCGGTTGGCCTTCCACCTCTCGTATTTCTTCACCATCCCATAGTACTCGCCATGCGCACCCAGGAAAATGTCGCAGGGAATCGCCTTCCAGATTTGAAACGAGCGCGCGTAATCCTCGGCCATCCGCGGATACCACACCGTCGAGATCAGGTTCGTTCCGGGATTCACGTTCGGACTGCCCACGATCACGGCCAACCGCTTCACGCCGCCGTCCTTCACGGCCATCGTCCACGTCGTGCAGCCCATGGTGTGTCCCGCCGTCAATACAGCCGCCAGCAGCACGCCGCCCAACTCCACCTTGTCGCCGTCGCGCAGTACGCGATCCACCGCGCAGGGTCTCGCGAAGCCCTGCCGTCCGCCCGTGCGCACCAACCCGTCATCCCCTTTCATGACGTACACCTTGGCGCCTGTCTGTTCCCGCACCAGCCAGTTGCCGGCCATATGGTCGGCATGGGCGTGCGAGCCGAGCAGGAGTTTCACACCGGCGTACTGGAAGCCCAGCTTTTCGATGGAGGCCCGAATGAGCGGCACGGTCCGTTCGAAGCTGGAGTTGATCAGAATGTGCCCCGCCGGCGTCGTGATCAGGTACGACGACAACCCCTTGGTGCCCACATAGAACAGGTTGTCCGCGATTTTGTGCGCAGGAAACGGCTCATCCCATGCGGCTGGAGTTTGCGCCCAGGCGCGAGGCAGAGCCAAGGCGGCTGGCAGCAGCGACGTGAAGGTACGGCGGACCATGCGGCCATCGTAACAAGCCCGGCGCGCACGGCGCGTCCCGGCGGCATTATCCTGGATCCATGCGGCGACGCTCTGGGCTCTTCCTCCGCCTCCGGTTCACACTGCTTCTGTTCGCCGCCGCCACTGTTATGCCTGCAGCCAGCAGCGTTCACGAGTTCACCATGAAATCCATCGACGGCCGCGCCGTGCCGTTGTCCACCTACAAGGGCAAGGTACTGCTGATCGTCAATGTCGCCAGCAAATGCGGCTACACACCGCAATACAAGGCATTGGAGGCCGTTTACCGCAAGTACAAGGACCGCGGCCTGGTGGTGATGGGCTTTCCGGCGAACGATTTCCTGTGGCAGGAGCCGGGCACGGACGCCGAAATCGCCGCCTTCTGTAAACGCGATTACGACGTGACGTTTCCCATGTTTTCCAAGATCTCCGTGCTTGGTTCGGGCAAGGCGCCGCTGTACGGATATCTCACCAGCGGCGAAGCCAATCGATCGACCTCGGGCATGATCAAGTGGAACTTCACCAAGTTCCTGGTAGATGGCGAGGGCAGGCCGATGGCCCGTTTCGGGCCCGGCACGAAGCCGGACTCGGCCGGCGTCACGGCGGCGATCGAAAAGGCCCTGGGCCGTTAGGCGCGGGGCATCGACACGATCTGCAACGCCAGCGCCACCTCTTCTTTCCGGCGGTTGGCATCCCAGCCCAAACGCGAGCCCATGTCCGACGCCAGATGCGCCAGCAGGCGCTCGTCCCATCGTTCCTCGTGACCGAGATGGGTGGAAACGAACAGAAAATCCGGCATGCGCTCGATCATCTCGTGCTCCAACGTCCAGTCCAGCACGGCCGTCAAGGCGCGTTCGTCGGAGGCGCCCTCCGCCGGGGCCCGTCCGAGCACGCCCGGCGCTTGCACGCCGAAGAGTTTGGCGATCATTGCCACGTCGCTCCGGTAGATGCCCGTCCGCGCCGCCGTCACGTCCACCTGATCGTTCACGGAGGCGATCGCCTCCGGCGTGTTGCCGCCCAGCGCCACGGCAGCCGTGCGACAGGCGCCCGCCAGTTCGGGCCAGGCCATGTCCGCCGCCTCGGCGCTCATTAACCGGTAGGTCGTGTACTTGCCGCCGGTGATGCGCACAACGCCGGGAGGTTCTTCAAAAATTCTGTGCTCGCGGCTGGTTTTCGTCGCCGAAGCCTGCTCCGACTTCACCAGAGGCCGCAGTGAACTGTAGGCCGCGATGGGTTCGATGCCGCTCGAATGAGGAAAAACGGCGGCCGCCACCTCGCGAATGTACCGCACCTCTTCGGCTGAGATCTTCACCTCATCGGCCGGGCCCGCATGGTCGGCGTCGGTCGTTCCCACCAGCGAGCGCGTGTTGTTCGGCCCCCATGGGATGACGAAAAATATGCGGCCGTCGGTGTGGAAGTGGGCGATGGCGTGGTCCGACGCCGAGAGTTTCGGATAGATCAGATGCGAGCCGCGCACCAGCCGCAGGTTGCCGCCGCCGTCCCAGGGCCCCCTGGCATCCACGATCCGGCGCGCGTGCACGGCGAACTCCTCGCCGGAAAACCGCTCGCGCATCTTCACGCGAAAGTCGCCCCCATCCAGACGCCACTCCAGCGCCTCAAGGTAGTTCATGGCCGCCGCGCCCAAACGCACGGCGTCGAAAATGTTTTCCAGCACCAGGCGCGCCGACTCCACCTTGCAGTCGTAGTAGACGCCCGCCGAGGTGAGCGCCGCGGTGTTCAAACCGGGCTCCAGCGCGGAAGCCTGCTCCCTTGTCAAGAACGCCCGGCGTCCGATGTTGTCCGCGCCGGCCAGCAGATCGTACATCATCAGACCGGTTCCGTACATCAGCCGGTCCGTCACGCCATGGAAGGGAATGAGAAACGGCAGCGGATCCACCAGGTGCGGGGCGATGCGTTTCAATGCCGCGCGTTCGCGCAGCGCCTCCTTCACCAGCTTGAACTCAAAGTTCTTCAGATACCGCAGGCCGCCGTGCAGCAATTGCGAGTTGCGGCTGCTGGTGCCGCTGGCGAAATGCCGCTTCTCCACCAGGGCCAGGCGCAGCGGTTTCTTCGCGTCCGAAGCCCGCTGAGCCAGGTCGCGCAGAATACCCGCTCCGTTGATGCCGCCGCCGATCACCAGCACGTCCAACGGATTCTGCTTGGACGCCTGCTTCAGTTTCTTCAGCGCGTCTGGCCGGCTCGCGCGCGTGAACGCCGGCCGTGGCGCCTCGGCGGTCATGCCGCCTCCCGGCTCTCGCGGTGTTCGGTCTCCAACTGCCGCATCAGCGCTTCAATCCGTTCCCGGAGCAGAGCCGTGAACTCCTCCCGCTGTTTCAGCGTATAGCCCGCCGGGTCCAGCGGCTCACCCAGCAGCAACTCGACTGGGCCGCCTTTCACATGCGCGCTGCCCACCGGCAGCACCTCGCGCGTGCCCTTCAGCGCGAAGGGACCCACCGGAACGCCCGACTGGATCGCGATATAGGCGACGCCTTCCTTGAACTCCTGCAGGCCGCCGCGCGACCGTCTCCCCTCGGGGAACAGCAGCACGCTGAGTCCGCGTTGCTGGATCCGCCGGGCCGCGTCGGTGAGCACCTTCAAACTCGCCCGCGTGTCGTCGGGGTCCACGGCGAAGTGTCCGCTGCGCCGCAGGTGCGTGCCCAGAAAGGGCAGCTTCACATACTTGATGTTCACCAGGAACAGAAACTGGCGCGGAATGCAGGCCAGCACGACGGGCGTGTCATAGAGGCTGAGATGATTGCCGGCAAACACGAAGTGCCGCCCCTCGCGCAGGTGCTCCAGCCCGCGCACGCGCATCTTGATGCCCGCGAAAAATAGAAGCTGTTTCGCCCAGTTCCGTGAGATGGCGTGCTGCCGGACCCCTTGGGGGTCGAAAAAGGAGGTCAGCACCGAAATCGTCCCCATCACAATGGTCGAACCGATAATCAGAGGCGCCTTGACCAGCAACGCCCATAGGAAGCTCACAGACATGTCCGGCTTCGGTTCATCACCGGCTTCAAACTCCAACGCTTTCCGGCGCCGGCGCCACCACTTTCTGTCCCACCAAGGCGCCTACGCGCTCCTCCATCAGGTGCGTGAGCGGTTTCAAATCGGCAAGCGTCATATCAATGGTGTAGATCGGATCGCCCACCTTCATGTGGACATGGCCGGGACGAATGATCCGCCCATGGTTGCCCAGGATCTGTCCGGCTCCGATCAGCCCAATCGGAATCACAGGCACGCCCGCCTTGATGGCGATATAGGCTGCGCCGTCCTTGAAGGGTTCGAGGTCGCCATAGGTGCGGCCGCCCTCGGGAAACAGCAGAATCGACACTTCCTTCTCCTGAATCACGCGCGCCGCGTCGCTCATGCTGCGCAGCGATTCGCGCGCGTTGCTGTGGTTCACCACCAGGTGTCCGGCGCGTTTCAAGTGCGTCCCGAGAAACGGAACGCTGAACAGGCTCTTCTTGGCGAGGAAGCGGAACTGAACGGAGATCCAGGGAAGAATCAACGGAATGTCATAGAAGCTGCGATGGTTGGCGATAAACACGAAGCTGCCGCCCGGCGGAATCTTCTCGACGCCCTCCACGGTGACGCGGACGCCGGAGATAAACAGCACGATCCGGGCCCAGACGCGCCCCACCTGATGCTGCCAGCGGCCTGTGGAACTTACCAGGCTGATCAGCAGCGACAGCGTTCCGCCAATGGCCGTCAGAAAGGCCACCATGGGGATGGTGAAGAGCCACGTGCGCAGGAAGTCGATGACGATCATAGTCCGCTTTTAGTGACCACCGGGAACATCCGGCGAATGCCCCTGCGAACGCTGTCTTGACAGTGTATGTTCGCAGTAGCTAGCCTATTGTAGCGCACGTCTTTTTCTTGCTTTGTCCGGCGTGCGAGCGGATCGTTTGCCATCCCCCCGTGCAGCCCTCATCCATTAACGCAACGCAGGTATTCAGCGACACCGAAATTTTCCTGACCGGAGCCAACGGCTTTGTCGGCAAGGTTGTCCTTGGACTGCTCATTGACCGGTTTCCGGGCTTCAAACACCTGCATATTCTCATGCGGGGCAAGGCCGGCCATCTGCCTGAGGAGCGTTTCCAGCGCGACGTGCTGGGCTCGCCTTCGCTGAAGCCCATCGTGGACAGGATTGGCAAACAATCCTTTCTCGACAAGATCACGCTGCACCTGGGCGACGTATCGGCGCCGCAATTCGGACTGTCCGACGAGACTCTGGCGTCTCTGCGCGGCCGTGTAGGCATTCTGATCAACTGCGCCGGGCTGGTGGAGTTCTTCCCGCCCGTGGACGAGAGCTTCCGCTCCAACGTGGACGGGGCCGAAAGCTCGGTGGTTGTCGCAAGTAAGCTGGCGGCCAAACTGGTCCATATTTCGACATGCTTCGTGTGCGGCGAAAGCGACGGGCTGGTCGAGGAGTCCGAGCCCATTCTGGGCTACTATCCGCGCCGCAAGGGGCCGGGCGACCACGCGTTCCGTTTCGACGAAGAGATCCGGTTTATCCGGGACCAGGTGCGCGACATCCGCGAACGCGCCGCCCGCAGCCCGCGCCGTATCGCGCCGAAGGAGATCGCCCAGCAGCTCATCGACCTGGGCACGCAGCGCGCCGCGCAGTGGGGCTGGGTGAACATCTACACCTACTCCAAGAGCCTCGGCGAGCAGATCATCGTCTCGCAGCCGGGCCTCGAATGGGCCATCGTGCGCCCGGCCATTGTCGAGGCGGCGCTGGAGTTTCCCTTCCCCGGCTGGGTGGAGGGCGGACGTACGGCCGCACCGCTGGTGATGATGGCCATGGCCGGGCTCAGGCACTGGCCGCTGCGGCCAGACGCGCCCATGGAAGTCGTGCCGGTGGACCAGGTGGGCACCTCGATTCTCACCGCCGCCGCCGCGCTGCACCTGGGCGTGAAGAACAAGGTGTACCAGGTGGGCACGGCCGATGCGAACCCCGTGCCGCTGGGCCGCATCGTCGAGTGGATGTACGAGGAGTACCGCCGCGAAAAGAAGAAGTGGCTCCCCACGAGCGGCGTCAAAATTGTTTCGGCCGCCACGGCCAAGCGGCGGGGCGAGCGCCTCATCGCGCGGCTCGCCGGACTGCAGCACCTGGCCACGGGCATTCGCAAGGTGGCGCAGAAATCGGGACTGCCCGGACGCCGCGCCCTGGGCGGCCTGGCCACACAGCTCCGTATGTTGGGCCTGCAGGTGAACATCCGCGAGCAGACGCTCGCCCTGTATCAGCCGTTCATGCTCGACAACCGCTTCATCTTTGAAGCGGAGAACATTCGCGCCGCCAACCAGGCGCTCACGCCGGACGACCGGGCCCGCCTGCCGTGGACGCCGGAGAAAATCGATTGGCGCCGTTACTGGATCGACAACGAGGTGGCCGGCATTCAGAAATGGGTTGCCGCCGAATTCATGAAGGGCAAGTCTTTTAAGATATAAGGTTCACCAGCGATGTCCGCACCCGCGCCACAAGCCGAACAACTGACCATCGAACAGCAGGTCATGGAGATCGTCCGCGAGCTCCTGC
>JADLCT010000066.1 GCA_020847045.1 Bryobacterales bacterium | reverse complement strand
CGCCGGGGACGCGTTCGCGCTCCAGGATCAAACCGCCGCGCACACCAGACTGGATCAGCGAGGCGGCGGTCGAGGCGCCAGCGAAACCTGCTCCGATCAAAACTGCTTCGGCCTCGGCAGGAAGGTTTGCGGGCATCTCCATCGGAAACTATTTTGACGCGGCGAGGCCGTTCCGCGCCAGGAGGCGGTGGCCGGACGGCGGCGGGCCGAGTGCCATGAAGGCAGAATTAATGCAAATGGTTTGCAGATAACAATTGACACTGAGTTGCATGAAGATCATAATGCAAGCTAGATGCTCTTTTGTATGACTTTGTCTGCGGTTGGTTCGTAATTTTAGATGTTAATGATTCGCAGGAAGAGTATTGAGCAGACGCAATCCAGGCGGACGGACCCGTTCCGGTCCGGCGCCTTGAGGAGAAAAAACTGGTGATTGGCAATCCATGGGCCGCCTGTCTGGCGGCCATTGTTTTCTTCCATTCCGTTGGTTGGGCGAGCAGCCAGACAGCCGCCCGTTCCGCGCCTTCTTCCCGCCTGCGGCGAACCTGCGCGGCTGTACAGGATCCGCAGGGGCTGCCTGCCGGCTCCGTGATGGTCTCCCTGGAGCCGCTGGCGGCCGCCGCCGTACAGCGCGGCATGACCGAACCCGACGGACGCTGGTGTGTGGACGCCATGCCGGGCAGCTATGTGGTGCGCGCCATGGGCAGCGGCATGGAGGGGGCGTCGGGCTCCATCACGATCACACCCGGTGAGGGCGAGCAGACCGTTCCCTTGAGCCTGCGGATCTCCTCAGTCGCAAGCCAGGTGCAGGTTACGGCTTCCCGCCTGCCGGAGTCCCTGCTCGACTCCCCGCTGCCGGTGCGGCAGATGGACGCTCAGCAACTGAAGGCGATCGGAGCGCGGCAATTGAATGACGCCCTGCAGGAGCAGCCCGAGGTGGTGACCTTCGCGGGCGGCGAGCACTCCGGCGGAGGTAGCGCCAACATCCAGGGCTTTGGCTCGCGCGATGTGGAGATCCTGTTGGACGGGCAACCGCTGACGGGACGCGTCAACGGCTATGTGGATCTGAACCAGTTCGACGCCTCGATGCTGGAGTCGATTGAAGTGAAGACCGGCGCCAGCGCCATGACCTACGGCCTGCAGGGCATGGGCGGCGCCATCAATCTGGTGACCCGCCGGGCTTCGGCCGGATCCCATGGCTCGGTCGAGACCGGCTATGGTTCCTTCAATACGGGACTGTTGCGCGCCGATGGCGGCTACTCCAAGGGTGGCTTTGCCATCTACGGCGCTGGCGCCGTGCAGCGCGGGCTGGGGTACGACCTGGATCGCGGCACGCTGGCCAAGACGCAACCCGCCAACCGCGTCCGGAACCTGTTCTCGAGCCTGTATCTGCCGCAGTGGCGGAATTGGAACGTGGGGATGACGACGCTGTGGTCCGATCAGGACTTCTGGGGGGCCGATGGCAGCGATCTCACGGGCGTGTATGATTTCCAGCGTCCGAAGCGCCGGATCGCACTCCTGCCGAGGGCCTCTTATACGTTGGGTGGGGCGAGCCTGCTGACGTTTCGCGGCCGCAGAATGTATTACCGTTCGGATGAGGATGTGGCCTACCGCTCGCCAGTGAGTCTGCGCGCGCAGAAGACGGAGAACGACGCTTCCGGGGCCGACGCCGAATGGTCCATGGCGCGTTCCAGCGGGTTGCGCCTCTCCTCCAGCGTCTTTTTCAACCGTCTGGGCATGACGGGCGACCGTCTCTCCACGGCGGGCAACTTCGCCACCACCGATGTCTGGTCGCAACTCACCACGACGGAGCTTCCGCTGCGGCGCAGCCTCCGGCTGATGGCCGGCTACCGCGCCGATCATGACACGATTTTCGGCAGCCGGTTCTCTCCGCAAGGCGCACTCTCCTGGCGCATGCTGGACTGGCTTTCGGTTTCGGGCGGCGCCACGCGCGGCATCCGGGCGCCCGACTTCAACGAAATGTACCTGTTCCACACGCACGCGGGCGGGCGCATTCGCATATACGGCGAGCCCGGACTGCGTCCGCAGGAATCCTGGTCGTATCACGCCAGCTCGCTGCTGGCGCTGGGCGCGCGGACGCGCCTGGAGGCGCGGCTGTTCCATCACGATATGAGCGACATGATCCTGACGCGCTTCATGGGAGTGCAAGGCGGCGCCAGCATCTACCGCTACGGCAATATCGGACGCGCCAGAATCCGGGGCGCCTCCACTTCGGTGACGCACACATGGAACCGGCACCTGGAGTTCACCGCCGGCTACCAGTATCTGGACACGCTGAACCGCGACGTGGCGACGCTGCTGGAATACGCGCCCCGCCATCGCGGCAACTTCCGGATGACCTGGAGCCAGCCGCGTCACGGCGTGCTGGTGAGCTTCTTCGGCAACGCGACCGGCTCCACCTACTTCGGCCTGAGCGGGCGGGACCGCACCTACATGAACGGTTTCGAGCTGTTGGGTCTGAATTTGCAGAAGGATCTGACGCGGCGGCTATCGTTGCGCACCACGTTCCGGAACATGACCAGCAACGTGGAGCCTGCCTACCGTCTGACCGCGCCGTTCAGCGTGGAGGCGGCCTTGAAGTTCCGTCTGGGGAGCGTGGAATGAGCCGGAGAGTTTTCAAGGCCGCGCTGGCCGCCGCCGTGCTGACGGCACTGCCGCACGGCGCGCTGAACGCCGAAGGACCCGCGCCCGTGCGGGCCGTGGTGGTCACCTCACATCCAGCCTCTCTCGAACGGGCCCTGGCCGTCTTCGAACAGCGATACGGCAAGGGCCGGCTGGAGCTGGTTCTGGTGAACGAGAACCTGGACTGCGCGGCGTTGTCTGGAGCCGGCGCGCTGTTTGTGGAGGGCGGATTCTGGTCGCAGCCCATGCTGGCCTGCACGGAGACCGTCCGTGCGCTGGCCGCGAAGGGGGCGGCGGTGGGTGGAACCATGGCGCCGCTGGTGATGGCGAACTGGCGTGTGCCGCCCAATTCGAAGCTCGCCGAGGCCTCCCGTTATCTGCATGGCGGAGGCGTCAACAACATGGTGGGCTTTCTCGTGATTATGCACGGCGCGGCGAAAGGAAAGCCAGCCATCGCGTTGCCGCCCATGGAACAGCGCGCCGCGGTGGGCATCTATCATCCGGACGCCCCCGGGCCGTTCGCCTCACTGAACGAGTATGAGACGTGGCTGGAGACGCGCGCCGTGGCCAAAGCGCCACGCGTGGGCATCCTGTTTTTCAAAGGCCTGCTGGACCATGACGAGACGGCTCCCGTGGATGCGATGATCCGCGCGCTGGAGAAACGGTCGCTTGCGCCGGTACCCATCTTTGGCTGGCCGTTGAGCAAGGCCGAGCCATTCTTCACCCGCGGCGGTAAGACGGCCGTGGAACTGATGATGATGGTGGACGCCGTGATGCCCGGTCCTGAGAACGGACAGATTTTCGAGAAGTACGGACTGCGCGCGATGAACCTGATGACCACCGCCGCCACCGAGGACGAGTGGCGGAAGGCGGAGAGCGGTCTTCCTCCGGGAAGGCTTCCGATTCAGGTGGGTAATCCGGAACACTCCGGAGTAAGCGAACCGATTCTGATTGCCGCCACGGCGCCGAAGTCCGAAGGCGGCAAGCCTGTTCCCGTGCAGGCGCAGGTGGAGCTGGCTGCGTCGCGCGCGGCGCGCTGGGTGGTGTTGCGAAACAAGCCGAACCAGGAAAAGAAGCTGGCGCTGATCTACTTCAATAACCCGCCCGGCAAGGCGACCTTGGGAGCGAGTTACCTGGATCTGATTCCCAGTCTGCGCAACGTCGTGGAGCGCTTGGCCAAGGAGAACTATCAAACCGGAGGCCAACTGCCGGACGCCGGGCGTTTGAAGAAGCTGCTCATGTTGAGCGGCAGGAATGTGGGCGAGTACGCGCCGGGCGAGTTGGAGGCGCTGCTGAACGAGGGCCATGCCGCGCTGCTTCCGGTTACCCGCTACGAACAGTGGTTTGCCGAGTTGCCGCTGGAGTTTCAACAGTCGGTGAACCGGACGTGGGGGCCGCCGCGGAACTCGAAGCTGATGACGGTTCATTCGCAGGGCAAGTCATACTTCGTGATGGCGGGCGTGCGGCTGGGCAACCTATGGCTTGCTCCGCAACCGTTGCGAGCCGAACTTTCCGAGGCCGATGCCAAGTCGCACGACAAGAACACGCCGCCGCCTCATTCCTATATTGCCGCCTACCTTTGGATCCGGAAGCAGGTGCAGGCCGACGCGATGATCCACTTTGGACGGCATGGCACGTTGGAGTGGCTTTCGGGGAAGGATGTGGCCCAGCCGGACAGCGATCCGGGCGCGGCGCTGGTGGGCGACCTGCCGCACGCTTATTACTACCTGGTGGACGGCGGCGGCGAGTATCTACAGGCCAAGCGGCGCTCCAACGCCGTGATTGTCAGCCACCTGACGCCGGTGCTGGCGGCGGCGGGATTGCCTTCGGACTTCGCGGGCATGAAGTCCTCGCTGCAGAACTACGAAAGCACGCGGGAAAGCGCGCCCACCGTGGCCGAGGAGCACGCCCATGCGGCCTGGGCCGTGGCCAAGGAGAAGAAGCTGGATGAACAGTTGAAGCTATCCGATGGCGCGCCCGCGCCCGAACGCATGGCTGCGCTGGCCGAGTATCTGCACGAGTTGGAGGAGCAGGCGATTCCAATCGGGCTGCACCAGATCGGCGGGATGCCGGCGGAGAAGGACCTGAAGGAGGCAGTGGCGGCATATCTGAACAACAGCGCGACGCCCCACACCCAGGCGGAGATCCGCGCCAACGCGGCAGCCTGGGCCGAGGCTTTATGGAATGGTCCCGCCTCGGCTATCGCAGCGAGCGACGCCTGCCGGAGCGTGCTGAAGGAGGCCGAGGAGTGGTTGCGCAATCTGCGCCTATCGCCGGCGGCCGAGTTGGACAATATGGTGGCCGTGTTGAACGGACGGTTTGTGCCGAGTGGCGTCGCGGGGGATCCGCTGCGGGTGGGCGGCTCGGTGCCCACCGGGCGCAACATGCATGACCAGGACCCTCGCGGGTTTCCTTCCAAAGCCTCCTGGGCGGCCGGCGAGCGGCTCGCCAAGGGGTTGATCCAGACTTACGAGAAGAAGCACGGCGCTCCGCCGAAGCGCGTGTCCTTCGTGCTGTGGTACGGCGAAAGCGGAAGAACACAGGGGCTGCAGGAGGCGCAGGCGCTGGCGCTGCTGGGGGTCCGGCCCGTGTGGAATGGCCGCGGGCAGGTGGCCGGCGTCGAACTGGTTCCCGCGAAGGAGCTGGGCAGGCCGCGAGTGGACGTGGTCCTGACGATGTCGGGACTGTACCGGGATGGTATGCCCGAGAAGCTGCCTCTGCTGGATCAGGCGGTCCGTCTGGTGCGCGAGGCGCCCGAGGACAACGCCATCCAGTCTCAGACACTGGAGGTGGAGAATGAGCTGATCGCCGGCGGCACTTCGCCCGAGTTGGCGCGTAAGGCCGCGCGCGCCAGGGTGTTCGGTCCGCAGCCGGGCGTGTTCGGCGTGGGCATGTCGGGCATGATGGAGTTTTCGCGTGACGCCGGAGACCCCTCGGCGGCGGCGAACCTCTACCTGAAGAACATGAACTACGCCTATGGGGCGGGCCTGGAAGGCGTCGCCGTGGGGGACGCCCTGAAGCGGCAGTTGAAGCGGAATGAGGTGGTTGTGCATGGCCGCTCGTCGAACCTGTACGGACTGGTGGATAACGACGAGACCTACCAGTTCGCCGGAGGGCTGAACGCGGCCACCAGGGAGGCCTCTGGCCGGGCACCCGAATTTCTGATCGCGAATGCGCGCAAGGCGGGTGCGGAGCGCTACGACGAGGCGGGCCACTTCCTGAAGCGGGAACTCACCACGCGGTTGTGGAATGAGAAGTGGATCGAAGGGATGAAGGCGGCCGGTTATGCCGGGGCGCAGGAAATTGCCAAGGAGATCGAGCACCTGTATGGTTTCCGCTCCACGTCGCCCGAGCAGGTGGACGCCAGGGTGTGGCAGGAGACGCTGGAAACCTACATCCATGACAAGCGCAAGCTGGGACTCGAGCGCTGGTTCCGCGAGTCGAATCCGCACGCGCGCCAGATGGTGGCCGCACGCCTGATCGAGATTGACCGGCAGGGCGTGTACCAGTTCAGCGAAGAGGACCGCCGCGCGCTGGTGGCCGCCTACACGCAATCGGTAAAGGAGAGCGGGGTCAGTTGCTATGCGAATGCGTGCGCCAACCGGAAGCTGATTCAGTATGTGGCGGCTACGGCGCGTGAGTTGAAAGCGGTGCCGGCCAGTGACGTGCTGGCCTACGAGGAGGCGTTCCGCAAGGTGACAACGGCTGTGAAGCGGGAGCCGGGCCGGCCGGTTACAGCGGCGGGACAGAAGGCGCCCGCGCGGCCCAGCCGGCTGGTGGATCTCTTCCACGGCATGCGCGTATTCGAGGTGCCCTTGAGCCAGATCCGGTTGCGCGCACCGGAGACGCCGCTGGGTTGGGCGATTCTGCTCTCCCCGATCCCATTTGGAATTGTGGTGGGCTTCCTGCGGCGGCGGTTGCAAACCGCGCCCGTGACGCCCTTGTTGCGTTTGAACGGCCACGCATCCGGTGTGGATGGCGGCTGGCCGCTCATGCGGGTAACCAGCCAGACCCCGGAGCTTGCCGCCGTCGCGTACGCAAGCGAGGGGAGACAGGAGGAAGCAGGCACATGAACGCGCACAGAGGACAGGTGGAACTGGATGCGGCCCGCATGCCGGGGCACTGGCTGCTGGCCAGCCTGGGCAAGAAAGTGTTGCGCCCCGGCGGGATCGAACTGACCGCGGACATGATCAGCCAGCTTCGTCCGGGACCAAAGGATGACATCGTGGAATTCGCTCCGGGCATGGGCGCCACGGCGCGGAAGCTGCTGGCGGCGCGGCCGGGGTCCTACACGGGCGTGGACCGCGACGAATCGGTAGTCCAGCGTTTGAGCGCGGCGCTGGCGGGCCCCAGCGTGCGATTTCACGCCGCCTCCGCGGAGCAGACCGGGCTGCCCGCCGGTTCGGCCAGCATCGTGTTTGGCGAAGCCATGCTGTCCATGCAGACCAAGGAGCAGAAGGAACGGATCGGGGCCGAGGCGCACCGCTTGCTGAAGCCCGGAGGCCGCTACGCCATCCACGAGTTGGCGCTGCTGCCGGACAGCATCGCCGAGGCCACGCGGCGCGAGATTGAGCGCGAGATGTCGATGAACATCCATGTCGGCGTCAGGCCTTTGACCGCGGGTGAGTGGAAGACATTCCTGGAGAACCTGGGGTTCACCGTGTCCTGGCGGAAACTGTCGCCCATGCACCTGTTGGAGCCCGGCCGCGTGCTGGCCGATGAGGGGCTGGGCGGGATGTTGACCATTCTGGCCAACGTGGTCCGGAAGCCGGATGCCCGGCGGCGGGTTTTGGCCATGCGTGTCATGTTCAAGCGCTACGCCGCCCATCTGAGCGCGGTGGCTTTCGTCGCCACGAAGGGTTGATGAGCAACCCGGACTACCGGGTGCGCCTGCCGCTGGTCTTGCGTGGCTTCGCGGCGGCAGGGCGTTTCTTCTTCGCCGTTTTGGGTTGAGGGCGGGGCTTCTTGAGGCCGGAGATGTCGGCCAGCGTCGTGGAGTTGAGAAACGCGGTCAAGGCGGCGCGTGTTTTCTTCCAGTGGGCGTGCGCCGTGCAGGCGGTTTCGTCTGAGCAGACATGGCTGTGGCCCAACAGGCAGCAGGGATTGACGACATCCGGGTCAAAGACGCCCACAACACGGTTCAAGGTGATCGACGATGGCGGCGCGGTTAGCCGGTAGCCGCCGCCTGTGCCGCGCGAGGCGCTCACGAGGCCGGCGTTGTTTAGTTCGATCAGGAGTTTCGAAAGGTAGTTCGACGGGATGCCGGTCTCCTCGGCGATCCTGCGCCCGAGAACCGCTTCAACGCCTTCATTGGCCGCGATGAAGGTGAGTGCGCGAAGCGCGTACTGCGAAGTCGTCGATAACATGCCCTACATTGACGATATCACTCGCGCCGCGCCCGGCAGCCGTGGAGCGGTTGCGTCCTTCAGCGCGGAGGTGTGACGCCGCCCGCTCCCGGTGTCCGCGCGGTTCGCCCGGCGCGATGGGCGAGCATCACCAGGCCCACGCAGCCGCAGAACAGCACGCCCGAGATGATGGCCGCCGGAAGGGCCACGCCCCGGTGTCCGGCCAGCCAGGACTCCACCGAAGCCATCAGGAGCCAGATTTGCACGACAAGCAGAAGGATGAGCAGAATCATGGCTCCGTCCATCGCGCGCGTGGCGCGTTTACGGGCGGCCGAACCAGCCTCGGGGGTCACCGCGCTTCCTCCTCGCCGAATACAGTGATGCCCTTGGCGAATAGCTGGCCTTGACTGCGTTCCAGTTCGATGCGCGGCAGCGGCCTGGGTGGGGGGCCCTGGATCACATGCCCGTCTTCGACCGAGAAATAGCCTTCGTGGCAGGGGCACTCGAGCCTTCTGTTTCCGGCCGAATAGACGACGGCGCAGGACAGGTGCGTACACTTCTGGCTGTAGGCCACGAAGCGCTCCTCATCCAGGCGGATGAGCAGGCAGTTGTCCTGCGGGCCGGGGTAGGAAAACACCTTCGCCGCGCCAACGGCCAGATCGCTTTCCATGGCCACGGCCTTCCGGGGCCAGATGGTGTGCACCCGTTCTGTGAAAGCGTTCTTGGCCAGCAGCCACAACTGGCCGGCGAACATGGCGGCGCTGGTCAGCAGCAGGAACTTGCCGAGTTGGCGGCGTTCGACGAAGCTCTGCTCGCCGGCCGCGACGGAAAACTCCTCGCTCCACAAACGCTTCTCGCGCGGGCAGGATACCGGTTGTTCGCTCATTCTGTTGGCCTCCACAAATCATTCACCACATCCGCTCTCACGTCGAGCGCGTCCTCGCCCTTGGGCAGGTAGACGAACACCTTCGTCTTGACCTCCTGGTTGCCGAACCGGAAGGTGTTCACGGGCGTGTCGCGCCGCAGCCGCGCGGCCTCGGCGGGCGTCACGTACATCAGCGCTTGCGACGGGCACACAGTGGCGCACATGGGCCGGAGTCCAACCGAGGTGCGGTCGTAGCACATGTCGCACTTCATCATCAATTCCAGCTCGATTTGAACCTTCGGCACTCCGAACGGGCACGCCAGGACGCAGTTCGAGCAGGCGACACAGCGCGGCTTCAACGCGCTGCGCACCACGCCATCCTCCCCCTTCTTGATGGCGTCGGCGGGACAGGCCTGCGCGCAAGCCGGATTTTCGCAGTGCATGCAAACCATCGGGGTGGACGCGGTGGTCCACTCACGATCGAAGAAATCCAGGTGAATCAGCGAAACTCCCCGATGCGTGCCGCATTCGCCGCAGGCGTTCACGCAGCTCTGGCATCCGATGCAGCGTGATGGGTCGACATAGAATTCATAGCCCAGCATTCTAGCCTCCCCCCAATACATTGAGCTGGCCGTTGGCCTTCACTCCGTCCGGAACATCCGCCTTCCCAATGCGGCAGGCGGAGCTTTTGAACTCGGGAATCTTGCTTCTCGGGTCCAGCGTCCGGTGCGTCAACATATTTGCGCTTTTGCGGCCGGGCCAGTGGTAGGGGATGAAGACCGTGTCGGGGCGGATGGTCCGGACCACGAAGGCGGGCAGTGTCATGGAGGCGCGCCGCGTGGTGACGGTCATCAGGTCGCCGTTGGCGATGCCATGACGGGCGGCCAGTTCCGGATGGATCTCGGCGCGTGGCTCGGGATACTGGTCCACGAGCGGACCGATCCGGCGCGTCTGCGTTCCGGACAGGAACTGGCTGACGACGCGTCCCGTGGTCAGGTGCAGCGGGAACGAATCGTCCAGCGGGTCGCCGCCGGGCCGCACCTCGGCCACGACGAAATGGGCCTTCCCGTCAGGGTGCTTGAAATGCCCCCCTTCAAACAGGCGGGGCGTGCCGGGATGGCCCTCCGAAGGCACGGGCCAGTACAGGCCCATCTCCTTTTCGAGCCGTTCCCAGGTGATGCCGGCATAATCCGCCGTGCCGCCTTTGGAAGCCACGCGCATCTCTTCAAAGATGTCGCGCGTGCTGGAGAACTTGAACTTGTCCCCGGCGCCCAGCCGCCTGGCGAGATCCACGATGATGCGCGAGTCCCCCCAGGCGTTGCCTGGAGGATCGACGGCCTTGTTGATTTTGATGACGCGCCCCTCGCCCGAGCAGACCACGCCTTCTTCTTCCTCCTGCAAGCTGCCGGCCAGGACCACGTCGGCATGATGAGCGGTTTCGGAGAGGAAGAAGTCGATGATGCCGAAGAATTCCAGCTTGTTCAGCGCCTCGCGGATGTAGCCGGCGTCGGGAAGCGAAACCAGCGGGTTGAAGCAGATGGAGAGCAGCCCCTTGATCTCGCCGCGGTGAATCGCCTCCAGGATCTCCATTGCGGTGTAGCCCGCCGTAGGAAGCGATTCGGGTTCCACGCCCCACACGCTGGCCACATAGGCGCGGGCGGCCGGATCGTCAATGTGGCGCTGGCCGGGCAACTGGTCGCACTTCTGCCCGTGCTCGCGACCGCCCTGTCCATTGCCCTGGCCGGTGATCATGTTCGGGCCCGCGCCGGGCCGTCCGATATTGCCCGTGGCCAGGCAGAGGTTGATGATCGCCAGCACGTTTTCCACGCCGTGTGAATGGTGCTCAACGCCGCGGGCGTGCAGCGCCATGGCGCGTTCGGCCGTGCCGAACCACCGGGCGGCCTTCTCGATCGCCTCGGGTGGCACGCCCGTGGCCTCGGCCGTGCGGCGCGGGTCCCACTGCTTCACATACTGCTCCACGGCTTCAAATCCGGTGGTGTGGTTTGCAATGAAGGCGCGATCTTCGAGCCCTTCTTTCAGAACTACATGAAGAATGCCGGCAAACAGCGCCGTATCCATTCCCGGCTTGACGGGCAGGTACAGATCGGCATTCCGGCAGATGGGTGTTCTGCGCGGATCCACGACGATCAGCTTGCCGCCGTTGTCCCGCATGCGCCACAGGTAGTCTGTTGTGATGGGAAAGCATTCGGCGACGTTCGAACCGGCGACGATCACCACCTGCGCCTCACGGATGTCCGCCCAGGGGTTTGGATTGCGGTCCACGCCGAGCGCCAGCTTATAGCCGGTGCCGGCTGAAACCATGCAGAGGCGGCCGTTGTAATCAATGTGCCGGGTGCCGAGCGCCAGGCGCGCGAATTTGCCCAGCAGGTAGGACTTCTCGCTGATGAGGGAAGCGCCGCCGAGAACCGCCACGGCGTCCCGCCCATACTGGTCCTGAAGCTGCTTCAGACGCCGCGCCGTCAGGTCGAGCGCTTCGTCCCAGGAGGCCTTCCGGAATCCCGTATCCGTCCGGAGCATCGGTTCCAACAGCCTGTCCGGGTGCGCGCCCTGCAGATAGCGCTTCACGCCTTTCGGGCAGAGCATTCCGCGGTTGAAGGGGAACTCGTCCCAGGGTTCAAAGCCGATGACCTCGTTCTCCCGGACACGAAGTTGGATGCCGCATTGCTGTCCGCAAAAACAGCAGTGTGTCTTCACCAGGCGGTCTCCGGCGTGACGGGCGCTCTGCGTCCATCCGCCCGGAGGCGTGTAGTTCAGGGTTGGGCCATAAAGCCGCGTGAGGTCCTCAACGGGCAGCGGCGGTTTAGCCATGGGCTTGCTCCTTCGACTTGAGTTGTGAGAGTGCGAACGACTTGCGCTTGCAGGGCGGGCACACGGCCTGCCAGTGATCCGCCACGCCGTGCGTGGAGAAATCGAATCCCAACTGCTTGAGGACCGTGCGCAGGTCGTCGATCTGCATTTGCGTGGCGAAACGGCCGCCACAACGGGGACAGAGAGCGCCGCCATCGAGGTCTCCGGCCAGCTTGTACAACTTCACGCCCAACTGCGCCGGACGCTGGAAGATGTGAAAGAACTTTCCGAAGGGCAGATAGAGCAGGGCGCTGATGACAGTGATGGCGTGCAGAACGGCAAGAAATTCGTAGAGCGTGCCGCGCAGCCACATGGCCGAGGCGGTCAGGGCCAGTCCCGTCACCGAGATGGCGAACAGCAGGATGAGCGGCATGAAGTCGGCCGAAAGCGACTCCAGCGAGAGCGCTCCTTCGTCGCGCATCCGGCGCCACAAGGACAGGCTGATGCCCGCCAGCACGAAAACCGCCGAGAAATCCAAGCCGTGGAAGAGTACGAACGAAACCACGGTGCGCACCTCGAACGAACTGACCGGGAAGCCGAACAGCCAGGTGATGTAGGTGAGCTGGTCATCGGGCGATGAGGTGAAGTGGATCCATCCGAATACGAGCGGGAACGTGATCGCGACGGCGCTCAGACATCCCCAAAATAAAAAAAAGTGCATCCACCACCTGAGCTTCGAACGCTTGGCGATGAAGGTTTGTGCCACCAGGTGAGTGGTGGCGGTTTCGCCCACAATCGCCGCCGAGCGAAGCAGGCCGAAGCGCCGCACCAGTTCGAGACCACGCTCCCAATAGCGGCGGGTGGGGGGTTTTTGCAGCCACACGGCGTAGTGGTAGCTGACGCCCCATGCCGCGAACACAACGGCGAAGGTGTACACCACCAGCGCCGCATCGAAGTTCTGCAGATTCCGCGAGCCTACCACGATGGCCGCGCACAACAGCGCCGTGATCAGCGTGGCCCACAAGCCGGCGCGCAACTGGTCCGCGCGGCGGCGCAGAGCGGGCGTCATCAGCTCTTCGAGCTGAAGCTCGCGCGGCAGCATGATGCGATGATTCAGCGCCGCCAGCACGATGCTGGCCGCGGCCAGCAGGAAGAAGCCAGGCCAGACCGCACCGAGCTGGTCGCGAAAGATGCCGAGCAGAAGGGGAGGGAAGAAGCCGCCCAGGCCGCCCATCGCGCCCACCAGTCCGGTTACGGCGCCAGTCTGCGTGGGGAAGCACTGGGGCACCAGTTTGAACACCGCCCCGTTGCCCAGGCCCAACAGCGCGGCGCAGCCCAGGGCGCCCACCGTGAACGGCAGCATGGAACTCCAGGCCATGAGGCAGGCGAACGGGACGATGCTCGTGAAGACTCCGGCCAGAACGCGAGCGCCGCCAATGCGGTCAGACAGAATGCCGCCAAGGGGCCGCATGAGAGTGGCGAGAATCACGAATCCAGCCGTGCGGAACCCGGCGTCACCCGGCGTCAGGTGGAACTCGTCCTTCAATAGCGTCGGCAGATAGATCGAGAAGGCGACAAAGCCGCCAAAAGTCAAAAAGTAGAAGCCGGACAACAGCCAGGCCAGCCGTTCATGAGACAGAACTTGGAGCATCGCACCCACGGATGGCGCCGGTCCGCTGGTGGGAGCGTTTCGCGCGAGGGCGCCAAAAATGACGGACCAGATTAGAAGCAATCCAGCCACGCCGAAGAAGACATGCTGCCGTCCCAGGCTGGCCGCCACCAGGGGGCCCAGGAAGACGGCCACGGACTGGCCCGCATTGCCCATGCCATAGACGCCCAGCGCCGTGCCCTGCGCCCCGGCCGGGAACCAGCGTGAGACATACCCCACTCCGGCGGCGAACGATGCGCCCGCCAGGCCCAGCAGGAAGGCCGCGCCGATCAACTCACCATAACTACTGGCGAAAGGGACGAGAAGAACAGCCAGTGCGGAGATCAGGCACAAGACGGAGAAGACCAGGCGCCCGCCATAGCGGTCGGTCAGCACGCCGGCTGGAATCCGCGCCAGCGATCCGAGCAGGACGGGGGTGGCAACCAGCAGCGATGCCTGTGTTGCGCTCAGCCCAAGCTCTACCCGGAACTGGGGAGCGAAGGCGGCAATCATTCCCCAGGCGCAGAAACAGAGCGCGAAGGAGATGGTGCCCAGGAAAAGATGACGTCCAGGTGAAGAATGGGAGGTGGTCATGGGAGATCCTCGATGCCGTCCTCATCACCGGCAGGAACTGGTGCTCATAATCTGATTCTACGCCTTTAGATTCTAAGCGTTTGCGGCGGATCAGGCGTTCTCCGCAGGACGGCCCGCGCGCAATAGACGCACCAGGGGAGGGTTTCGCTTCACCAGGTCCTCCACGGTGTACCGGTTCAGCGCGTCAAACCAGGCCGAGAGGGCCTCGTTGAGTATGCCGCGGAGTTTGCAGGGCTCGGAAATCAGGCACCGGTCGGACTCCTCCGAAAAGCACTCGGCCAGGTCGAAGTCCGGCTCCGTCGTCCGAATTACCTCGCCGAGACGGATCTCCGAGGCGGGGAGCGCCAGCCGGACGCCCCCGCGCCGTCCACGCGTGGTTGCCAGCATTCCGAGCGAGGCCAGACGGTGCACCAGAACCATCAGGTGGCCGCGCGAAACGCCGTAGTGGTTCGACATCTCCTGGATGGTGGCGGCCTCGGGCGCGCGCGCGGCTAGAAACATGAGGACGCGGAAGGCGTAGTCGGTTTGTACGGTGAGGTTCATGGGCGCGCCTAAAAGATATAGTAACGTTATTGCTTTTTGGGCGGCGCTGTCGTAAGATATAACTGCAATATATCTTTTATGGCTGGCCGCCCGGCCGGCCAGCATCCCCGCAACCAAGGAGGCGGAATGGCCTACATCATCGCGGAACCCTGTATCAACGTAAAAGACACGGCGTGTGTGGATGCCTGCCCGGTGGACTGCATCCATCCGCGCAAGGACGAAGCGGACTTCGCCGAAGCCGAGCAGCTTTATATCGACCCTCAGGAGTGCATCGACTGTGGGGCCTGCGTGCCTGTGTGCCCGGTGTCGGCCATCTTCGCGCTCGACGACCTGCCCGAAAAGTGGAGTAGTTTCGAAAAGATCAACGCCGAGCGGTTCGGCCGGTAGCGGGCCAGCCGCGGGAATCGCTCATGGCTTATTTCCATTGGCGGCGTCTTGCGCTAGGGTAAGTTTCATGAGGCTCACCGACGCCCTCAAGGGCGAGCATGGCGCGATGAATCCGCTGCTGGCGTTCGTGGAGGAGCGGTCCTCCGGATGCACGTTGCCCGAGTTGCGGGTGATGGCGGCCTGCCTGGAATCCATCCTGATCTCACATGCCGACCTGGAAGACGCGGTTCTCCGTCCGCCCATCGAGGAGCACCTTCCCCTGCCCCCTCCCAATCCCGACGGCACGCCGGGGCCCAATGACCACCAGGTGATCCGCCGCCTGCTGACCGGAGCGCTGGAAGCCACGGATTTGCAGGAGGCCCGCCAGTTCCTGCTGCGCACCATCGAGGTGACCCACAAGCACTTCGAGAAGGAGGAGACGAAGATCTTCGCCATCTCCGAGCGCGAGGTTTCCGGGCAGGCGCAGGAAGAGCAGGGCGCCGAGTGGGCACGCCGCCGGGGCGTTCAACTGAAATAAAAATGGGCCGGGGCAGCCCGTAAGGCTGCCGCACCGGCCCCGGAGGAAGTGGTTTGGCTACCGGCCAAGCGGCCGGTGTCAGCGGTTACTGGTTTTCCATCTCCATCGCGAGAGCGCGTGGGAACAGGATGTTGTTTTCCAGGTGGATGTGGATGTGGAGATCCTGCTCCATCTCCCGGAGCCCTTCGAGCAGCGAGCGGTAGGTGACGCAGGCATACTCGGGAACGGCGTAGTCCTTCGTGCTTTCCCGCATGCCTCTCAGGGCGGCGCCCGCGCTGTCGTGCTCGTGCTCCATCATGGCGATGGGGTTCTTCACGCTGCCGAACGGGGCCGGGGGCGCGGGCCGGCCGCTGAGCACTTCGGCCTCCACCCTCTCCATGAACGGGAAGAGAATCATCTCCTCCTTGTGCATGTGCAACTCCATCTCCGAACGCAGGTCCTGGAACAGGCGCGGAATCGGGCCCAACGTGGCCTTGTCCTGTTCGCCGTACACGCGCATCACCTTCTCGAGGCGCTGCGCCAGGCGGGGCAGTTCCAACTTCAGGTACTCATGGTGCTTTCCGACGATGTGGCGGATCAGGTCGCGCAAGGTCGCCTTGTTCCAGTCGGTCTCGTCCGCCGGACGGTTGGTGAGGGCGACATCCAACTCCTGCAGCACCGCGGTGGAGTCAAGGCCGTGCTCCTGGCACACCTCCTCCACGGGCCGCTTACCGCCGCAGCAGTAATCGATCCCGAGACGTTCGAACACGCGAACGGCCGCCAGGGAACGGGAAGCGATTTCGGAGATCGTCTGACTGGACAATAAAGTTGAGTTTGTACCCATAGCGTGATCGTAGTGGAAACCCGCCTCCGCCGCCGTGACTGCAGTCACTTCGAGTTAGGTTTTTCTCACCGCGTGAGAGTCTCACCCCGAAATTGCAACTAGCTGAATTTAGGGGGTGAATTGCCACTTCAATCTGTGCAAAAAGGTTATGCTTGACTATTTTTTGAGAAGTAATATAGTTCTTCATGAACAACTCGACAATGGTTTCGACAACGGCGGAACATGCAATGCGAGCTCTGGTGGAGATGGCGTCTCTACCGGAAGGAAACACGATCCGTGGGAAGCAATTGGCGGAAGCCGCCGGTATCCCGTCGAACTACCTGTCGAAGATTCTGTGGACTCTCGGAGGAGCGGGCCTGATCGACGCCACGCGTGGCAGCGGTGGAGGCTACCGGTTGCGCCGGCAGGCGTCAACCATCCGGTTGTTCGAGGTGGTGGAACTGTTTGACCGGCAGCGTTGGAAACAGCGGTGTTTTCTGAGCAGCGGTCACGAATGCGACGTTTCTCTCAGTTGTCCGGCACACGATGCCTGGCACAGGGTGAGGGAAGTGTACACGGGTTTTTTGGAGTCAACGACCATCGCGGATTTCGCACGCCCCTGCGGCGCGCGGCCTGGACTGGTCAACATAGCCGGGAATGATCCGGCGGAAGGAGCGAGTCCCCAATGAGGTTGTCGTTGCAACCAGGTAGAAGCTGGACCAGGACGCTGCCGGGCCTTTGCCTGCTCGTCCTCGCGCCCACGCTCATGGGACAAGAAGCGGCCGATTTTTTCCGGCAGAACTGCACCAGTTGCCACACCATTGGCGGGGGCCGGTTGACCGGTCCGGACCTGAAGGGTGTCGCGCAACGGGCGGACCGGGACTGGTTCGTGCGGTTTCTGGTGAATCCGCAGGCCGTGGTCGATCGGGGCGATCCCTATGCCCAGAAGATCGTGCAGGAGGCGCGCGGCGTGGTGATGCCCACGATTTCTGGCATGACGCCCGCGCGGGCCGAGGCGCTGCTGGATCTGATCGACGCCGAATCGAAGCTCGATAAGTCGCAGTTCATGGGGGTCCAGATTACGGACCGGCCTTTCACGGCGGCGGAAATTCAAGCCGGACGGCAAATCTTCCGGGGCGAGCACGCGCTGAAGAACAAGGGCCCGGCCTGCATCAGTTGCCACACGGCGCGGGATCTGGGCGGATTGAGCGGAGGCCAGTTGGGTCCGGATCTGACCAGGGCGTTCGAGCGCCTGGAGGGCAGGAAGACGCTGGCGGCCTGGCTGAGCGCGCCCGCGACGCCGACCATGGCGCCAATCTTCAAGAAGCACCCGCTCGATTCCGAGGAGATTCTGCCCTTGATCGCCTATCTCGAAAATCAGGCGGCCGGGGGCGGCGAGGATATGTCCTCGGGCAAACTGACTTTCCTGCTCATTGGACTGGGCGGGGCCGGTCTCATGCTGGTCCTGTTCGACCTGGCATGGAGAACGCGCTTCCGGTCGGTGCGGAAACAACTGGTGCTCAGCAGCACGGGGAGAGGTGAAGAGTGAAGCCCAACGGTACGTTGACCTGGATCAAGGATGAAACCAATCCTGCATTACGGAGCTGGGAGCAGTTCTACCGGAACCGCTGGCAGCATGACAAGGTCATCCGCAGCACCCACGGGGTGAACTGCACGGGTGGCTGCACCTGGCAGATCTACGTCAAAGACGGCATTGTGACGTGGGAGATGCAGGGGCTGGATTACCCGAGCCTGGAAAGCGGCCTTCCGCCGTACGAGCCTCGCGGCTGCCAGCGCGGTATCTCCTATTCCTGGTATCTCTACAGCCCGCTGCGCGTGAAGTACCCCTACGTCCGGGGCGCGCTGCTCGACCTGTGGCGCGAGGCGCGTTCCGAGCATGAGGACCCGGTGGCGGCCTGGAAGTCGCTGGTCTCGAATCCGGAAAAGCGGGCGCGCTGGCAAAAGGCGCGCGGCAAAGGCGGATTCCGCCGCCTGGATTGGGACACCGCCGTCGAGATGATCTCGGCGTCGATGATCCACACGATTCAGGAGCACGGTCCGGACCGAATCGCCGGCTTCTCGCCCATTCCGGCCATGTCCATGATCAGCTACGCCTCCGGCGCCCGGATGCTGCAGTTGATGGGCGGCGTGGCGCTCTCCTTCTACGACTGGTATTGCGACCTGCCGCCGGCCTCGCCTGAGGTGTGGGGCGAACAGACCGACGTGCACGAATCGGCCGACTGGTACAACGCGAAGCTGCTGGCCGTGATGGGGTCCAACTTGAACATGACCCGCACGCCGGACTGCCACTTCGCCGCCGAGTCCCGGCACAACGGCACGAAGATGTGGGTGTTCGCGCCGGACTTCAACCAGGTGGCCAAGTACGCCGACGAGTGGATTCCGGTGAACGCCGGACAGGACGGCGCCTGGTGGATGGCGGTTGCCCATGTGCTGCTGAAAGAGTTTCATCACGAGCAGCAGACGCCGTACTTCCTGGAGTACTCGAAGAAGTACACCGACAGTCCGCTGTTGGTGGAACTGGTGGAGCGTGATGGCGTCTACCAGGCCGGCCAACTGCTGCGCGCCAACCGTCTGTCCACCTACGCGGAGGTGGAAAACGGCGACTGGCAGTTCCTCATGTGGGACGAGGCCGAGTCCACTCCGAAGATGCCGATGGGCAGCATTGGTTACCGCTGGTCCAAGGAAAAGGGCAAGTGGAACCTGCAGTTGAAGGATGGAGTGACGGGCAGTGAGATCCGCCCGGCGCTCACGTTCCTGGCCAGCAACGACCAGGTTGTGCAGGTGAAGCTGGACGACTTCGGCGCGGGCACCACGCGTCTGCGCGGCGTTCCGGCGCGGAAGATTGTCACGGCCTCCGGCCAGACCGTCATGGCCGCCACCGTCTATGACTTGACGATGGCCCAGCACGGTGTCGGCCGCGGGCTGCCGGGCGAGTATCCCGCCAGCTACGACGACGAGGAGGCGCCGTTCACGCCCGCCTGGTCGGAGAAGTACACCGGGATGAGCCGGGACACGCTGATCCGGTTCGCGCGCGAGTGGGGCGAGACGGCCAGGCTCACAAATGGAAAGTGCACGGTCATTATCGGGGCCGGCATCAACCACTGGTATCACAACAACCTGATGTACCGGGCGGCCATCAGCGCGCTGATGCTGTGCGGCTGTGTCGGTGTGAACGGCGGCGGTCTGGCTCACTATGTGGGCCAGGAGAAACTGGCGCCGGGCGAGCCGTGGTCGGCCATCGCCTTTGGCAAGGACTGGTATCCGCCGTCACGGCTGCAGAACGCGCCGAGCTGGCACTACATTCATACCGACCAGTGGCGCTACGAGCGGGACTACGCCGACTACCACAGCATGCCGCAGGATCCGCTGATGAAAGACCTGCGCGGTACGCACACCGCCGACGTGCAGGCGCAGGCGGTCCGCAACGGCTGGCTGCCCTTCTACCCGCAGTTCAACAAGAGCCCGCTGAAGGTGGCCAGCGAAGCGCGGGCGCAAGGCGCCAAGACGGAAGACGACGTGGTGCGCCACGCCGTGCAGGAGCTGAAGTCGAAGAAGCTGCGCTTCTCGGTCGAGGATCCCGACGCGCCGGAAAACTGGCCGCGCGTGTGGTTCATCTGGCGCGGCAACGCCCTGATGGCCAGCGCGAAGGGACACGAGTATTTCCTGCGCCACTACCTCGGCACGCACGACAACGCGATTGCCCCGGACATCGCCGAGGGCTCGGTGCACGACGTGGAGTTCCACAAGGTGGCGCCGCAAGGCAAGATGGACCTCGTCGTCGATCTGAACTTCCGCATGGACACCTCGGCGCTGTACTCGGATCTCGTCCTGCCGGCGGCATCCTGGTACGAAAAAGCCGACCTGAACTCGACCGACATGCACAGCTTCATTCACCCGCTGTCGGCCGCGGTTCCGCCTTGCTGGCAGTCCAAGAGCGACTGGCAGATCTTCCGCACCATCTCGAAGAAGTTCTCCGAGATGTCCGAGCGCCACTTCCCGGACCCGGTCGAGGATCTGGTGGCCACTCCGCTGGCGCACGACTCGGCGGCCGAGGTCGCCCAGCCGGCCATCCGCGAGTGGATGAAGGGCGAGGTGGAGGCCATCCCTGGCAAGACAATGCCCGGCCTGCGCGTTGTGAAGCGCGACTACAAGAACCTTCACAACCAGTACATCTCGTTTGGCCCCATGGTGCCCAAGAACGGACTGGGCGCGCATGGCACCCACTATGACGCCGCCGACCTCTATGAAGAGACGGTGAATACCAAGGTGTGTGTGGAGTGGGGCGGCGCGCGCTATCCCTCGTTGCGGGATGACGAGCAGGTGTGCGACACAATTCTACGCTTCGCCACGGTCACCAACGGCGAGATGGCCTACCGCTCCTATAAGGAGATGCAGGAGCGGGTGGGTCTGCCGCTGACGCACCTGGCCGAGAAGAACCGCGGCGTCCGGGTTACCTATAAGGAGATTCAGTCCCGGATTCAGCGGTTCATCAACAGCCCGATGTGGTCCGGACTGATCGAGAATGGCCGCGCCTACTCGCCGTTTACCTACAACGTGGAGGCGCAGGTGCCGTGGCGGACGCTCACAGGCCGCCAGCACTTCTACCTGGACCATCCCGGCTACATCCAGTTCGGCGAGCATTTCGTGACCTACAAGCCGCGGCCGCTGCCAAAGGACTACGCCGACCTGCGCGTGAGCGAGGAGGCCGGTCCGACCAAGATGTTGAACTACCTGACGCCGCACGGCAAGTGGCACATCCACTCCACCTACGGCGACAACCAGAGGATGACCACTCTTTCGCGCGGTGTGGAGCCGTTCTGGATGAACGATCACGACGCCAAGGAGATCGGCATCGCCGACAACGACTGGGTGGAGGTCCACAACGACCACGGCGTCGTAGTGACTCGCGCCGCGGTGAGCGCCCGCATTCCGCGCGGCGTCTGCATCCAGTACCACTCGCCGGAGCGCACCTACTCGGTGCCGAAATCGCCGCTGAGGAACTACCGCCGGGCGGGCGGCCATAACAGTCTGACGCGGGTCCGCCTGAAGCCAAACCTGATGGTGGGCGGCTATGGACAGTTCACGTTCCACTTCAACTACTGGGGTCCCACGGGCTGCAATCGGGACACGCACGTCTTGGTACGGCGGCTGCCCGAATTGAAATGGTAGAGGGAGGCCCGTTATGAATGTCAGAAGCCAGATCTCGATGGTGTTCCACCTGGATAAGTGCATTGGGTGCCACACCTGCAGCATCGCCTGCAAGAACATTTGGACGGACCGCAAGGGCGCCGAGTACATGTGGTGGAACAATGTGGAAACCAAGCCCGGCACGGGTTTCCCCACCGCCTGGGAGGACCAGGAAAAGTACAACGGCGGATGGGTGGTCGAGGACGGGGAGCTGAAGCTGAGGTCCACCAGCAAGGCCAAGACCGTCTTTAACATCTTCCACCATCCGAACATGCCGACCATGGACGACTACTACGAGCCATGGACCTACGACTACCAGCACCTGTTCAACGCGCCGGAAGGCCCGGACCAGCCCACGGCCGTGCCGATTTCGATGGTTACCGGCGAGCTGATCAATATCAAGTCCGGGCCCAACTGGGATGACGACCTTGGCGGCTCGCCCATATACGCCGAGAACGACCCGAACCTGGACGGGCTCACCGATCAGCAGCGCCAGCAGTTGTTCGCCGTCGAACGGCTGGTGCTGTTCTACTTCCCGCGCATCTGCAACCACTGCCTGAATCCGTCCTGCGTGGCTTCCTGCCCCTCGGGCGCGCTCTACAAGCGCGGCGAAGACGGCATTGTGCTGCTCGACCAGAACCGGTGCCGCGCCTGGCGCGCCTGCGTTGCGGCCTGCCCGTACAAGAAGACCTTCTTCAACTGGTCCACAGGCAAGAGTGAAAAGTGCATCCTGTGTTACCCGAGGTTGGAGACCGGCCAGGCGCCGGCCTGCTTTCACTCCTGTGTGGGACGCATCCGGTATCTGGGCGTGCTGCTGTACGACGCTTCGCGGATCGAAGAGGTCGCCAAGAGCCCGGTGGAGGACCTGGTGGAGGCGCAGCGCTCACTGATTCTCGACCCGAACGACCCCGACGTGATCGCCGCGGCGAGAGCCAACGGCATTCACGACTCGGTGATCGAGTCCGCGCAGCGTTCGCCGGTCTACAAGTTCGTCAAGGAATGGAAGATCGCCCTGCCGCCGCACATCGAGTTCCGGACGCTGCCCATGCTGTTCTATGTGCCGCCCATGGCTCCTGTGATGGCGGGCAAGGAGAACGGCGCCGTGAAGAACGTCAGTGAAGACCTCTTCCACGACATCGAGGAGGCTCGCGTGCCCATGCGCTTCCTGGCCAACCTGCTGGGTGGCGGCAACGAGGGCAAGGTCCGCTACGCATTGCGCAAACAGAAGGCGGTCCGCTGGTACCGCCGGGCGCTCACCGTCGGCGACGTCACCGACGCGCAGGCCGCCGAGATGCTGGCCCAGGCCGACTGCACCCCGGAGGAGGCGGAGGCGATCTACCGTCTGACCTCGCTGTGCACCTTCGACGACCGTTTCGTGATTCCGCCCATGCACCGCGAAGAGGCGATCGAAATGATGGAAGATCCGTTGGAGCACAAGCAAAACACCGGCTTCGGCTTCCTGACCGGCCCGAGGAGGGGGTTATGAGCGAAGTCCGGGACCGGAACTGGTGCCTGCTCATGGCGCCGCTGTTGGAATACCCGGATGCCGGGTACCGGGACCATGCCCGGCGCGCGGCCGAGGGCTGTCCCGCCGCCGTGCGGGAGCAGTTGGAGACCTTCGTGGCGGAGGTGTCCGGCCTGCCGCTGGCGTCGCTCGAAGAGTCCTTCATTCAAGCCTTCGATCTCAATCCGGACTGCGCCCTCGACATCGGCTGGCACCTGTTCGGCGAAGACTACGCGCGCGGCGAGTTTCTGGTGAAGATGAAAGGCGAGCACCGGAAATACGGTGTGGACGAGCACTCCGAGCTGCCCGATCACCTGCCGACGGTGCTGCGGCTGCTCGCCATCATGACGGAAGAGGAAGCCGCGCAGTTCGCGCCGCAGTTCCTCGCTCCGGCGCTCATCAAGATCCGTTCCCACTTCAAGGACGCGGAACATCCGTTTGTCCGGCTGTTGGACATCCTGTCGGGATGCCTGGCGAGCGCGGGCTATCAACCGGCCGCGGAGGAGGTTGTTCATGAATAGCGTGAGCAGTTATCTGGATCAGTTCTTCTTTCTGGCGTTCCCCTACGTCGCCCTGTTTACCTTCTTCTTTGTGACCATCGAGCGGTACCGGAACAGGAAGTTCACCTACTCCAGCCTCTCCTCGCAGTTCCTGGAGAACCAGCAGCACTTCTGGGGGCTGGTCCCGTTCCACTACGGGATTCTGGCCGTGATCACGGGCCACATCGCGGCCTTCATGGTTCCGCGGGAAATTCTGTGGTGGAATAGCAAACCGCTCCGGCTTTACATCCTGGAGGGGTCGGCCCTGGTGTTCGCGATTCTGGCGGCGGTTGGTTTGATCGCGGCCATCGTGCGCCGCGCCAACGTCTCCAAGATGCGCAAGGTAACCAGCCCTGTGGACTGGGTGCTGTTCGCCCTGCTGCTCATCCAGGTGCTGCTGGGCATCGAGGTGGCCGTGCGCTATCCGTGGGGCTCGTCCTGGTTCGCCACGTCGCTTTCGCCATACCTGTGGTCGGTGGTGCGGCTCAGTCCGGACATCTCCTACGTTACGCCGCTGCCGTTGACCGTGAAGCTTCACATCATCAACGCGTTTCTACTGATCCTGATGTTCCCCTTCACGCGGCTCGTACACATCCTGGTGATTCCGAACCCGTACTTGTGGAGGAAGCCGCAGGTGGTCCGCTGGTACCGGCGGCCCGTGAAAGCGTAGCGGCAACTGGAGAACTCATTTATGGGAAAGATCCAAGGCTCTCCGCGAAAAGGCCTGATCGGCGCGATCGCCGGCTTTTTCGTGGGCTTCGCCGCGGTCGCGCTGTTCGGATCCACGGCTGCCGCCTTTCGGGGCGCGATGGAGTTGACGCCGTTGCAGGTGGGTCTGCTCATCGCCATGCCGTCGCTATCGGGCGCGCTGCTCCGCATTCCCTTTTCGGCATGGGTGGATACAACGGGCGGCCGGAAACCGTTTCTCACGCTGTTGACGCTTTCGGCGCTTGGAATGGCGGGGTTGCTGGCCATGCTGGTCATGTACTACCCCTCCAAGCTGACCCCAGGGATGTACCCGGCCGTCCTTATGTTGGCGTTGTTGAGCGGCTGCGGGATTGCGACGTTCTCGGTCGGCGCGGGCCAGGTCGCCTATTGGTACCCGAAGGCGGGCCAGGGCGT
This sequence comes from Bryobacterales bacterium, assembly GCA_020847045.1. Classification (GTDB taxonomy): domain Bacteria; phylum Acidobacteriota; class Terriglobia; order Bryobacterales; family Bryobacteraceae; genus JAFLBB01. The sequence goes on along the minus strand of JADLCT010000066.1, from coordinate 71,700 downwards.
GGCGCTGGCGCTGTTTGCCGGCGCGGGCAACCTGGCGCCCGGCATCTTTTCCATGCTGCTCCCGTTTGCCCTGCAGTCACTGGGGCTGACGTGGTCCTATGCATGCTGGCTGGCTCTGCTGCTGGCCGGACTCGTCTACTACTGGATGACGGGAGCCAACGCGTGGTACTTCCAACTGCGCGATGCGGGCATGAAGGAAGCAGAGGCCATCAGCAAGGCGCGTGAGATGGGTCAGGAGCTGTTTCCGAAAGGCAATCTGAAGGAGAGCCTTCGCGAATCCGCCCGCGCCTGGCGCACGTGGGCGCTTGTGCTGATCTACTTCACCACGTTCGGCGGCTTTATCGCGCTGACGGCCTGGTTCCCCACGTATTGGACGCAGCATTTTGGACTCACGCCTGTGTACGCGGGCCTGTTGACGGCCCTGTTCGCGCTGCTGACCTCCTCCATCCGGATCGCGGGCGGAGTGCTCTCGGACAGGCTGCGTGAGGGCGGTGAGAACACCGCCGTTCTGGGGCTGCTGATCATGATGGCCGGAGCGCTCGTTATGGTGAACGCAACCGAGTACGAGCTGGCCATTCCGGGCTGCGTGCTGTTGGGCTCCGGCATGGGCATCTGCAACGCGGCCGTGTTCAAGCTGGTTCCGCAGGCGGTTCCCCAAGCGATTGGCGGCGCCGTCGGCTGGGTAGGCGGCATGGGCGCGCTGGGAGGATTCGTGATCCCTCCGGCCATGGGTTTCGCCGTCAGTGATCTAGGCAATCGCGGCTACGCGATTGGCTTCATCGTCTTTATCTATCTTTGTCTTGCTTCCATGACCGCGGCCTGGGTGCTGAAGTACGTCGACGGCAAGCCGGCATCGGAATTTGAAGGGCTGCCAGGCCAGCCCGTCGCGGGAAGGGAGAAACAACCTGCCGCATGATCCAACGCATCCTTACCATCATTCTTTCCTTAGGCCTGCTGTTCAGCCTGATATTGTTTGCCTCCAAGTTCGGTTCGGCCCGCTTACCGGGCAATCAGCAGGGCTATGAGCCGGTGCAACCCGTCGCCTATTCCCACCGGCTTCATGCCGGCGAACTCAAGATGGATTGCCTCTACTGCCACTCCGGCGCCACGCGCAGCCGGCACGCGGGCATCCCCTCCGGCAACATCTGTCTGAATTGCCATACGCAGGTGAGATCCACGTTTGGCGAAGTCCGCCAGGAGGACGAACTGGCGTCGAAGGAAAACCGGAAGCCGCGCCGGATCACTTCGGCCGAGCTGTCGAAGCTCTACCAGGGCATGGGGCTGAACCCTCAGGGCGACATCAAGCCCGAGGCGGTCACCAAGAGCATCTCCTGGACCCGAATTCACAACCTGCCCGACTTTGTTTATTTCGATCACCGCGCGCATGTGTCCGTGGGAGTGGCCTGTCAGACCTGCCACGGTCCCGTCGAAAGCATGGAGAGGATGCGCCAGTTCTCCACGCTCAGCATGGGCTGGTGCGTGAACTGCCACCGGGAGTCCAACGTGAAGGGCATCCAGGGCCGGCAGGTAAACGCATCCATCGACTGCGCCACATGCCACTACTGAGGAGACCCCAGCGATGAACGATCCCCATCAGGTCCATTGGCGGAGTCTCGACGAGTTCGCCGACCCGCAACTTGCCGAGCGGCGGGCGGAGGCCGAGTTCGAAGACACCCCGCTCCGGCATGACGAGGCGCCCGGGCGGCGCGACTTTCTGCGCGCCACGGGCTTCGTGCTGGCCGGTTCGGCCATTACCGGCTGCAGCCGCGCACCAGTCCGCACGGCCACCCCGCTGCCTACACAGCCGGAAGATTTCTGGCCGGGACGGTCCGATCAATACGCGACCATCTGCACGGCCTGCCCGGCCTCTTGCGGCGTGCTGGCCAAGGTGCGCGACGGGCGGCCTGTGAAGTTGGAAGGCAATCCGGATCATCCGGTCTCGCGTGGCGGGTTGTGCGCCGTGGGCCAGGCATCCATTCTCAGCTTGTATGACAGCCACCGGCTGGGCCAGCCGCAGGCCGCGGGGAAACCCGCGTCGTGGGAAGAGACCGACCGGGCCATTCTCACCGCCCTGGATTCGATCCGGAAGCAGAAGGGCGCGGTTCGCATTCTCACGGGAACCGTGACCAGCCCCTCGCTGCAGGAGCGCATCCGCGCATTTGCCGCTACGTTCGAAAACGCGCGGCATGTTGTCTTTGATCCGCTGTCGTCCTCGGCGATTCTCGATGCGCATGAAGCCCTGTTCGGGACGCGCGTGCTGCCCCGGATGCGGTTCGAGAAGGCTCCGGTGGTGGCTGCCTTCGAAGCGGATTTCCTGGGGACCTGGATCTCTCCGGCCGAATTCACACGCGGCTATCGCGAAGCCCGGCTGGAGAACGGCAAGCCCTCCGCGCACGCCTGGCACACGCATTTTGAATCCCATCTGTCATTGACGGGTGGCGGCGCCGAGGAGAGGGTGCGTCTGGCGCCGGGCCACATCGCGCATGCGCTGGCGGCCCTGGTGTCGCGCCTGGCTTCGCGGGCTGGCGCCAAGCCGCCCGCCTTGACCGCGCCGGCCGGCGTGCTGCCGGAAAAAGAGTTGGACGCACTGGCCGCGCGCTTATGGAACGCCCGCGGCCGGAGCCTGGTGGTATGCGGGTTGGCCGACGTGAAGGCGCAAAAGTTGTGCGCCTTTGCCAACCAGTTGCTGGGCAACTATGGCACAACTCTCGACCTTGAACGGCCTTCGATGCAGCGGCAAGGCAGCGACCGCGCCATGGCTGGACTTCTGCAGGAGATCTCGGCTGGACAGGTGGCGGCGCTGTTCGTCCACGGACTGAACCCAGTTGCGGAGCTTCCGCTGGACAAGCCGGCGTTGGACGCACTGCGCCGCATTCCCCTGCTGGTGAGCCTGAGTTCACGCGCGGACGAAACCGCCGAGCTGGCCCGGTTTGTCTGCCCGGATGCCGACCCATTGGAGTCCTGGGGCGATGCCGAGCCGGTGTCCGGAACGGTGTGCATCCAACAACCGGTGTTCCGGCAGGTGGGTCACAGCCGTCCAGCGATGGAGAGCTTGGCCGCCTGGAGCGGCAAGCCGGCCACCACGCGCGACCAGGTGCGGGCGTACTGGCGGGACTCGATCCACCCGCGGCACGGCGGCGGCCAGCCGTTCGAGGAGTTTTGGCGCGCCAGCCTGCAGGCGGGCGCCGCCGAGGTGAAGCCACTGAGCCGGGCGGCCGGGGCATTTCGTCAGGAAGCCGTGGAAGCCCTGCCCGTTCCGAAGACGGACGGCATGACGGCGGTGCTCTACGCGAAGACGGCCATTCTGGATGGCCGCCATGCATACAACCCGTGGTTGCAGGAGTTGCCCGACCCGATCAGCAAGGCGGCGTGGGACAACTATGCCTGTGTGTCGCCGGCCAAGGCCGCCGCGCTCGGACTCGCCGATGGCGATCTGATCAAGATCACGGCCGCCGGGCATTCCATCGAACTTCCCGTGCTCATCCAGGCCGGGCAGCATGACGATGCCGTCGCCATTGCTCTTGGCTACGGGCGGCGGGCTTCGCAACGCTTTGCCAATCCGGGTCCGAAATGGCTCTACGCCCGGCCCACCACCGGCGCGGATGGTCTCGTCGGTGTGAACGCATCCTGTCTGCTGCAGTGGACGCCGGAGTCGCTCGCCTATCAACGGGCGGGCGTTCAAATCGAGAAGACGGGCCGCAACAGGGAGCTGGCCGTTACCCAGACGCACCACTCCCTCACCATGCCGCCGAAGCTGGATCCGGGCGGTCCGCCCCGCCCCATCGTCCAAGAGGTCAGCCTGGACTCGCTGTCAGCGCCGCCGGAACACAAGGACGAGGCGCATCCCGAACTCTGGCCGCGCGATCACAAATACACCGGCCACCGGTGGGCCATGGCGATTGATCTGGATGCGTGCAGCGGATGTTCAGCCTGCGTCGTCTCCTGCCAGATCGAGAACAACGTGCCCGTCGCCGGACGCGACGAGGTGATTCGCAACCGCGAGATGCACTGGCTGCGCATTGACAGGTATTACAGTGGCACGCCGGAGAATCCTCGCGTGGCCCATCAGCCGATGATGTGCCAGCACTGCGAGCACGCTCCGTGCGAAACCGTGTGCCCGGTGCTGGCCACCGTGCACAGCTCCGAGGGCTTGAACCAGCAGATCTACAACCGCTGCGTGGGCACGCGCTACTGTGCCAACAACTGTCCCTACAAGGTCCGGCGGTTTAACTGGTTCGACTATCCGCACGAGGACAGGCTGGTCAACCTGGTCCTGAACCCGGACGTCACCGTGCGTTCGCGCGGCGTCATGGAAAAGTGCAGCTTCTGCGTGCAGCGCATTCAGGAGGCCAAGATCGAGGCCAAGCGTCTGGGTAAGCCGGTGGCCGATGGCGACGTGGCGCCGGCCTGCCAGCAGTCCTGCCCGGCCCAGGCCATCGTCTTCGGAGATCTGAACGACCCCAAGAGCCAGGTGTCCCAATGGGCCGCCCAGCCAAGAGGATACCGAGTGTTGGAAGAAATCAATGTCCGCCCGTCCGTCTACTACTTAAAGGTCATCCGGCGCGATGGAGAGGCAAATGGAGGGGGCCAGCATGGCTGAAACCGGTATTGCTCGCCAGCCGCTGATTCAGGGCGGCAAGACGCTGGCGCAGGTAACCCTGGATGTCCTGAAGCCGATGGAGCGCCGGCCGGGACTGCTGTGGTGGGTGGCCTTTCTGGCCTCGCTCTCCCTGCTGGGGCTCGGCGCGGTCACAATCGCGTATCAGGTCACCACGGGCATCGGCACGTGGGGATTGAACAACACGGTCGGATGGGCCTTCGACATCACGAACTTCGTGTTCTGGATCGGCATTGGACACGCCGGAACGCTGATCTCCGCCATCCTGTTTCTGTTCCGGCAGCGCTGGCGCACTTCGGTGAACCGCTCGGCCGAAGCCATGACGCTATTCGCCGTGATGTGCGCCGGCATCTTCCCGGTGATTCACATGGGCCGGCCGTGGATGGGCTACTGGGTATTTCCCTACCCCAACGACCGCGGACCGCTGTGGATGAACTTCCGCTCGCCGCTGGCCTGGGACGCCTTTGCCATTTCGACATATTTCATCATTTCGGCGACGTTCTGGTACATCGGCCTCATTCCGGACCTGGCCACTATTCGCGACCGTTCCGCGCCGGGGCTGCGGCGCACCGTCTTCTCGGTGCTGAGTCTCGGCTGGGACGGCAGCTACCGCACCTGGCAGCGGTATGAAACCGTCTACACACTGCTGGCTGGACTGGCTACGCCGTTGGTGGTTTCCGTGCACACGATCGTCAGTTGGGACTTCGCTACTTCGGTCATCCCGGGCTGGCATGCCACAATCTTTCCGCCCTATTTCGTCGCCGGGGCCATCTTCTCGGGAATGGCCATGGTGCTTACGCTCATGATCATCGCCCGGAAGGCGATGAACCTGGAGCAGTACATCACGCTGCGCCACGTGGACGTGATGTGCAAGCTGATCCTGCTTACCAGCGGGATTGTCGCGCTCGCCTACGGAACGGAGTTTTTCACGGCGCAGTATTCGGCCAACCCATACGAACAGTTCGTGTTTCTGAACCGCGCGATGGGGCCGATGGCATGGTCCTACTGGATCATGGTTTCCTGCAACGTGCTGACGCCGCAGTTTCTATGGTTCAAGCGGATCCGCACATCGCTTCCGGCGGTGTTTGTCATCACCATATTCATCAACATCGGCATGTGGTTTGAGCGCTTCGTCATCATCGTGACCAGCCTGCATCGCGACTACCTGCCGTCCAGTTGGAGCAGCTACTCGCCCACTCCCATTGAGATCGCGACGTTGATCGGCAGCTTCGGGCTCTTCTTCACGCTCTTCCTGCTCTTCTGCCGCATCCTGCCGGTGATCGCGATCGCCGAAGTGAAGGGCGTTCTGCAGCATGGCCACACCGCTCCAGGCGCGCATGCGCACCACGAGGAAGGGAGGCGCCCGTAATGACACGCCGAGTCATGGTCGGCATCTTCGACGACGAGAAGGATCTGTTGCAGGTGACCCGCGCGGTTCGCAGCCGGGGCTTACGGATTCTCGACGTGTACGCGCCCTATGCCGTGCACGGATTGGATCAGGCCATGGGGCTGCCCCCGTCGCGGCTCCCCTGGGTCTGCTTCGCGCTGGGCCTTACCGGCGCCGCGCTCAAGGTCTGGTTCGAGTATTGGACGACCGCCGTGGATTGGCCCGTCAATGTGGGCGGCAAACCGTGGGACTCCCTGCCCGCCTTCATCCCCATCACATTCGAGGTGATGGTGCTGTTCGCCGGGCTGAGCACGGTGTTCGCGTTTTTCCTGGTGAGCCGGCTCTATCCGGGCAGGAAGGCCGTGATCGCCAACAAGGGCACCACGAATGACCGCTTTGCCCTGGTGATTGAGGAAGCCGACGCCGCGTTCGACCCGCCCCAGGTGCAACGCCTGCTGGAGTCGTTTGGCGCGACCGAGGTCTACGAACGCGCCGAGGAGGAGGCCGCATGAGGCTCAACCTGTTTCTGATGGCCGCCTTCCTCGCATCGGTGGCCGCGAATATCTTCGTCCGTCCATCGGCCACAGTAACCAACTTCGAGTTCATTCCGGAGATGGTGCGTACGGCGGCTTACAAAGCCTACTCCAGCCACCCGGATCTGCAAGGGGGCAGGACGTTGCAACTGCCACCCGAAGGCTCGCTGCCGCGTGGCCGGAAGGACCTGGCCTACGGCCCTGGAGAGGCCGAGGCGCTTCGCGCGGGAACGACGCTGGTGAATCCCGTTTCCGCCGATGATCTGGACGCCTCCACCCGGGGCGGCGAGGTGTTCCGCATCTACTGCTCGCCCTGCCATGGCGCGGGGGGACGGGGCGATGGCGCCGTCGCCATGCGCGGCTTCCCGGCGCCTCCGCCGTTAAACAGTGAAAAGGCCCTGGCCATGAAGGACGGGCAGATTTTCCACTTAATCACTTTCGGGCAGAAGAACATGCCCGCGTATGCGGCGCAGATTGAGGCCGGGGACCGTTGGAAGGCCGTGCTGTATGTGCGTACACTGCAGCGGCGATTGCAGCCTCCTACGGAGACCTTGGCAGCAGCCGGTGCGCCAAGCGAGGTCAAGCCATGACGCAGTGTAGATGGTGTATCGGACTTGCCGCCGCCGGCGGCGCGGCGGTGGCGCTGGGCCTGGCGATCTCCCCGCAATCCGCGTTGGGCAGCGTGTTGACCGCCGGTTTCTGGCTTCTCGGCATGGGCCTGTTCGGGATCTTCTTTGTCTCAGTTCAATATGCCAGCGGAGCAAGCTGGTCCGTGGCCTTCAAGCGTGTTCCCGAGGCCATGTCCTCGGTCCTGCCGGCCGGTTCGGCGTTGATTGCCGCCGTGCTTGCCTTTGCCCCTGTGGTGTATCCCTGGGTTCACGAGCACGATCACTTCACAGGCTTCAAGCGGGTGTGGCTCGACCTTCCGTTCTTCCTCGGCAGGGCCGCGCTCTTCCTGCTGATCTGGTGGTTGTTCGCGCGGGTCATCGTGCGGTACTCCCGCTTGCAGGACACGACCCGCGACGCGCAGCTTACCGGCCGGATTACCCGCATCTGCGTCGGGTTCCTCGTCGTGTTCGCCGTTACGTTTTCCCTGGCCAGCTTCGACTGGATCATGTCGCTGGAGCCGCACTGGTACAGCACGATCTTCGCGATCTACAACTTCGCCGGCATGTTCTCGTCCGGACTGGCGGCACTCATTCTGCTGCTGGTCTGGCTGCGGCGCACGGGGCCGCTCCGGGACTTCGTGAATGAGGAGCATTTTCACGACCTGGGCAAGCTGCTGTTCGGCTTCACCACCTTTTGGATGTACATCTGGTTCAGCCAGTACATGCTGATCTGGTATGCGAACATCACCGAAGAGACGGTGTACTACATCAGCCGCATCCAGCGGTTCTGGGGACCGCTGTTCCTGCTGAACATGATCCTGAACTGGGTGTTCCCGTTCCTTGCCCTGCTGCCCAAGCGGGTGAAACGCACGCCTCATCTGATCGCGCGCGTCGCCGGCGTGGTGTTGATCGGCCGCTGGCTCGATCTCTACCTTATGATCAAGCCCTCCTCATCGGCGGGCGGCAATCCCAGCTTCGCAATTTGGGATGCCGGCGCTCTGATCGGTTCCGCCGCGCTGTTCATTTATCTGTTCCAGCGTGCGTTCCGCCAGGCGGCGCCGGTCCCCATGGCCGACCCCCGCCTGGAGGAGAGCCTGCACTATCACAACTGAGCCGCCCGAGCGGCTCAGAATGAGTACTTCAACGCGAACTGGATCTGCCGCAACTGGCTTGTCGAGCGAATCCGGCCGAAAGCCGCCGTCGGGTTCGCGCCCTGTGAACCCCACGCGCCCGAGGGCCGCCCCCAGGCCGGATGGTTCGGCGCGTTGAACATCTCCATGCGGAACTGCAGCGTGTGACGCTCATGCAGGCGGAAATCCTTCATCGTGGAGAAATCCACGTTCCATGTGGAGGGCGCGCGTAGGGAGTTGCGCGCACAGTTGCCGAACTGGTTCGCCACGACATTGGTGAAGGCTTCGCGGACGAAGTAGCGGTCTGGTGTGGGATCGCTGGCCACGGGGCTCACGCCAGCGACGCAGTTCAACCGGTTGGAATGCGGGAAGCCTGCTCCCATGCCGGCCGAATCCCAGGACTCCGGATTGATCGCCGTTCCGCTCTGAATCGTTGTGATCGTGGAAAGCTGCCACCCCCCGATGAACTTGTCGAGAATCGCGTTGCCGTTGGCCAGCGGCTGCCCCTTGCCGAACGGCAAATTGTAGAGTACGGACATCACGAAACGCTGAGGGATATCGAAACCGGCGTAGCCGTAATCGCAGGAGCGGCAGCGCTGGTTCATCAGCGTGAAATCGGAGCCGGTGCCGCGAATGGCCGAGTTCTCATCGAGCGCCTTCGACCAGGTGTAGCTGAACATGGCCGTCAGCCGGTCGGAGAAGCGCTGCGTCAGCTTGGCGGAAAACGCGTTGTAGTTGCCGATGCCGTCGCCGTTGAGAAACTGTATCCCGTGCCATTCGGGGTACGGCTCGCGCGAATCGAACGTGGTGATGCCGGGCAGGGGCGCATTGGCATTCACCAGGTAGTTCACCTTGCGGCTGGAGTTGCCCGTGTAGCCTACCTCAAGTACCGAGTGCTGGCCGATGGTCCGCTGCACGTTGAACAGGTATTGGATGGAGTAGGTGGTTCTCAGGTTGTAGTCGGCGCCCCAGGTGAGGCCGGGCGCGAAACGAACGGGCAACTGCGCGGTGTTGATGTAGTTGCTGTAAGTCAGGGCGGGCAAGCCCTGCTGGTCGATGATCGGGTTGGCGCGGCCACCGGCGGCGCGGCTCATGTCGAAGATCGAGTTCTTGCTCTCCTGCGCATAGAACATCCCGGCGCCCGCGCGGAAGGACCATTTTGCCGATGGGCTGAAGGCGATCCCGAAGCGGGGGGCGAAGTTGTTGTGGTCGGTGGTGATCAGCCGGTCACCCATCCGTCCATCGCGCGCCAGTTGCACGGGTCCGGTAAAGCGGAAGGCGAGGTCGTCGTAGAAATCGCCTCTCCCCGTGCGAACGAAGACCGGATGCAGATTGGCGTCCGGCACGTTGGCGATGGAAGGCAACGGCTGCCTAAGTTGAAAGTTGGGTTGCAGGCCGAACTTGTCCAGGAGCGGCTGGGCGAGTTCGTAGCGCAGCCCGAAGTTGAGGGTGAGTTGCGGCGTCACCTTGTACACGTCGTCCACGTAGAAGGCGATCTCGCTATTGCGAAAATCGCCGCGGGCCAGGGCCACGGCGGCCTCGACGGTGCTGGGGGCGCCCAGCAGAAGGTCGGCGCCGTTGTAGCCCCCGGCCAGCGTATTCCCGTTAGCTGTGAAGCTGCCCGAGTGGGTGAAACGGCCGCGGGCGAATTCGTTGCCCACCTGGAGGAACTGGTTGTAGCGGTACTCACCGCCAAACCGGATCGAGTGCTTGCCTGTCATCCACGAAAAGTTGTCCACCACCTGGTAGATCTTGTTGTCGATGCTGAAAGGACCGTTGGCGTCGTTTCCGAAGCGGTTCAGCGTGCTGCCGCTCATGTTGACGTCGGGAATGCCCCAGGAGTTTGGATCGGTTACCTTGATCGGCGTGTTCAGCTTCTCGTTGACGTTATCCACTCCGGCCAGTTCCTGGCTGATGTTGTTGAACATCGAGTTGTAGCCAAAGCGGAACTCATTCACTTTGGAAGAGCTGAAGACGCGGGTGTTGGAGAGCACCCACTGGCTGGCGCGCGTATAGAGCTGCGTGCCGTTCAGTTTGACGCCGGGCGAGGTGGTAAGCTCGTCCGTCCAGGAGTAGCGCCCGAACCACTGCGAATTGGAGCTCTCGTTGAAGTCGATGCGGCCGGTGAACTGGTCCTTGTCCACTGGGGTTTTGGCGGTCCACTGATAGTTCCGGTTGGGCAGTCCGCTCTGGGTGAGATTGGGCAGAGGGGCGAACGAGTCCAGCAGGTACTTGGCGCCGGGACTGATGCGCGAGGCGGGAATCTGATTGCCGGCGAACGGTGTGGACGCCACGGTAAAACCGGAACCGTTCGGGTTGGGCGTGCGCACGCGCGTGTTTGGGTCCTGCAACGAAGTGGTCACCACGGAGAAATCACCGCTCCGCATGGCCGGCGTCATGGTGGTGAAGAAGCTGGGCGCCGAGTGGCGGGACTTGAACCCCTCATAGTTTGCCATGAAAAAGACGCGGTTCTTCCCGTCGAGAAGTTTGGGGATCTGAATTGGGCCGGAGAGCGTGCCGCCATACTGGTTCTGCCTGTACGGCGCCTTCAGCGGGGCCACCTGGTTCGGGCTCTCAGGATCCTTGAAAAAGTAGGGCCGTGCGTCGAGTTTGTCGTTCCGCAAAAATTCAAACAAGGTGCCGTGATACTGGTTCGAGCCACCCTTGGTGGAGACGTTGATCTGCCCGGCGCCGCGTCCGAACTCGGCGGGATAGATTCCCGTTTGCACCTTGAACTCCTGGAGCGCCTCCACCGAGGGAAGGACGATATAGAGGTTAAAGTTGATATCGGTGTTTGTGATGCCGTCCAATGTGTAATTACTCCAGGCCGACCGCGCGCCAGCCATGGATATAGTAAGTCCCGACCGCGACCCGCCCTGGCGGCCCACCGCCTGCGCCGCCTGATTGAAACCGTAGGTGACGTTTGGGCTCAAGGCCACCAGGCTGAAAAAGTTCCGTCCGTTTAGCGGCAGATCGGTGATGCGCTTCTGCTCGATGACCGTGCCGACCGTCGCATCCTCGGTGGTGAGCAGAGGGAGCGCGCTGGACACTTCCACCATTTCGCTCACCTGGCCGACTTCCAGCGCGAAGTCGACGCGGGCGGTCTGCTGCACCTGCAATTCGACGTTGGATCGTGCCGACGATTTGAAGCCCTGACGTTCGGCCTTAACCTCATACATGCCCGGTACGAGAGCGGGAATGGTATAGACGCCATCCTGGTTTGTGGTGGCATTGCGGACGCCGTTTGTCGCCGTATTGCGGACCGTGATGGCCGCCCCGGCGACGACCGCGCCCGAGGCATCTTTCACCTCGCCGGTGACCGTGCCGAGCGTTTGCGCGGCCAGATTCACGGACAAAAGGCTCATCGCCAAGAGCGCGGAGTGCAGCGGTTGGCGGACGTTTGGCAACATGGAAACCTCCCCAAAATCTCCGTGCAAAACGAAATAGGTACTCCCACGGAGCTTTTTCGTTCGGGGAAGTATACCAGCATCGAGGCTGAAAGAGGAGCCCCAAAGTTTCCGCTGAACCGGTTCTATCTCAGATCGTTTGCGCCACGGTCTGAACCTGCCCGCACGGCTGTGTGCGGCCCTCTCCGCAACCCGCCCGCAAGCGTGCGGCACAGGCCCCAGAAGGTGGCCAGCCATGCGGCCAGCGCCACGTAGATAAAGATGCGTGGCAGCACGAACAGGAAATCCAGATGCATCGCCTGGGCCATCTGGAATGTGCAGGCGGCGTACATTCCAAGCGGAAAGACGGCGCCCCAGTAGAGCGGATCATAAGCCAGCGGAAACCTTTTGTAGAGATGCCGCCAGGCCGCCAGGATCAGGAGCATCGGGATCCACCATGTGCCCGTCGCCCAATAGAACACAGTGAAGCCTTTCAGGAATGGAAGTACGGAGAGGAGAAACGGCGCGTCGGCCGTGTTCATGATCAGCCGGGCTCCGGCCAGAGTGGAGATGGCCATTGCACCCATGTTGATCCAGTACGGAGGAGAGAGGTCGCCTGGCGAAAAACGAAAAAATGTGTAACGGTAGAAGATCAGCGAGATCATCCAGATGTACAGCATGCCGCCCCACAGCCACATGGAGAGGGCGAAAAAATTGATCATGAGCCGGTAGGGCTGGTTCCAGTGCGGCGCAACCAGGGCGCTCAAACTGGCCACCGACTGTGTAGCCACCACGGCGAGCAGCCATGCGCCGGATATGCCCGCCTGCAAGTCCGGTTTCTCCTCCTTGATGGTGAACGCCGTCAGAATCGTGTAGATCAGCGACACCCACAGGACGGTGGCCAGAATCCACAGGGCGGAGGCTATGTGATAATCGCCGGTTATGAGGACGAACTGTCCGCCGAGAATGCCCGAAGCCGCCACCGACGTGAAGAACCCCGGACCGCGTTGATGGTCCGTAAGGTCGCGCAGAACTTCGCGCCCAAACCATCGGATGCGAAGCACGTAGAGCGTCCAAATGGAGACATACGCCACGCAGTTCAGAACGAACAAAACGGAGGCCAGCCTGGACATTCCCAGCATCTGCGCGCTCAGCGAGACGATGCCCGTCGCCATCACCATTGCGAAATAAGCGGGCGAGAGGGAGGAGGCGGCGGCGCGCAGGCCGGACGGTCCGGCGCGCACCTCGGGTCGCGCCGGGCTACGGGTGGACGTCTTGGTCAGATGGTTGCTCCTGGTGTGCGAAAGAATCTGCTTATGCAGGGGACAGCGGCTGGATCACGCTCCGGTGCGTGGATGTTCACGGGTTCCGCGGCGCCCATGATCAGCGGGCCATCCCGGTCCTGAATCGTCATGGAAGGCATTTGCCGACTTCTTCATGAGAAAGTATACGGCATGGAGGGAAGCGGCATGGTTCGCGCCGCCTGATCGTGAGGGCCGGGGTGCGGGCGCGAAGAGTCTACAGCGCTGCGAGTACCTTTTGCTGGATGGCGCGAAACTGCTTCGGCTCCCGCACGTAGTCGACGAATGACCGCACGGCCTCGCCGGCGATCTTTCGCGCCAGGGCGCTGTCCTTGACTTCCAGTTGTTTCAGCAGCGCGTAGTCCTCGATGCCTTCGCGCATCTGCTCCAGCCTGATCGAGCTGTAAAGGCCGGTTCGGGCCGGGTAGGTGATAAATGCGTCGCCCGGCGGCAGGTGTGTGCGGCCTTCGTTGATGACAGGTTGCGTGTCCTTGAGAGGATATGGCCCCCAGTAGTTTCCACCCCAGTGGAGGAAGCCGGTGAAGTTCCACTTGTAGTTGATCCAATGGAGCAATCGCACTTTGATGAGTGACGTGTCCACGAACCGGTTCGGGTATTTTCCACGCGGCGACAGGGCCGTATAGAGCCAGACCTCGCCTTTGTCCTCGCGGATGTGTCTCTCCAGCAGATCTGTCTTCTCATCGAAGGTGCCGAGTTGCGGCACCCAGATGTCCACCGTCTTCTTCATAAAGCCGGTGTCCTGGCGCAGTCCGGCCGGTTCGATGGTTCTCACGCCGGGCATGAACCGCCGGACTTTCGCAGCCGCGTCGAGGAACGCGGGGATCTCCCACTGGTTCGGCTCGTCCATGACTCCCTGGAGATACTTTGCCGTCCAGCCAAGCTCGGCGAGACGTTTGTGCAGGGCGGGGAGGAATGTATCCAGGAACCGCTGTGCGCGCGGATCGTTCCAGGGAATGTTGACGAGAACCGGCTTGCCGCCTTCCACCACCCAGGCCCTTGTCATGATGGTGGCGTCGCGCCTGCGCTGGCGCTCCATCAGGTTGCCCCCGTCGATCTGGCCCTTCACGCCGGCGGCCTCCCATGTCTCGACGTATCTTTCGAAGTCGCGAAAGTCGTACCGCAGGCTGCCGCCGGCCACTTCGGGTTTTGCCAGGGCGACGGCATTGGCGCGAACCGCCGTCTGGTAGTAGCCGGCCCAAAATCGCGCATAGCTGGCGATCAGGCTCCACCAAGGGGCTGTTCCGCGCGCGCAGCCGTGGAACTGCTCCAGATGGGACTCGCTCAAATTGAGGTAATTGTTAATTGCCAGGGGAATCGGCGTTTGAACCCGCGCCGCGTGAACCATCAGCGTGTAAGGAACTCTGGCGACGATGTCCGTCCCCTGCCGCAACACCAGTTGCCCCTTGTATTCGCCGGGCTCTTGATCCGGCGGCACATGGACTGTCAACCACACCGGCAGCGTGCGGTCCTTCTCTACCGTGATCGGAAACTCCGTGAAAAGAGCGTCGGGAAACAGCGCGGGAGCCTTCCGTAGCAACTCCTCGTCCGGAGTGTTTCGGGTGTTGGTGGTGACCACCACGTATTCCACCCACCGGACGCGCGTTGTGTCGATGGGCTGGCCGGGACCGGTGAGCGCGGGAGCGTCGACGTAAAGGCCGCCCACGGGCTGCTCGCTCCGCAAGGCCAGTTGGATGCTGACGTGCGAGTTCCGCGCCGCGGGAAAGACGGCTTTATCCAGTTGGTCCTTGCCGGCCGCATCATCCGGGAATACCTTCACCAGCGAGTCGACGAACCAGAACTTCAGGCCGGAACCCGCGCCGCAACCCGTGAGGAGCGTCAAGGCGAAGGCGAGCATGCCGGCCTGTGCGGCGCGAATGGATCTCTTCCTCACCGCCCCTCCTTTCAAAACGCCTCCAGGAGTTGTCTGCGCAACTCCCGGAATGCCGGAACGCCGCGTACGTAGTCATTCACGTGGGGGATGGCCGTCCTGGCCAGGAGATCCGCCTTTGCCTGGTCCCTCTGCGCCAGAGCTACAAGCAATTCATAGTCCTCGATGCCCTCGCGCATCGCTTCCAGGCGGATGGAACTCAGCACCGAGAGCTTTTCGGCGTTCGGGTAGATGATCGCATTGTCGCCCGCGGGCAGCAGTGTGCGGTTGCCGTTAATGACGGTTTGCACGTTGTCGAACGGGTCAGGCGCCCAGGAACTGCCGCCCCAATGCAGGAAGCCCGTGAAGCCGTGGCGGAAGTTGAACCAGTGTAGAAGCTGAGTCTTCACGAGCGGCAGATCGATGAAACGGTTGAGATAGCGCCCTTGGGGTGTGACGCAGGTGTAGAACCATGCTTCCTTCCCTTTCGCCCTATGCGTGCGGATCTTGTCGAACTGGTGATCAAAGCTACCGAGCACGGGGACCCAGATGTCGGTGACGCCGGCGAAGAAGCTGATGTCCTGATGCAGGCCAACGGCGTCGATGGTGGGTACACCAGGCAGGTGCTTGTGGATGATCTTGGCATACCGGTTGTAAACCGGCGCTTCGCGGTCATGTGGTTCATCGTGGACATGCTGGATGTACTGCTTCTCCCAACCCTTCTCTTTCAGGTGCGCGAAGAGAGCGCTGAGAAATGACGCCAGAAACTGCTCAGCGCGGGGATCGTCCGTGTCGAGATTCCGGCGCACCGCCTGGCCGCCTTCGATGATATAAGCCGGCACGATCATCGGATCGAAGAAACTGCCGCTCCGGCCGAGCAGGTGTCCGCCTTCAATGGTTCCAATGACGCCCGCCGTGCGGAAAGTGTCCACCCATTTGTCGAGCAGAGAGAAATCGTAGCGGATCGTCCCGCCCGCGGCGGTGGGCTGAGCCAGCGCCATCACCGGAGTCAAGATCACGTTCTGCTTGTGCGCGGCCATCACGCGGCCAAGATTGCTCAGCAGTTGCCAGTGCTGGCTGCTATAGGGCGCGATCTTGTAGTGGCGCTGCAGATCGCTGGTGGCGGGATCGTAACTGAAGCTGAACCAGTTTGTGACCTTGAGTTGCTGGCTGGCGGGGACCACGGCGCCGGTGACGCGAATCGTGAAGTTCAGTTCGTGCAGGCGCTGCTGCCCTGAAAATAGGACCGCCGAGCCGTTATACTTGCCCGGCGGCGCACCGGCCGGAGCATGCACGGTGATCCAGACCGGCTGCGTGGTGGCGGCCTTCAGGCCGAGGGGCCACGATTCCATGAGCGGGTCGGGAAAAAGCGCGGGAGCGGGGCGAGCCAGTTCGTCATACGGTGTGCCGGGCGGATTGGATCCCACGGGTACGTATCGCAC
This sequence comes from Bryobacterales bacterium, assembly GCA_020847045.1. Lineage (GTDB taxonomy): Bacteria > Acidobacteriota > Terriglobia > Bryobacterales > Bryobacteraceae > JAFLBB01. Next base: position 55,407 of record JADLCT010000066.1, on the reverse strand, counting down.
CCAGCGGGCCTCGGCTTCCAACTTCGTGCCGGCGCGTACCGGCGGTTTGATTTCGATGCGCAATTGAGGGATCGCCCGTTCCGAGCGGAATGCGATTTGGAGATTGACGTGGCCGTTCCGCGCAACCAGCCATGTGGCGTCCGGCATTTCATGCGTGCCGGGTTGATCGCCGGGGAACACCTTGACAAGCGAATCCACGTACCAAGAGCGCACCGGTGAAACTTCGCCACAACCCACGGCGAAGAGGAAGGCAACCGCAGTCAGCAACCTGGCTTCTTGCATTGGTCTTGGCCTGTCTGGCGCCTGTTATATCACGAGCCGCGGCGCAGCGGAACCTTCCGCCGCCCCCGGTTGGCCGGGCCGCTACCCGCCTTCCGGCATGTTGGCGTCTTGACTCTTGGGGAGCCAAAGACGCAGCACCTGTTCGCGGGTCCGCTCCTCACTGAGGACCCGGACGCGGCCGCCGAGAAGGTCTTCCAGAGAGACCATGCCCACCAGTTTTTCGTCGCTGGCGTTCACAACGGGCATTCGAGTGAGCTGCCGTTCGGCCATGCGGTTTACGACGACGCGCAGCGGTTCATCGGAGTAGGCGACCGTGGGCGATTGGCGGCCGAGGCTGGCCAGTGCCGCGTTGGGGTCGCGGGGGCTATCGAGAATGCGTTGGATGTCCTTCCGCGTGATGACGCTGACGATGCGCCGCTCGTCATCGATCACCGGGTAGAGGTGCTGGCCCTTGGCGGAGTGATCGGGACGAAAGCGCCGCGCGAGATCGCGCACGGTTTCGCTGGCGGGGAAGGCGACGACCGTGGTGCGCATGACCTCACGGACAAACAGGATCTCCAGCGGGTCGATGGAGTACTCGCGGCTTAAATGGAAGCCTCGGCGGCTGAGTTTTTCGGTGAGAATCGAGCGCTTCAATAGCAGTACGGTGATGGCGTAGGCGATGGTGTTGGCAACCATGAGGGGGAGCAGCGCGTTCAGATCATGCGTGAGTTCGATGGCGAAGACCACCCCGGTGAACGGCGAGCGCATGGTGCCGCCCAGGATCGCGCCCATGCTGATGAGAGGCCAGAAGCCGGCGCCTTCGTAGGGCAGGAACATGGCCTCGATTCCGCCCGCCGCGCCGCCCACCATGAGCAGCGGAGCGAGTACGCCGCCCGAAGTGCCGGAGCCCAGCGAGACAGCCCAGATGAAGGACTTGACGAGGAGCACGCCGATGATGATGTGCTTGGGAACGTCGCCCTGGATCAGCGCCCCGATGGTTTCATAGCCCACGCCGAGCGCCTGCGGAAAGATCAGTCCGCCGAGTCCGACCACAAGGCCGCCAAGCGCGGGCCACCACATCCAATGGATGGGCAGACGTTCAAAGGCATCCTCCGCCGTGTAGACGGCCTTCGTCAGAGCGGCCGAGATGAGTCCCGCGAGCAGGCCGGCGGCGACGCAGCCAAGCAGGCCGCTAGGGCCAATGAAAACGGGATGCGGGGGGACGGGGAATAGCGGTCCGAGGCCGAGGATGTAGCGGCGGGTGGCGCCGGCCGTTACGCTGGCCAGTGCGACGGGGATCATGCTGCGCGGCTTCCATTCGAACAGCAGAAGTTCCACGGCGAGGAGCACGGCGGAAAGCGGTGCGGCGAAGGTGGCGGACATGCCGGCGGCCGCACCGGCCACCAGAAGCGTCTTGCGCTCCACGCTGCTGAGGCGGAACAACTGGGCGATGATGGAGCCGAACGCGCCTCCCGTCATAATGATGGGCCCCTCGGCGCCGAAGGGTCCGCCGGAGCCGATGGAGATGGCCGAGGAGAGCGGCTTGAGGATCGCAAGACGCGGCTGGACGCGGCTGCCATGGAGCAGGATGGATTCGATCGCCTCCGGGATGCCGTGTCCGCGGATGCGTTCCGAACCATAACGCGCCATCAGGCCGACAATCAGCGCACCGCCCGCTGGCACCAGCACGGCCCACCACCCGAGGTGGTTCGCGGCGGGAGTGACCAGGTCCGTCCGCCACCGCTGAAAGTAGAACAGGTTGGTGAACAGGCCGATCAGGTTGAGCAGGCCGAGAGCGACGAATGAACTGACGGCGCCGATGACGACAGCGAGGAGAGCGATGGGGATCAGCCGTGGCGTGGCGGTAAAATCGCCCAACTCGCGTGCGTCCGGAATTTGATGGAGAGGCTGGTTGATACGGTCGGTTTTCATCAGGTTGCTTTCCGCGCGCGGCGCATGATGGCGCGCAGGGAGGCGGCGAGTTGCGGAGCGCTGTGCTCCAGTTCTTCGCGATGCGTGAGAGAGAGGCGGCGAAGGATCTCCTGGCCATGCGGCGTGAGGGACAGGATGACCTGGCGGCGGTCATGCGGCCCGGGGGAACGCTTCACCAGTTCGCGAGCCTCCATCCGGTTGACCAGGCCGACCGCGCTCTGATGCTGCAGGAAGAGCGAGCGCGCCAGATCGCGGATGGTGCAGGACTGGCCGGAGGGCACTGCCTTGATGGCGAGGAGCGCCTGGTGCTGGCGGGGTTCGAGGCCTTCCCGCAGGGCGGCTTCCTCGCTGAAGTACAGGAACCGCCGGATCTGAAAGCGGAAGTCCGCCAGCTCCTGGTATTCGACGGGAGAGAGTCTCGGCCGGCTCAAGAATATATCGTACTACGATATATCGCGCGAAGTCACACGGGGGCGTCCGGCGGGCGGGGTGGACGCGGCAACGTTAGAAGCCGGGAATATCAATCGCACCCGAGGGGCGCAGGAGCACGGTGAGCATTGCTTTTGCCGCTACAGCCTCCCCCTCGTGCAGGATGGGACGGAAGCGCCAGCGCAGCATCTCCGCGCGCATCGCCGTGGAGAACGGGGATGCCTCGCCGGCGATCTCGGCGGATGTCACGGCGCCAGTGCTGTCGATTTGGAGCAGGATTCCGGCGCCCTCCGTCGTGGTTGGGGCAGGGAACGAGGGCAGATTCATGGCGGCAAGGTGGCGTTTCAGGTAGGCCGGAGAGACGAGCAGGACTCCCTTTGCGCCCATGCGCGCCTCGGGACCAGGAGTGAAATCAGGACGGGCCGCCGTCATGAAGAAACTGGGGACGGTGGTGAAACTCTTCGTGGAGAGGACTCCCGTTTCGTACAGAGCTGCTTTATCATTCGCGGATGCCTGCAACACCAGCCGGCCACCTTGCTTGACCTCGATTCCGGCACCCGCGGGAAGCGCGAGCAGAATCAGGAGTTCGGCCTGTGCGTTTGCGGCCGGAGAGAGGTCGATTGTGCCGCCAGTAAGCTTCCAGTCCAGCGCCCGGAACCGGGTGAGCAGGCGTTGTTGCGGCGGACAGGAGAAACAGGATGGCTCCTTGCCCGTCACATACGCGGTTGGCAACCCTTGCGTATGAGAGGGCGCCGTTACTCCCAACTGCCAACTCGCGGCCGATTCGGGCAGGAGCACAGTGAAGACCGGCGCCGCGGGGAGCCGGATGGGCGCGAACTTAAAATTTGCAGTTTCCGCCCAGGCTAGACCCAGAAATATGCCGCAACCAGCCAATATAGATCGGACAAGAATGGGAAGACGCATAGGAAGCTCCTTAAAATGGTCGACACACTGCAACAGTATTTCCGCTGATCAGGATCATCAAGGCGATGGTTCGTATCATGGCCACAGTATGCGTGCGGGAGGGGGGCGTCAAGCCAGATATAGATGAATTAGAAACGTTATTGAACTTTAATATATTGTCATTTTATTGTATTTCGCCGGCGCCATGCTTGCGTCGCCGCTATGTGTGGGCTTGCTTACGGCGGAGTGTGCCAATAGGACTGTTAGTCCTTCAGTATCTCGCGGGCGCAGTTATAACCGGGAGCGCCCATGACACCACCGCCCGGGTGAGCGCCGGAGCCGCACAGATACAGGCCGCCGATGGGTGTGCGGTAGCGGGAGAAGCCGGCAGCGGGCCGCAGGATGAACATCTGGTCCAGCGACATCTCGCCGTGGAAGATATTACCGCCGGTGATGCCGAAACGGCGTTCGAGATCGAGTGGTGTAAGCACCTGCTGGTGTTCGATGATGCCGCGGATGTTCGGAGCATATTCGGCGATCAGGTCGATGACCCGGCTGGCGAAAGGCTCGCGGAGATCATCCCAGGAGGCGCCGTGCAGGGTGTAGGGCGCGTACTGGAGGAAGATGCCGATGATGTGTTTGCCGGGAGGTGCGAGCGATGGATCGTACTGTGTGGGGCAGGTCATCTCCAGCAGCGGGCGCTCGGAAGGGCGGCCGTACTTGGCGTCATCCCAGGCGCGCTCCACATAGTCGATGTCGGGGCAGATGTGCATGGTGGCGCGGTGTTGCGGCCCCGGAGCGCCGGGCAGGCAGGTGAACTCGGGCAGGGCGTTGCAGGCCAGGTTGATTTTGCAGGATGTGCCTTCGACGCGGAAGCGGCGTATGGAGGAAACGAATCCGTCTGGCAGGTGACGCTCGTCAAGGAGATGCAGGAAGGTGACTTTGGGGTCGGCATTGGAGGCGACGATGGGGGCGAGGAGTTCGTCGCCGTTGGCAAGGGCGACTCCGCGCGCGCGGCCGTTCTCCACGAGGATGTGCGACACGGCGGCGTTGACTCTGATTTCCGCGCCTGACGCGCGAGCCGCCGAGGCGATGGCTTCCGGCACCGCGCCCATGCCGCCGCGCACGAAACCCCACACGCCTCGCCGTCCTCCTATGCCGCCCATGCAGTGGTGCAGCAGAATGTAGGCGGTCCCCGCGGTGCGCGGGCCGCCGTTCGCGCCGATGACGCCGTCTGTGGCGAGCGTCACCTTGATCTGCGGCGATTCGAACCAGGCGTCGAGGAAGTCCGATGCGCTTTGCGTGAAGACCTCGGCGAGGGCCTTCATGCCAGCGGCGGAAAGCCCGCGGTGGCGGGCGGCGAACTTGAGCCAATCGATATAGCCGGACAACCCTTCAGGTGGAAAGGGTGGTGGTGTTTCGAGGAGCATCCCCTCGACGAAGCGGGCGAGTTGCTCCAGGTGCGCCTCATAGGCGGGGAAACGATCGGCGTCACGGCGGGAGAACTTGCTCAGCTCACTGTGCGTGCGCCGCTCGTCCTGCCAGAAAAAGAGGTGGCGTCCGTCGGGGAACGGAGAAAAGAACGGGGGCTCCTTGGCGTCGGCGTGGTAGCCGTGGCGTTCGAGATTGAGATCATCGACGATGCGTTGTTGAAGCAGGCTGGAAAGATACGCGGCCGTGGAGACGCGGTAGCCGGGCCAGATCTCTTCGGTTACCGAGCATCCGCCAATGAGTTCGCGGCGTTCGAGGACGCAGACGCGCCGCCCGGCACGCGCCAGATAGGCGGCCGTGACGAGACCGTTGTGGCCCGCGCCGATCACGATGGCGTCGTAGCGGTTCGCCGCGGCCATGGCTATGTGAGCGGGTGGCCCTGCTCGGGGGGCGCCAGTTCAAAAATGACGGCCGCCAGGGGGGGCAGCGTGAACGTGATGGACGCCGGATGGCCATGCGAGCCGTGCGGTCCGCTGTGGACACCGCCGTAGTTGCCCATGTTCGAGCCGCCGAACAGCGCGGAATCCGAATTGAAGACTTCGCGGTAGAAGCCGTGCTTGGGGACGCCCAGGATGTAGTTGCCGCGGGGCACGGGAGTGAAGTTGCAGACGACGACCAGGAAGTTCTGGCGGCCCTCGTCCCAGCGGAGGAAACTGATGGTGGAGTTCTCGACGTCGTGCAGGTCGAGCCAGTCGAAGCCCTGCCAGTTGTAGTCCACCTGCCAGAGCGCGGGGCGTGACTTGTAGAAGCGGTTCAGCTCGCGGTTCAGGGATTGCAGCTTGCGGTGGTAGTCGAACTGCAGCAGGTCCCAGCGCAGGCTCGCCTTTTCGTCCCACTCCTCGTACTGGCCGATTTCGGCGCCCATGAACAGCAGTTTCTTGCCCGGGTGCGTGTACATGTAGGCCATGAAGAGACGGGCATTGGCGAAACGCTGCCACTCGTCGCCGGGCATCTTGCCGAGGAACGAACCCTTCATGTGAACCACCTCGTCGTGCGAGATGGGCAGCACGAAGTTCTCCGTGAAGGCATAGAGCATGGAGAACGTGATGTCGCTGTGGTTGAACTTGCGGAAGACGGGATTGAGCTTGAAGTAGTGGAGCATGTCGTGCATCCAGCCCATGTTCCATTTCATGGTGAAGCCGAGGCCGCCGGCGTAGACGGGGTGGGAAACGGCGGGGAAGCTGGTGGACTCCTCGGCGATGGTAATGGCGCCGGGCACCTTGTGCGCCTGCTCGTTGAAGATGCGCAGGAACTCGATGGCCTCGATGTTCTCGCGGCCGCCGTAGCGGTTGGGGATCCACTCGCCTTCCTTGCGCGAATAGTCGAGGTAGAGCATGGAGGCGACGGCATCCACGCGCAGGCCATCGATGTGATACTTCTTCAGCCAGAAGATGGCGCTGGAGACGAGGAAGCTGCGCACTTCATTGCGGCCGAAGTTAAAGATGCGCGTGCCCCAGTCGGGGTGCTCGCGCTGCCGGATGTCGTCGTGTTCGTACAGGTGCGTTCCGTCGAAAAAGGCCAGTCCGTGGGCGTCGCGGGGGAAATGCGCGGGCACCCAGTCCACGAGAACGCCGATGCCGGCCTGATGGCAGCAATCGACGAAGTACATGAAGTCCTCAGGCGAGCCGTGACGCGAGGTGGGCGCGAAGTAACCAGTGACCTGGTAGCCCCATGAGCCGCCGAAAGGGTGTTCGCAAATGGGCAGCAACTCGATGTGCGTGTAGCCCATGTCGGCGACGTAGCCGACGAGCTTGGCGGCCAGTTCGCGATAGGTCAGCATCTGGCCGTGCTCGTTCAGCAGCCAGGAACCGAGGTGAACCTCGTACACCGACATTGGCTCCTTCAGCCAGTTGGTGCGCTGGCGGCGCTCCATCCAGGCGCCGTCTCGCCAGACATAGCGCTCGATATCGGAGACGATCGAACCGGTGCGCGGCGGCAGTTCGGCGAAGAAAGCGCAGGGGTCCGCTTTCATTTCGGTGTATCCCATGTTGCGCGAGCGGACGAAGTATTTATACACAGCGCCCTCTTCGAGGCCGGGGACAAACAGCTCCCAGATGCCTCCGGTGCGCAGGCGCATGGGATGGCGGCGTTCGTCCCAGCCGTTGAAGTCGCCGGTGACCAGCACGCATTCGGCTGTGGGAGCCCAGACGGCGAAGCGGACGCCCCGAACGCCTTCCACCTCGACGAGGCGGGCGCCGAGCATGTGGTGGCATTCGTAGTTGGTGCCTTCGCCGTACAGATGAAGGTCGAACTCCGAGAGCAGCTGAGGGAAGCGGTAAGGGTCGTCCTGATCGAGAACCGAGCCGTCGTAGTGAGTGACGCGGATGCGGTAGGCGCCGGGCGCGGCGGCGCACTCGCAGGCGTACAGGCCGCCTGGGTGGAGGCGTTCCATGGGCTGCGCGCCCGCGGCGGTGACCAACTCGGCCGAGGCGGCTTGCGGTAGGAAGGCGCGGACCACCCACAACTCCAGGCCGCCGTCGAGGGGAACAGTGTGCGGGCCCAGCACCCGGAATGCGTCGCCGTGGCGTCCGCCCACAAGGGCTTCGATTTCGTCAGGGTGCATGGCAGCTAATATCGTAGCAATGGCGTCAAACGAATTAGATTCCTTTCTGCGGGCATTGCCGAAGGCGGAACTGCACGTCCACCTAGAAGGCACGCTGGATGCGGAGGTGCTGGCGGAATTGGATCCCTCAGTGACGGCTGAGGAGGTGGCCAAACGCTACCAGCCGGGGAGTTTCGACCTCTTCATCGAGGGGTTCAAGTGGGCCGTGGGGCATTTGCGGACGCCGGACGACTATGCCCTGGCGGCGCGCCGCTACCTGGAGAAACTGCCGGCGCAGGGAGTGCGCTATGTGGAGATGACGCTGGCGGCGGGTGTTGTGCTGTGGCGGAATCAGGATTTCGCCGCCATTTACGACGCCGTGGCCGGTGAATGCCGCAGGGCGGCGGTGGACGCTTGGCTGGTGCTGGACGCCGTGCGGCACTTCGGCGAGGAGCATGTGGAGAGCGTGGCGCGTTTGGCGGTGGAGCGCGCGGGCGACCGCGTGGTGGGCTTCGGAATTGGCGGCGATGAGCGCATCGCACCGGCGGAGAGGTTCGCGGCCACCTTCGCCTTCGTGCGCGAGCATGGCTTGGCGCTGGTGCCTCATGCCGGCGAAACGGCGGGAGCGGCCAGCGTGAGGGCTTGTCTCGAGATGGGCGCGCGGCGCATCGGCCATGGCATCCGCGCGGCCGAGGATGCGGAACTGGTGGCGGAACTGGCAGGGCGCTGCGTGGCTTTGGAGGTCTGCATTTCGAGCAACGTGGCCACGGGCGCGGTGGAATCACTCGCCGCGCATCCCGTGAGGCGGTTGTTCGACGCCGGCGTGCCCGTGGTGTTGAACACGGACGACCCGGCGCTGTTCCGAACCACGCTGATGGACGAATACAGGCTGGCCGCCGGACGTTTTGGGTTCACTCGCGCGGAGTTGGCGGTGGTGGCGGCGAACGGATTGCGCCACGCCCTGGCGCCTGGCGCGCAGGCCGCTACTGAACCATGATGGTGAGCTTTTCGCTGTCCGTGACACCGCGCGCACTCTTGGCGGTGAGCGTAAGCGTTGTGGTTTGGTCGAAGGTGGCGGAGAAGCACTCGCGCTCACCCGGTTCCAGCGGGCGTATGTTGGGTGAAAGGGAGACTGAGGCCGCGCCCTTTACGCCATAGCAGAGTGTGATGGGGCGCCCCTTGCTGGTTGTGGTGGCGCTGGCCATGAAGAACTGAATGAGAGGGCTGGGCGAGCTGGCTTCCACGGCGGGCCGGGCGTTGGGATCGACGGTGACGGTGAACGAAGCCTCGTCCTGCGCCTCGGCGCCGGCCGCCGTCAGCGTGTAGAGCGTTGTCTTGGCCGGTGTGGCCTCGATGCAGCGGTTCAGCGATGGCGTGATGTCTTCCACGTGGGGTTCGATGCGCACGCTATCGGCCGATTCCACACCGTAGCAGATGGTGACCGATTCGCCCGGCCGGATGGCGCCCTGGCTTGCGTAGAATTGCAGTATTTTGGGCGGCGCTTTCACGGGCGCGGCGGCTTTCTTTTCCGGGCCGCTTCCACAGGCGCACAAAACGGCAAGGGTGAGCGCGGACAGGGCGAGGGCGAGTCGGTGGCGCATGAGATGGAGTTCAGCTTAGCGCGAAATTGGAGGCAATTTCACCTTGGCGAGATAGATGCTGGTTCGCTCCTCATGGGAGGAGTAGTAACTCACCCACAATAAGTCATCGTCGTAGACGAGCCCGGGGTAACTGGAATCTCCGCCGGAGGGAAGCGTAAGAAACTCAGTGAGCGAAGGCTCTGCCGGGTTGAGCCAGCACAGCGAGGTGCGCTGGCGTCCGTCGTAGAGGCGTCCTGCGCACAGGATGCGTCCGTCGTCCAATCTCAGACAACAAGGCCCGCCGAAGCGTGTGCCCGTGTCGCGCCACTCCCAGCCCCGGTACGGCGGGCGCGAGGAGCCGAGAAGGGCGGTTTTGGAAGCCTCATCACGGCGGACCAGGCACAGCGAGGAGCCGTTCGTGCCGAACAGCATATCGGTTTCGTTGGCGTAGCCGTCCACGTTGAGCCGTTCGTTCAGGACCTGGAAGCGGCGGCCATCGAGAGAGAGATACGCGCGCAGGATGTGCTCGCCCACGGTCGAATAGCCCATCGCGTAGGCTTTGCCTTGAAACCAGTGGACGCGCCATAGCCAGAAGTTGTCGTCACCGATCTGGATGGGTGAGGTCCAATCCCGTCCATCGCCGGAAAACCAGGCGAAGGTGCGGTGGCGAACCTCCGAGGGAGGATGCATGGCGCCCGCCGCGGTGAGCATGAGCGCCCCGCCGGCGTTGTGCGTCAGTTTGGGATCGCGCAGATCGGCGACTGGATGCTCGATGAGCGCCCAAGGGCGCCAGACCGATCCATCGCCTGAATGGAGAATCCGGATGCGGCCATCGGGCGAGACGTGTCCCGCGCCTTCGCGGAAGCAGCACAGCCACTGGCCGTTGTGACGGATGAGTCCGGTGAAGGCGTTATGTGGAGCGCGGTCCCAGATGCGCTCGCAACTGGCGAGTTCTGCCTTGGGGGCTTCTTTCGGAACGGCGGACAAGGCAGTGGGCAGGCTGGCCAGCAGAGCCCGGCGAGTGAGCATTGGCGGGATGTCTCCTTTGATTATGGATACGCGGCGCCGCTGGATCGGTTCCATCCGGGCGTCGCCGGCGGGTCAGGAGCCGCGGCGCGGACCGACGCGGTCCTCGACCAGTTGGCGCACCTGCTCCTCCAGTTGTTCGATACGGCCGCGGAGTTCGGCGCGCTCCTGGGCTTCGGGGTCGGGCAGTTGCGCGTGCTCCAGCATGTCGCTCTCGGTGCAGCCGCCGCGGCGGACCACGCGGCCAGGAATGCCCACGACGGTGGAGTGCGGGGGCACCTCGTGAATCACAACGGAGCCCGCGCCGATCTTGGAGTTGTCACCGATGACGATATTGCCGAGCACCTTAGCGCCGGTGCCAACCACGACATGGTTGCCGAGCGTCGGATGGCGCTTGCCCCGTTCCTTGCCGGTGCCGCCTAGCGTGACGCCCTGGTAGAGCAGGCAGTCGTCGCCAATGACCGTGGTTTCGCCGATCACCACGCCCATGCCATGGTCAATGAAGAAGCGGCGGCCGATGCTGGCGCCTGGGTGGATCTCAATGCCGGTAAAGGTTCGGGAGACCTGTGACAGGACGCGAGGCACCAGCGGCACGCCCGCCTTGTGCAGGCGGTGGGATAGGCGGTGCAGCAGAATCGCATGAAAGCCGGGGTAACACAGCAGGATCTCCAACCGGCTCTTGGCGGCGGGATCTTCGCGGAAGATCGTTTCAAACTGTTCGCGAATGCTGGCAAGCATGGCTGTCCCCACATTTATTATGGCTGAAGGGAGGCCCGGCGTTCAGAGGCGGCCGCCCGGGCGTGCTTGTACAGTAGAGAGTCTATGCGATACCGCGAATTGGGACGAACCGGCTGGTGTGTGTCCGAGGTGAGCTTCGGGGCCTGGGCCATTGGCGGATCCTGGGGCGAGGTGGACGACGGGCAGTCGATGGAGGCGTTGCACGCGGCGGTGGATGCCGGAGTGAACTTCATAGACACGGCGGATGTGTACGGCATGGGCCGTAGCGAGAAGCTGGTGGCGCGGTTGAAACGCGAGCGGAAGGATGAAATCCGTGTGGCGACCAAGGCCGGGCGAAGGCTTTCGCCGCACACGGCCGATGGGTACAACCGCGAGAACCTGACCACATTCGTCGAGGACAGCCTGCGGAACCTGGAGATGGAGACGCTTGACCTTGTGCAACTGCACTGCCCGCCGGTGGAGGTGTATTACCGGCCCGAGGTCTTTGGAGCGCTCGACGGACTGATTGCCTCGGGCAAGATCCGCCACTACGGCGTCAGCGTGCAAAAGGTGGAAGAGGCGCTGAAGGCGATCGAGTATCCCAACGTGCAGACGGTGCAGATCATATTCAACTGCTTCCGCCACCGTCCGGCCGGACTGCTGTTTGAGGAAGCGCGGCGGCGCGGAGTGGGAATTCTGGCGCGCGTGCCGCTGGCCAGTGGCATGTTGACGGGGAAACTGAGCGCCGCATCCGGCTTTCCCGCGGATGACCATCGGAGCTTCAACCGGAGCGGAGAGAAGTTCGACGTGGGCGAGACCTTCTCCGGCGTGGACTACGATGCGGCGCTGGAGGCCGTGGAAGAGTTGCGCGCCGCCGTGCCCGGGGGAGTGACGATGACACAATTCGCGCTGCGTTGGATCCTCATGTTCGACGCGGTGACATGCGCGATTCCGGGCGGCAAGCGGGCGGCGCAGGTGCGGGAAAATTGCGCGGCATCCGGGCTGCCGCCACTGAGCGATGAGGCGATGGCGGCGGTGCGGCGCGTCTACGACGGACGCCTGCGGGAGGCGGTGCATCAGCGGTGGTAGCGCGGGCGCAGCCGGACGGGCGCGTGGACGGCTTGGTGATATGATGAAGATGCGATGCCGGAAGGATATCTTCCAATTTTCGTCTTCATGGTTGTCGCGCTGCTGTTTCCGCTGGTGACTATCCTTGCGGCCAAGCTCGTCAGGCCCTCTTCGCCGTTCGCAACAAAACTGGAAGCCTATGAGTGCGGCATCAAGGCCGCCAGTTCGTCGCGCGGGCGCTACACGGTGCGGTTCTACATCATCGCGATTCTGTTCGTCATTTTCGATGTGGAAACCATCTTTTTGTATCCCTGGGCGGTGCGATATCAGGCGCTCGGCTGGTTTGGTGTAGCCGAAGTGGCGGTCTTCCTGGTCATTCTTGTTGTAGGTTACGTTTGGGCGTACAAAAAAGGCGCCTTGCAGTGGGTGTAAGAAGAGCCCGCCGCCGGTAACCACGAAATTCACACACACATAGAAGAGGTAGTCGTGAAATTAATCACAAAACTTACTCTTGGTGCGTCCATGCTCTTGGCCGCGACGGGCAGCCTGCTGGCCGTGCCCATCATGAGGTTGTCCACCACAACGGTGGGTCCGGTAACGGTGGCCACCGGCGCGGCGGGCGCGGCGCAGGAAGTGGAGGTGTACAACCAGGGCGACGGCTCGTTGACGGTAACGGCCAGCGCGGTGGCCTCGTGGGCCTCACCCACGGTGCTGGCTCCGCGCGCGTGCACGGCGCGGCCAGGACAGTGTATTCCGGTGCGCATCGCGTTGAACACAACCTCGCTTCCGGCCGGACGGCATTCGGCGACGGTGGTGGTGAACGCCACAGGCGCGCAGGAAGGCGTGCAAAACGTGCTGGTCATCGTGCAGATGGGCGGAGGAATACCGGATTCGTTGAACCTGTTCGCAGCGCCCAACGGCGGCAGCGAGACGCGCGAACTGGTGACGGCCAGCCGCGCCTCTACGCGTGTAACGACGCAGTCGGGGGGCAACTGGCTGAGCATCGCCGTGCAGGGTGGCAGCTTCAATTTCAATGTGCCGTACAAGGTGAGGGCGGAGAGCCTCGCGCCGATGACCGAGGGCAACTACACGGGCGCCGTGACGTTCAGCGGGTCACAGTTCGCGGCTGACAACAAGTCCATGGCCGTGAATTTGCGTGTCACCTCGCAACCCATCGCGCGGCCGTCCAGCGGCTCTTTGCGCTTCCGTGTGCCGCTGACGACCCCGAAGCAGTTGCAGCGCGTGGTGATCGGCAACGCCAGCGGCGGCACGCTCACTCTGAGCGCGGTGACGGTGGCCACGGCGAGCGGCGGCGACTGGCTGAAGGCCGTGCAACTGCCGGGGTACAGCATTGTGGATGTCACGGCCGATCCGGCGGGCCTGCAGCAGGGGGTTCACCGTGGCACGGTGACGGTGGCTTCCAACGCGGCGAACGGCAGCGTGGTGATTCCGGTGGAGATGGAGGTGTTTCCGGCGGGCGCTCCCGTGGTGTTTCCCGATTCGGTGCTGAACAACGCCACCTTCGATCCGGGCGATTTTGTGGCGCCCGGCGGCATCATCGCTCTAAAGGGCGAACAGCTCCATTTCGGCGACCCATTGCAAAACACCAGCCTGCCGCTGCCCACCAAGCTGGGCGAGACGCAAGTGTTCGTAAACAACCAACCCGTGCCGCTTTACTATGTCAGCTACCAGCAGATCAATTTTCTGATGCCGTTCGAGACGGCGCCGGGCGAGGTGGCCGTCCGCGTTGTTCGCAACGGACAGCAGAGCGCGAACACCACGGTGCGCGTCGCCTCGCGCAAACCGCGCATCCTGCAACTGCTGGACAGTGGCAACGAGGCCTACTATGCCATCGCTCAGAACGCTTCGCGTAACAACTCGTTTCCGATTCCGGCGCGCTACGGAATTCCAAACAGCGAACCGGCGCGGCCCGGCGACACGCTGGTGGTCTATGCGCTTGGATTGGGCGCCGTGAATCCGCCCGTGGTGAGCGGCGCCGCATCGCCGGGCGGCCCGCTGGCTTATGCGACGGGTAACTGGCGCGTGATTTTCGGCTCGGGCGTCTTCGTTTCCGGGATTGAGATCACGCCCAGCTATGTCGGACTGGCGCCCGGCTTTGTCGGCCTGTATCAGATCAACTTCCAGATTCCCGCCGATTCGCCCAAGGGCGATCAGATCGCATTCTTCCTGCAGGAGGACGGCGGAGGCACGCAACAGGTGCTGGTCGCGGTGCAATAGCCCGCGACGGTACCATCGTGGGGATGCACACCCGGCGGCTCTACTACGGCGACTCCTATCTGCGTGAATTTCACGCACGGGTGTTGGCGGAGGAGGGCCGCCGCGTGTATCTGGACGAGACGGCGTTTTATCCCGCCTCGGGTGGCCAGCCCTTCGACTTGGGAACGATCAATGGCGTCGCCGTGCTGGCGGTGGAGGAGGAGGACGGCGGCCGCATTGCACACCACATGGAAGCCGGTTCGGCCGTGGGGCCGGCCGCGTGCGTCATCAACTGGCAGAGGCGCTTCGACCACATGCAGCAGCACACGGGGCAGCACATTCTTTCGGCTGTGCTGTCGGAACGCTTTGGCGTGGCCACGGTGAGCTTCCACATGGGGCGCGAGGTCTCCACCATTGATCTGGCCACGGGCGCGCTCGATGCTTCGCTGCTGCTGGAAGCCGAACGGTTCGCCAACGACGCCGTGTTTGAGGCCCGCGCCGTGACGGTGTCCTACCATGAGCCCGGCGAAGAGCTTGGCCTTCGCAAGGCCAGCGAGCGCAGCGGAACTTTGCGCGTCGTGGCTATCGACGGCCTGGACCGTAGCGCCTGCGGCGGCACGCATGTCCGCAGCACGGCCGAGGTGGGCGCCATCCTCTTGCGGAAACTCGACAAGGTACGCGGCAACGTCCGGCTGGAGTTTGTGTGCGGGATGCGGGCTGTGCGGCAGGCGCGCGCCGACTACGGCGCACTGTCGCGTACGGCGCGCCTGTTTTCAGCTCCTCTTGAGGGTGTGGATGAACTGGTGGCCGCGCAAGGCCGCCGGTTGGCCGCGGCCGAAAAGGAATTGCGGCGGCTGTCTGGAGAGAATGCGCGGCGCCAGGGGCGGGACAGGTTCGGTCAGGCAGTGAAAAACGGGCGAGGGTGGTGTGTTGAGTTTGTACGAACCGCGGGACCGATGGACGATGCATCCCGCGAACGGGCCACGGAGTTCGCCGCGTGTGGTCCGGGGGTGTGGGTGGAGTTGTTCACGCAACCGCCGGCGGTGTTGATGGCGGCTTCACCCGGGACCGGAGTGAACGCGGGCTCGGTACTGAAACCGTTGCTGACGGCGGCGGGAGGACGCGGCGGCGGCAGCGCGGCGATGGCGCAAGGCAGTCTTCCCGGGGAGACTGCGCTGAACACGCTCGAAGCAGAGTTGCGGAAGCTGCTGGCTTAGCGCGCGGCTATTTCCGCACGTAGAGCGGCGCAACGGAGATGAGCGTCAGTCCCACGATGAAGATGGGAACCGACAGCCATATGAACAGGCGGCTCTTTTCCTGCGAATCGGAAAACTCCTTCCACGCAAGCAGTCCCCACAGAGTGCTGATCATGACCGCGCCCTGACCCAAACCATAACTGACTGCCGGCCCCACGTGCACGTCGGGTGGAACGCTGGAGGCCACCAGATTCGCCGCCAGACCGGTGCACCAGATCATGCCGCCCACCAAGCCGAGCAGGTGCTGTTTCACCGTGCCCTTGAAGTAAGCCGTCACCTGCACCGGTTTGCCTTGAATGGGCAGAGTGATGAAGAAAATGTTGAACAGGAACGTGCTGCCCAGAACGCCGGCGGCAAAGACAATTAGGATGGCGTAAGGGCCCATCTCGATTTCATAACCGCGAGTCATCTCGATCAGGGGGTAGAACGAGCCCATCAGCACGCCGGCCACAACACTCAGTACCAGTCCTTTCCAGGCCGAGACGCGGACGGGTTGCTTGCGCTTGGTTTCGGGAGCCGGGGCCAGAGGCTGGCGCTTGTTCCGTTCGTCCTGTAGAAGTTTGTAGGCCAAGGCGGCCAGTCCGATGGCGAGTAACACGACCGACATGCCCAGGAACAGGAACGAGGGGTTCCCTTGCGGGCGCATGAAGTAGCTGACCACGACGCCCAGTACGAGCGCCAGTCCGATTCCCACGGGAAACGCCACGGCCATGCCCGCCACGGCGATGGCGGCTACAAGTAGCATGTTGGCCAGGTTAAATACAATGCCGGCGGCTAGTGCAAACCCGACCGGCCGCAAGCGGATGATCGTGAGGTTGTCCTGGAAGGTGATTTCGCTGCCGTAGGTTCCGAATGTGAAGCAGATGAGTATGGCGGCGAGCATGACGCCGAAGGCATAGTCGAAGTAATAAAGCTCGAACCTCCACTTAGGGGCGAGTTTCATGGTGTTCGCCCAACTGCCCCAGCACAACATGCTTAAAATGCATAGCAGCAGCGCCGCCATGTAAGTCGTCGGTATGGTCATAATTCCCTCTTGACCGGCGAGCTCGGCCAAGCGGAGATTATAGCGTAGCGGGAGCGGGAAGCGGC
Organism: Bryobacterales bacterium; assembly: GCA_020847045.1. Lineage (GTDB taxonomy): Bacteria > Acidobacteriota > Terriglobia > Bryobacterales > Bryobacteraceae > JAFLBB01. The sequence goes on along the minus strand of JADLCT010000066.1, from coordinate 38,893 downwards.
CTGAGAGGGTAAGAATAAACGTGATACCGTACGGGGGTGGTACTGCGCTGGCTTGCGTTGTGTGCCGTCATGGCGGGGGGCCTCCATGCGGACTGGCGTCTGTTCCGGTCAGGGGCTGTGGATGTCTATTGCGATGCCGGCGGCAGCGGACCGCGCGCGGCGTTGAACCGCTTGGACCAGATGCGTTTCCTGGTGGGTAAGTGGAGCGGGCAAAGCGTGGTGGAGCCCCGCTGGCCGCTGAAGATCGTCCTGTTCAAACCCGGTAAGAGCCAGACGCTGCGGGCGGACGGAGAACTGATGCTGCAGGATGGAGCATGGACCGGCGCCTGGCTGGCGGACGAACCACTGCCCCGCGCGTGGTTGCGCGCGTACGCGCGCGAATTGTGGGAATCCACTGCGCGCCCGATGGCCAAGCCGTACGAAGCGGCGGTGCTGGATCTGCTGGCGGACATTGAGGTGAAGGCTACGCGAATCCAAGTGGGCGCGCCTCCGCCGTTGGAGAACCGGACGCCGGAATGGATGCTGCTGCACCTGCTGGCGGCCACGGAGGAGTATCAAGGGCGCATGCGCGTGCTGCTGTCGAACCTGCAACAGGATGCCCCGTTGCGGACCGCGCTGAAAAATTCATACGACAAGCCGCCGGAAGAGATGCTGGCGCAGGCCAGGGCGCAGGGGGCGTCCGGGCGGTACGGTACGGCGGAGTGGATTGGTGCGCCGGTTAATCCCGAGCGCGATTACCGCGAGCGCGAAATCAGCCCGGAACAGCAAAGCCTGGCCCTGGCCGCTGTGCGGCGTGGCCCGGAACGGCGGTCCGCATTTCGCGCGCTGTTGAACGGGGGGATGAAGACACCCGCCGTGCTGGAAGGGGCGGGATTGTATGGCGAGGCCGTCGAGGCGGGCAGCGAGTCAGCGGCGGCCTGGTTCGCGGCGGCGATGGAGGAGAAGGACCCGGGGCGTCGCGAGAAACTGCTGGCGCGCGCGGCGGAGTTGAATCCGAAGTGGGCCGCGCCACATGCGATCATTGCCGGGGAGACGGCTGATCTGGGCCACAAGATCGGCAGGATGAAGAAGGCGCTCTCGCTGGAACCGCGTCACGGCGAGTGGTGGGGCCAGCTTGCCGGTTGGCAGTATGAGGGCCGTCTATACAAGGATTCCGCGGCGAGTTACCTGCAAGCCGCGCGATGGGCGGACACGCCGGCCGAAGCGGCGCGGATGGAGAACCGCTGGCGCGAACTGGAGTCCCGGCGAGCGGCTCTCGAAGCAGCCGAACGCAAGAAGGTGGAGGACGAAAAAGCGGCCGCCTTGGAGAAACTGCGGCTGGAGTCGCTGGAGCGTGTGCGGGCGGCCGAGCGAAAGGCGAATGCGAAACTGAGCGGTGGTGGGCCGGTCTCCTCCGCCGGTAACGCCGTCGAGTGGTGGGATGGGCCGGCGGCGGACGGCAAGGCGGCGGGCGTATTGGAGCGGGTGGAGTGTGCGCGGGGCGCCCTGACGCTGCATGTGAGAGAAGCCTCGGGAAAGGTGACCAAACTGGCCATCAGCGATCCGTCGAAGGTGGTGCTGGCCGGACAGGGCGAAATGACATTGCATTGTGGTCCGCAGAAGCCGGCGCGGCGTGTGCGTGTGGAGTACCGTGCGAATACGGATGCCCGTGCGGGCGTGGCGGGCGAGGCGGCCATGATCGAATTCACACAATGAACGAGCCGCACCGTTTGCGCTGGCTGGCCATGTTCGTCTTCACGCTGGCCAGTTCCTTGAGCTTCATCGACAGGCAGTTGCTGGCGGCGCTGGCGCCGGCGATCCAGAGCGAGTTCGGACTCACGCTGGCGCAGTATGGAACCATCGTTTCGATCTTCTCTCTGGCCTATGCGCTGACGGCGCCGCTGGCGGGCGTATTCATCGACCGCGCCGGGTTGAACACGGGCATCGTGGTGTCGATTGCGGCATGGTCGGCCGTTGGCGTGGCGACGGGGATGACAACGGGGTTCCTGGGTCTGATGGCCTGCCGGGCGGCGCTGGGCGTGGCCGAGTCGGGCAACCTGCCGGCCAGCGGCAAGGCGGTGGCTTTGTATCTGGCGGCCGGTGAGAGGGCGCTGGGTTCCGCGTTCGGTCAGATCGGGATCAGCATCGGCATGGTGGTGGCGCCGGTGATGGCCAGCGGATTCCATGCGTCGTACGGGTGGCGGATGGCGTTCGTGGCCGCGGGACTCTTGGGTTTTCTCTGGATACCGCTCTGGCTGGCCGTGGCGCGCGCGGTGCCGAGGGCCCACGAGGAGCAGCGCGGCAAGGGGGCGGCTCTGAGCGAGCTGGCGCGCGACCGGCGGTTGTGGGGTCTGATCGCGGCCAACATCCTGTCGATGACCATTTACAGCTTGTGGATGAACTGGACGACGGTGTTCCTGGTGAAGGTGCGGGGGCTCACGCAGCAGGAGGCGAACCTGCAGTTTGCCTGGATTCCACCGCTGTTCGCGGCGTTGGGCGGTTTGGCGGGCGGTTCGCTGTCCTACCGCTTCGCTCGCCGCGGCGCGCCGCTCACCCAGGCGCGGCTTCGGGCCGTGGGCGTGGCGTCACTGGCTCTGCTGGCGACGGCGCTGGCCCCGCTGGCGCCGTCTACGGTGCTGGCGACGGCGGTGATCTGCTGGAGCTTCTTTTGGACGGTGGCCTACAGCGTGAACACGTACGCGATGCCGATCGACCTGTTTGGAACCGAACGCGCGGCGACCGGAGTCGCGGCGTTGACCATGGCTTACGGGCTGATGCAGACCGTGCTGTCGCCGTTTGTGGGTTCGATGGTGGACCGGCACGGCTTCGTGCCCGTGTGCGCGGCGGTGGCCGTGATGCCGTTGTTGGGCTGGGTGGTGCTGCGTGTGACGGCGCGTGAGGCGTGATGTGGAAGCGGTGGAAGCGGCGCGTGCTGGCGGCGCTCGGCTATGACCCGGATCCGGTTGTGGTAACCCTGTGGAGCGGGCCGGAGGAGCTGTGCGCGCGGATGCAGGCCGAGGTGGAATCGTTGCTTCCGCAATACAGGCATGTGGTGGTATCGGCGAAGGCGGTGGAGGGCCAGTGTGCTCTGCAGGTGGGCCGCGGGACGGCTGTGGAACTGGCGTTGCGCATCCGCTCGAAGTTGCCGGGGAAACGGTTGGGCATGGTGGCCGTGATGTTTGGGGCGGGGGAGCAGGGTGAGGCGTTGCGGCAGGCGGCATTCTTGCTGGCGCCGGGGCGCGTGCTGGCGTTCAATGTGCGGATGGAGCGGCTGCACTTGCGCGTGTGGGACGTTTTGACGGCGTGGCTGTTCCTGGCGGGCGTTCCGCTGGACGCCGCGCGGGCGCGTCCGGCGTGGTGGCCGCTGCCGCACCGGAAGACGCATGCGCCGGATGAGGTGGTGGTGGTCAAGGGACGCCCGGCCGCGCGCGCGCGGGCCACCGTTGCCGTGCTGACTCCTTTCACGCCGTGGCCCCTTACGCATGGTGGGGCGGTGCGCATGTTTCATCTGCTACGCGAGGCCGCCGTGGAGTTCGATATCCACCTGTTCAGCTTTCTGGAGCCCGGCGAGACGCCGATGGAGGGACCGTTGGAGGAGTTTTGCCGGCGGGTCACCTATGTGCGCAAGCCCCAATATCACGAACCGCGTTGGACGACAATCGCTCCGGCCGAAACGAGGGAGTACAGGTCGCCCGCGATGGATCGAGCGTTGGAGCGATTCCGGCGCGAGCACCCCGGCTCGCCCGTGCAGGTGGAGTTCACGCAGTTGGCCGGTTATCGCGGGGACGTGCTGGTGGAGCACGACATCACCTTCGACCTCTACCGGCAGATTTGCGAACGGACGCCTGGGCCGGGCGCGTGGTGGAACTGGTGGCGCTGGCGCCGTTTCGAACGTCAGGCCCTGAGCCGGTTTCCGCACGTGGTGGCGATGTCGCAGAAAGACGAGGAACTGGCCGGAAGGCGTTGCGCCGTGATTCCGAACGGCGTTGATCTCCGCCGGTTCGCCTTTGTGCCGGAACCAACGGGGATGAATGTTCTGTTCGTCGGATCGCTACGCCATTTTCCCAATGCGGCAGCGTTCCGGTTTCTCTGGGACGAGGTGTGGCCGCGCGTGCGCGAGCAGTGTCCAGGGGTGCGTCTGACGGTGGTGGCCGGCCCTCAAGCGCAGGCGCACTGGCAGTCGTTTACCGGACAAGGGGCGCTACCCGAGGGTCCCGGGCTGGAGTTGCATGAATTCGTCGCCGATGTGGCGCCGCTGTACCGCTCCTCGAACCTGGTGGTGGTCCCAACGCTGTTTTCGGCCGGCACGAACCTGAAAGCTTTGGAGGCGATGGCGGCGGGGCGGGCCATGGTCTCGACGCCCTCGGGCGTGGATGGTTTGGGGCTGGTCAGCGGTGAGAGCGTAATGATCGCCAGCGGTGCCGCGGAGTTCGCCGGAGCGGTAGCGGCGCTTTTGGAGGATCCGGCGCGGCGCCAGGCGCTGGCCAGGGCGGCCATGGCCCATGCGAGGTTGCACTTCGGATGGGCGCCGCTCGGCATGCGGCAGCGAGACCTTTGGCGCGGGCTGGCGGGCAGTCCGCTTCGCATACGGGGGTTGGAGGAAAGTGACGCCGGGGCGGTGAACTCCATCCAGTCGTCCACGCAGGAGGCGGCGCAGTGGGATCTGTCGGGGTATCCCCGCGAGACGACATGGATTGCCGAGGTGGCGGGAGAGGTGGCGGGCTTCATCGCGGTTCGCGCGGTGGCGGCGGGCGAGCATGAGGTGCTGAATCTGGCGGTGGCCGTGGAGTGGCGGCGACAGGGTGTGGCGCGGCGTCTTCTGGAGCACGCCATGCGGGTGCTGCCCGGAGAGTGGTTTCTGGAAGTGCGGGAGTCAAACGGGGCGGCGCGGAAGCTGTATGAGGGGATGGGATTCGAGGCTGTGGGGCGGCGGCGGGCGTACTACCGGGATCCCGAGGAAGACGCGCTCATTCTAAAAAGCTGCTAATATTCAAAGCCTTAGGGTTGATGAATCGTAATGGGGATGACCGAACCTTCTTGGGGGAGGGTTGCGGCGGCGGCGGCTTTGCTGTGTCTGCTCGCATACCTGCCATTTTTTCGACTACCGCTGATTAGCGACGACTATCTGCAAATCGGACTGGCCCGGATGTATGGCTCGTGGGAGGGGCAGAAGACGCTGTTCGCCGACGCGCTGTACCGGTGCCGGGCAACAGCGCTCTGGGTGACCTGGGTGCTGGACCACTGGTTCGGTCCGGTCGCCACGCCCCCGGCGGCGTTCTGCCTGGTGGTGCACTTCTTGAACTGCCTGCTGGTGTTTGCCCTTGTCCGGGAAGCCGGGATGGGCGGCTGGGTGGCGGCGGTTTCGGCCTGCTTTTTCGCCGTGTACGAAGGGCATCAGGAGGCGGTGGTGTGGATTTCGGCCATGCCGGAGCTGCTGGTGTTCCTGTTTGGCTGCCTGGCGATTTGGGCGGGGCTGCGGTGGAGCCGGGGCGCGCGAGCGTGGTGGTTGGTGATTTCGGTGGTGAGCTATGGTCTGGCGCTGCTGTCGAAGGAGTCGGCGGTGGTTGTGGGACTGGTGTTGGGAGCCTACGGACTGGCCGGCAGGCTGAACTGGCGCCGCTGGCTGCCGCTGGCGGTGGGCATGGGCGTTGTGGCCGCACTCTATACACACGCCATTTTCGTGGCCAAGCAGAGCCATCTGCATTTCAACGACGGGACATTCAGCGTGTCGGCGCCGTTTCTGGCCACACTGTTGATCAGCACCGGCCGCCTGTTCTGGTTTTGGGGTTTGCTGGCGCTGGTGGCCGGGTTGGTGGCGTTGCGGCGGGAGTTTGGGCGGGTGCTGTGGACGGCGGGCATCTGGATTGTGCTCACCTTCCTGCCCTATGTGTTTCTGACGTATATGCCGAGGGTGCCGAGCCGGCACACATACTGGGCGAGTGCCGGGTTGGCGCTGGTGGTGGGGGCGGCCTTTGTGAAAGCGCTACCACGACTCACTGGTAGGAGAGGTGTGCTGGTGGCCGTGGGCGCGGCGATGGTGCTCCACAACTGTATTTATCTTTGGACGAAGAAACTGGGGCAGTACGAGGAGCGCGCCCGGTCCACCGAAGAACTGCTCGCCTACAGCCGCCGGACGGCCGGGACAGTACGGGTTCGATGCTTTCCTTACGGTAGCGATATCGTCTTCTATTCATTGGAGATCATGCAGGGGCGGCGGCGGGAAGAGATTGAGTTGAATGCGGAGGCGGGCGGCGAGGCGTATTGTTTTGTTCCGGGGACAAAGTGAGGGCGTAAGGCCCTTGGAGCCACAGGGCTACTCCAAGGCGGGCGACGGCAGGGTATCCCTTCGGTTGGAATTGCCTAAGAGACTAAGAGTTCTTCCTGATTTGTGGTGAACCCCACGGATGGTACTTTTGACTCAGCAAGACACAAGCCCCTTTGCAGGGAGAGGAGAAAAAGAGTCATGAAAAACTTTGCCAACCTGGTTTGGAAGCTGCGGATCTGGAAAGACACCCGTGGTCAGGACCTCATTGAATACGCTTTGATGGCCGGCTTCGTGGCCGTCGCCGCTGGCGCGATCATGCCGTCCGTCGCCGCGAGCATCAGCACGATCTTCTCGAAGATTTCGAGCGTGATGACCCAGGCTTCGACCCAGGGCTAAGAAGGCCAGCTCAACAAACGGAGGGGGTGTGGGCTTGATCCTGCACCCCCTCTCGCCTTTCGTGCGAGCTTGCTGTGGGTTCGCAGTGGGGTGATATTGGTCAATAACTAGTGCTCCGCAGGGGCGGAGTGCTTCGGAGAGAGGAATTTCCAATATGAACAAGCTCGTGAATCTCGCGCTGAGAATGAAGATTTGGAAGGACAATCGCGGCCAGGATCTCATCGAATATGCGTTGATGGCCGGTTTCGTGGCCGTCGCCGCTGGTGCGATCATGCCGTCCGTCGCTGCGAGCATCAGCACGATCTTCTCGAAAATTTCGAGCGTGATGACCCAGGCGTCGACCCAGGGTTGATCCAGTCGAGGATTCGGAGGACCAGGACGGGGACGCGGGGCAACCTGCGTCCCTTTTCCCGATTCAGGGCGCGGGCTGCGGCATCCGGCTGGTAGGCTGGAACTCATGAAGCTGATCCCCGTGCTTCCAGCGGCGCTGTGGTGCGTCGCAGCCTTCGCGCAGACGATTCCCGATACGCACGAAAAGCTTGTGCCCACGTTGTGGGTGCAGGTCTCGGTGGAGTGGCGGGCGTTGGCCGTGCAGGCCTACCGGAACGCACGGATGTCGTTGGATGCGGCGCTGAAGGACAGGAAGTGGACGGCGGCGTTGGAGCAGAGCGGCTCCTATCGAAAGTTGCCTCCGGCGATCATCCTGGACATCGACGAGACGGTGCTGGACAATTCGGCGGCGCAGGCGCGGCAGGTTCTGGCCCGGAGCGGTTTTACTGTGGATGGCTGGAACGAGTGGGTGCGCGAGGCGGCGGCGGCGGAGATTCCCGGTGCGGCGGATTTCTGCCGGTATGCCGCGGCAAAGAAGGTGACGGTCTTTTATCTCTCCAACCGCGAGGCCGGCAGTGAGGCGGACACGAGGCGGAATCTGCAACGGCTGGGGTTCCCCCTGGCTGGCGGTTCGGACACGGTGCTGCTGAAGGGCGAGCAGCCGGACTGGCAGAGCGAGAAGTCCACCCGGCGGAAGGCCGTGGCGGACCGCTACCGCGTGCTGCTGCTGGTGGGCGACGATTTCGGCGACTTCATGCCGGGCGTGCGGACAAGTGTCGAAAAACGTCGAGAGATGTCGAATGCGAACGGGGAGCGGTGGGGAAGGCAGTGGATCATGCTGCCGAATCCGGGGTACGGATCATGGGAGGCTGCGCTGTTGGAGCCTGAACGTCCGGCGACGCCGCTGGAACAGTTGTGGAAAAAGGAGAGCTGGCTGCGGACGAAGTGAGCGGCCGTCAGTCATGTTTCGCTGGAGTTTCGCCCGAAAGACGATAATAGCCGCCCACCACGCGTTCCACGTAGGTGCGCGTTTCCGCGTAGGGCGGGATGCCGCCGTAGCGTTGCACCGCGCCCTGGCCGGCGTTATACGCCGCCAGCGCTTTGAAGGTGGAACCGTTGTATTGGAGCAGCAGGTCCCGCAGGTGGCGCGCGCCGGCGTCGATGTTTTGGGCCGGGTCGCGCGGGTCGGCGTTTAACTGGGCGGCGGTGGATGGCATCAACTGCATGACGCCGATGGCGCCCTTGTGAGAGACGGCGGTGGGCGAGTAGTCCGACTCGGCGCGGGCGACGCTATGCAAAAGCGCAGGCGGTAAGCCGTAGCGCTCGGCCGCGTCGTTAATGAGCGCCCGAGGGTCGGGCGGAGGCATGGCGGCAGTGGCCGCGGGCGCCGCGGGAAGCGTCGCTGGATGCCGTGCGGGCGCCGTTGTGGGTGAGGGGCGGTCGTCGCGCAGGCATTCCGAGACGGTGGCTTCGGGAAGCTCAATCAGTCCCGTGGCCGTGTGCAGGCGGACGATGCCCTGGGCTCGTTCGACGCGCTCGGCGGCAAGTTGCGCGCCGGTGTTCAGGATGACGATCTCGCCGGCGGCGGCCGGTAGGCACAGGGCGAGTGTAAGCAGATACCGCACTACTTTGAGTGACGCACACGGGGCGGGAAGCGTGCAACCGATATGATAGGAGCTTCGCCCATGACCACTCTTTCCCATCTGGAATGCAGCCTCTGCAAGAAGCGCCACGAAGCCGGCGAGGCGCACAACCTGTGTTCGTGCGGAGGGCCTCTGCTGGTTCGCTACGACCTGGAGAAGGCGCGCGAGAATTGGAGCCGCGAGTGGCTGGCGGGGTCGCCGTCATCGATGTGGCGGTATGCTCCGGTGCTGCCCGTGGGGCGGCCGGAAAGCGTGGTGAGTTTGGGCGAAGGGTTCACGCCGCTGGTGCGCGCGGACCGTTTGGGGGCGAAGATCGGGGCGAAGAACCTCTGGGTGAAGGACGAGGGCATGAATCCGACGGGATCGTTCAAGGCCCGTGGAATGAGTTGCGCCATCTCGATGTGCGTGGAACTGGGCGTGAAGAAGGTGGCCGTGCCTTCGGCGGGCAACGCGGCCAGCGCGACGGCGGCCTATGCGGCGGCGGCGGGCATTGAGGCGCACATCTTCATGCCGCGCGACGTGCCGCAGTCGAACTACATCGAGTGCAAGGCGATGGGCGCGCACGTGACTCTGGTGGACGGCCTGATCAGCGACTGCGGGCGCATTGCCGGCGAACGCAAGGCGGCCGAGGGATGGTTCGACGTCTCAACGCTGAAGGAGCCGTACCGCATCGAGGGGAAGAAGACGATGGGGTATGAACTGGCCGAGCAGTTCCGCTGGGAGTTGCCCGACGCCGTGTTCTATCCGACCGGCGGCGGCGTGGGGATGATCGGCATGTGGAAGGCGTTCGATGAGATGGAGCAGTTGGGCTGGATCACGTCGAAGCGTCCGAAGATGATTTGCGTGCAGGTGGCCGGTTGCCAGCCCGTGGTGCGGGCGTTCGAGCAGGGCGCTGAGCGGAGCGAGTTCTGGCAGAACGCCTACACGGTGGCCAGCGGGCTGCGCGTGCCGAAGCCGCTGGGGGATTTTCTTGTTCTGCAGGCCGTGCGCGACAGCGGCGGAACGGCCGTGGCGGTGAGCGACGAGGAGATGCTCGACGCCGGCTTGGAACTGGCATCGCTGGAAGGCATGTTTGTGGCTCCTGAAGGAGCGGCCTGTTTCGCGGCACTGAAGAACTTGCTGGCGAACGGTTTTCTGAAGCCAGACGACCGCATTGCCGTTTACAACACGGGGTCGGGGTTGAAATACCTGGAAGCCTATTCGACGCGTTACCCGCGCGTGCCCGGAGGCGATGCCGATAAGCTGGGCGGTTTGATCACGCCGAGGTAGAGGACGGCGTTACGCGAGCAGTGCGGCGATCCGTTCGGGATCGTTGGGCACCACCATGGGGGCGTTTTCGAAGGCTCCCCGGATGGCTCCGCTGTGGGCTGTGAGCTGCCCTGTGTGATAGCGGTAGATGTAGTCGGGGTCCTTGAGTACATTGCCGGTGAGGATGGCGACGGTGTCGGCATCCGGCGGGATGCGTCCGGCGGCGGTGAGCTTGCGAATGCCGGCGAGCGTGGCGGCCGATGCAGGTTCGCAGCCGATGCCGCTGGCGCCGATGACGGCCTTGGCGTCGGCGATCTCCTGTTCGGTGACCTTCTCGACGAGTCCGCCCGAATTCGTCACCTCGTGCCAGGCTTTGGGCCAGGAGACGGGGTCGCCGATCTTGATGGCCGTGGCGAGCGTTTCGGGATGCTCGACGGTGGGAAAGGCTGCGGCGGGCGCATGGGAGAACGCCTCGAACGGCGCCGAGCCTTCCGCCTGGATCACGGCGAGGCGGGGCAAACGGTCAATGAAGCCGGCCGACTGGAGTTCCCGCAGCGCCTTGCCAAAGGCGGACACGTTGCCCAGATTGCCGCCGGGAACGGCCACCCAGTCGGGCACGCGCCAGTCTCGCTGATCGAGCATCTCGGCCATGATGGTCTTTTGGCCCTCGATGCGGAACGGGTTGACGGAGTTCAGCAGATAGATGCCGAGCTGTTCGGCCAGGACGCGGACGAGCTTGAGGATCTGATCAAAGTTGGCCTCCACCTGCAGGGTGCGGGCTCCATATTCGAGGGCCTGCGCGAGCTTGCCGTAGCTGATATTGCCGTGGGGCAGGAAGATGATGGCCTGCATGCCGGCCTGCGCGGCGTAGGCGGCCATGGAGGCGCTGGTGTTGCCCGTGGAGACGCAGGCGGCGCGCTTCATGCCAAGGCGGCGGCCCTGCGACGCTCCGCAGGTCATGCCGTTGTCCTTAAATGAGCCTGTGGGATTGAAGCCCTGGTGTTTGAAGGCCAGCGTGCGCAGGCCGCCATAGGCGGAGGCGCGCGGCGAGGAGAGCAGCGGCGTGTTGCCTTCGCGCAGCGTGACGGCGTGTTCGAGCTGATCCTCAAACGGCAGCAGTTCGCGGTAACGCCAGACGCCGGACTGATCGAGCGGGGCGTTGCTCATGCGGCGTTCGCGCCAGAGGCGCTTCAAGCGTTCGGGATCGAGGCCCACGGGCGCCGAGGCTTCCAGAAGGCCGCCGCACCGGGGGCAGTTGTAGATGACCTCGGTGATGGGATACTGCGCGCGGCAATTGCCGTTGAAACAAACCAGATGGGAGGGCACGAACCCCCTATTATACTGGGGCATCTATGCTGGCCGTTCATTTGGAAGGTGGCGCGGTTACCGTGAAGCGGCGTCCCGCGCCGAAGCGGAAGCCCGGGTATGCGCTGGTGCGCGTGCTGGTGGCCGGGTTGTGCAACACGGACCTGGAATTGCGCCGTGGCTATTACGGCTTTCGCGGAACGCCGGGACACGAGTTCACCGGCGAGGTGGAGGAGGCTGATACGAGGCAACTGGTGGGCAAGCGCGTTGCCGGCGAGATCAACTTGGCATGCGGAGCGTGCGAGTATTGCGCGCGTGGCCTCGGCCGTCATTGTCCGAGGCGCACGGTGCTCGGAATCGTGAAGTATCCGGGAGCGTTTGCCGGATACGTGACGCTGCCCGAGGAGAACCTGCATGTGATTCCAGCCGGAATGGCCGTGGAAGAGGCGGTGTTTGTGGAGCCGCTGGCCGCGGCGTGCGAGATTCTCGATCAGGTGAAGATCGCGCGCGGGGCGCGGGTGGCGGTGCTGGGGGACGGCAAGCTGGGCATCTTAATCGCGCAAGCTTTGGGCGCGCATGGGGCCGAGGTGGTTCACTTTGGCAGACACCGGGCGAAGCTGAAGCTGGGCGGCGCGGTGGAGCAGCGCATCGCCGGGACGAGGCGGCCGTCGATGGCATTTGAGACGGTTGTTGAATCCACGGGATCGGCGCAGGGGCTGCGTGAGGCCGTGGCGATGACGAAGCCGCGTGGAACGCTGGTGATGAAGTCCACCGTGCACGGCCTGGTGAGCTTGGACACGGCGCCGGTGATCGTGCATGAGATCACGCTGGTGGGATCGCGATGCGGGCGGTTTGAGCCGGCGCTGCGGTTGTTGAAGAGCGGCCGTGTGAATGTGCGGCCGATGGTGCACGATGAGTTTCCGCTGGCCGAAGCGGGGCGCGCGTTTGACCGTGCGGCCGAACGCGGCGTGTTGAAGGTGCTGCTCAGGCCATAGGGGCGTCGAGCGCCGCGGGTTGCTGCTGCGTCATGCAGTGCAGCGTGCCGAGGCCAAGCACGAGATCGCCGCAATAGATGGGCACGACGGTGCGGTCCGGGAAGAGCCGGGCCAGGGTGTTCAGCGCGGCGCGGTCGTTGGGATCGTTGAAGACCGGCGCGAGCACGTGCCGGTTGGCGATGTAGAAGTTGGCGTAGCTGGCCGGCAGACGCTGTCCATCGAAGATGACGGGCGCGGGCATGGGTAGCGTGGCAATGCGGAAGGGCCGGCCGCGGAGGTCGCGCAGAGCGCGCAGCAGGCGCAGGTTCTCTCGCAGTGGTTCGTAGTTGGCGTCGGCCGGGTCGCGCTCCACGGCGGTGACGATGGTGTTGGTGCTGACGAAGCGGGCGAGGTCGTCGACGTGGCCGTGCGTATCATCGCCCGCGATGCCGCGGTTAAGCCAGAGCGTCTTGCGGATGCCGAGGTAGCGGGCGAAGGCGGCTTCGATTTCCTCGCGCGTGTGTCCGGGATTGCGCGCTTGAATGGGGGAGAGCAGGCATTCCTCGGTGGTGAGCAGAAGGCCCGCGCCATTCACGTCGATGGAGCCGCCCTCCAGGACAAAACCGGGTTCGAGGCGTGGCAGTTTGAGCTTCGAGGCGATCCAGCGGGGCGCGCCGTTGTCGCGCTTATGGTTGGCGTACTTGGCCCAGCCGTTGAAGATCCAGTCGGTGGCGACGGTGCGGCCGTGGGAGTCGTGAACGAAGATGGGGCAGAAGTCACGCGTCCAGGAGCGGTCGGTGGGGCGGATGTAAAAGTCGATGGCGGCCAGGTTGATGCCGGTCCGGCGCAGCACCCGTTCGGCGCTTGCGCGCGCGGCGGCGTCCTGCACGAGGATGCGCACGCGCTCATACAGAGACACGTAGCGGATGAACTCGGCGTAGACCCACGGGACCGGGGCGAACTTGCCGGGCCAGTCGGAGCGCTCGTGCGGCCAGGCGAGCCATGTGGCCTCATGAGGCTCCCATTCGGCGGGCATGCGGTAGGGAGGCGCGGGCGGGGCGGAGACGCTGGCGGCCATCAGGCGAGCCACCTGTTGACGATGGGCGAGTAGGCGTCGATGCGGCGGTCGCGGAGGAACGGCCAGCCCCGCCGCACCTCTTCGATGCGGGCGGTGGAGCATTCGGCGACGAGGATCTCCTCCTGATCCGTGGATGCCTCGGCGATGACAGTTCCAAAGGGATCGCTGACGAAGGAGGAGCCCCAGAACTCGAGCCCGTTGGCGGGCGGACCTTCAAAGCCGATGCGGTTGGCGGCGGCCACATAGATACCGTTGGCGATGGCGTGCGAGCGTTGAATCGTCTGCCAGGCGGAACGTTGCGCGGCGCCGTGCGAGGCCTTTTCGTAGGGGTGCCAGCCGATGGCGGTGGGGTAGACGAGAATGTTGGCGCCGCCCAGGGCGGCCAGGCGCGCGCCTTCGGGATACCACTGGTCCCAGCAGATGAGAGTGGCGATGCGTCCGTAGCGGGTGTCGAAGGTGCGGAAGCCAAGATCGCCGGGAGTGAAATAGAACTTCTCGTAGAAGAGAGGGTCGTCCGGGATGTGCATTTTGCGGTAGAGCCCGAGCGTGGCGCCGTCGGCGTCGAGGATGACGGCGGAGTTGTGATACAGGCCTGTGGCGCGCTTCTCGAAGATGGGGACAATGATCACGAGCGAATGCTCGCGGGCGATCCGCGAGAAGGCCGCGGTGGAGGGTCCGGGCACGGTCTCCGCCCAGTCGAACAGCGCGGCGTCCTCTTCGCGGCAGAAGTAGGGCGAGCGGTACATTTCCTGCAGACACACAATCTGCGCGCCGCGCCGGGCGGCCTCGCGGACGAGTTCCACGTGGCGCTCGGTATTGACGGCGGCGTCCGGGCCGCTTGTGGTTTGAATCAGGCCCACACGAAAGGTAAGGCTCTGCGAATCGGGCATAGTATTATTGTCCACATTATGCGGATCTGGACGGTCAGGGGCATCGCGTCCGCGATTGCGTTCGCCTTCCTGTTGAGCGCGCAACCGCTGCGTGCGCAGGTTCCCACTCCCAAAGAACATCTCGGTTACACGCCGGGCGACGACTATAAACTGGCCGGCTATGGCGAGGTGACTGGCTACTTCCGCAAACTGGCGGCGGCGAGCGGCCGCATCCGGCTGGAGGAGATCGGGAAGAGTTCGGAAGGCAAGCCGATGCTGGTGGCGTTCCTGTCGAGCGAAGGGAACCTGCGCCAGTTGGACCGCTGGAAGCAGATGAACCGCCGGCTGGCTCTGGGGCAGGCCACTGTGGAAGAGGCGCGGCGCATGGCGCGCGAAGGGCGGACGATTGTGTGGATCGATTCCGGTTTGCACGCCAGCGAGGTGGCGCCCGTGCAGCACAGCTTCGATCTCGCCTACCGCATGGTGACGGGCGAGGACGAGGAGACGCGGCGGATTCGCGACAAGGTCATTCTGTTGCAGATGCCGGTGATTAACCCCGACGGGCTGGAATGGATCACGCAGTGGTACCGGAAGAACGTGGGCACCCCGTACGAGTTGGCACCATTGCCGTTTCTGTACCACAAGTACGCGGGGCACGATAACAACCGCGACTGGTTCATGATGAACCTGCCGGAGACGCGGCACGTTTCGCGGATGTTCTATGAGGAGTGGTTTCCGCAGATCATCTACAACCAGCATCAGTCGCCGGCGTTTCCGGCCCGCATCTTCGTGCCACCGTACGCCGAGCCGCTGAATCCTAACATTCCATCCTCCGTGCTGGAGGGCGTGAGCCGCATTGGCGCGGCGATGCGCGAGCGGTTCGCGCGCGAAGGCAAGCCCGGCGTGCTGAGCTACTACGGCTACGACGCCTGGTGGAACGGCGGGCTGCGAACGGCGCCCAAGTTTCACAACATGCATGGCATTCTCACGGAGACGGCGCTGCACAGCTATGGCACGCCGGGCGAGTATGCGCTGAGCGATCTGCCGGAACGTTTTGGCAATGGGATGCCGGCGAAGGAGCCAAGCATCTTTTATTCGATGCCTTGGATGGGCGGCCGGTGGGGCACGCGGCAGGCGATCGACTACATGCTGACGGCGGACTTCGCGATTCTGGACCTGGCCGCCTCGCGCAGCGAATATTTCCTGTGGAAGGCGTATGAGCTGGCGCGCGCGGCGATTGAGGCGGGGAACAAGGGCGGGCCATATGCCTATGTGATTCCGGCCGCGCAATGGGACGCCCCGGCGGCGGTGGACATGCTGCGCCGTCTTCAACTGGCGGGCATTCAAGTGGAGCGCGCCAAGTCGCAATTCCAAGCCGGCGGGAAATCATGGCCGGCGGGGACCTATGTGATGCGCGCCGGCCAGCCGTTCCGAAGCTATCTTGTCGATTTGATGGAGAAGCAGCATTACCCGGAGATCAAGACAGGCCAGACGGGCCCGACGAAGAAGCCGTACGACGTGGCCGGCTGGACGCTGCCGATGAACATGGGCGTGGAGGCGCACCGGATTGAGCAGGGCTTCGAAGCAACGCTGGAGACCGCGCACTTGCTGGATGCGCCGCGCGGGACAACCGATTACCGTCACACGGAGTCGTTCCGCACGATTGCCGGGAAGCTGGGGGCGGGCGGCAGGGTGCGGCGGTCGGCCAAGGGCGAGTGGCTGATGGAGGAGCCCGGCGGGAGCGAGGCGTTCGCGCACGCGGCGTATGAAATGCGCCAGCCGCGCGTGGCGGTCTATCAGCCGTACGTGGCGAACATGGACGCCGGCTGGACGCAATATGTGCTGGACGAATATCAGACGCCCTATACTGCGTTGCACAACGAAGAGATCGCGGCGGGGGATTGGGTGGCGAAGTTCGATGTGCTGATTCTGGCCAGCCAGGCGATGAATTCGATTCTGCATGGCGTGCGGATGGGGCAGCCGGTTGCCACGCTTCGCTCGGCCAAGAGCATACCGTCGTTACAGAGGCCGGAGTTCACCGGAGGCATCGGCCTGGCGGGCGCTTCGCGCATCGAAGAGTTCGTACGCGGAGGCGGGACGCTGTTGGCGTTTGATGCGGCCACCGACCTGCCGCTCCAGATGTTCCCGTTGCCGCTGCGTGTCAGCGCGCGTTCGGATGAGAACGGCAAGGGGTATTACTCGCCGGGTTCAATTCTTCGCATTCAGGTGGAAACTACGAACCCCATCGCCTGGGGCGTGCCGGAGAATGCCTACGCTTTCGCCAGCGGCGGCATGGCGTGGGATGTAACGCTGCTACGCGACTACAACAAAGGCGATCGTGAAGTGAAAAGCGTGGCCAAGTATGCCCGGCGCGACCTTCTGGCCAGCGGCTGGATTTCGGGCGAGAGCGCCGTTGAGGGGCGGACGATTCTGGCCGATGTCCGGTTTGGGAAGGGACGGGTGGTTCTGTTTGGCTTCCGGCCCCAGTTTCGCGCGCAGTCGGTGGGTACCTTCAAATTCGTGTTGAACGCGATCTATCAGGCGGCGGCAAAGCCACTGGAAGGCGCGGCGGCGAGCGGAGGGCGCGAGTGAGCGGAACGTTCAGGATTGGTATCTCCGACGACTTCTATACCGAGGCGTCCGAACCTTTACAGTACGTGCTGGCGAAGAAGCTGGCGGGCGTTGCGGGCGTGGAGTGGGAAAAGCTGGAAACCGGCGGCGGCAGGTGCGCCAGCGCGGAGTTGCTGCGAGGCTACGATGCCGTGTTCGCGCTGGCGACGAAGATTGACGCGGAGAGCCTGCGCGAGGTGGAGCGTCTGGCGGTGGTGGCGCGATGGGGCGTGGGCTATGACCGCATCGACGTGCCCGCGCTGACGCGTGCGGGGGTGGCGCTGACGATTACTCCGGCGGCGGTGCGGCGCCCGGTGGCCGAAGCGATTCTCACGCTGATCTTCGCGCTGTCGAAGAATCTGCTGCAGCAGGACCGTGTGGCGCGCGCCGGCGGCTGGCGCGGTGATCTGCCGCGGATGGGGACCAGCATTGGTGGCCGGACGCTGGGCTCGGTCGGCTGTGGCAACATCGGGCAGGAGTTGTTCCGCGAGGCGCGGAGTCTGGGATTCGGGCGGTTTCTGGCCTGTGATCCGAACGTGTCCCAGGAGAAGGTGCGCGAGCTGGGCGTCGAGATGGTGGACATGGAGACGTTGTTTCGCGAGTCCGATTTCGTGACGGTGAACACCCTGCTGAATGAGCGAACCAGGGGGCTGGTGCGCGAGGCGCATTTCCGGCTGATGAAACCGTCGGCGTACTTCATCAATACGGCGCGCGGTCCGGTGGTGGAGCACGAGGGGCTGGTGCGTGCGTTGCGCGAGAACTGGATTGCCGGGGCGGGCATTGACGTGTACCCGGTGGAGCCGCCGCCCGCCGATGATCCGCTGTTCCGGATGGACAACGTGATTGTGGCGCCCCATGCGCTGGCATGGACGAACGAGTTGATGACCGATAACGGGAGCGAAGCGTGCGACGCCGTTCTGGCAGTGTGCCGCGGTGAAGTTCCGGAAGGACTGGTAAACCCGGAGGTGCTGAACGTGGAGGCGTTTCAAACGAAGCTGGCGAGGCGGCGCGGATGAGAGTGGTGGCGGTTCCGGACGATTCGCCCGCGGTGCTGGGCCTGAGCCCGTCGCTTGCGCGATTGCGGGCGGAGGCCAGCGTCCGTTACCACGACACGCTGCCCGGAACGGCGGACGTGCTGGCGGAGCGCTTGCGGGACGCCGTGGCGGTGGTGAACATACGCTCGTCGACGAATCTGACGCGCGAGGTGTTGAGCCACTGTCCCGCGCTGAAGCTGGTGAGCATCTGGGGCACGGGCACCGATCACGTCGATCTGGAGGCTGCGCGCGAGCTGGGTATCCGTGTGACGAACACGCCCGCCGTGGCGGCGCCGTCGATTGCCGAACATGCTTTGGCGTTGATGCTGGCCGTTGCGCGGCGGGTGCCGTTGTTGGACCGGCGTGTGCGGGCGGGCGAGTGGCCGCGCGGCGGGATGGTGCAGTTGCAGGGCAAGACGCTGGGCGTGATCGGCTTAGGCGAGATTGGCCGGCGGTTCGCGCGATTGGGCGAGGCCATCGGGATGCATGTCGTGACGTGGACGATGCATCCGAAGCCGGAGCTTGGGTTCGCGCACGTGGCTCTCGAAGAGTTGCTGGCGCAGAGCGACGTGGTGAGCCTCCATCTGCGTTTGAGCGAGCAGACGCGCGGGTTTCTGGACGAGGCGCGGCTGCGGACGATGAAGCCGGGAGCGATTCTGGTGAACACGGCGCGCGGGCCGCTGGTGGACGAGCCGGCCCTACTGAAGGCGCTCGGAGAGGGACGGTTGGCCGGCGCCGGCCTTGATGTCTTCGACGTGGAACCGCTGCCGGTGGGGCACCCGCTGACGGCAATGGAGAACGTGGTGCTGTCGCCGCATTCGGCGGGCATTACGCCGGAGGCTTTGGAGGCTGGTTTGGCGATGGCCGTGGATAACGTACTGGCCTTTTTTGAAGGCAAGGCGCGGCACGTGGTGGCGTGACTACATGTACATGCCACCATTCACGTCGAGCACGTGTCCGGTGATGTAGGAGGCGCCTTCGCCGGCCAGGAAGGCCACAGCGGCGGCGATGTCCTCGGGCTGGCCGAGGCGCTTCAGCGGAATCCGCTTTAGCAGTTCGGCCTTGAGGTCGTCTTTGAGCACCGAGGTCATGTCGGTTTCGATGAAGCCGGGGGCGATGGCGTTGACGGTGATGTTCCGGCTGGCCATCTCCTGGGCGAGGCTTTTGGTGAGCCCGATGAGACCGGCCTTGGAGGCGACATAGTTGGCCTGGCCGGGATTGCCGGATTCGCCGACGACGGAGCTGATGTTGATGATGCGGCCCCAGCGCTCCTGCATCATGCCCCGCAGAACCTGCTGCATGCACAGAAACGAACCGGTGAGATTGGTTTGGATGACGGCGTCCCATTCGGCCGGGCGCATGCGGATGGCGAGGTTGTCGCGCGTGATGGCGGCGTTGTTCACCAGGATGTGGATGGGGGCGAAGGCTTGGGCGGCGGCGAAGGCGGCGGTAATGGAATCGGGCGAGGAGAGGTCGAATGCAACGGCCAGGGCTTCCACGCCAAGCGCGCGGACCTCGGCGGCCACCTCTTCGAGTTTTTCGCGGTTGCGGGCGGCGAGCACGACGCGGGCCCCCGCGCGGGCCAGTTCCAACGCGCACGCCCGGCCGATGCCGCGGCTGGCGCCTGTAACAAAAGCTGTCCGATTTGTCATAAAGAGTCCCAAATTGTTTAGAGTAGTCGAAAGCGGCTGTGCGTGGGTGGGAACGTGTGCGAACGCGGGCAGGCCGGTGAAGGAGAAGGCATGGCCTATCAGGATTTGAGGACATTTATCGCGGCGCTGGAGAAGGCGGGTGAGTTGAAACGCGTGAGCGTGGAAGTGGACCCGGTGCTGGAGATCACCGAGTTTGCCGACCGGAGCGTGAAGCGCGGCGGCCCAGCGTTGTTGTTCGAAAAGCCCAAGGGTTCGGACATTCCCGTGCTGATCAACGCGTTTGCCAGCGACAGGCGGATGGAGTTGGCGCTGGAGGTGGATTCGGTGGAGGAGATCGCGCAGCGCATCGCCGAATATCTGCAGATGCGCATGCCCGAGGGGATTCTGAACAAGCTGAAGATGCTTCCGGTTCTGGCCGAAGTGGGCGCGTTCTTTCCGAAGATCGTAAGTGGGGGGCCGTGCAAGGAGGTGATCAAGCGGGACGGGTTTTCGTTGTTCGACTATCCGGTGTTGCAGTGCTGGCCGGAGGATGGCGGGCGGTTCATCACGCTGCCGATGGTGTTTTCGAAAAATCCGGCGACGGGGAAACGCAACTGCGGCTGCTACCGGATTCAGATCTACGACGGGCGCACGACGGGGATGCACTGGCAGACGCACAAGCAGGGCGCGGATCATTACCGGCGGTTGAAACAGGCGGGCCAGGTGACCCGCATGGAGGCGGCCGTGGCGATTGGGGCCGATCCGGCAACGATGTATTCGGCCATTCTGCCGCTTCCCCCCGACCTGGACGAGATGATGATCGCCGGATTTCTGAGGAAGAAGCCGGTGGAGATGGTGAAGTGCGAAACCGTGGACATCGAGGTGCCGGCCAACTCAGAGATCGTGCTGGAGGGCTATCTGGATCTGGACGAGTCGCGCGTGGAGGGGCCATTCGGGGATCACACGGGCTTTTACTCGCTGGAGGACACCTATCCCGTCTTCCACGTCACCTGCGTCACGCAGCGGAAGAATCCGGTGTATGCGACGACGATTGTTGGCCCGCCGCCCATGGAGGATTTTTACATGGGGAAGGCGATCGAAAGGATCTTTCTGCCGCTGATGCGCATGCAACTGCCTGAGGTGCGGGACATCTGCATGCCGGCCGAGGGGATTTTCCACAACCTGATTCTGGTGTCCATCCGGAAGAGCTATCCGGGGCAGGCGCGCAAGGTGATGCATGCGATCTGGGGGCTGGGCCAGGCGATGTTCTCCAAGGTGATCGTCGTGGTGGACGAGGAAGTGGACGTGCAGAACGTGAGCGCCGCGGCCTGGCAGGCGTTGAACAACATCGACCCGCAGCGGGACATCGAGTTCGTGATGGGCCCGGTGGATTCGCTGGACCATGCGAGCCGGCTGCCGAACTATGGCTCGAAGATGGGTGTGGATGCGACGCGCAAGTGGCCCGAGGAGGGGTTCACCAGGCCGTGGCCGGGCGTGATCAAGATGGATTCCGGCGTGAAGGCGAGGGTGGACGGGTTGTGGAAGAAAGCCGGGCTATAGGGCGGCCAGGAGGGAGGCCGGATGGTTCCTACAATCAAGATCACGGCGATTCAGGTGTTGGGGCTGGCGGGATTCGGCACGGTGATGGGCATGTGGCTGAAGCGGCGGTTGCCGTTTCTGGACCGTGTGAACATACCGTCGTCGATCGCCGGAGGGCTGCTATATGCGGCCGCCGTGGTGGCGATGCGGGACCGCGTGGCCAACCTGGAGTTCGACATGGTGCTGCGCGACGTGTTGATGATCTCGTTTTTCACGACGGTGGGCATGAGCGCTAGCCTGCGGCTGCTGCGGCAGGGTGGGCGGATGGTGGCGCTGATGCTGCTGGTTTCGGTGTTGGGCATTCTGTTGCAGAACGGCGTGGGGATGGCCGTGGCGCGGGCGCTGGGGTTGCACCCTCTGATCGGGGTGCTGGCCGGTTCGGTGGCCTTGACGGGTGGTCCGGCGACGGCGCTCGCGTTCGGGCCGACGTTTGAGGGGGTGGGCGTGGCCGGGGGTACGACGGCGGGCGTGACGTCGGCGGTGTTCGGCATCGTGGCGGGCGGTTTGATGGGGGGTTGGATTGGGGGCGGGCTGATCCGGCGTCATGGGCTGCATTCCAGGGGACAGCGGGAAGGGCCGGCGTTTCATGTGGAGCAGGGGAGCATGAGCACCTTTCTGGCGAACGTGATTGCCCTGACGGTGGCGATGGCTTTGGGGTCGCTGGTGAGCGCGCGGTTGCAAGAGTGGGGCATGACGCTGCCGGCCTACATTGGGGCGATGATCTGCGCGGCCGCGCTCCGGAATCTGGATGACGCCACGGGGTGGTTCGGGATCTCGCAGGAGAGAATGGACGAGCTGGGCGACATATCGCTGGAGCTGTTCATCGTGATGGCGCTTCTGACGCTGCGGCTATGGGAGCTGGTGAACCTGGCCGGGCCGGTGCTGGCGATCCTGCTGGCGCAGATTCTGCTGGTGTTCGTGCTGTGCCGCTACGTGGTGTTCCGCGCGATGGGGCGGGATTATCCGGCGGCCGTGATGGCGAGCGGCTACTGCGGTTTCATGCTGGGGACGACGGCGAATGCGATGGCGTGCATGGGCGAGGTGGCGCGCAAGTATGGGCCGGCGCCACAGGCGTTTTTCGCGGTGAGCATCGTGGGGGCGTTCCTGATTGACTTCATCAACGCGCTGATCATCAACACGTGTGTGAACCTGTTCCAGTAGGCGGCGGCCGGAGAGGAGCGGGTGGACCCCGGCAATCGCCGGAGCACGCGGTGGGAACGCTTTGCTAAGATAGAGAAGACGTCCCATTGCGGTGCCCATAGCTCAGCCGGTAGAGCGCTGGATTGTGGTTCCAGATGTCACGGGTTCGATCCCCGTTGGGCACCCCAAACTCAGCTTGGCTGGCTCTACGGGCTCTACGCCAATTTCGGGGGCAGACCCCAATCCCAAACCTGGATGTACGGCGCTCTCGACGGCGAGCCAATTCGCCAGAGCCTGCGCACGCGAGACTGAGCGCGCCCCGGCCTGAAGGCCGGCGAGTTGACGCCGGCAATCCTCATGACCGTGACGCCCGACGGTAATCTTTGGGAGCTGGGAAGAGTTTCCAGTTCACCTGGCGCGAAAGAAGATGCACCCCACCATCTGGTCCGCACGTTTTCCAAAGATGGGGTTCAGATCAGAGAGACCATCTCCAGCAGCGAAAGCCCTCATTCTGCAAGCTCCGGCGAGCCCTCTACGGGCTGCGTGGAGAACTGTACGCCGGGGGATCGGCGCCGGTTCAGAAAACCGGAAGATGGATCGAGCTGACAGCCCATGCCTTAGCCTTTGCAACAACGCCGCCCAACTCCTTGTGGGAGCGGGCGGCGCTGTTGGGTGCGGTTTCTGAGCGTCGAGGCTATTCGGCCTTCTTCTCGCCGCCCTTCTTGACGGATTCGCGGAGCTCCTTGAGGACGGCCTTGCGGCTGAGCTTGATCTTGTTGCCTTCGATGGCAAGGCACTTGACCTGGATCATGTCGCCTTCCTGGAGTTCGTCGGTGACCTGCTTGACGCGGCTTTCGGCGATCTCGCTGATGTGGAGCAGGCCATCGGTGCCTGGGAAGATTTCGACGAACGCGCCGAAATCGACGATGCGGACGACCTTGCCGAGATAGATCTTGCCGACCTCGGCGACGGCGCAGATCTCCTGGACCCGCTTGAGGGCGGCCTGGGCCTTCTCGCCGTCGGTGGCAAAGATGTTCACCGTGCCGTCGTCGCTGATGTCGATCTTGGTTTGGGTCTCCTCGGTGATGGAGCGGATCATCTTGCCGCCGGGGCCGATGAGTTCGCGGATCTTGTCCACCGGGATGGTGACGGTGTAGATGCGCGGGGCGTAGGGCGACATTTCGGGGCGCGCGGCGGCGAGCGTGGCGTCCATGACGTCGAGGATTTCGATGCGCGCCTTCCTGGCCTGGGCCAGGGCTTCCCGCATGAGGGAGGCCGAGACGTTGGGCACCTTGATGTCCATCTGGAGGGCGGTGACGCCTTCGCGCGTGCCGGCCACCTTGAAGTCCATGTCGCCGTAGTGGTCCTCGGCGCCAGCGATGTCGGTGAGGACGGCGTACTTATCGCCTTCCTTCACCAGTCCCATGGCGATTCCTGCGACGGCGGCCTTGAGGGGCACGCCGGCGTCCATGAGCGACATGGAGCCGCCGCAGACGCTGGCCATGGAGCTGGAGCCGTTGGATTCGAGAATGTCGCTGACGACGCGGAGCGTGTAGGGGAACTCCTTTTCGCTCGGGATGACAGCGGCGAGGGCGCGTTCTGCGAGAGCGCCGTGGCCGATTTCGCGGCGGCCGGGGCCGCGCATGAAGCCCACTTCGCCCACGGAGAAGGGCGGGAAATTGTAGTGGAGCATGAAGCGCTTGGACTGTTCGGCGGCCTGGTCGAGGAGCTCAATGCGCTGTTCGTCGTCCTTGGTGCCGAGCGTAGCGGTGACGATGGCCTGGGTTTCGCCACGGGTGAACAGGGCCGAGCCGTGGGTGCGGGGCAGGAGGCCGGCTTCCGTGGTGATCTTGCGGAGCTGATCGAACTTGCGGCCGTCGGGACGGCGGCGCTTTTCGAGCATCTCGTCGCGGAAAATGCTCTCCTTGAGCCGGTCGAAGAGGTCTTTGGCTTCGGCCTGCTCGGCATCGGTTTCAAAGAGGGCCTTGGCCTTGGCCTTACACTCGTCCACCTTGGCGTAGCTTTCCAGCTTGGCGTACTTGCCGGTGTTCAAGGCGTCGGTGAGATCGCCGCGGACGGCGGCCTCGATCTTGGCGTACATCGCCTGATTGATGGGCTGCGGCGTATAAGCGCGTTTGGCCTTGCCGGCGAGTTTCTGAAGGTCCTTAATGGCGGCGATGATCTTGCGGCAGGTGTCGTGGCCGAACTCGATGGCGTCGACCACCTGATCTTCGGTCACCTGGCTGGCGCCGGCTTCCACCATCACGATGCCGTCGGCGGTGCCGGCAAGGATGATGGTGAGGGCGCTTTCGCGCGCCTCGTCGTAGGTGGGGAAGGGGATGAGTTTGCCGCCGGTGAGGCTGACGCGGGTGCCGGCCAGCACATGGTGGAAGGGAATCTCGCTGATGGCCAGCGCGGCCGCGGCGCCAACGATGGCGAGCGGGCCGGGATCATTCTGCGTGTCGGCCGAGAGGACCATGGCGATCACCTGGGTGTCGCACATGTAGCCTTCGGGAAAGAGCGGGCGGATGGGCCGGTCGATGAACCGGCACGTGAGCACTTCCTTTTCGCTGGGCCGGCCTTCGCGCTTGATGAATCCGCCGGGGTAGCGGCCGGCGGCGTATGTGGCCTCGCGGTAGTCCACGGTGAGTGGAAAGAAGGCTGCGTTAGGCTTGGGTTCGGCGTTGGAACAGGCGGTGACCAGCACCACCGTATCGCCCAGGCGCACCACGATGGCTCCGCCTGCCTGCTTGGCGAGCTTACCCGTTTCCAGGGTAAGCTTCTTGCCCTGCAGATCTACTTCAACTGTATGGATCATTTCCATCTCCTTAATCGTCACGTCCGATCAAGGGAGACTTCAAGAATGGTGTCGTGTACGGACCTTGGTCCCTGGCAAAACGCCGCCCACTCCGGGGGAGTGGCTCCTAGCCGCTGTTGGCGGACTAGCGGCGGAGACCGAGACGGTCGATCAGGGACTTGTAGCGTTCCGGAGCCGTGCGCTTCAGATAGTCGAGCAGGCGGCGGCGGCGAGCCACCAGGAGCAACAGACCACGCCGCGAATGGTGATCCTTCTTATTGGCCTTGAAATGCTCGGTCAGATCCAGAATCCGCTTGCTGAGCAACGCTACCTGCACTTCCGGCGACCCGCAGTCGGTCTTGTGGACCCGGTAATTTTGGACGATCTCCTGCTTGATCTCAACCGCAAGTGCCATACTTTCTTACGAACTCCTCGTTTTCCTTGAATCTCTCTTTATCGATCCTCTACAGAATAGCACAGGGCGCCTCGGGGGCCCGGAGGCGCCTGGGAAGCCGGGAAAATGGGCGGCGGCGAAGCTGGGGCAATTGTAAAATGGGACTTCTTCGATATGTACGACTTTTCGTTTTTTCGCAGCAATCTGGACGCCGTGGCGGAGAGGCTGGCGGCGCGCGGATTCACGCTGGATGTGGAGGCCTTCCGGGCGGTGGATGCCGGGCGGCGGGCGGCTCTGACGGAGTCTGAATCGCTGCAGGCGCAGCGCAAGAGTGAGAGCCAGCAGATCGGCAAGCTGAAGGCGAGTGGCGCCGACACGGCGGAGTTGCAGGCCAAGGTGCGGGCGATGGGGGACCGCGCGGCGGAGTTGGACAAGAAAGCCGCGGAGTTGGATGAACAGTTCCGGGAGTTGCTGGCAGGCATCCCGAACCTGCCGCACGAGAGCGTCCCTGTAGGCAATAGCTCGGACGGCAACGTCGTGGTGCGGGGCGGTGAAAAGCCGGCCGCGCTGCCGTTTCCGGCCAAGGCGCACTGGGACCTGGGTCCGGAGCTGGGCATTCTGGATTTCGACCGGGCGGCGAAGGTCACCGGGGCGCGTTTTGCCGTGTATGTTGGACTGGGCGCGCGCCTGGAGCGCGCATTGATCAACTTCATGCTCGACGTGCACACGCGGGAGCACGGGTATACCGAGGTTCTGCCGCCATTCCTGATCAACTCGGCGAGCCTGTACGGAACCGGGCAGTTGCCGAAGTTCGCGGCGGACCTGTTCAAGATCGAGGCGACCGATTACTGGCTGGCGCCGACGGCGGAGGTTCCGGTGACGAACCTGTTCCGCGACGAGACGCTGGAGGCCGAGAGCCTGCCCGTGTCCTTGTGCGCCTACACGCCATGCTTCCGGAGCGAAGCGGGCAGCTATGGGCGCGATGTGCGCGGCATCATCCGGCAGCATCAATTTCAGAAGGTCGAGTTGGTGAAGTTCACGCGTCCCGAGCAGAGCTTCGATGAACTGGAGAAGCTGACCGGCGATGCAGAGGACATTCTGAAACGGCTGGGGCTGCCATTCCGGACGGTGGTATTGTGCACGGGCGACATGGGCTTCTCTTCGGCCAAGACGTATGACATTGAAGTGTGGCTGCCGAGCCAGGGCGAGTTCAAGGAGATCAGCTCGTGCTCGAATTTTGAAGCATTTCAGGCGCGGCGGGCCGGAATCCGTTACCGGAACGGGAAGAGGACGGAACCACTGCATACTCTGAACGGAAGCGGTCTGGCGGTGGGCCGGACATGGGTGGCCATTGTGGAGAACTACCAGCAGGCCGATGGCTCGGTGGTAATTCCCGAGGCGCTGCGCCCTTATTTGAACGCCGAGCGGATTACGGCGCGGGGGAAACTGGGGTAGTCACGGCGCGGCCGTGAAAATTTACACCGGCGTAAACGTTTGAAATGTGGCGGGTTTCGCAAGGAGCCCCCAATTTCCAGGACGAGGTGTGCGAACGGGGGCGGGCTACGCTGAATCCGGCGTACACAGCGCCGCCCGGCGTGACCGGGCCTGGCACTCAGCAGAGACAACCAATTTCCGATGGCTCGCAGCCGTCCACGGGTGATCGCCTGTGGCGGAGCGGGCCATCGCTTTTTTGTCCTGCCGCCCAACCCATCTAGGAGGATTGCCCCCATGTCGATCACTCGTGGCAGGCTGCTTGAAGTCTGCATTCCATTCTGTTTCCTGCTGCTGGGATACCGCGCCACAGCGGCGCCGCCTCCGCCGCTGACCACAATTCAAGATGAGCTGTACCGCGCCGACGGCACGAAATATTCGGGCTTCGTGGACATCGAATGGAACTCGTTTGAGGCGGGCAACGGTGCGCAGATCGCGAAACAAACCATGCGCCTGCGTCTTTTCAACGGACTGCTGCGCGTGCAGTTGACGCCGACCACCAACGCCACGCCCGCGGCCTTCTATAAAGTGACGTATCTGAGCGATGGCAAGTCGCTGTTCACCGAGACGTGGAATGTGCCGGCGTCCACCGAAGTGATGCGCGTGCGGGACGTGCGGGCGTCGCAACCCGGCTCCGTGGTGGGCGGCGGCCAGACAGGAGGACTCGAAAACATCACCATCGCCGACGTGCAGGGGCTGCAAGCGGCCTTGAATGAGCGGCCGCGCGCGGGCGGAGCGCTTGTGCCCGGACGCACGGCGATGATTAACGCGCTGGGCGAGTTGGAGACCGTATCCGGCTCCGATGCGGACTGCGTGCACGTGGACGGCAGCGCGGATCTCTGCGGCGGCGCCTCGTCCACTTCGCTGGGCGCGCAGTTCCGGGATGGGGAAACGCCATCGGGCGCCGTGAATGGCGCCAACGCCGCGTTCACGCTCAGCAATGTGCCGAATCCGGCGGGAAGCCTGCTGTTGTACCGGAATGGACTGTTGCAGAAGCCGGGGACGGACTTCACACTATCGTCGCAGACGGTGACGTTCCTGGCCGGGGCGATTCCGCAGACGGATGACATCCTGGTGGCGGTTTACCGGATGTCGGGGACGCCGTCGGCTTACTCGCTGGTGCTGTGCTCGAATGCGGGACTGGCCACCAGCGACACGGCGGCCGGAAGCCTGGGATCGTGCACGATTCCGGCAAACGTACTGCAGCCGGGCGACCGCGTTGAGGTGCAGTACACCTTCACGCACGAGGGCAACACGACGGCGTTCGCACATGACCTGTTGTGGGGGGGGACGCTGGTACGCGGCGAGACGCGGGCCGCGGCGGAAAGCGCTTCGGCCGGGACGTACGGGTTTGGCGCGGCTACGGTTGCGATGTACTGGACGGGGCAGTCGTGGGGCGCGACGAGCGCGTTGGCGGCGTCGGCCGGGAGCGTGGCGGCGGTGCTGAGCTCGCCCATCACGATTGATTTTCAAGCCCGGATGCTGTCGGCAACGGCCGAGACGGTAACCCTGCGGAACTTCACGGTGATCCGGCATCCGAAGCCGTAGGTGGGCGTTGGGGCTGATACGCGTTAGGAAGGGCCGGGAGCGGCCGCCCCCTTACTATCACCCCGTGACGTCATAGTACCCCCAGTCACTTAGGGGGATTTGTTAAGGTCACTAAGGAAATAACCCAGTATTTTTTACCCCCGCACCACGATGATAATCAGATAGACCGAACTGGAGGAGGGAACCATGGTCTATACATGGGTACGGCAGCTTTCGTTGATGGCGAAGGACCGCCGGGGTCAGGACCTGATCGAGTATGCGATGCTGGCAGGGTTTCTGGCCGTGGCGGTGGGAGCGGTGTTCCCGTCCAATATTGGACCGGGAATCAGCCAGATCATGTCCAAGTGCGCTTCGATTATGGTGGAGGCCGGCAACCAGGGCTGATTAGGGCAGATACTTTTTGAGGTCCGGGTTGAGTTGGGCCTGCACGTCCGGCTTCTCCAAGTCCTCTTTCAGTATGAGCCTGGGGGCGAGATCGTTGATTTTAACCACAGGCTTGCCATCCAGCTTGTCCAACGCGGCCCGGACCGACTCGGCACCCATCTTGAATGGGTTTTGAACGACAAGAGAATCGATGACCCCGTTGCGGAGGTCGTCTAGAAGTGTGGGACTCCAGTCGAAGCCGACCAGGGTCCCATTCCATTTCCGGCCTTTGACGGCCTGCGCGGCGCCGACCGCCGAGGACTCGTTCGAGGCGAACATCCCCCGCACGTTCGGAAACGCGGTGAGCATGTTTTCGGCCACCTGCAGCGACTTGGCGAAGTCGGCCATGCCGAAGCGCTTGTCGACGATCCGGATGCCGGAGAACTTCACCTTGATGGTGTCTTCGAAGCCGGCCTCGCGGGCCATGGTTGAAGCGGCGCCCGGCTGCACGGCGACCATCACCACCTCCCCCTTACCCTCTAACACCTTTCCCATGCGCTCGGCGGCGAGTGTGCCCGCGCCGTAGTTGTCGGTGGCCACCTGGGAGACGAAATTCTGCGTGTCGACGCCCGAGTCGAAGATGACGACAGGGATGCCCGCTTTGGCGGCGCGGTCGACGACGCCGGCCATGGCGGTCTTGTCGATGGGCGCCAGGCAGATGGCGTCCACGCGCCGGTTGATCATGGCTTCGACAATCTGAATCTGCCCCGTGAAATCGGTTTCCGAGGTGGGACCATTCCAGATGATTTCGACGCCGGCGGGCTGGGCGGTGCTGACCGCTCCGGCGTGAACCGACTGCCAGAACATATGAGCGCGGCCTTTCGGAATGACGGCGATGGTGCGCTTGTGTTCGCGGTTACAGGCGGAAGGCAGCAGGGCAAGCGCGGGCAGGGCGCGGAAGAGAGAGCGGCGGGAACGCATCGACAACCAGACTACTACGAGGCGGCGGGCGCGGGCGGCGGAAAGCGGCCAAGTCTGGTTTGCCGCGCGCGGAGGGTTGGTATAGAATCACCTGCGTGTCTGGGAATGTCATTCGCGGGTTGATCGCGCTGGGCGCGGCTGGATTGCTGGCGGTCGCCTATAACGGCGTGGGAACGTCGTCGGTGATGGCGTCGGCGGCGACGGCGTTTCTGAACTCGCTTACCGATGAGCAGAGGGCCAAGGCGAGCTTCCCCTTCGACAACGACGAGCGGTTTTTCTTCCACTTCGTCCCCGGCAATAACATTCAACAGTCGCTGAACCGGCAGCGTCTGGGCCTGACGTTGGGCGAGATGCAGCCCTATCAGAGGCACTTGGCCATGGCGTTGCTGTCCTCCGGTTTAAGCCAGGCGGGCTTCATCAAGGCCACCTCGATCATGAGCCTCGAGGATGTTCTGCGGATTCTCGAAAAGGACGATGGCAAGCGGCGCGATCCTCTGAAGTACCACTTCAGCGTGTTCGGCTCGCCCTCGGATACCGCCGCGTGGGGTTTCCGCGTGGAGGGCCATCACCTGAGCCAGAACTTTGTGGTGAAGGGCGGCAAGCTGGCCGGGTCGCCTTCGTTCTTCGGCTCGAATCCGGCGGAGGTCCGCATCGGACCCAGGAAGGGGCTGCGCGTGCTGGGCCGTGAAGAGGACCTTGGCCGGGCGCTGTTCACGTCGCTGACGGCGGAGCAGAAAAAGACCGCTCTGGTGCAGGAGAAGGCATTCAGCGACATTCTGACGGCGGCGTCGCGGAAGGCGTCCATCGCCGGGCAGCCGAACGGTCTGAGCGCCGCCAAGATGACGGCGCGGCAGCGGGGAATGCTGGAAGCCGTCGTGTCGGCGTATGCGGCCAACATGCCTCCGGAGTTGCAGGCTCTGCGGATGGGGCAGTTCAAAGCGGCCGGTGCGAACGTCTTCTTCGCCTGGGCGGGCGGAGAGAAGCTGGGCGAGCCGCACTACTACCGGGTGGCGGCGCAGAAATTCCTGATCGAGTACGACAACACGCAGAACGAAGCCAACCACGTGCACTCGGTGTGGCGCGACTACACGGGTGACTTTGGCGGCGATCTCCTGGCCCGGCATTACCAGGAGAGCCACACGCAACTGGCGCGGCGCTAGACGCGCACCTCCCCCCGCGGAGACCGGTGCGCGGGAAGTGCCATCCCATTCACCAGGCGGACCAGCCGATAATATGGACAGGATGCTTGCGCGCAGAGCCTTTCTGGCGGTGATGGGCAGCGTGGTTCACGCCACCGGGACGCATAGCGCGCCTTCGGTGAGACAGCGGTTTCTGGACAGCGCCACCGAGTTTGAATTCCAACGCTACACCGAACCGCACCATAGCTGTGTGCTGCCGCGCGAGAATGCGAACACGTTCTCGCGGCGGGGGCGGTTCCTCGTGTACGTATCGGACCGGGGCGGCGCGGCGCATGCGTGGTCGATGGATCTGAAATCGAGCGAGCACAGGCAGCTGAGCGAAGGCGCTCCTGTGGAACCCGCCTCGCTGACTCTCACGGCCGATGAACGGAACCTGCTCTATGTTGCCGAAGGCAAGCTGTGGATGACGCCGGTGGCGGGACTGAAGCCGCGGCTGCTGTGGGGCGAACCGGGCTTGCGCGCGGAAGCCGGCGTGGCGGCGATTCCGGATGGGCCCTCGGCCGTGGTGGTGGAGCAGACCGGGCATGGGTCGCGGCTGCGGCGTCTGCCGTTGGGGAAGGGCGCCGCGAGTGTGATGGCCGAGTTCCCTGTGGCCGTGCTGGACCCTTTGCCGAGGCCGCGGCGGGCATCCATGGCCGTACGCGACTCCGGTGGTGGAGTGTGGCTGGCGGAGTTGGACGGCGGCAAGCCGCGCCGCTTGCCCACCAGGGCCGGGCTGGTGCTGGATGCCTCGTGGAGCCCCGATGGGCGGACGCTGCTGTATCTTCTGGACCCGCAAACGCGGGGCGTGGCGAATCAGTTGCGGGAACTGAATCCGGACACGGGCGAGGAGACGTTCGTGGCGCCGACGAGCCAGTTTGTCTGCTTCGGCATGAACTCCGATGGCAGCGTGCTGGTGGCGGCCAGCAGCGGCAAGGCGCAGCCGTACGTGATGCTCATGGTGAGAAGCGTGAAACGCGAGTTGACCCTGTGCGAGCACAAGAGCCGCGAGGCGCGCGACGTGAGGCCACGGTTCACGCCGGACAGCCAGCGCATCTATTTTCAGAGCGACCGCGAAGGGAAACCGGCGATTTACGGCATGTCCGTGGACCGTTTGGTGGAGAGAACCGAGGAAGAATCCTCGCGCTGAGGTCCTTGGCGTTGACCCGGTCATGCCGGACTACGCGGACCGCTCGGCCGAAAGTCCCCCGGTAGCCGTGGCGTGCCGGCGCTGGCGCTTCCGGCGCTGCTTGCACTGGTACATGCGGTGGTCGGCCTCGGCGAGAAGTTGCTCGCCGGTACGGCCATCGGCCGGGAACTGAGCAATGCCGACGCTGAGCGAGATGTCGGCGTCCGGGCATACGGAGGCCGCCGCCGCCGCGGCGGCATGCTCCAGCGCGGCAATCTTGTCCTGAAGATCCGCCGGCCTCATGCCGGGCATGAGAACTACGAATTCATCGCCGCCCATCCGCGCCACATGGTCGTACTCGCGGCAACTGAGGCGGAGCGCCTTTGCCACGGCGCGCAGCACATGGTTGCCCGCCAGATGGCCATGACGGTCGTTGACGAGCTTGAAGCCATCCAGATCGGTGACCAGCACGGCGAGCGTACCGTTCTGGCGCGCCGCCCGGGCGATCTCGTTTTCCAGTTGTAGAAACAAGGAGCGTGAGTTGGGCAGGGCGGTGAGAAAATCCGTGGAGGCCGAGGCTGCCGCCTGCTCGTATTTCAAGGCGTTCTCGACGACGATGCCGAGCTTGCTGCCGATGCTGAGCAGAATCCTGAGGTGATCTTCGTTAAAGGCGTGCGCATTGCGCCTGCTGAGCATCAGCACCCCGGCCGTCTCCTGGACGCCCATCAGCGGAAGCGCCAGCGCCGATTCGAGCTGCCCGGCGCGAACGCCATCGGCGGCGCCCAGCTCGATGCACGGGTTGCCGTTCACCACCGGCGTCCGCTGCCGAGCCACCCAGCCAACAAGCCCATCGCCAACGGGAATCTCCCGCGCCAGCAGGATCGAGGCGCAATCCCCGCTGGCATAGCGCGGCGACAGAACCTCATCCCGGACCACATAGATGGTGATGGAGTCGAACGCCAGCATCTGTTTCAAACCCTCGGCGAGCACGGACAGCGTCTCGTCCAGATGGAGTGAGTTGCCCAGTTGCTGCGTGAGTTCCAGCAAAAGCTGCGCCTCCTGGCGGGCGGCGGCGATCGTGTCGAAAAAGGATGGCCGCGCCACATGCGCCGATAGATGCACCAGCGATTGGTTCTCCTGATCGCGGCGCGATAGTTCGGTGGCGACGTCGCGCTCAGGCACGGTGTGGACGCGCTCGCGCTCGGCCAGCAGCTTTTCCCAGCCTCTGTAGCCCCGCATCAGCGAGTCGACGACGCGCGGATCGAAGCTGATGCCGGATTCGGCCACAATTTTTTCGACCGCCTGCTCCGTGGTGTAGGCCGGACGATAGGGCCGTTCCGAGATGAGGGCGTCAAAACAATCCACCGCGGCCAGAATCCGGGAGCCAAGCGGGATCTCCTCGCCCCGTAGGCCGGAAGGATAGCCGCCGCCGTTCCATTTTTCATGGTGGTAGCGGACCAGCCGGGCGACGGGGTAGGGAAAATCGACGCGTTCGAGAATCTCGGCCCCAACCGAGGGGTGGATCTTCACCTTCTCGAACTCCTCGCGTGTCAATCGGCCCGGCTTGGCAAGGATGTGCTCGGGGACGGCGAGTTTGCCCACATCGTGAAGAACCGCGGCGGCGCGCAGCGCCTCCAACTCCTCGGGCGGCAGCTTCAAATCCTCGCCAATGGAGCGGCAATACAGCTCCATGCGCTGCAGGTGATTCTGGGCCGTGTGATCCTTGGCCTCAATGGCCAGCGCCAGGGCCTCGATGGTGCGCATGTGGAGCTCCGCCATACGCTCCAGGTGGAGCTTCTGGCTGGAGAGGCGCCCAAGGTAGGAGTGGGATACGCAGTGTGCGATGAAGGCGAACGGCAGCAGCAGAAGTGGCGATTGGCCCCCCAGAACAAGCTGCGAAAAATGAAACAGCCCGGCCAGAAAGGCCCCGGCCAGATAATAGGGGAAGGCCCAGACGTTGATTTCGCGCCAAGCCAGAGCGAGATTGCCGCGTTCGGAGAGGGCCGTCCATGCCGACACGGCGAAGGTGTTCATCGAGTAGAGCACCCCGGTGGAGACCATCAGGCGGTACACGCTGTGCAGATCCTGCGTGTTTAGCCAGTGCGAGTGGTACACCCGGTACGTGATGGTAATGGCGATAGCCGTCGAGGCCAGGTGAAAAAGCGGAGGTGGACCGCTCTGTGAACGGTCGTGCCGGTAGATATAGCTCTGCACCAGCACGGTGCTCGCCCCAATGAGCAACGTTTGCGCCAGGGACAGGTCGAGGATCCCCAACAGCACAAACACAAAGTTGATGCTGATGGGACCCATGCGGTGGGGCAGGCGGAGACGCAGACCCGTAGCCGACAGGGCAATCAGTAGATAGAGATAGCCGCGTGCGGATTCGAACCAGTCTCCCTCGGCCAGGCCGGCAGCCAGCGTGCCCAGGCCGAGAGCGGTCACCATCCAGGTGAAGGCTCGTGCGATCCACATGGCTCTGTGAACAGACGCCATTCCCACGTTCCGTTTGAACCGTCCCAACAGGACGGGCGTACGAATACTCCTCTGGCCATATATCGGAGGATTCTGACGGGGGCAACAGGGTACGGTTGCTGAAATGTACGACACCTAATCGGCTCTCAGGCTAATCTGAAGATGTACCCATGGGGTGATATGCTTTCGCTGAAGATTCTCCTGGACGCGCGCCGCAGGCAAGAAACGATAGCGGTAAGTTCCTGACCGTAACCGCACGCCGGCGGGATTCGCCGAGATGGTGTGGCATACTGTGCACGTTTGCGGCAGAATAATGAATTCCCGATGACTTCCCGAATTGCATTGGCGATGTTGGTGTTACTGGCTGCCGTTTCAGGCGGATGCGCAAAGAAAGCCGCTGTGGAAACGGAGAAAAAGGACACCGGCCCGGTGCCAGTGCGAGTCGCTCCGGTGCGGACGCGGCAACTGACCCGGGTGGTCGAGTCGGTGGGTACTTTGTATCCGTACGACGAAGTAGTGGTGAGCGCCGAGATCGAGGGACGCATTATCGAGGTGAACTACGACCTTGGCGACACCGTGAAGGAAGGGGCGGTTCTGGCGCGCGTCAGTGACGAGGAGCAGCGCTACATCCTCCTGCAGAACGAAGCGCAGTTGCGGCAGTCGCTGGAGCGTCTGGGGTTGAAGGACGAAAAGGACCGCGTGCGGAACATCAACGACACGCCGGAGGTCCGGCGGGCGCAAGCGGACCTGACCGAGGCCGAGCAGAGGCACAAGCGTCTGGTGGCCCTGGTGGATCAGAAGATTGGCGCGCAATCGGACCTGGACGGGGCCGTGGCTCGTTTGCAGGCGATGAAGGCGGCCTACGACGCCACGCTGAACCAGACGCGGAACCTGATTCAGGAGGTGGAGCGGTTCAAGGCGGTGGTGGAACTCCAGCGGAAAAAGCTGCGCGATACGGCCGTGCGTGCTCCCTTTGCGGCGAGCGTGAAAGAAAGGACCGTGACGTTGGGCGCCTATGTGCGTCCCAATGCGCCGCTGTTCACGCTGGTGAAGACCTCGCCCCTGCGGCTGCGGCTGGAGATTCCCGAGCGGATGGCGCCCTGGACGAAGGTGGGCCAGCCGTGCGAGGTTCAGGTGGAGGCGTTTGCCGACCGTGTGTTCCACGGGCGGCTGTGGCGCATTTCGCCGACGGTGGACCAGACCAAGCGCACTTTCGTGGCCGAGGCTTTGATTGAAAACCCCGAGGGGCTTTTGAAAGCCGGTTCGTATGCGCGAGGGAAGGTGACCACGCAGAAGGTGGACGAGATCAAAGTGGTGCCGGCGCGGGCGGTGGCCTACGTCCTGGGAACCAACAAGGCCTTCGTGGTGAACAATGCGGGCGTGGTGGATGCGCGCGATGTGAAGCTGGGCGAGCGGTTTGCCGACGAGGTTGAAATTACCGACGGCCTGCAGGCCGGCGAGCAGGTGGCCACGTCGGGGCTGAACCGGTTGGACACGAATACCAAGGTGCGGATCCTGACCGGCGAGGACACCTCAAAGAAAAAGGGCGCTCCGCGTTCTGCCTCCAACGAAGGCGGCAAGAACCCGGCGAGCGAATAATCAGCCGCCGCGCCGGGTGCAAGCCTGAAACGAAATCGGGAGGCTAGTTGGAGCGGGCCGCCTGGACCTTGGGCTGCGCCAGATAGCCGACAATCAGATCCTTGCGAATCTCGTTCACCACGAGTTCCACCGGCTGGCGGTACTTGGACATGTAGAACTGAACGGGTTCGTTCACGTTCTTGTCCTTCTTCTCGAATCGCTTGTCGTCGGCGACGATTTCCACGTTGTAGCGGTTCTTCTTGGGGTCGGCCTTGGTGAGACGGACAGAGATATCGGCCAGCTTGATGGGCGTCTTCTGCTTGGCGAGCTTGAATTCGAAATAGTTCCGTTCTCCGAGCTGCTTGAGAGCCGCGAGCTCCTTGCCGTTGGTCGCAATCAGGCCGCTTTGGACGCCGAGGTCGCCGCTGGTGCGCTTCAGGTCCTGGATGGTCTTGTCGAGTTCGCTCTTGGTGGAGGCGACCTCCTGCTTCACGGTGCCCACTTCGGTGGAGACGGCGCCGATCTTCGTGTCGGCGGTGGTGGCGACCTCCTGGACCTTGGTGGAAAGCTCCTGCTTGGTCTGCTCGTTGGCGCGCCGCGTTTCGGCCGCCAAACGGGCGCTCAGTTGGTCGGCGTGCTTTAGCGCGTCGGTCTTGGCCTGGCCCGCCGCCATGGCTGCCTGGCGCCGGGCCGCTTCCAGCTCCTCCTTGAGGCGCTCCAGATTTCTGCGGCTGGCCTGAGTGGACATGGACGAGGTCTCTTTCAGGTTGGAGACTTCGTTCAGCAGCGATTCACGCATGGTGGCGACTTCGGTCTTCACCGCGTCAAGCTGCAGGAACAGGTAAACGTTGGCGGCCAGCAGGGCGATGACGATGCCAAACAGGATGGGAATCTTCAATCCCGCGCCCTCGGACTGCGGATACATAGGATCACTCACGGCCAAATACCTCCGGTAGGGTGTGTTGACTTTTCAGTGTAAACGATTCAGGCGGATGGACGGCGCCGGGGCGGCCTGCGTTACAGGGAAGTGAGCCGGGCGTCCGCACTACTCGCCGCCGGGCTTGGACATGGCGGGGCCGGCCGGGCGCGCGAAATGAAAGCTCTCCTGGCGCGGAAGTCCCGGTTCGAAGCAGCGGCGGCAGCGGGCCTCGTACATGCCGGCGGCGCCGACGACAATCAGGTCTTCGGCTTCCACCAGGCGCTGGGTGTGTTTGGCGAGATTGCCGCAGCGCATGCAGATGGCCAGGGTCTTGGTGATGGATTCGGCCAGGCAGAGCAGATCGGGGATGGGAACGAAGGGGCGGCCCATGTAGTCGGTGTCGAGTCCGGCGATGAGGACCTGTTTGCCGGAGTCGGCAAGCTGGGTGGCGATTTCCACCAGGTCGGGGCCAAGGAAGTTGGCCTCGTCGATGCCGATCACCTGGGTGCGCCAGTCCATGCGGGTGAGAATCTCGCCGGGGTGGTGGATGGTCAGGCTGGGGAGGCGGGAATCGGCGTGGCTGACGATGTGGTCGCCCGAGTAGCGCGTGTCGAGCGCGGGCTTGAACACCTGCACGCGGCGGCGGGCGATCATGGCGCGGCGCAGGCGGCGGATCAGCTCCTCGCTCTTGCCGGAGAACATTGGTCCGCAGATCACCTCTATCCAGCCCATGTGGCCGACGACGACATCCATTCCCGCTATGATGCCATGGCGGCGTGGGGCGGGGCGGGCGCGGGCCGGTGCGTTCGCCGCGCTTGTGCTTCGCGGCGCGAAATAGTACACTCCGTCCAATTTCCGATGAAATGGGGTGTAATTCCTATGAATTTGATCCGGACGTTCTCGCTCGGTCTCGTTGCCGCCGCGCTCATCTTCGCCCAGGACTACCGCGGACGCGTGCAGGGCTTCGTCTCCGACGCCTCCAACGCGGCCGTGGCCCAGGCGGCCGTTACGCTGCAAAACAGCAACACACGCGTTGCGGCCACGCGAA
This sequence comes from Bryobacterales bacterium, assembly GCA_020847045.1. Classification (GTDB taxonomy): domain Bacteria; phylum Acidobacteriota; class Terriglobia; order Bryobacterales; family Bryobacteraceae; genus JAFLBB01. Next base: position 894 of record JADLCT010000066.1, on the reverse strand, counting down.
CCGCGGACGAATCCGGCCGTTACCTGTTCGATTACGTGGAGCCCGGCACATATTCGCTTACGGCCGAGGCAGCGGGGTTTGGCAAATTTATTCAGGAAAACATTCAGGTTCTCGTGAGATCCGATATCACCGTCAACGCGGCGCTGCGCCTGGGCGAGTTGACCCAGACGATTACGGTTTCGGAAAGCGCGGTCGAGATCCAGTTCAACACCACGACGCTCGGGCAGACGATCGACACCAAGATGCTGAAGGAGCTTCCTGTGCTGGCCCGGAACCCGTTCACGCTGGCGCTGCTCGATCCGGCCGTGGTGAACCGCTATTCCGACGTATCCAAGCGCAACCCTTTCTATCAACTGTCCACCACCGGCGTCGACGTCGGCGGCCAGACCAGCGGGCGCAACGAGGTGCAGATTGACGGCTCGCCCATAGGGGTCGGTTCGCGCGGTTCCTACGCGCCGCCCATGGATGCGGTGCAGGAGTTTACCGTACAGCAGAATTCGGTCGACGCCGAATCCGGCTTTTCGGCCGGGGGCGTACTGAACGTCGGAATGAAGGCCGGCACCAACGAATACCACGGCAGTCTCTACTACTTCGGCCGCAATCCGAAGCTGAACGCCGTTTCGAACGCATTCACGCGCGCCCCCAACGTGGTTCGGAACCACGTGGGCGGCGGCACGTTTGGAGGGCCTGTTCTGAAAAACAAACTGTTCACCTTCTTTACTTACGAACAGTGGAAAAATCGCCAGCCGTACACGCGTGTGATCACTCTGCCGACCCGGCTCGAGCGGGCAGGTGACTTCTCCCAAACCCTCACCAAGGATGGGATTCTCCGCCCGGTCTTCGATCCGCTCACCACGCAGACAAACGGCAATGCCGTTACGCGCACACCGTTTG
>JADLCT010000065.1 GCA_020847045.1 Bryobacterales bacterium | reverse complement strand
CGAACAAGGTGCTGGCGGCGAGCAGTCCAGGCCAGGCACCCCACCATTGCGTGAGCCGCTGCTGAAGGATGCCGCGGAAGAAGACCTCTTCGTAGAAAGCAACGAAAAAGAGGAAGGCGACGAAGGTGGCCGGGCCCTTCCACCAAAAGCCGGGCGCGGGCTGAATGTGCGTGAACCGCAGCCATTGGTTGAGCAGCAGCGCCACCGGCATGAAGGCGAGGAAGTAGAGCGCGCCGATCTTGAACGCCCGCGCCGACGGTAGGAAGGACAGTTGGAGCGGTGGGCCGCCAGGAGCGAGGAAAGTCACCAGCCCAATCCGGAACCACATGAGTTGGCCCATGGCGTCCACGCGCAGGCCGTCCAACGGCTCGACATATATTCCTTTAAACGTTTTGGCCAGGACAACCGCGGCCATCACCCCCAAGAGGAGGAACTCACGCGCGGGGGAGTGGCGGCCGCGTTCGAACCAGAAGCAGACCACAGCAGCGGCCAGCGCCAGCAGCCCGAAGCGTTTCCAGTCGAAGGCGTGAACGGATATGCTGTAGACACAGTAGGGGACGAGCGCGCTGGCAAAGAGCGCGACGGGCCGCCACCGCCGCCGGAGGTGGTCAAATCCGATCGTGAGATAGAAAGTGAGTTCGATCAGAAAGGCGAGAGCAACGGGTACGGCGATGGACGCCGGAACGCGGAGTTGTTGCGAGTAGAAGAACGCGGCTATGGAACCAAGGGCCCAAACGGCAGCCACGACGGCAAGGAAGCTGCGCATCGGATTTCTCATGGTATCACTGGGGACCCGGATGTTTGCCGCCGAGCCTCCACCCAACCTGGCCCGGCTGGTGGCCGAGCGGGAGTCGGGTGAACAGCGGGCGCGGCTACAGTATCTCTATCAGCAGTCGGTGGTGGTCGAGGAGTTTGGCAAGAACGGCTCGAAGGTGGGGGAATACCGTGAGGCGCGCGAAGTCATCTTTTCGCCCACGGGCGAACGCACAGACCAGCTAGTGGGCGCTCCACAGAATCGCCTTCTCCGCCTGCAAATGACCGAGGAGGATTTCCGCGACATCCGCGAGGTCCAGCCGTTCCTCTTCACGAAAGAGCTGTTGTGGCTGTACGCCGTGCAGGTGAAGGGCGAAGAGGAGATGGACGGCGTTCCCTGCTGGCGCATGACGGTGAAGCCCAAGCAGGTGTTCGAAGGCCAGCGCCTGTTCGAGGGCGAGATGTGGGTGGACCAGCGCGACTATGCCATCGTTCAATCCACAGGCCGCGCGGTGCCGCCCATCTACAAGAAGGGCCATGAGAACCTGTTCCCTCTGTTCACCACCTTCCGCGGGCGCACCAGCGATGGCCACCGCTTTCCGGTGAAGACCTTTGCCGACGACGTCTTGCCCTTCTCCGGGGGGCCGCTTCGTATGAGGATGGTGATTGAGTACGCCAACTACCAGCGCTTCGGCGCCAGTTCCACGGTGCAGTTCAGCGATGTCGTGGAGCCTGGAACGAAAAAGAAATAGGCCGGAGAGGGCACACCTCTCCGGCCGAGAACTTCTCAGTTCGACTCGCGGGATCTTGCATCACCGCCCGGTTCATGACCGCCGCGGCGGATGTATGGTCGGCCCTAGGCGCTGAAAGAGCTGCCGCAGCCGCAGGTGGATTTCACGTTGGGATTGGAAAACTTGAAGCCGGAGCCTTCGATGCTCTCCACATAGTCGACTTCAGCGCCGTCCAGATACAGCAGGCTGGCCTGGTCGACGAACACCTTGAGACCATCGTAATTCAAGGTCTTGTCCAGCATATTCGGGGCGCTTTCGAACGCCATCGAGTAGCTGAAGCCCGAACAGCCGCCGCCGACGACGGAGATACGCAGCCCGGCGGGCTTGGGCTCCTGCATGTCCAGAATCTCTCTAACCTTATCAACGGCTTTGGTGGTGAGCGTAACCGACATAACCCTTCCTTCCAATCTCCCTGCTCAGATCATACCATATAGTGCAGATTCACGGGTCTGCCGCGGAGTGCGCAGCCTCACCCTAAGAAGATTATATCCGTTGGATGCCGCACCCTGGCAAAAGGATGCGCCGGGACTATGCGCGACGCTCCGAGGGGCGGTGCCAGGCGAGCAGTTGTTCGCGCAGCCGCGCGGCTGTGGCGGCATGCTCCGGTTCCAGGGCCAAGTTGCGCGATTCGCCGGGATCGTTGCGGAGGTTGTACAGTTCCGGCATGTCATTTACCCACAGGTTGTATTTCCAATCGCCGGAGCGAATCATATAGCGCGCTTGCGGCGTTCCCAGGGCATATTCGGCGAAAACCGGGCGCGTGGCCGGAGCTGTGGGATTCGTGAGCAGGGAGGCGAAGCTCGGCTCGTCGAGTCCATCGGGCACTGGCAAGCCGCAGGCATCCAGGAGGGTCGCGGCCAACCCCACCTGCGACACGGGCGTATGGCACACGCCGCCGGGCGCAATCATTCCCGGGGCGCGGAAGAGCAGCGGCACCCCGCACGAAGGCTCATAGAATTGGTTCTTCTGCCACAAGCCGTGCTCGGCCAGCATCTCGCCGTGATCTGAAGAATAGAGCACCAGCGTGTCTTCGTGCAGGTTCAGTTCGCGCAGCGCCGCCAGCACCCCGGCCAGCGCATGATCGAGGAAAGCAATGTTGGCGTAGTACATGGCAATGCGCTGGCGGGCCAAGGCGGGGTCGCGCAACTCGGGCGTGGCGGTGTGGGCGCGCGCAGAGTCGGCGATCACCTTGGGCACGCGCGTCGCATCCAGCTTCCCCCAGGTCGGCGGCAGCGGCATGTCCTCGGCCCGGAATCGGGCAGCCCACTCCGGTGGAGGCATGAACGGGTCGTGCGGCTTTAGGTAGGAGGAGATGAGGAAGAACGGCTCCTTCGTGCCGAAGTTGCGCAGAAAGCGGATGGACTCGCGGGCCACGAACGACTCGAAATGGTCCCGCTCCTCCAGCAGCGAAGCCCGGCCGACATGCACCAGGCCCTCTCGGTTATCCGCTGTGCGCACGGCTTTCCACGGGTCGCCGAAGTCCTTCCACAGGGCGTCGATCTGCGGATTGCCCGACCCCGAGTTCGCCTTGGCCAGCTCGTCGGCGTAGAGCTTCGCCTTGGGGCCCAGGTATTGGAACCAGTCGTTGAAGTCGAGGCGGTAGTCGAAGCCGTGGGTCTGCGCATCGACGAAGTGCATCT
>JADLCT010000064.1 GCA_020847045.1 Bryobacterales bacterium | reverse complement strand
CTCTACGCCCGCCTGATCGCCTTGCAGACGGCCGCCGGGCAGCACGTGGACGCCTTCGAGACCAGCGAACGCAGCCGCGCCCGCGTTCTGCTGGACGCCGTAGCCGGCATCAGGCCCCCCGCCGCCCCGCTCGCCGAACGGAGCGGCGTGGAGCGTCTCATCCGCGCCGCCGTGCAGCGCCACAACGCCAAGGCCGCCGATGAACTTCTGCACCGCTGGGCCGCTATCGAGGCGCGCCTGCGCGCCGCCGGCCAGGACACCACGCCCGAACCGGCCAGATTCGAAACGGTGCGCCAAGCACTCCTGACGCCCGGTACGGCGCTGCTGGAGTACTTTGCCGGCGAGGCATCCGGCTATGCCTGGCTGATTACGCCCACCTCACTCCACACCGCCTCGCTGCCGCCGCTGGCCGCATTGGACCGGCTCACCCGGCGCTACCGGGATGCCCTTACGGCCCGCGCCTCAGTCCCACCGGAGGAGTCCGGCTCCGCCCGCGCCGCCCGTCTGGCGAAGGCCGACGCTCAAGTTGCCGCAACGGCAGGCGCCCTGGGCGATGCGTTACTGCGGCCCTTCGCGGCTCGTTTTCGGGACCAACGCGGCCCTCGAGCCATCAAACGCCTTCTCATTGTTCCCGATGGCCCGCTCCACCAGATCCCGTTCGCCGCGTTGCCGCTCGGCTCCGGCCTGCTGCTCGACCACGCCGAGGTGGTCATCCTTCCCTCGGCCTCTCTCGCCGTCCAGTTGCGCGCCAAGCAGACCCCGTCAGGCAACGGCCCCACGCTGACGCTCCTCGCCGCCCCCGCCTTCAATGCTTCCTGGGCTCCTCTCCCCCTGACGGCGTTCGAGGCTCAGGCCATCGTCCGGCTTCTCCCGGGCGCGCACCTGCTGACGGGGCCCGCCGCCACGCGCGCCGCCTTGCTGAAGCCGCCCCTGCTTGACGCCAGCATCCTCCACCTGGCCACACATGCCCGCGCCGACGCCGGGCGTCCCGCCCTCTCCCGCATCGCGCTGGCCGCCGGAGATGAGTTGACGCTGGCCGATATCTATGGCCTTCCGCTCCACTCGCGCCTCGTCGTGCTGTCGGGCTGCGAAACCGCGTTGGGCCGCGACGTCGCCGGGGAAGGTCCGGTCAGCCTCTCCCGCGCGTTCTTTTACGCTGGCGCGCGCACGGTCGCCGCCAGTCTGTGGAACGTACAGGATCGCGCCACGGCCGAACTCATGCGCCATTTCTACGAGGGCCTGCTTCTGCGGCGTCTCACGCCGCCGGCCGCTCTTCGCGCCGCGCAGCTTACCTTGCGCAAAGACGCCCGCTGGAATCATGCTTATTATTGGGCGCCGTTTCTGGTGTTGGGAGACTGGCGTTGAATCGGCCTGAGAGGAACGCATCGTGAGCCCGCCCTCGGCGCGACGAAACCAATGGACGCTCTCCGCGGCGGCCTTCGAGCGCCTCCTCGCCGCTTTCTCACCCTCGCGCGAAGAGGCCGCCCGCCGCTACGAGGATCTCCGGCGCCGTCTGCTTCGCTATTTCATTTGGGAGCGCTGCCCCTTCCCGGAAGAGCGCGCCGACGAAGCTTTTAACCGCGCCGCCCGCCGCCTGGAGGAGGGCGAACCCGTACAGAACATCGAACAATACACCACAGGCGTGGCCCGGCTCCTGGCCAAGGAGTCCCTTGCCGAGCAGCTGCGCCAGGAACGCGCCTACTCCGGATGGGCCATCACGCAAGCCGCCGGACACAACGGGCTGAGCGATTCCGAAACTGAGGCCCGCTGCCTGGAGGAGTGCCTGTCGCAGGCGCTTTCTCCGGCCGACCGTGAATTCCTGCTGAAATATTATGAAGGCGACCGGAGCCTCCGCATCCGTTCGCGCCAGGAAATGGCCGCCCGTCTGGGCATCGGCATGAATGCCCTTCGAAACAGAGCGCTTCGACTTCGTGAAAAATTAGAAACCTGCCTGCAGCAGCGGTTGCGCGGCAACGGACTGGATTCTCCCGCGTGATGTCTGAGCAAATGACTCACATTTCTATGAAAGGGTGCCCACCGCCGGATGGCGAATTCAGGCTCTTCTGACGATTTGTTCCACCGTTATCTAACCCGGACCCTCGAAGAGCACGAGAGGAGTGCTTTCGCCGAGAGGTTGCTTACCGATCCCGGCTTCTCCGATGAGCTGGCGGAGTTCGAAGCCGAATGGATCGACGCGCGCGCCCGTGGCGAACTCCCCCCCGGAGAGGCCGCCGAGGTGGACGCCTACCTCGCCGCCACCGGCTCGCAGCACCGCCTCACCATCGCCCGCCGTCTCCTCAGACAGCAGCGCCCGGCCGCCCGGCGCCGCGTTCCGATGTGGCTTGGGCTCGCCGCCGCGGCCGTGCTTGGGCTCGTCGTGTTCCGTGTCTCTCAACCGGCGGCACACTCTCCCGCGCCAACGGCCAGGCCAAATGCAGCCACGCCCGCGGCCACGCCTGCTTTCACGGTTCTGCTGGTCCCCGGCGCGCGCTCCACCGGACCCCGGCGTGTCAGCATTCCGCCGGACATCTCGCTCGTCGAATTCCAACTCGCGTTGGATGCGCCGCTCGCCCCAGGCGCCTATCAGGCCACACTCCAATCGGCCGCCGGGCAGACGGTCCACACCGCCGCAACGTCACTGGTCCCCGGCCAAACCAGCCTTCGCTTCACGCTCGACGCCACGCTGCTCCCACCAGGCTCCTACGCCATCCTGTTGACGCCTGCTTCCGCTCCGGAGGAGCCGGTGAACGCCTACACGTTCGCAGTCCGTTGACGCCACCATCTTCCGGCTTTTTGAGAGAGGTCACGAAGCGACCTATGTCATCCTGTGGAATAGAGGGAGTGCCTGGCTTTCCGCCTGCACTCCGCCGATTACATCAGCATGCAAGATCGACCTGCCCTAACCCTGTCGTTTGGACTTACCTTTGAAGATCTCTACTCCCCCAGCGGTCTCGCACGCCTGGACCGCTCGTTCCTGGACTGGCTCGCGGCCTCCGTCGAACCTCTCGCCGCTCGCCTGGCCGCTGTCCGGGACGGGTCCACCACACTTTCGCTCAAGGAGCGCTCGGCGCTCATCCTCGATCTCGGCCCATTCCTCGAAGATTTCATCGGCGAGCTTTTCGCCATCGCGCCAGAGTTGCAGGCGCTGCAAACCGAATACAATGCGCAGGCTCCGCTTCTGGCGGTCCGGCGCAAGTTTGTTCAGCGCAGCAAACAGGTTCTCGCCATTAAAGCGGAAGAGGCGGCGGCGTTCGATCCCGCCGCTCTGCGCGCCGAGTTGGACTCCCACATGGGGGAACCGCTCACCGAGGTGAGTTACGCCCGCGCGGTAGAACAGTGGCTGGCAGCGGCTGAACAGCATGAAGCCGCGCTGGCCGCGGCCGCGCGGTATGCCGCCTGGGCCGTGCATTCCGATGCCGGACGCCAGGCGCACAAAGCTGGCGTTGTGTTCAAGAAGCCGGAGAAGATCGACATGCACCACCTGGTGGCCATTGATACGATCACCTGGCCAGCCCTGTCCGGTTCGGTGGCCAAGTCCGGTCTGCCCGAGCAGGAGTGGCGCCACCGCCAGGCGTTCCATCTCACCGACCACGGCTACTCCTCAACGGGCGCGCTCGGCGAGGCCGATTACTGCATCCACTGCCACCACCAGGGCAAGGACTCCTGCCGGACCGGGTTGACGGAAAAGGATGGTTCTTTCAAGAAGTCCGTCTTTGGCGTGACGCTGGCCGGCTGTCCGCTCGAAGAAAAGATCAGCGAGTTCCACGAAGCCATGCTGGCCGGCCAGCCGTTGACCGCTCTCGCCGTAATCGCCATCGACAACCCGCTCGTGGCCGGCACCGGGCACCGCATCTGCAACGACTGCATGAAGGCCTGCATCTTCCAGCGGCAGGAGCCCGTCAACATTCCCCAGTCGGAGACGCGCACGCTCAAGAACATCCTGCAGCTTCCTTGGGGCTTTGAAATCTATTCGCTGCTCACCCGCTGGAACCCGCTCCACTTCGAGCGCTGGCTGCCGCAGCCGGATTCCGGCTACAAGGTGCTCGTCGTGGGTCTGGGACCGGCGGGGTACACGCTCGCCTACCGTCTGATGCAGGAGGGCCACACGGTGGCCGCCGTGGACGGCTTGAAAATCGAGCCTCTTCCGCCCCATCTCTCCGGCGTGGACCATCGTGGCGGGCGCGTTCCGTTCGTGCCCATCCGCGACGTGAACCAGTTGTATGAGGATCTCGATGACCGTGTCATGGCCGGCTTTGGCGGCGTGGCCGAATACGGCATCACCGTCCGCTGGGACAAGAACTTCCTGAAGGTCATCCGTCTGCTGCTGGAGCGCCGCGCGGGATTCTCCATGTTCGGGGGCGTCCGCTTTGGCGGCACGCTCACCGCCGAGTCGGCCTTCGAGCTTGGCTTCGACCACATCGCCCTGTGCGCCGGCGCCGGGCGGCCAACCGTAATCGATATGGAAAATGGACTGGCGCGCGGCGTCCGCCAGGCCTCGGACTTCCTGATGGCGCTGCAACTCACGGGCGCCGCCAAGTCTTCGTCGATCGCGAATCTACAGGTGCGTATGCCCGCCGTCGTGATCGGCGGCGGACTGACCGCCATTGATACGGCCACCGAGACGCTAGCCTACTATCCGCGCCAGGTAAAGAAATTCGCCGGCCGGTATGAAACCCTCGTCCGCGAGTGCGGCGAAGAAGAGGTGCGGCGGCCGTGGAACGAGGAAGAACGCGCCATCGCCGCCGAGTTTCTCGAACACGCGCGCCTGCTGCGCGCCGAGGATGAGTCCGCCCGCGACGAAGGGCGCGAGCCCAACTACCTGCCGCTGCTCCACTCCTGGGGCGGCGTCACGATCGCCTACCGCCGCCGCCTGATCGATTCGCCCAGTTACACGTTGAACCACGAGGAGGTCCGGCTGGCGATGGAGGAGGGCATCTGGTTCAGCGAAGGCCTCTCGCCCGTATCAGTCGGCATCGACCGTTTCGGGCACGCCGCCTCACTCACCTGCGAGAAGCAATCCTGGGATGATGCGGCCGGCAGGATGCGGCCTACGGGTGAGCAGGTGACTCTCGCCGCGAAGGCGATCCTCGTGGCTGCCGGCACGCAGCCGAACACGGTGGCTCAGCGCGAGGATCCGGGCAGCTTCACCCTGGACGGGAAGTACTTCCGCGCCCTCGACGAAGACGGCTCGCCGATGAAACCCGAAGGCAACACCAAGCCCTCCAAACCCGGCGTGCTCACCTCTCTGCTGCCCGACGGCCGCGCGATCTCCTTCTTCGGTGACCTGCACCCATCCTTTGCCGGCAATGTCGTGAAGGCCATGGCCAGCGCCAAGGCCGGCGCGCCCGTGATTCACCGGCGCCTGCTCGCCAGGCCGCCCGCGCAACCCGCCCCGGCCGAGTTGATGGCCCGCCTGAACCGCGATCTCCGCCCGCATGTGAAGGAGGTTGTGCGCCTGACGCCGAACATCGTCGAGGTCGTCGTCGAGGCGCCCATGGCCGCGCGCGCCTTCCGCCCCGGACAGTTCTACCGCCTGCAGAACTTTGAAACCAACGCCCGCGCCGTTGGAGGCACCACCTTGGCCATGGAGGGCCTTGCCCTCACCGGTGCGCAGGTGGACCGTGAGAAAGGGTTACTCTCCACAATCGTTCTCGAAATGGGCGGCTCCTCCGATCTTTGCATCACGCTGACGCCGGGTGAACCGGTTGTCCTGATGGGCCCTACGGGCGCGCCCACCGAGACGCCAGCCGGAGAAACCGTCATGCTGGTGGGCGGCGGTCTCGGCAACGCCGTGCTCTTCTCCATCGGCCAGACACTGCGCGCCCACGGTTCACGCGTGATCTACTTCGCCGGATACAAGAAGGTGATCGACCGCTATAAGGTGGACGAGATCGAGCGCGCCGCCGATTGCATTGTCTGGTGTTGCGACGAGACGCCGGGATTCACGCCATCGCGCTCCGGCGACCACAGCTTCACCGGAAACATCGTGGAGGCGATCCGCTGGTACGGCTCCGCCGTCAACGCGCCCATCCGGCTGCAGGAGGTCAACCGCCTGATCGCCATCGGGTCCGACCGCATGATGGCCGCCGTCGGCGCCGCCCGTCACACCGTGCTCAAAGGCATGCTGCCGGCCGAACACCACGCTATCGGCTCCATCAACTCGCCCATGCAGTGCATGATGAAGGAGATTTGCGCCCAGTGCCTGCAACGCCACCGCGATCCGGCCACGGGCAAGGAGCGCGTCGTCTTCTCCTGTTTCAACCAGGACCAGCCGCTCGATTCGGTCGATTTCGGCTGCCTGCGCGAACGGCTCGGCCAGAACAGCGTGCAGGAAAAGCTCACCCGCTTGTGGATTGACCGCGGTTTGAAACAGCTTGGATTGCGCGAAGAGGCGTTGGCCCGCACCTGAGCGCCGCCGCGACTAGTGCGCCGAGTACTGCGGCTGTGGTGGTTTCAACTTCACTTCCACGGTCCGCTCCGGTTCGTTGATCTCGAAGGTTTCGCCGAAGGTCTGATAGCCCTTGGCGATCACCATTACGAGAATCTTCCCCTGCGGAATCGGCGGAATCTTGGCCACGCCAATCTGGTTGGTGCGCAGCTCCCAGTTCAGAATTGTCTTCTTTCCGAACTTTTTGATGCTGCGCCCTTCATTGAAGCGCACCACCACCGAAGCCCGCTCCACCGGCTTGCCGTCCAGGTTTTTCACCTCCACCGTGATCGCGGTGGTCTGTGGATCGTCGCCCGGCAGCAGCGCGGGCGCACACAACGCCGCCAGCATGGCTCTTCGTGTATGCATACTCATATTTTACCGGCTCAGGCCACGTCCGGTTTCAAAAAACGCGCCGTGAGGCCCAACTTCCGGCACACCGCCTCGGCCGCGAGGTAGCCGCTCCGCACCGCGCCTTCCATTGTGGCCGGCCAGCCGGAGCGCGTCCAATCTCCAGCCAGGAACAGCCGCGGGTCACTCGTCGCGGTCACCGGACGCCGCTCCTCCAGGTCCGGAACGGCCGAAAACGTAGCCCGCATCTCCTTCACCACATGCGCCCGCTCCAGCTTGGCCCGCCCCGCCTCGGGGAGAAATTCGGCCAGCTCCCGCACGGCCTGGGCGATCACCTCGCCCCTGCTCATCGCCGCCAGTCCGCGCGAAGCGCTGGCGACCAACTGGATGTGCCGCCCCCCGCTTTTGTTGAACATCCAGTGCACGGAACGGTCGAGCAGAGTCGCATGCGGCCATGCGGTCACGGCGCGGTCAAACCATAGATGAATCCCCGTGATGGGCGAATGCTCCCACCCGGTAAAGTCCAATCCAATGTGGGGCGCCAGCGGCGCCGCCCGCTCCCACGGCACGGCCAGCACCACCGCGTCCGGCTGCCGCCGCTGTCCGTCAGCCAGAGTCACGCCGTCCGCCACGGACTCCACCGGCATCCTGGTCCGGATCTTCACCTTGGGCAGCCGCCGCCAGGCCTCTTCCCCGTACAGCTCCGCCAGCGGCACGCGCGGCACGCCCATGGCACTCCACCGCGCCCCCGACAAGAATCCCAGCCGGAACACCTGGAATCCGTGCGAGGCCGCCATGCGGTCCAGTTCCTCGTTGATGGCGCTCACCAGCACCTGCCGCCAGAACCGCTCGATGGCGCGGGGCGTCTGCTTTAGTTCTGACAGCCATTCGGCCATCGTAATGCGGTCCAGACCGGGCCGTGACCGCTGCCTTCGCATGGCCAGCATGGCGCGGCCGATGGCCACGCGGTCGGCCCAGTCGAAGCAGCGCATGGTGAGGAACGAGGGGCCGAAGTGGAGCGGAGCCGGCAGCCGCGCCGCCGCCATGCGCGACACCCGCCCGCCCGGTTCCACGAAACGGAATTCCCTATGGAAGACAAGCTTTCCCACAACACCCAACCGGCGGTAGAAGTCGAGCAGGTTCACACAGCAGCCCAGCAGGATGTGCTGGCAGTTGTCGATCGCCGGCTCTCCCTCACCGGCCCCCGGGGCGGGATATGATGTGGCCCGGCCGCCCAGGAAGCCGCGCGACTCGAACAGCTCGACGTCCAGCCCGGCCTCACCTAGTGCGGCCGCCGCCGCAAGCCCGGCCAGACCTCCGCCCACTACACACACCAATGGCATTCGCTGATTTCAGGATAGCGAAGGAGGACAGGCGCGCTGATCCGGACGCGCCGCGATCTTAGCCGAGAGCCGTGGACCGCAACCGGTCGCGCTTGCCGCCGCCACCGCCGCTAATCTCAGTGGCCAGCCAAACTACCACGGCAAGAAACAAGATGAAGGTTGCGTCGCCCATATCGCAATACCAGTATGAAAGCCGCCACTTCGCCGCACAAGTACCTATTGGGCCCAGTACTCGGTGATCCACCCGAAGAGGATCCCTAGTACGATTCCCACCACGGGAAACGCCGCCAGCGCCGCCACGGCCTTCGCCGCCAAACGCCGCGGCCACCGCCCAAACACGAGAATTCCCTGCGCGCCCAGCATGGAGCCATACACCACGGCTTGCCCGGCTGTTCCCGTGGCGCACCATGGACAATGACGGCCATGGGCCGCATGGACATTGCAATACCGGTCCGCCGCGCCCCACAACGGCTGGCAGCCGCATGCAAAGATGGCTGCGCACAGATTGATGAAGAAGACGCTGGTCACCACGGCAGCCGCGGCGAACACCAGCGCCCGCCGCATCCTCAGCCCGCCTGCCGGACCCTTCCGGCCGCCCGCACCACGTTTTCGATCATCTTGAAGCCGGCCGCCCCTTCCAGCGTCAACAACGACTCCGGATGAAACTGCACGGCCTCCACGGGCAGCGTCCTGTGGCGAACACCCATGATGACGCCATCGTCGGACTCGGCCGTCACCTCCAGCACCGCCGGCAGCTTCTCCGGCAGCGCATAAAGCGAATGGTAGCGGCCCACCTTCACCTCTTCTGGCAGCCCTTCAAACACGCCCACGCCACGGTGCTTCACCACCGACGGCTTGCCGTGCATCGGATAGTCGAGCAAGCCCAACTCGCCGCCGAAAGCCAGCACAATGCCCTGCAATCCCAGGCACACACCGAACACCGGCACGCCCAACTCCGCCGCATGACGCACCACGCCGGGCACGCCGAAATCCTCAGGCCGTCCAGGTCCGGGCGAGATCAGCACGAGGTCCGGCTTGATCCGGTCCATCAGTTCCAGAGGGAATCCGGCGCGGTAGGTGACCACCTCGGCCCCTGTTTGACGCGCATAATTCGCCAGCGTGTGGATGAAACAGTCGTCGTTGTCCACCAGCAGCAGCTTCACGCCCGCGCCCGCCTTCTCCGGAGCGGGCGGCCTGGTCTTCTTCCCCGCGCGCGATTCCGACATCACCTGGAAGAAGCCCGTCGCCTTCTGGCGCGTCTCCAACTCCTCGTTCGCCGGAATCGAATCGTAGAGCAGCGTCGCGCCCACGGGATATTCGGCCAAGCCATTGCGCAGGTGCACCGTCCGGATGAGGATTCCCGTATTGATGTCGCCGTTCAGCGAAATCATGCCTACGGCCCCGCCGTACCATCCACGCGCGTCCTTCTCCGTGTTCTCGATCTCCTGCGCCGCGGCCTTTTTCGGTGCGCCAATCACGGTCACCGCCCACATGTGCGTCAGGAAGGCGTCCAGGGCATCCATGCCCTCTTCGAGCTCCGATTCCACATGGTCCACCGTGTGGAACACGCCGGCGTAGGACTCAATCAGCCGCCGTCCGATCACCTTCACCGTGCCGGGAACGCTCACGCGCGACTTATCGTTGCGGTCCACGTCGGTGCACATGGTCAGCTCGGATTCTTCTTTTAGCGACGCCAGCAGTTCGCGAATGTTCTCGGCATCGCGCAACGGATCACCCGTGCGACGCGCCGTGCCGGAGATCGGGCAGGTTTCGATCCGGCGGCCTTCGACGCGCACGAACATCTCGGGCGAGGCGCCCACCAACTGCTCCCCGCCGAACTGAATCAGAAATTCATACGGACTCGGCGAGGCCTTCTGAATGCGCTCAAACAGGTTCGATACGCTACCCGCAAACCGGGCCAGAAACTTCTGCCGCAGCACCACCTCGTAGTAGTCGCCGCGTTTCATTCCCTGGCGCACCTTCTCCACGCCCGCCATGTACTCCTCGGGCGTGTGGTCGCAGGTGATCTCGCCTGTTTCTCCGTCCGGCGCGGCCGGAACTTCGGCGCCGTCGCGGGCCATCCCCTCCGTGGATAATTCCTCGAAGGCAAAGTCGTACTGGTAGCGTTCGATCTGCTCCTTTTTCCGGTCCATGAAGCAGATGTCGTCGCACAGATACAGGTGCAGATCCTTGGCGCCGTGGCGGGGCAGTTTCAACTCGATGGGGTCGAACTGGAACAGCAGGTCATAGCCGAACGCGCCCACCAGCGCCAGGCGGCCGTCGCCCATCTCGCGGAATTCATCGAGCAACGCCCGGAGAATCGAGAAGGCCGAAGGCTGCCGGCTGCGTTCCTCCTCGGAGAACAGCTCCGGCAGGGGCTTCAGAGTTCCCTTCCAGCCGCCCGGAACCGTTTCCACCGACGCCCAGTGCGCATGACCGCGCAAACGGCGCAGCAGGATCTCGCACAGCACCTCGCCACGCGAGTTCAGCGCCCGGAATTCGAGTTCGCGCCCCTTGCCCACGATCTCCATCGGCGGGCACACGCTGGCTACATCCCATCGGGAATACCGGCCGGGATACTCGTACCCGGAGGACAAATAGATGCCGCGCCGCGTGTCGAGTTGCCGCAACAACGTGCGCAGGCCTTTCTTGTAAGGAAGTTTGGATAGCGTGCGCGTGACGGCAATGCCGCCGCGCGTCTGAAAGCGGAGTTGCCGCATGATGGGATCCCTGAAACAGCGGAGTGAGATCACAGGATATCATGCGAAGCCGGAGTGTTATTCTAACGGGCGATGATCGACCGCCGAGCCTTCATCGCCTCTTCAGCCTCTTTCGCCGCCTTCGCGCAGCAGCCCGTGACTCCCGTGGCGGCCATCACCTCCTCGGTCATGCTCTGGACGCTGAAAGGCTCCTTCGAGGAGAAACTGGAAGCCGCCGCGCGCGCCGGCATTCAATCCGTGGAACTGGTGGGCGAGCATGCCGCATGGACACCCGCCGAAATGGACCGGATGAAGCGGCTCGCCCGATCGCTCAAACTCGGCATGGACACCATCAGTTCCACCCCGTTCTGGAGCCGCATGCCCATTTCCATGGTGGATCCGTCCCAGCGTGGCAACCTTCTCAAAGAAGTGGCCAAGAACCTCGACGCCGCCGCGCGCCTGGATGTTCCCATGCTCCTGCTCATGTCCGGCAACGCCATTCCCGGACGCACCTACGAGGAGCAATGGGCGAGCCTGGTGGAAAGCGCCAAACGCTGTGGAGACCTGGCCGCCAAGGCCAAACGCATCCTCATCGTCGAACCCTTGAACACGAAGGTGAACCACAAGGGCTATTTTCTGGATAGCTGCGTCGCCGGGTTGCGCCTGATGAAGGAGGTGAACCACCCTCACGTCCGGCTTCTATTCGATCTCTATCACGAGCAGGTGCAGGTGGGCGACGTCACGCGTACGCTCCGCGAAGCCATGCCGTTCGTCAAGGTGTTCCACATTGCGGACAACCCCGGCCGTAACGATCCCGGCACGGGAGAGATGAACTACCCGTTCCTCTATAAAGAGATTCGCAAGGCCGGTTACACTGGTTACCTCACCATGGAGTACCTTCCGCTGGGTGATCAGGTCAAGAGCCTTATCGCCGCCGTGGATTCCATGCGAAAGGCGATCGCGTAACCCTTATGCTGGTTCACAACCCCGCCGGCCATTACTCCTTCGTGCGCGGCATCGCGCCCTATTCGGGAGGCGCCGTCGCCGACGATGGCCATGAAGTGGTGCACGCCCGGTTTCACCGGCCACTCCCCCTGCGCCAGGGATTTCAAGCGGTAGAACGCCACATTGCGGCTGTCAAACTCCCCATCCACGCCCTGTGTGGGATGGAGCTGCGCTCGCCCCGGCCCTTCACCTTCCCCGGCTTCACCGAATTCAACGCCGGATACATCGGCGTGCTCAAACAATGGGGCGTCTTCTTGGATGGCGTCAACCCCATCGCCCGCACCAACATCGCACCGCGCATCGGCGCGCCGGCCGAGCCCTCCCTTTACGGGTTCAGCTATGTGACGCCGTCCCGCACTTCCACCAAAACCTTTGTGATCGCCGGAGCGGGCGAGCTGCCCGAGGGTTCGCTGGACCCGCACGACGTGGTGCGCCGGGGCGAACAATCGGCGCCGGCGCTCCTCGAAAAGGCCCGCTTCGTCATGGGACTGATGGACGGACGGCTAAAGGAACTGGGCGGCGCCTGGAGCGGCGTCACCGTGCTCGATGTCTACACCGTGCACCCCATCTGGCACCTGATCGAGGACGTGCTCCGGCTGGCCGGCGACGCAGCCATCCACGGCCTCACGTGGCACTACTCCGCCCCGCCCATCGAGACGATCGAGTTTGAAATGGACATTCGGGGGGTGCGGCGGGAGCTGGTGCTGTAGGCCCGGCTTGTCCGCACGGAGCGCTTAGTGCTCCGACTTGCCCACGACGGTTAACCCCACGGGCGTATCGCCCACCTTCTCATAAAGGATCCAATCCTCACTGAGGTTCTGGATGCCCGCCTGGAAATCGCTCTCCACCACATACATGCTCAGCACGGCCGGATGCGGCGTGCCGGAGGCTTTGCGCGACATCACCATCAGATCCTTGAACACGGACACGGCCGCCGCGCTCTGATCATCGGCAGCCGGCGTCATTACGAGGAAGTCCCGGTTCGGCGCCACGCCCTGATGATCTCCGTTGATGGGAAACATGCTGAACCGCAGCGTATAGACGCCCGGCTTCAGCACCTGGCCGCGGCGGTCATACCCGCCCTGAAACCAGCGGATGGCCCCAATCACCGAGCCCGGAGGCACGGTTTTCCACATCAGGTCCGCCTCGGTGGACACCGGACCTTTCGGCGCGGCCTTCACATACCACACCTCGCACCACGGCTTCCCGTCTCCGCCCACCACCCTGTAACCGGCGGGCGCAAGCAACTCCTTCACCGGCGCGGCCAGCTCCGAAGGCGGTTCACCCGCGGCCTCCACCTTGTACTGCGCCATGGCAAGCGCTCCACAAGTTAGGAAGGCCAGCAGCAATCGTTTCATCAGCACTATCCTTTCGTCTTTACTT
This sequence comes from Bryobacterales bacterium, assembly GCA_020847045.1. Classification (GTDB taxonomy): domain Bacteria; phylum Acidobacteriota; class Terriglobia; order Bryobacterales; family Bryobacteraceae; genus JAFLBB01. Next base: position 38,747 of record JADLCT010000064.1, on the reverse strand, counting down.
CCACCCGGTTTGTCCCCGCGTACTTTACCAGACCGCCCACCTCTGGCACACCCGATCCAGTACAATCAAACACCGGGCCTCTCGATCTTCCGCACGGCCCGGGGGCCCTGTCCCAACGCGTCCACGGGAAACGCGATGCAAACTATCTTAGTGATAGACGACGACGAGAGCCTCCAGGATACAATCGCCGTCATGCTGGAGCAGGAGGGGTTTCGCGTGGTCTCTTCCGGCAACGGCCGCGAAGGATACGAAAAAGCCCTCTCCATCAAGCCGGAACTCATCATTGTCGACCTCCGCCTGCCCGGCATGAGCGGGATGGAAATCTGCAAGCACATCCGCGGCGCTCAGATTCAGACGCCAATTCTCATCCTGAGCGCCATCGGCGATGAGATGGACAAGGTGCTCCTGCTGGAGATCGGCGCCGACGATTACGTCGTCAAGCCGTTCGGCCGGCGCGAGCTGCTGGCGCGCATCCGCGCCCTCCTGCGCCGTTCACAAGCTGGCGCGCACGCCGTTCTCCGCTTCGGCGACACCGAGGCCGACCTGGACCGCCGCGTGGTCCTCCGCGCGGGCGAAGAGGTGAAGGTCACGCCCGCGGAGTACAACCTGCTCGTGTATTTCCTGCAAAATCCGGACCGCGCCCTGACGCGCGACATGATTCTCAACTCCGTGTGGGGCTATGAGAGCTTCCCCAACACCCGTACGGTGGACGCTCATGTTGTGAAATTACGGCAGAAATTCGAACCCGATCCCAATGCGCCGCGTCACTTTCTCACGGTTCACGGGGTCGGCTACCGGTTCCTCCCCTGACCGCCACGAAAGAAGGTGAACCGTGCGCGTTCTGATCGTTGACGATTCTCCGCAAGTGGCTTCCACCCTGGAAATTGCGCTCAGCCACGCCGGGTGGGAAACCTCCTGCGCCCATGACGCCATCCGCGCTCTCGAACTTCTCTCGACGCTGCCCGCCGTCGATGTCATCGTCACCGACCTCGACATGCCCCGGTTGGACGGCTACGCCTTCATCGCCGCCATACGCGCCCACCCTCGCGCCTCACGCTCCGCCGTAATCGTCACCTCCGGTTCCACTGCCGCCGATGCGGAAAGCCTCGCACTCGCCGCCGGGGCCGACCTCTATTTCGCCAAGCCCTACTCGCCCGCCTCCGTCCGCCAGTCCATGGAACGGCTGGCCGGAGGCCACAACGGCCAGGTGATTTCATGATTCTTCGCGCCCTTGGTTCTCTCCTGTTCGCGCTGGCCCTGCCGGCGCAGTCCGTCGACGCGCTCATCGAGCGTCTGGACAAACTGGAGCGTGACAACAACGCCCTCCGCCAGGAGATCGAGCGCCTGCGGGGCGAACTCGGCATGCTCAAACAGCAGGCCACGGCGCAGGCCGAGACACAGGAGATCACCTCGCGCCGGCTGGAGGAGCAGGCGCAAGCCAAAGTTGAGGCCTCTCAAAAGTTTCCCATCCGCCTGCGCGGCATGGCCCTGGTGAACTTCTTCCACAACGGCGCCCGCGCCAATGGCGCCGACACTCCCACGACGGCCGCGCGCACTGCTGGCCGGGCCACGTCGGCGGTTACCTTCCGCCAAACCGTGCTCGGGTTCGACTTCCAAAGTCCGCGCAGTATTCTCGGCGCGGAGGTGACCGGATCGGTTTTCGGTGATTTCTATGAGGGCAACACGGAGACGTCGCAGTACCCCAGCCCCAGGCTGCGAACGGCGGAGATCGTCTTTGCCTGGAAGACGCGATCCCTCATGTTCGGCCAGGAAAAAACGCTGGTCGGCTTGCGCGATCCCACGTCTCTCGCCTATTCCGGCGTGTCCCCGATGACGGCCGCCGGAAACCTGTGGCGCTGGCAGCCGCAGATCCGTTTCGAGCAGCGCCTGGCGCTGTCCACATCCACGCAGGCGCTGGTGCAGGCCGCCGTTGTGCAAACGGCGGAGGAGTCCGGGGGTACGCCCGGCGCGCTCCCGCTGGAGCGCCGCCGCCCGGCGTTGCAGGGCCGCCTGGAACTGGCGCACAATCTGGACGCCAACCGCCGCTTCGAGATCGCCGGCGCCTTCCACGCCAGCACGACCCACGCCGGACCGTACTCCATCCCCTCGCGCGTCTACTCGGTGGACTGGTTCGCCAACCCCGTTCGCCTGCTCGAATTCTCCGGCGTCTTGTACGGCGGGCAGAACCTGCACCACTTCGGCGCCTTCCGCCAGGGGTGGGCCGTCACCCCCACGGGCGCGCACGCGATTCACACCCGCGGCGGATGGGCGCAGTTGAGCGTTCCGTTCCACCCGCGCGTCTCGCTGAACCTGATCGCCGGCGCCATGGACGACCGCAACCGCGACCTGACGGCCGCCATGATCGCCTCCAACCGCAACGCCGCCGCCAATCTCATCTTCCGCATCGCCCCCAACGTGCTGGTCGCGCTGGAGGCAATGCAGATTCGCACTCTCTATTTGAACGGCGGCCTGAGCCGCAATCCCCGTTATGACCTTTCGATCGCGTACCAGTTTTAGTTTCTTGCTGATGGCCGCCACGCTCTCCGGCGCCACTGTGGAAGGACGCGTCGAACTGGCCGACTCGCGCGACTCCAGCGTCCGCAAGAAGCGCGACTACTCCGGCGTCGCTATCTGGCTGGAGCCCTTGCGTCCGTCCGGTCCCGTGCAACCGTCCACATTCACCATCACGCAAAAGTCCAAGCGGTTCTCGCCTCACGTTACGCTCATCCCAACCGGCTCCACGGTCGACTTCCCCAACTTCGACCCCATCTTTCACAACGCCTTCTCGAACTTCGCCGGCCAGCCGTTTGACACCGGACTCTACCCGCCCGGCTCCACGCGAAAGATCCGCTTCCACCGCCCCGGCATCGTGCGCGTGTTCTGCAACATTCACTCCACCATGAGCGCCGTCATTGTCGTTGTGAACACGCCGCACGCGGCGCTGACCTCATCCAACGGCGCCTTCTCCATCCCCAACGTTCCCCCCGGCGGCTACCGCCTGCACGTCTGGCACGAGCGCGCCACCGAAGCGGCGCTCTTGCGCCTCGCCTCCACCATCACAGTTCCCGCCACCGGTCTGGCGCTGGGCGTTCTGCGGCTGTCCGAGGCCGGCTACCTGCCGGCGCCCCACCTGAACAAGCACGGCGAGGCGTATCCGCCGGAGCCCACCCCGGCCCCCGGAGCCTATCAGGGAAGGCGGAAATGAAGCGGCCCCGGCTCACTCTGCTGCCCAGAATCTGGCTCTCCACCTCTGTGGGGCTCACGCTCCTGTTCGGCTTCACGGCCTGGCTCCTGCAACGGCACACGCTCGACACCTCCCAGGCCAGCGTGCAGGAGGAGATCTCTTCCAGCCTGCACGCCTACGAGTCACTCTGGACCTCGCGCTCGGAGACGCTCGGCTCGATCGCCGCCATTCTCAGCAGTATGCCCAACGTGCGCGACGCCGTCCGCACGCGGCACCAGCCCACTATTCAGGACGTCGCGGGCGAGTTGTGGACCAGGGTCAACGACAACCTGAAGGAGAATGCCTTCATTCTGGTGATCAGCCCCGGTGGCGCCGTGATCGCGCCGTTCGGCCCCACCACCGGACTCTCGCTGCCAGCCTCCTGGCCTGTGGTGCGCTCCGCCGCCAGCCGCTTTCCCAAGCAGGTATCCGGCTTCGTTGTCCTCGACGGCCGTCTGTTCCAACTGGTCCTCACACCCGTCTATGTGGACGGCGCCGCGGGACCCGCCCTGCTCAGCGTTCTGCTGACCGGCTTTGAAGTGAACCACCAGGTGGCCCTGAAGCTGAAGGAAAGCACCGGGGGCAGCGACTTTCTCTTCGTCTCCTCTGGCCATGTCTTCGCCTCCACGCTGAACCCGCGCGCCACGGCGGCGTTGGGCCGTCTTTCTCTGGACGGCAAGGCCCCCAGCGCGGTGAACGACGGCGTCACCGAGTACACGGCGCTATCGCGCGCGCTGCCCGGACTGGAGGGCAAGCCAGCGGGCAGCCTTTGCATCCTCCGTTCCTTTGAAGCCACCAGCCAGCGCATCGCCACATTGCGGACCCACCTTGCCCTGGCGTGGCTCACGGCGATGGCCCTGGGACTCGCCGTAAGCTATCTGCTGGCGCGGCGCATCGTCCAGCCGATCCATGATCTGGATACCGCCGCAGGCCAAGTGTCCCGTCAAAACTATAGCCTGCGGGTGGCCGTCCGGGGCTCCGATGAACTGGGCCGCCTCGCAGCCACCTTCAACGCCATGTGCGACTCGCTCCTGTCGGCCCGCGAGGAACTGATCCGCCAGGAGCGGATCTCAACCATCGGCCGCATGGCCAGTTCGATCGTTCACGATCTGCGCAATCCTCTGGCGGCCATCTACGGCGGCGCGGAGATGATGGTGGATACCGACCTGCAGCCACACCAGGTGAAGCGTCTAGCCTCGAACATCTACCGTTCGAGCCGCCGCATCCAGGAGATGCTGAACGACCTGCTCCAATTGACTCGTGGGGGCTCGAAACAGCGTGAATCCTGCGCGCTGCGCGAGGTGGTGGAAGCCGCCGTTCGCGAAAGCGAACCAGCCGCCCAGCGCCAGCAGGTGGCCATCTCGATGCAATTGCCCGACGGCCTCACCGCCGCTCTCGACCGCGCCCGCATGGAACGCGTCTTCCTGAACCTGCTGGCCAACGCCATCGAAGCGCTGCCCTCCGGCGGCGCCATCGCCATCACGGCCACGCGCGGCCAGGGCCACGTTCGCATCGAGATCGCCGACACTGGCCCGGGCATTGATCCCGCCATCCGTGAACAGCTCTTCCAGCCCTTCGTCACACATGGAAAGAAGAACGGCCTGGGACTCGGACTCGCCCTTTCCCGCCAGTCCATCCTCGAACACAACGGCGAAATCTGGGTGGAAGACCAGGCGTCCGGCGGCGCGTGTTTCGTCATCCGTCTCCCGCTGGAGCCCTCGCTGCCGCCCATCTGAAGCGGTGCCTACGGCCTCCGCAACAGGTCCTGCAACTCGTCGATCTTCTCGTTCAACACGTGGACGCGCCCGCTCAACTGGCGCACTTCGAGTTCGGCGCGCCGGTTCACCTCGTAATCCAGTTCGCTGCGCAGCCGGTCCTTGGCGTCCTGCCGGTTCTGGCTCATCATGATCACCGGCGCCTGCAGGGCCGCCAGCATGGAGAGAATCAGGTTCAGAAGGATGAACGGATACGGATCCCACGCTTCATGCCCCAAGTGGTTATTGATCAGCGTGTAGATCAACAGGAACACGAGAAAGACGTTGATGAATCTCCACGACCCGCCCAGCCGCGCCACGGCGTCGGCGGTCCGGTCTCCCCAGGTCGCCTCGGCTTCGATGATGTCGTTGGGGTTGCGCAGCGAACGCGTCCGCACCAACTGCTGCGCCGCGTGATACTGCTTTCCCAGAACGGCCAGCATGTCCATGCCCGCGTCCGGCTTCTTGGCCAGAAGCAAGGCGATGTCGGCCCGTTCAATCTCCACGCACGAAGTGGGCTCCACCGCCACCGCGTTGGTCTGGTGCGGCAGGCCATCCAGCAATGAGGCAAAGCCAAAGAAGCCTCCCACACCCTGCTCGTCGAGCGTCACCTCCTGCTGGTCCTCGTCGATGGTGGTGATCCGTACGCTCCCGGACAGCAGCACGTAGCCCCGTCCGGAAACGTCGCCGCACTTGTAGATCCGCTGCTTCGGCGCGAACGTCTTCAACTCCACATGCGCCGCCAGCAGCGAAGCCTCTTCCTCGTCCAACAGGGAAAAAAGCGGTACCGACTTCAATACGCCCGGTTCGCACGCCATACCGATCTCCTTTTCACGCCGCCTTCACCTCGGTCCACATCCGGTCACGGAGTTTCTGCGCGGCCGCCGGCAGTGTCGCGAAATATTCACCGCGCGCCGCCACCTCGCCGCGCGGATAAAGCGCCGCGTTCTCGCGCAACCCGGCCGGCAGAAGCCGCCACGCCGCGGCGTTCGCCGTCGCCGTCCGCGAGTATGCGGCGATTTTTGCGCCCACTTCCGGACGAAGCAGGTAGCGCAGGAACTGATGGGCCAACTCCACGTTCCGGCTCTCCCGCAGGATCACGCCGCAATCGCAGTACTCCGCGTAGCCTTCGCGCGGATAGACGAACCGCAGGTGCTCCGCCTCGCCCATCGCCTGCATCGCCGTTGTCGTCCAAAGGTGCGCCGCCGCCAGATCGCCCGCCATCACCTGATCCCGCGCCTCCGCGTTCAAATACGCCCGCACCAGCGGCTTCTGCCGGATCAGCTCATCCCGCGCCCGCGCAAGGTCTTCCTCCCTCGTCGCGTTCAGCGGCAGCCCCGATTTTTTCAACGCCGCGCCCAGTGTGTCCGCCGGATCGTCCAACATCGTAATCCGCCCTTTGACGCGCGACTGCCACAGCGCCGCCCATGACTCCGGCACGTCCATCTGGCGAGGGTTGTAGAGCACTCCGGCGGCGCCCTTCATGTACGGCATCGAGTGGCGCAGCTCGCCGTCCCAGGGCGTCGAATCCAGCCCCAGATGGGCAAGCTCCGGAAGCCGCGCGTGGTCCAGCGGCGCCAGCAGCCCATTTTCCACCAGCGGCGGAATGAAGTAATTCGATGGGAACACCACATCCCATCCCGAGTTCCCGGTGAACACCTTGGCCAGCATCTCCTCGTTCGACTCGTACTCGGCGTAGCGCACCTCAACGCCGAATTCGCGCTCGAAGCCAGGCACAGTCTCCGGGGCGACATATTCGCTCCAGTTGTAGACGTACAGCCGGCGCGCCGCCCGGCGGCAACCGGCGGCGCCCGCCAGCCCCATGAAGAAAAGGTCGCGCCGCTTCACGCGCGCCTCCAGCGCTCGGCCATCAGGATCATCACGCCCACCGCCACGGTGATGATGGTCGAAATCGCATTCACGGCCGGGGAGACGCCGCGCCGCGCCATCGTGTAGATCAGCATCGGCAAGGTCTCGCTATCCACGCCGGCAACCAGGCTGGTGATCACATAGTCGTCGAAGCTGATGGCGAACACCAGCAGCGCCGCGGTCCCGATGGCCGGCGCCATCCGGGGCAGCGTGACGCGCCAGAAGGTTTCGGCTTCGGTTGCGCCCAGATCGAGCGCCGCCTCCTCCAGGGAGCGGTCCATCGTCCGCAACCGGGCCATTACCACCACCACGACATAGGCAAGCGAGAACATCACATGCGCCGCGATCACGGTGTGCATTCCCAGCCGTACGTCCAGGAAATGAAATACCCACTGATAGAACGCCAGCAACGCCACGCCCATGACAACCTCCGGCGTGACCAGCGACAGGAAGAACGCGCCTTCCAGCCAGCGCGCTCCGCGCTTCCACATCGCGTAGGCCGCCAGCGTTCCCATCGCCGTGGCCAACACCGTCGCCGCGCAGCCGATGAGTACGCTGTTCCAGGCCGCTTCGAGCAGCCGCCCATCTTCCCACAACGCCCTATACCAGACCAGCGATGCGCCCTCCCACACCGTGTACTTGGAGGTGTTGAAACTGAACGCCGCCAGAATCAACAGCGGGGCGTGGAGGAACAGGTAGGCCAGCGCCGCGTACACGGCCAGACCGCGTCTCATGGCAGCCCGCCTTCCCCGCCGCGCCGCCGGGCCACCCACGCGAGCGCCATCACCATCGCCATCAGGACAACGGAGAGCGCCGCTCCGAACGGCCAGTCACGCGCCGTCGTGAACTGATTCTGAATCACGTTGCCGATGAGGATGCTCTTCCCTCCGCCCATCAGGTCCGGCGTGAGGTAGGCGCCCAGACAGGGTATGAACACCAGAACACCTCCAGCGGCCAACCCAGGCTTGGCCAGAGGCAGCACCACACGCCACACCACCTCCCAGGGGCGCGCGCCCAGATCACCGGCCGCCTCCAGCAGCGCGCCATCCATCTTCTCCAGCACCGCGTAGACGGGAAGCACCATGAACGGCAGGTATCCGTAGACCAGCCCCAACACGACCGCGCTGTCGTTGTACAGCAGCGGCAATGGTTCGCGAATCACGCCCAGCCCCAGCAGCAGCGTATTCACCAGGCCCGTGTCACGGAGCAAGAACATCCAGGCATAGGTCCGCACCAGGAAACTGGTCCAAAACGGCAGCGTCACCAAACCGAGCCACAGCGCTTTCCGGCTGCGCGCCCGGGCGATGAACAGAGCCAGCGGAAACCCCATCGCCAGACACACCGCCGTCGACACGCCCGCAATCCAGAACGACTTCACGGCGATTCCGGCATACAACGGGTCCAACAGCCGGGCATAATTCTCCAAGGTCCACGGCGCACCCTGTCCGCCGTACGCGCCGCGCGTGAGGAGACTATACGCCGCCACAATCGCCATCGGCGCTACGAACAGCGCCGCCATCACCGCGCGCGCCGGCAGCAGAAACCACTTGCGCATAACCATCTAAGACTCCGGCCTGATCTCGTCGGCGGCCCGCCAGCTAACGCGCACGCGATCCCCCGCCGCGCACATGCAATCGCCGGCCCTGACCTCGCTCACCACGCGCTCGCCACCGTTCAGTTCCACCTCCACCATCACGCGGTTGCCCAGGTAGGCCGCGCTTCGCACCAACCCCTCGCGCCCGTCTCCTTCACCAGCCAACCGCACAGCCTCTGGCCGTACGCCCACGCCGTCTACCCAGTTCACCGGGCCGAGGAATCCGGCCACAAAGCGGGTGCGCGGCCGCTCGTACAACTCGCGCGGCGAGCCCGTCTGCTCCAGACGGCCCGCGTTCATCACCGCCACCCGGTCGGCCATCGACAGCGCTTCTTCCTGATCATGCGTCACCATCAGGAACGCTACGCCCGTGCGCCGCTGCAGAGCCTTCAATTCACCTCTCACCTGCTTGCGCAGATTCGGGTCCAACGCCGAAAGCGGTTCATCCAGCAGCAGCACATCCGGCTCGAGCACAAGCGAGCGCGCCAGCGCCACCCGTTGCTTTTCTCCGCCTGAAAGCTGCTCTGGCCGCCGGTCCGCCTTCTCCGCCATGCGCACCATGTTCAGCACCGCGTCCACGCGCGCCCGCATGTCGAGAGCCGCGCCGCTCCGCCGCCGCTCGCGCCGCAACCCGAACTCCACGTTCCCCCGCACCGTCAGATGCGGGAAGAGGGCGTAGTTCTGGAACACCGTGTTCACGCGGCGCGCATAGGGAGGAAGCCGCGTAATGGGCTCGCCACGCAGACGGATCTCCCCTTCGTCCGGCGTTTCAAAACCGGCGATCATCCGCAGCGTGGTTGTCTTCCCGCACCCCGACGGCCCAACGAGCGCGAACAACTGCCCGGGCTCCACGGAGAAGGTCACACCATCCACGGCCCGATGTCCGGGGAATCCCTTAACGGCCCCCTCCACCTCCAATACGGCGGCCACGCTCAGTACTCCACCCGCCGCGCCGACGCCGCCCACTCACGGAACGGCGCCAGGCCTTCCGTCTCCAACATGCGGGTGGTGGGAAGCCGCCGCTCTTCAATCGCTCTTGGAATCTCTTCATAGAGGAACGAATCGTCAAAACCAGCGGCCGCGGCGTCGTGCTTGGCCGCCGCAAACCAGATGCGGTCCACGCGGGCCCAATAACATGCCGCCAGGCACATGGGACACGGTTCGCAACTGGCGAAGATCTCACAGCCCCGCAGATCGAAACGCCCCACCGCCTGGCACGCCCTGCGCAGCGCCACCACCTCGGCATGCGCCGTCGGGTCCAGCGTCGAAGTCACCAGATTCATCCCTTCGGCCACAATCACGCCATCCCGCGCCACCACGGCCCCGAACGGTCCGCCCCGCGCCCGGCGCACATTCTCCACCGCCACCGCGATGGAACGCAGCAACAGCGCCTCCGCATCCATATCCCGCACCTCCTAGAGCGTCACCACGCGGTGCTTCTTCACCCAGTCCGGATCAAACTCCACGCCGAAGCCCGGCCCGGTGGGCACCTGGATCTTTCCATCCACCACTTTCAGCGGCGAGGTCTTGCACTCGTACCGGACATTGGTTTTGAAGCTCTTGAACTCGTGGTGTTCGCCGGCGTTCTTCACCGCCGAAACCATGTGAATGTTGTAGAGGAAGCCCAGTCCACCGCCCGACATGTGCGGCACGAACTCCTTGCCGTAAGCCGCCGCCATGCGCGCCACCTTCATGGAGCGAATCAACCCGCCGAAGTAGTAGTTGTCCGGCTGTACGATGTCGATTCCATCGTTGGCAATCAGCCAGCGGAAGCCGTAGAAGCCGTAATCCTGTTCGCCGTTGGCCACCGGCAGCGTCAGCGCGTTGGCCACCGACTTGATGTCTTCCAGGTGATCGAACATCACAGGCTCCTCGAAGTAGCGGAACTTGTACTGTTCGAGCAACCGGCCCACGCGGATCGCCTCCGGCACCGTGTAAAAGCTGTTTGAGTCCGCATAGATGGCCATCTTGTCGCCGAAGGTCTTGCGCACCAGCGGAATGAGCCTCTCCGTCCGTCCCGGCGGGCCTTCGGCGTACATGTCCTTGGTCATGAACATCAGACCGCCTACCTTGATCTTCAAGGCATGCACGTCATATTCGGCCACGGCGCCCTTGATCAGTTCGATGGATTCCTCCACCGGTTTCTCGCGCCATTCGGTGGCCATGTAGACGCCCACCTGCCGGTGATGAATCTCGCCGATCAATTCGCCAACGGGCTTCCCGGCCAGGCGGCCCAGCATGTCCAGGATGGCGAACTCGATGGTGGCCAGCGGCAAGCCGAGCGCCAGTCCATTGAAGCGGAAATTGAACTGGTATATGTAGACTTTTTCCAGAATCAGGTCGAGCTCGCGCGCATCCTTGCCGATGAAAAACGGCTGGAGGTTTCGCAGGAAGACCGGGTACAGCGTGCTCATCGTGTTGTGAGCCACCGAGATGCCCTCGGCCCCATCGCGCGAGCGCACACGGCACAGATAGCCGCTACCCAACTGGAGCAATTCCACCGTCTCGATGATTACCGGCTGGCGGAACAGCGCCTTCTTCAGCACGGGCTGCTTCAGCACCGCGTCCAGTTTGCCGTACCGTGCCCGCGCGGCCTCGGTCATGGCGCCCGCGCCCGTCACGGCCCCCGCCAGTCCGCCCGCCATGGCAGCCTTTACGAATCCACGCCGGTTCGCCTTCATCGCCTTGCCCTCCCGTCCGCGGTCCAGGCTATCATGGCGAGCGGCCATTTCATCCCGGGCACTCATGCAAAAGCCGGAAACCGCGGCTATGCGCGGCCTCCGGCCCGTTCGAACCACTCGCGTGAAAGAGGCGGTTACTTCTTCGCTTTGAACCGCTGTTCGGCGGCCGCCCAGTCCACCACATTCCACCAGGCGCCGACGTAATCCGGCCGGCGGTTCTGATACTTCAGGTAGTAGGCATGTTCCCAAACATCCAGACCAATGATGGGATATTTGCCGTCCATCACCGGGTTGTCCTGGTTCGGCGACGAGGAGATCTCCACAGCCTTTCCGTTCCAAACCAGCCACGCCCATCCCGAGCCAAAGCGGGTTGCAGCCGCCGCGCCGAACTTTTCCTTGAACGCGTCGAAGCCGCCGAAGGCGCCGGTAATTGCCGTGGCCAACTCGCCCACCGGCGCCCCGCCGCCTTTGGGACCCATAATCTTCCAGAACAGCGAGTGGTTGTAATGGCCTCCGCCGTTGTTCCTCACCGCCGTCCGGATTGCTTCCGGCACCGCCGACAGGTTGTTCGCCAGCAGTTCCTCCAACGTCTTGCCGTTCAACTCCGGCGCTGATTCCAACGCCTTGTTCAGGTTCGTCACATAGGCGTTGTGGTGCTTTCCATGGTGAATCTCCATGGTCAGCTTGTCGATGTGCGGCTCCAGCGCGTCGTGAGCATACGGCAAGGCAGGTAGTTCGAATGGCATTCCCAGTTCTCCTTCTGCGGCCTCAGTCGGCCCAAATGATTTGATGCGGCGGATGGTCCGCCGGATTCGCGCTCAGGCGGCGTTCACGCCACCGTTGCGTTCAAAAGCCTCGGCCAGCCGGAACATGGCGGCCTCTTGAAAGTGGTTGGTTAGAATCTGCATTCCTACGGGCAGTCCCGCGGCCGTCTCACCGCAGGGTACGCTCATGCAGGGAATACCCGCCAGATCGCCCGTGATCGTGTAGATGTCGGACAGATACATGGCCAGCGGATCGTCCAGTTTCTCGCCCAGCTTGAAAGCGGGGAAGGGCGACACCGGCGTCACCAGCGCGTCCACTTCGCCAAATGCGTTCTGAAAATCACGCGAAATCAGCGTTCGGACTCGTTGCGCCTTCAGATAGTACGCGTCGTAATAGCCGTGGCTCAGCACGTACGTCCCCAGCATGATCCGCCGCTTGCATTCCGCGCCGAATCCATCGCCGCGCGTGTTCCGGTACATGGCGGCCAGCGTGGCCGAATCGGCGCTCCTATTGGTGTACTTCACGCCGTCGTAGCGCGCCAGATTGGAACTCGCCTCGGCCGTGCAGATGATGTAGTAGCAGGAAATGGCCCATTCGGTCGCGGGCAAACTCACTTCCTTCACCTCGCAGCCCAGCTTCTTCAGGGCTTCCACTCCCTTCAGGATGAGGTCGCCGGTTTCACTGGCCAGCCCGGTGAAATACTCCTTGGGGAGGCCGATTTTCATGCCCCGCACGTCGCCCGTCATTGCCTGGGCATAGCGCGGAACGGGAGCGAACGCGCTCGTGGCGTCCATCTCATCGCGCCCGGCGATCACTTCCAACAGCGCCGCCGTATCGCGCACGTTGCGTCCGAACGGCCCGATGTGGTCCAGGGAACTGGCAAACGCCACCAGTCCATAACGTGACACGCGGCCATAGGTTGGCGTTACACCCACTACGCCGCAAAAGCTCGCGGGCTGGCGGATGGAGCCTCCCGTATCCGACCCGAGTGACACAACAGCCGTGCCTTGCGCCACCACGGCGGCCGAGCCGCCCGAAGAACCGCCGGGCACCCGTTCGAGATCCACCGGATTCCGCACCGGCCCGAACGCCGAGTTCTCATTCGAGGAGCCCATGGCGAACTCGTCGCAGTTGGCCTTGCCGATCACCACGCCGCCGGCCGCTTCCAGGCGCTCCACGGCCGTCGCATCGTAGGGCGGCGCGAAATTCTCCAGCAGGCGCGAGCCGCATGTGGTCCGCACATCCTTGGTGACGATCACGTCTTTCACCGCCACCGGCACACCGGCCAGCGGTCCGGCCTCCTCGCCGCGCGCCAGTTTGGCGTCCACCACCGCGGCCGCCGCCCGCGCCCGCTCGCCGCTCAGCAGCAGGTAGGCGTTCGTCTTGGGATTTTCGGCTTCGGCGAAGGCCAGCGCCGCGTCACACAACTCGCGCGCAGAAAATGCCTTGGCCTTCAGCCCGCTCCTGATCCCGTCGATTGTCAGCTTCGCAATGTCCATGAGGTCCGCTTGTCCGCCCTTCCTACCGCTCGATCACCTTGGGCACTTTGAAGAAACCCCCGCCGGACTGCGGCGCGTTGGCCAGCGCCGCCTCGTTCGGCAGCGTGGGACGCTCCGCATCGGCGCGCAGCGTGGCTGTCTCACCAGCTTCAAACAGCACCTGCGCCATGGCCGGCACGCCTTCCGTATCCAACTCGTTCAGCTTGTCGATATGGCCCAGGATGCTCTCCATATCCCGCGCCATGCGCGACACCTCTTCCGGCGTCAAACGCAAGTTCGCAAGATCGGCCACATAGCGGACCTGCTCTTCCGTGATTTTCATGGGACTCTCTCTACTTTGACACGCGCCGCCCGGCTCCCGCAGCGGTGCGAAGCGTCAGCCCGCCGATTCCCGCCGCCGCGAACGCTCATAGATCCGCGCCAGCACCGGATCTTCCACATGTTCCGGCGCTTCGCCGGAAGCCAGCCGCCGCCGGGCGCCCGCCTTGGTTTCCACCGCCATGCCACGCCTGTGCGGCACCACGGCCAACTTCACCGACTCCACCATCGCCCAGCCCACAACCGACGCCATCTTCCGCACAATCTGCGCCAGCAGCGGCTCCAACTGCGCCGCCCATACGTCGTCGGCCACCTCCACCGTCAATGTCTTCCCCATTAACCAGGAAGGGTGCGTGTGCGCCGCCAGGCGCTTGCCCACCGCCGCGCGCCAAACCGCGTGCGCCAGTTGCTCCTGCGAGCACACCTTTCGCCCCAATCGCGTACTGCCGAGAATCTTGGACGCCCGCTCCATACCGGCCGACTTGCCAATATAGCATGCGGCTTCCGTCATGGATCTTCCTTCCGCCAAACCTCGCTCGCCACCAGCCCCCACCGCCACCGGCGGCGCTCCTGGCAGCGGAATCCGGCGCTATGGAGCAGGCCCTCCCAGTCCGGCAGCCGGTTCGCCCGCAGGCCCGCCGTCCAACGGAAAAACAGATACATCAGGCCCAGCCACGCACGCGCGTGCCATCGCTGGAACCCGGACTCCGGCTCACAAAATTCACTCACCACCCATAACCCGCCGGGCGCCATCCGTTCGGCAGCTCGTAGCACCACCTGGCGCGCCTCGTCTTCCGCGAAACAATCCAGAAAGAAGTGCGTCACCACGGCGTCGAACGGCCCTTCGGGCCACGCTGCCGCCAACACATCACCCATTCGCCATTCGACGCGCACCGATTCACCCATGCGCCGCTGCGCCACACGGATCATCCGCGCGCTCGACTCCATTACGACCAGTTGAGCCGCGCCGTTCTCACGCAAGAGCCGCGCGGCGAAGCGTCCATCCCCCTCACCCAGCACAAGCACCCGCCGCGCACCGGCCAACTCGGCAAGCCGCTCATAGCGGCACCGCTCGAGCGCCCCGCCGAACGCCGCGTACTCCACCCACCGGTATGCTTCGGCCAACCGGTCGGCATTCATTGGAGAAACAGGAGCGGAGCCAGCATGGCCACATCGAGCGCTAATCGCCGGGCCTCACCGCGCACACGGCGCCGGGCCGCATGAACGAGCAGCAGCGCCGCCGCGCTTGCCGCCATCGCCCACCACCACTCGCCGCCCTTGACCACACACACCAGCGCCATCATGCCCAGCGCCGCCGCATACCACCATCCAGGGTCATCCCGCTCCACGCCCAGCAGGTTCGCCAGCACGACGGCAAAGAATCCGGCGCCCATTCCCACCAGTTCCGCGCGCTGTCCGTCCGCGTTCGTCCACGCAACCAGGAACACGCCGGCCATGAACAGCGCCGCCACCAGAGCTTCCTTCGGAAACCAATTTCCCCGCCTTCCCCCGTGCAGCACAGCCAGATAGGCCGCCACACCGGCGGCCGCCGCCCAACCCGTTCGCGCCACCTCTGCGCGCAGCAGACTCAGCACCGTCACCGCATCCACCACCAGCACCGCCACCAGCAGCGCCAGCATGCCGTTTCTGTTCTTTCGGGAAAATTCGTGCCGCGCCGTGGGCGGCGCCGTGCGCCCCTCGCGTACATCCAACAGCCGGTCCGCCAGGTAGATGGCCCACACGGTCAACCCCAACGCAAGCCGTCCTGCCGGCAGCAGCATCGTGCCAGTCACCTGCGCGAGCAGCGCCTGCCACACCACGGCCACCACCGGAGCATCCAGGCTCAGCAGGTTCGGCCATTGCCACCAGCGCCGCATGGTGTCCACCTCTACAGCGTCCGCCGCATGAAACGCGCCAGCGCCAGCCCATCCAGCCAATTGAATGGAAACTTGCCGGTGGTGTAGTGGCCGCAGGGTAGTTTCACCCGGTCATGCGGAATACGCAATTGTTGGAACCGGTCGAGAACCTGGCGCGAGTACTCCGCCCGGAAGGTTGTGTCATAAGGCGCCCACACCAGCAAGTTGGCCTGGTTTCGCGTGGCCAGCAGTTCCAGGTATGCCGACGGCGAGATGACCGACCAGCACCGGTTCAGTTGTTCCAGCGTCACGCGGCCATCCAACGCGGCCCTGATATGCCGGCACGACATGCCTGTCCACACCACGTCGCCGACGTTCATCGATACATGATTGAACGCCGCCGCCCGAAGACGGGTCTCGTGCGCCGCCGCCAGCAGGGCGATGCAGGAGCCCAGACTCGTTCCCAGAATTCCCAACTTTGTATAGCCCCGGTCCAGGAGCCAGTCCAGGCATGCGCGCGCATCCACAACCGATTGCCGGGTGGCCTGAACCGTGCGGCCCAGGTTAGCCGAAACGTGGTAATCCGCACGAGTCAACTCCGGCGGCATCCTCCGGTGGTGATAGGCCGGGCTCAGCCGTAAAGCGGATAGTCCGAACCGGTTCAGCAGGCGGCAAAGCCCCAGGTGCGACTCGAATTCGGAGTTCCACTGAGGAATCACCAACACCGCTCGCCCGCCCGCTTGCGGCGCAGGGAAGTACTCGGCATGAACCGTGTTGTTTTCCACGTGGGGTGATTCGATGGCGCTGGGGAAGGTAAGGGAGCCACCTTCCAGACGCGGACCCGCCGGACTCCGATGGCCGAAAAATTCAAAGGACCGGGTGATGAATCCCGACGACCATGCCGAGAACTCCTGGTAGGCGCTTCCGTCCCCATTGCGGTCTTCCAAACCCAGCCAGTCCAAGCCCCATTCGAACGGGCGTCGCGTTCGATTCGTGTCGCGGTTCGCCAGTTCGGTCTCCCACCGGTCCATCCAGCGGGCATACAAGCGGCTGATCATGCGGAACTACCAGTCTCGCGCACTCATCAAGGCTTCAGCCACTCACACACGTATCCGCTAGACTGCGAACAAAGAAAAAGCCCCGGGAGCGATGGCGCCCGGGGCGGTTTGGCCGATCTCAGACAGGAACGTGCTCACACGCACCTGGGAAAGGAGGCAACCTCACCAAAGGAGTAAAAACCTCTAAAGACCCAGCCCTCTCCTTGCACGCATCCCGCCAAACCAACACCATGCCGATGATGTGTGGTTGCAACACCACCGCCTAACGGTTCTACTAAATTTGGGAAATCCGTTGCCGCCCTCTCCGGGATCTGGGATTCACGGCGGTTCCGAGTCCAGTCTGAGCAACCAGCCGAGTCCGCCTGGGTTAGAATGCGGGGGTGCCCCTGAGTGAGCCGACCATGCCCGCCTTCTCCTCGGGTTCGGCCTTCGCCCACCGCGCCGCAAGCGCCCGGACGGCGTTCAGCGTCTTTTTCCTCTCCGGCATGCTGATGTGCTTCCCCGGCGCCGTCTTGCCCACTTGGGGGTACCATATCAGTGAGGATTTCCTCACGATTGGAGCCTATTTCTTTGCCCTCGGGGCGGGATTGGCCGCCTCGATACAGGCTTCCGCCTTTCTGCTTCAACGTAAGAACGTCCAGTTCGTGGTTGTCAGCGGGTGCGCCCTCGCATCGGCTACACTACTTTACCTGGCTGCCGTTAGCCCACCCATCGATTGGCCCTGGCGCGCGGCGGGTATGTTTCTGGTCGGACTGTCCGCCGGAATGCTGAACCGTTCCGCTTTTCAGTCGCTCACGCTCACCTGGGAACGCGATGCCGCCTCTACGGTAAACCTCGCGGGCATTGCGTTTGGCCTGGGCTGCCTGCTGATGGCGCTCTTTCTTTCCAGCACTTTCTACATCTACACCGGACGGAGCAGCCTTATTCTTGCCGCATTCCTGCCCGGCTTTGCCGCGGGAATTTTCGCCCGCCGCCAGTTTGGTTCGCCCGTTCCACATAAGGACACGCCCGCTGCGCAGATGTGGCGCGACATCCGGTCACCAGCCGCTATCTTATTTAGTCTGCTGCTGTTTTTTCAATTTGGAAACGAATGGACGGTCGCCGGCTGGCTCACCGTGTTCGCCGTTCACCGCGCTGGTGTCGCGCCGGATGACGCTTTGCAGATGTTGGCCCTGTTCTGGGGATCCCTCCTGGTCGGCCGCGTGACCACACAGGCCCTCCTGAAGTCCTTCGGCCATGGCAAGTTATTGCTGACCAGCGCTGTGGCCGCCATGCTGGGATGCCTGCTCTTGATGGCCACCGACAACAGCGGGGGTGCCTGGGCCGGAGTGCTGCTGTTTGGACTCGGCTCCGCCCTCATATACCCCCTGGTGACCGAAAAAATAGGCCACCGCTTCCCTGACTACCATCCCGGGTTCTTCAATGGAATCTTTTCTTTTGCCGTAGCTGGCGGGCTCCTTGCCCCGGCGACGGTTGCCATCGGGTCTCATCTGTGGGGTGTCTGGGTGGTCATGGCTCTTCCTGCCGCCGGAACCATCCTGGTGTTCCTGCTCACGCTCGCCATCTGGCTGGAAACCCGCCTCAGTGGCGGCAAACGCGCCTGACCACAGATTCCTGCGAGAGCTTCATGGACTTCATTTCCATCCTGTTTCGTCTTACTCTGGGCACCGGCCTTGGGCTCCTCGTCGGTTTACAGCGCGAACGCGAATCACGGCTGGCCGGGCTCCGTACGTTTTCCCTCATCACCCTGTTCGGCTTCCTGGCCGGGCTCATGAGTCCGATGCTCGGCGGTTGGCCCGTTGGGATGGGGCTGCTGGCTGTAGCCCTCCTCCTCATCGCCGGGAACTACTTCGCCCGTGTCGAGGCCGAGGCCGACCCCGGCCTGACCACCGAGGTTGCCGCGCTCATGATGTACGGCATTGGGGCATACCTCGCCCTGGGAGACCCCACCGTGGCCGTGGCGCTCGGAGCCACAGTGGCCGCCCTGCTCGCCTTTAAAGGTGAGATTCACGCCCTGGCCCGCAAGTTCACCGAGAACGACGTGAAGGCGATCATGCAGTTCTCGCTGCTCTCTCTAGTGATCTTACCCGCCCTGCCTGACCGGGCCTTCGGGCCCTACAACGTCGTGAACCCCCGCCAGGTCTGGTGGATGGTGGTCTTGATAGTGGGGGTTGGCCTGTCGGGATTCGTCGCTCACAAATTCGTCTCAGCCGGAGCCGGAGTTGCGATGAATGGACTGCTCGGCGGCGCCGTATCCTCGACCGCCACTTCCGTTAGCGCCGCCCGGGGAGCGGCCTCCCGGTTGATCTCACCGGCTCAATCCGCCGCGGTAATTTTGATCGCCTCGTGTGTCTCTCTCGTCAGAGTGGCCGTGGAACTCGCGATCACCTCTCCGCCCCTGCTTTGGGCAGGGGCCGCGGGCCTGCTGGCGATCTTTCTTCCGCTCGCCGTGAGTGGGTTTCATCTGGTGTGGAGATCGTCGGGCCCAAGCCCTGAGCGCAGCCTCAGCAACCCATCGCAACTGAGAGGCGCCATACTGTTTGCCGCGCTCTATGCTGGTATTCTGCTCGCCACCGCCGCCGTGAATGCACATCTCGGAGCCGGAGCGCTCTACTGGCTTGCGCTCGTCTCAGGTCTCACCGACATGGATGCGATCACCCTTTCCACCGCCCGCCTTGTGTCCACTGGCGTCGTCGAAACAGTGCAGGGGTGGCGTATGGTAGTGCTGGCAGCGGCGGCCAACCTCGCAGGCAAGGCAGCGTTTGTCGCCCTGCTCGGAACGCGCGAAGTCATCCGCCACATTGCGCTGCCCTTTGTGGTCAGCCTTGCGGCCGCCGTATTCCTGGTCTTGTGGCGGTAGCCAGGCGGGCTTACAAGCTAGAATGCGAGCCCGATCCCGAACACCGGAAGTATATTGTGAACCCACCCCGAGAGCGAACCACCCGCAGCCGGGTAGATCACCTCGTTCGGAAACGGCGACAACTGGTCGCTCAGTTCAGCGCGAATGTACAGATGCTCGCCCATGTTCACTTTTATGCCAGCCCCGAATTGCACATAGGGTTTCGTCTGGTCGGTGTTGGTGAGGGCTGCGAACTGGCTTAAAGGCTGCGAAGCGCGCGGTGCGCCGGTGCCACGAAAGATCTTCACGCCCCCGCCCACCAGCACATACGGCCGCACCTTAGCGGTTTTCGGCTGTGTGTGGATCAGAACGTTGTAACCCACCGTGTGCGCGTGCGCGGAAAAATTCACCTTCGTGCCGCCCGCGGCCAGTTTCAGATCGTTCTTCTCGAAGTGATATCGAATTTCCCCGCCCAAATGCTTGTAGCTGTCCTGACCCAACCACACGGTGGCTGTGTATCCGGGACTGAATCCGGTCTCGGCCGTCCCGGTGCGATTCACAATGTCCTTGTTGGTATAGAAGCTGGCGCCGCCTCCCGCGCCGAACTCCCACTTTTGCGCCATCGCGGGCAGGGAAATCAGAGCCGCCATCGCCAGGACATACGTCGAGCGCTTGCATGCATGGTTCAACATTTCCGTCTACTCCAATCTTTCTTGGATCAGTTCACTACGCGCACGGAAAGCGTCGTGCTCGCTCCGGCCGCTTCAATGGTCAGCGGGATGCCGGCCCCGGTGGCAATGCTCTCCGGCACCTGAGCGTTGATCTGGTAGACACCTACCTGTCCTGGGCTCAGACCGGCAAAGCTGACGGCCAGCGGCATGCCTCCCAAAGTCACGACCGGCTGAGCGATCGATGCCAGCGGAGGGTCGCCCGGAGCCGGAATACCGGCCTCGATCGCGGGGTTCGTGATGCCCAAACCGGTGAGCAGAATTACGAGTGCGTCATTGCGGCGGACCGGGTTACTGGCCGTCACCACCTCGTTGTTACTTGCCCGAAGCACGGTCGGAATCTCGTTGTTGCCATCCACGGCGGCACGGAAGACTCCGGGCGCTGTTGGGCGGACCACAAGGTTGTAGTTGTCGCTCACCCCGCCAGGCGTTCGCAGAATCATCGTCACGTTGCCTTCCACATTGAAAGGCATCTGGGCGTTGATCTGCGTGGGCGAGACAAACAAAATCGGCGTCGGGATCCCATTTACCGTCAGGCAACTCTCGCCCAACGCGGTCGGTAAAGGCAGTTCGCGCGAGGCCAGATTCACTGGACTCAGGTCTGTGCCGTACAGGCTCATCAGCCCCCCAGGCGACAACCCCGTCGAGTTATCGGCTGCGTTCAGCACCCGTGTCAGACGCGGAGCGGCGACCGCCGCGTCGTACTCCCACGGCAGCACTGTGAAACCGGAGGTCGTCAGCGCAATAATCGCGTTGCGGCTGTACAAGGGCGCTACCGTCCGCGTGAAAGCTGCCCCCGTGGTTCCCAGCAACGGTGCTTCCGCCATGCGGGTCGGGCGCGTCGTTCCGTTCGACCCCAGATCCACGCGTTGCAGGACGCCGGGACTCGATGCATCCGGCGCGGTGGCCCGCAATCCAGAATCGCCCAGGAAGGCGAAGCCAGAGCTGAGCCCAGTGTTCGCTTCGAATGTGCGGGTCGTCACCAGCGAGGCGTTCATGAGGCGGTTGCCAGCGACAAACTGGTCGAAACTGGAAGCGGCATAGGCGCCCGACAAGGTTTCTGCATCCTTTCTCGAAATGGTAAACGTGTCCACGTTGGCGTTATAGAGCATGACGCCGCCATCGGCCTGCACAGCGAGGATCGAACTGCCGGACGGAGACGCGATCAAGGCCGTGTTGACATTGATGTCGTTTTCATAGATGCCTAGCGTGGGCAACTCGGAAGCCGTGCGCGTGGCCATGTCCACACGGTCGATCTTGTGCACCGGACCGGCGACGCGATTGGCTGCGAGCAGGGCATTGCCCGAACTGGCCAGCGAACGCGGATAGTGGCCGCCGGGGAAGATGATTGGATCACTTACGGCAAGAGTCTCCAAGTCGTACACGTTGGCGATCTGCGAATTGTCGTTGCCCACCAGAAGCCATCTCCGGTCAAACGTGATCGCCATCTGCGTTGGCGTGTTGCCGGTGCGGAGCGTCTTGAGGTGCTGATAGCTGCGGGCGTCGTAGACGAGGACCTCGTTTGTGTCCTGCCGCAGGACAAAGAACCTGTCGCGGACCGGGTCGGCCAACAGGTCAACCAACTTGCCCGGGACATTGACAAACGTCCCTCGCTGGTCGGGCTCGCGGTTGTTTATAAGCACACGGACCGGCCGGGTAACATTGACTCCGGCGGCCGAGGCGATATTGATCTGCACGCTCACCGTTCCCTTGACGTTCTGGTACGTTGCCGGATCCACCGAAATGCGCACCGTCGCGGGCGTTACACCGCGTGACGGAGTCATCGTAATGCCTGGCGCGCTGGCCGTCAGCACGAAATCAGCAGGCGCCCCGCCCGTGCTCAGAATCCCAATTTCCTGTGAGGCCACGCGCCGGTCACAGAAGTTTCCTCGAAACACCACATCTTCGGCTGTGGCGTACACTTGCGGCGCTTGGTTGAGCTGGCCAACCGGCAGGATCGTAATTCCGCTATCGGAGATCGCATACATCACCGAACCGTCGCCGCTCAGAACACTCTTTCCAGCCAGGTTCTCGCTCAGTTGGATCCTGTTCCTTACCCGCAGATTGTCGGTATCCACTACCTGAAGCACTGGTTGGCTTGTGGCGGCCGCGGCGCCTTGCCCCACTTGCGAGTAGGCGATACCACGCTCGCTATCGATTGCGTGACTACCCAGATTGAGCAGCCCGGCGGGATCAGGAAACTGTGCCAGGTTCCGGCCCAACCGGTCGCGCAGCACCCATCCGGACAGGTAGAACGCTCCGTCGCGGTTCACCGCCACCACACGCGGCCCCATGGCCGGTGTCGACGTGTAGCCACGGATGGCCAGCGCCTTGCGTTCCACCTCATAGCTGAAGGTAAACGTGTCGGTCAGACCATAGATGTACCGGCGGTCACCCGAAGCGGTGACTGATGCCGCCACGATGTTCGGAGGGAAACTGGCGGGCGGTTGCGGCAGCGTCTTGGCAGCCAGTTCGCTGATCGTCGACAAGACCATGGATGTTCCCGTCACAGGATCAAACAGTAGAAATTCTGTTGCCGTAACCACCAGCACCCGGTCATCAATGCCAAATGCCACGCCCAGCGCCGCATTACCGAGAGCAAATGTCTGCCTGGCGCGCGAGTTCAGATCAATCACGGTCAGCGCGTTGGTCGGCGCATTGGGTGAGGCGAAATTTCCATAGTGGCCAACCACCAGATAGCGGCCATCGGGCGACAGTGATAGAGAGGAAGGTTGTGAAGCCACATTCAACGACGTCTGGATCGATCCGTCACCAAGCGACATCACTTCAATCCGGTTGGCGGTGTAGTTGGCCACGTACAGTACATTACGTGGCTCATCCAGCGCCAGGTCGGAGGCATGGCCGCCTACGGCAACCACCCGGCCGAACGCGCCGCAAAAAGCGGGAGTGGCCATCAACAGCCCGGTAGCTAATAGTAAGATCAATTTCCCCGACATGAGCCGGTTCCCAGCCTTGGTGTGCATAACGCTCACTCCCTTACACATGGTTCCTAAGTTTCACCAGCGGTTCCGCGTACAGGTGCCGGTGATTCCCTTCTCTGCTGCCTCTGTCTTCCGTCCTGTGATCCCGCCTGCGCCCTCTGGATTGACGCGGGCGGGAATCACAGCCGTCATTCTCAGGTCCGCCCTTATTCGTTACGGAAGCGGACTACTCATCGACGTTTTTCTTCCGGCGCATGATAATCACGCCCAGGAACAAAATCGCCAGGACCGTACAAACAATCCGAATCATCGTGCTATCCATCACCTCTCTCCTTTCTTGAGAAGACCAACTACATCCTGTTCATCATCGGGATCATATCCCGGATAATCTTGACCACCATCGGGCCCACGGTTACAACAAAAAGCGAAGGCAGAATGCAGAAAAAAATGGGAAAGACAAGCTTCACGCCCAACTTTGCCGCCTTCTCCTCGGCGATCTGCCTAGCCTGGACTCTCATGAAATCCGCGTGTCCGCGAAGACTCTGCGCTATTCCGGTTCCGAACCGGTCCGCCTGAATCAACACTGCGACCAGTTTCTTCAAGTCATCCACGCTCGACCTCTCGGCCAAGTTCCTCAAAGCTTCAATTCGGCGTTTTCCGGCTTTAAGTTCATAGTTGACCATCGCAAACTCTTCGGTAATATCCGGATGCGCCTGCTCCAGGTCTTTGGCCACCTGCACCATGGCTTGGTCAAGCCCCAGACCGCTTTCCACGCACACCACAAGCAGATCAAGGGCATTGGGGAGTCCTTTCCTGATCTCCTTCTGGCGCCGCTTCACCCGCATGTTGATGTATTCGTTGGGAGCAAAGAAGCCAAACCCGGCGCTGGCCAATACGGCCATCAACTTGTTGGCCGGGTCAGCCGCCGCCCCCATCACGACCATGCTCATTAGTACCGGCAGCCCAATAACTAGCAGCAACTTTGAACCATACAAATATTTAATGGCGTTCGGATTTCGAATACCCGCCCGGATCATGCGGCGCTGGATGACACCAGCGTCCTTCGGGTTCACCGGGAGCATAGAGCCCAGCTTCTTCACCAATTCGTGGAATACGAGGCTGGGGTGGATCGGAGCCTCTTCCTCTCGAACCATCCCGGTTCCGGTGACCCGCTCAATGGCCTCCTTCGGCTTGACATACAACTTGACACCGACCAGGGCCCCGAGCACCGCCACCAAGAGAAACAAAAGAGAACTGACAACAAGGCTCATAGCTAAACCTCGATCGAGACGATTTTATGAATGACTCCATAACCGATTAACTGGAGCATGATCGCGGCGCCCATCATGTAGTTACCAATCTCATCCTCAATGAAGAAGCTGACGTATTGGGGGTTGGCGTAAAACATGAGGACTGCGACACCAACGGGAATCATGGTTAGGGCCATGCCGGTCATACGCCCGTGCGCGCTAATGGCGCGAATCTTACCTCGCAGCTTGAACCGCTCACGTATGACATAAGCCAGCTTGTCAAGAATTTCAGCCAGATTGCCTCCGGTACGTTTCTGCAGTAATACAGCCGAAACAAAAAAGTGAACATCCAGAATTGGTACGCGCTTGGCTAGCTTCAGCAAGGCTTGATCCAGTGGCAACCCGAGGTTGTGTTCATCGAAGGTGCGGCGGAACTCGCCCGACAACGGCTCCTGGAACTCACGATGCAGCATTTCAAGTGACACAGCGAAGGCATGCCCAGCACGCATGGAACGAGCGACAAACTCAAGACTGTCAGGAAATTGCTCTTCGAACTTATGCAATCTCTTCGCCCGTATCCTCAGAACATAGACGACGGGCAAGAGTCCGGCAACCACTCCTACTGCCACCTGCACCGTTACATAGGAGACACCCACCACATAGCGCGACACTAAAAACCCGCACAGGAACAGCCCCAAGCAGGAATGGACCAAACGCGCGGGACGCCACTTGAGTCCAGCCTGTTCCAGCAGACTATGCAACCGGGCTGTCAAGTCGAAGCGTTGCATCAGGTGCATGACTACCCGTCCGGTCGTTTTGTCCTCGGACTGGATGAGTTGGATCGGGGAGCTGTGGTCCTTGACGCGCTTTTTCTTTTTCTTATCATCCTCCGTATTCAGGACGCGGCTCTTCATCTTGTCCACGTCGGCATTGCGGAAGAACTTGGTCACGACCACCCACGCACCTACAGCAACACCCCAAAAACAGACGACCAGCAGGAGAAAGTACATACTCGCCTCTCAGACCTCGAGCACTTCATCAAAGATGTCGGGCCGCAACCGGATGCCCGCCGACAGCAATTTTTCGTAAAATTTCGGACGAATCCCGGTGGCGGCAAACCGCCCCACTACGGTGCCCTCCGGCGTCAACCCGCGTTTTTCAAAGACGAAGATATCCTGCAGCGTCACCACTTCGCCTTCCATACCGGTAACCTCGGTGATGCTCGTCACGCGGCGCGAACCATCACTCATGCGGGATGCCTGCACGAGCAGGTTTACGGCACTTGAAATCTGCTGACGGATGCTGATCAACTGCATATTGGCATTTGCCAGCGATACCATTACTTCCAGGCGAGAAGTGGCATCGCGTGGGGAGTTGGCGTGCACCGTGGTCAGAGACCCATCGTGGCCGGTGTTCATTGCCTGCAGCATGTCGAGCGCCTCCTCGCCACGGCACTCACCGACGACAATCCGGTCGGGCCGCATGCGAAGGCTATTGATGAGTAGTTCACGCTGGCGCACGGCCCCGTTGCCCTCCAGATTGGGAGGGCGAGTCTCAAGCCTGGCTACGTGCGGTTGCTTCAACTGCAATTCGGCGGCGTCTTCGATGGTGACGATGCGCTCCTTGGGATTGATGAAGGAGCTCAGCGCATTCAACAGAGTGGTCTTGCCAGCACCTGTACCGCCAGAAATGATGATGTTCAGGTGCGCCTTGACGGCCGCTTCGAGCAACTCCATCATCCCCGCTGTGAGGGCTCGCCTCTCCACGAGATCGGCCGGCATGAGCTTATCCGTGCTGAAACGGCGAATTGAGAGGAGCGGGCCATCCACTGCCAGCGGTTGAACCACGGCATTCACGCGGGAGCCGTCGCTCAACCGGGCGTCGACCATCGGCGTCGATTCGTCCACGCGCCGGCCTACCTGGGAGACGATCTTGTCGATTATGCGAAGTAGATGGGAGTCGTCCCGGAAGGTGACGCTGGTTAGTTCGAGAAGTCCCTTGCGCTCAACATAAACCTGTTTGTGCGTATTCACGAGGATGTCACTGATGGTGGGATCCTGCAGCAAGGGTTCGAGCGGTCCCAGCCCAAACACCTCGTCGAGCACCTCATCGCAGATCTGCTGTTTCTCTAGGTTGCTGAGAAGGGTCTGCTCCCCATCAATGAGCGTCATCAGCGCCTGACGCACTTCGCTGCGTACACGCTGGTTGTCGATCGTGGCTAGCGCCTCGAGGTTGATCTTGTCCAGCAGTTTGCGGTGGAGCGTGAACTTCAACTCCTGGTACTCCGGCTTCAGCGTCCCCCTCGGCCGGCCCGCATTCTTGAGCAGCCGTTGCTCCCAACTCAGATTCTGCTGCGGCGGCAGACTATTGTGTTTGTCCAGTGTCGGTAACATATGGTTCCGTATCGCCTCGTTCCGCTAAATCCTCATTCCCCTCGTGTCCATTCGCCGCCGTCCTACCCCCGCGACATCGCTGGCGCCGCCGGCACATTGCCCACGTTAGTTTGCTTTCCGGCGCCGCTGCGACCACCCATCAGCTTGGTGGCTAGATCCGCGATTGATTTCCCCAGCTCGCAATCAGCCACCAGCGGCTGGCCCAGCGAGATCACTCGATGCAAAGAAAAATATTCGTTCGGGATACAGGCCTTAACGCTGGATCCAAAAATCTTCTCAAGGTCACCCGTCGATATACTGTCCTTCTTGCCCAACCGGTTCACTACCACTTGATAGCGCTCCTTGTCGAACCCCAATTGGGCGAGGAAGCCGATGGCTTTCCGCGTCAGATGCAAACTGGCCAGATCGGCTGAAGAGATCAAATAGGCTTGATCACACTCCGATATTGATAGCAGTGAGGTCCGGTGAAACACGGGTGGTACGTCGATCAGCACGTAGTCGTACAACATACGTGAGTACTCGATCAAGTCGTGCAAGCGGGCTGGGTCCACAGTTGCCGTGTACGGCACTTCGGGAGCCACCAGAACATCCACGCCGCCGCTTTCCACGGTCAAGGCAGACCAGATGGCCGCGTCTATTTGATCCGCATTCTCAATCGCATCGGCAGTGGAATAATTTGCTTGTAGCTTGAGGTAGAAACCAATGCTGCCGCCCTCGAGGTCGAAATCTGCGAGCAGGACGCGTTTGCCGGATTTTTGCCTTATAGCGTGGGCGGCGTGCGTTGCCACCGTCGAACTGCCGGATCCGGGTTTGGACGAAGTGAACACGAAAACCTTCCCCAACTCCGAAGGCGGCTCGTCTTCCGGTTGCCGGATTCGCCGCAGGCGCGCCAGTGCCTCCCTCTGTACTGAAGCTTCGAAGGGCGAATAGAGAAACTCGGCGGCTCCCGCACGCAGCACCGAGATAACAGCGCTGCTGTCGTTGTGGCGATGTAGCCCAACTACCAGCGCCGAGGAAATGTGAGTGGACAGGGCTTCAATGGTCTCGATCGCCTTGGACTGGTCACTGGAGACATCCACCAGGACAACTTCGGGACGGATTTGCCGCAGCCGGATCTCCAATGTGTTTCGTGCGGGATACTCCGCGACCTCACCAACCACCTCAAAGGCGCGCGCTTCCTGCTGGCTACGCTGAAACTGGGAGCTGAGTTCCCGGTCCGGGCAGATTAGGAAGGCCGACAAGGCGGATTCGCGTCTGTGTCTCATGGCGGTTTTCCGAAAGCGTGATCCCCTGCACCTGAGTGGCCCGGCTAGTGGGAGTCCCCTCCCGTCTTGGGCGTTTCGGCCGATGGGGCGGGAGCAGCCGCGGGTTGCACAAGCACCGGCTCATTAGTGGGAGCGCCCGTTTGTTTTGCCCGGATCTTGCGCGCCTTGGCCTTCACAGGATCTACGGTTCCCTTCTGAGAAGTTGGCTTGATCTGGAGCGGGGCTATGAACTCTCGCGGCATAACGGGTACCGGCTTGGGATCGGCGGGGTTTAGAGGATCCACAATCTCCGGCGTCACCATGACGAGCAATTCCGTCCTCGACTTGTTTTCGCTGCGGCTCTTGAAAAGTGAACCCAGGACAGGGATGTTGCCCAGGCCGGGAATCTTATTCATCTGATCCTGAACGCGGTCATCAATCAGGCCGCCAATTACGAAGCTTTGGCCAGGTCCCAATTCGATATTTGTTTCCATGCGACGCGTGGCCAGGGCTGGAATCGTAAACCCGGAAACCGTAACCGAGTTGGCCAGGTCAATCGTCGACACCTCCGGCTTCACATACATCTTCATCGTGTTGTGCGAAGTCAGTTGAGGGTTGAAGGACAGCCGAATCCCATACTCGCGGAATTGTACGGTGACTGCTCCGGAGTTAGCGCCGCCTTGGAGCACCGGGATCGGGAACTCGCCACCCACCAGGAAACTGGCTTCCTTGGCATTCGTGGTCACCAGGTTCGGCTCGGCGATGATCTGCAACACCCCCTCGGCCTGCAAGGCGCGAATTGTGGCCGCCAGGTTCAACTCCGGGCGGAAGGCGAATACGTTCAACGCATCGGTCAGACTGAATGACCCGGGGTTCGAGCCCCCTCCTCCGGGGGATGTGCCGTTCAGGCTATTCGGCCTTGGCGGCGAAAACTGGTTGGTGGAAGTCGAACCCACCATTCCCAGCGCTCCGGTGGAGACCAGGTTGACGCCAAAGGAGCGGGCCACGGTGCGGTCGAGTTCGGCGAACTTCACGCGCAGCAGAACCTGCTTTTCCACGGCGGCGTCAGTCACCTGCAAATTGTTGATAACAGTCTTGGACAACGAGGCGGCCAGCGCGGCAGCGCGGTCCGCAACGGCCTGCGAAGAGACGCGGCCCGTGAGTGTGATCGAATCACGGGCGGCTTGGATCTGGATAGGGTCGTTCGGGAAGGTTTCCTTCAAGATCCGGCGGATGGGCTCCAGGTTATGCTCAACCGAGATGTTGTAAAAGGTCCTCTGCCCGGTCTTGGACCAGACCACGATTGTGCAGATCCCATGCGACTTGGCATGGAGCAGCACTTCGCGAGTGGAAACCGCCACGGCATCCACCACCTCGGGATTACTCGTCGAGATGCGGGCCACGTCCACCGGATAGTCGATCACGATGCTCTTGCCAAGAGTGATTCGAATCTCCTCGGCCGTGGATTGCGCCAGCGCGCCGGCAGATACGGCGCCCAAACCGAGCAGCGCCAGACAGTGCAGGGCGCCCATGGCAGCCATGCGAGGCAATGAGTGTTGGATGGAGAACATTAGTTCCTCCCGACGCCGTTCGGGCGTGGATTGTTCACAACTTCGACCGTCTTCTTCTCGCCGCGAATGACTTCGATCTGATCTGGAACGGGCGGCAGCGCCACGGGAACCGCCGCTGGCGTGATGGACTGGGCCACATCGACCGGCCGCGGCCTGGGCCGGCGCACCGGCCTGGGCTGTTCCGATTCCTCGGCTGGCGTGGCCGCCGTTTTTACGTTCTTGTAGAGTTCTTGCAGCTTCCGGCCGGCGGTTTCGGTGATCGACTTATCCGAAGAGTTCCGCAACACCAGTTGGATTTTCGTCTCCGTGCCAGCCAGCGTGAGCACCTCGGCCTGCTCCGGCGACACCAGCAAGGTCACGACCGGTGCGTTGATCGCCTGCCCCCGCGAGTCGGGCTGGATCGTCTGGCCCGCGCTGAGAACACTGATGTCTTGAAGAACCGTGGTCGTCATGCTGAAGGTTTGGTCACCAGGCGGACGGCCGGTCACCAGCACGTCCACATGCATACCCGGCAGCACGAAGCCGGCCACTCCGACCACCTCATTCACCCGGACCGAAACGGCGCGCATCCCCACAGGGATCACCGGCGCCAAGCCCATACCGGCGCCGCGCGCCGCGAGACGCCCGTCAAGAATGGGCTCGTCCAGCAGAATATTACTGACCACCGGACGATCAATCACCTCTTCCACCTTGGTGAAGGCCCCTTTGGGGAAGCCGGCCTGGGGAACCTTGATGATCTTGACATCGTCAGGCTTCACATTTACGCCCACGGCGAGTGGCTTTGCGGCGACCACGACGTCAACCATACTGTCCTGATCGGGCCTCTTCGAGCCCCCTCCGGCGCGCGCTGACATCTGGTAGAAAATACTCGACACCACCAGCGCAAACACCAGGCTGACGCCGAGAACGGTCAAAAACCTGCGATCCATAGCGTTACCTTTCTCTGAGAATCACGCGGCCGGCTTCCTCGGCCGGCTCATCCGCTTTCGATTCTCCCGATCCTTCCTGGCCGCAAACCTGCGGCCCCTCTTCAATCCATCGACTCAAGGCTTTGCAGCCAGCAATGCCAACCAAACTCCGGCGGCGATCGCCGGGGCGTAGGGAATCGCCACCCCCGGTCCGTCCCCGGTCTTCCGGAGCTTCCGCCGGAGCGTGTGAAATCCGATCACGGCCAGGGCGAGCACACCACCGGCCACCGCTGTAAAGAGAGCCGCATGCAGCAACCGGCCTGTACCCAGCAACGCGCCAAACCCAGCCATGAGCTTGACGTCGCCACCTCCCATCCCGCCCAGAAGGTAGAAAACCAAGAACACTAGAAATCCGGCCAGGACGCCGAGCAGCGCCGAGCCCAGCCCCATCCAACCCGTGGCCCACACCTGACAAGCAATCCCACCGGCCATGGCGGCAAGAGGCCATAAGTTTGAGATCGTACGGCGCATCAGATCTTCGACCACGGCGGCTCCGCCCACAACCAACGCAACGGCGTATTCGGCGTGCGGCAGTGTCAACCACCCATAGTCACCAACTGCGGCAAACCCATTCATCGCCGGGACCTCGGCTTTCCAGGGGCGGCCGGCTGCCCTCCGGTCACCGCACGGCGCGCCACGCGGCCGCGAGCCAGCACTGGCTTGCCGGCTTGCTCCCGCTTCCCGCCCAGCGCCTCCTGCAGATTGCGCAACTCCTGCGAAAGCAGGCTGGTGACGTCCGCCTGTGGGTTTTCCCCCGGATCGCTTCCAGCGGCGGTTGGCCGCTCGAAGGGGGTCCGGTTCAGCAAAGGACCCGTGAAGCAGGTCCGCAGCGCATACTCGGTCAATAGTTGGCCGGATGGCAGACGCCAGGACAAGCCGGTCCCAGTAGCGCTTCCCTGTCCAGTCCGGTGTGACGCCGGCGCGGCGCCAGCTACCGGAGCGGGCGCGGTGCGAACCGGTTCGCCCGCCGGTTGCGGCGTTTCGTTACCCTGGCGGGATGTGCGAGCGGACTTCATCGAGAGCGATCCCCCATAGAGATTTCGGACGCCACGGAGCTTTCCATTAGTGCCGCTCCCATATTTTTCCCGGGGCGTTCGCGGCGACCTGAGCGGAACCCGCGGGAGCAGGCACAACTTTCTGAAATAGAATGGCTTTGCCGTTGTCCTCGACAACCCGCCACGCGGGCTTTTGCTTCAGTAACGATGCCAGCGGCCATTCCATTGGAACCAGGGCGGCCGTAAACCCATAACGCTCGATCAACTGGTACCAATCCCAGCCGCCCTGCGAGATTCGCAAGTATTCGTTACCGAGCTTCGGGCCATAAAAATCGCTGCGGCCATCCACAAACACCTTCTGCTGCGGCCAGTAGTGAAACAGGATGTAGTCACCCCATTGGTCCGAAGTCAGCAAGCGCGCGTCGCGCACAAGCGGGGCGTGCTTCTCAATGAGCGCCACCGGAAATTTCGCTTCCGGGAAGTTGCGCGGCCACCGCACCGGCTCATCGACCGCCAGCAATGCCCCCACAAAAAGGAGCGGCCAGACGCTGGACCAGCGCATGCCCGCCGACAGATCCAGCGAGAGCGAATGGAGAATCGTCCGCACGCTCTTGCGGCCCCCACCTGCCGTAGCCTGTTCCCACAACCGGGTGGCCTCAATCGCCACGAGCGGACCGGCCAGCGCGGCAAACAGCGTAATGTGACGGGCGCTTGTCAGCGACTGGTGCGCCCAAAAGAGAATCCAGAGCGGCTCGACCACACGCCGCCGGGCCAGCAGCGCCGCCGCAGTGAGCACGCCGGCGATCAGCAGCACCTCATACTGCCGGAGACCTTCCCCACGAAACGTAGGCGCCTGAAACTCCTGAACAACACTTTTGATCCAGTCCGAATTCAGGTAGGAGGCGATGTGCCGGTGCAACTGCCAGCCATAGGGGTTCACCAGCGTAGCAGCGGCGCAGGCCGCCGTAATCGCGCCATAACGCAGCGCCGGCGCCAGATTGCCGCGCGGCTCCACCCGTCCCCCCGAATGCCAGATCGCTTCGATGGCCGTGCCCACGCTGAGCAGCCCGAGAATTGCGATCAGGGCGAGAAACCCGCCGTGGAGATTGGTCCACAGCATCGTCAGCGGAACCAGCAGCCAGATGCTCCCGCCCGGGCGGCGCCGGTCGGCTTCGATCAGCCACAGGCTCAGCGGCACGAACAGTAGGGTAAAGATGTGCGGGCGCGCCAGGTAGTGCAGCGAGCAGGCTCCCACCGTGATGAGGGAAACGAACAGCGCCACCATGCCGTTGGCGCCACGCCAGATCATATAGCGCAGCAGCAGCCAGCCAAACAGGCCAATCCAAACACCGGCAAACAAAGCGATGCCCTTTAGTCCGAGCCGGCCGAACAGGAACGCAAACAGGACATCGGAGCCCCACTCCCAGGCAAACCACTCCTGGCCAGCCTTGGAAAATGAGAACAGGTCGGTGTACGGAAACCGCCCCTCGGCCAAAATCCACTGCCCCGTGCGGATGTGCCATCCTGTGTCACCATCGGCGAGCAATTGTGCCCATCCGAGTGGAGTCAACAGGAAGCTCCACGTCATCATGGCGACAAAGAAGCAGTCGGAGAGCGAAGGAGTCAGCCACCGCGTCCAAGAGGCGCGGCGCGTGCTTTCTCCGGTCAGGCCAAGAGTGGGCGAGGAGGCGCTCACACAGACACCTCCTGCAGCGTGTCGCGCCTGGCTTCACTAGCCGGCGGGGCGAGCAACTGCGGCGCGTACTGCGCCAGTTGGATGCGGTCGCGCAGCCCCGTTTTTTCGAAAATGTGCATCAGGTGAACCTTCACCGTGCCAGGAGTAATCCCCATGGCTTCGGCGATTTCGCGATTCTTCATCCCCATCTGAACGTGGGAGATCACCTCGCGTTCGCGGGCCGTCAGCCGGCGTCCACTGTTCTCGGATTCACTGAGCGGCGCCGGTTCCCGCTCTCCAGCGGCCAGTTCTTCGCGCAGAATTCGCCGCAGCGCCTCGGGAGACACTTTGCGGTTGATCCAACTGGCGGCTGCGGTGCGCTCCATCTGCCGTTTGGCGACATCGGAGATCACCATGTCCCACAGGAGCACGCGCGTACGCGGCGAGCGCGCCCGCACGGTCATCAACAGTTCCATGGTGCGGCTCAGTCCCGACATGGGAGTAGCCAGCAGCAGGTCACAGGGCTCTTGCCTGAGTAGGCCCATGGCGGCGTCCAGAGTGTGGGCCACCCATGTGACGGTAAATTCATCGTCACCGGAGAGGGCGGCCTTCAGCCCGGAGGCAAAGATTGGATCGACTTCCAGAATGGCTGTGCGGATACGGCTCACGAGTACTTCCTCTGTGAACCTCTATCGGCTGGAAGGTGCTCGAAGATTAGGGGATAAACCGCAGATTACCCTGGTGCGTTCGTATGCTGCTGGCCGGAGTAGTCCCAGCCGGAGTAGTCCCAGAAGCCTACATCCTCCACGGAAACCCGCATGGCTTAGACCGTTTGGAGCGCCTGGCCTACCAGCAGCACCGTCGCCTCGTCGAAGCGCCGGCCGATCACCTGCGCCCCCACAGGCAGGCGGGACGCATCGAAGCCACAGGGTATGGCCAAGGCGGGCAGTCCCAGCACGTTTATGCCGCGCATGCACCGGGTTGTGGCCAGCCGGACGTCGGTCTCCACGCCGCCGATCTCCACGGTGTTCTGGCCGATCAGGGGCGCCGTGGTGGGCGTGGCTGGCGTCAACAGGCAGTCGGCGTGCCGCCAGACGGACTCAAACCGCGCCATCACCAGCCGGCGCAGCCGTTGGGCGTTGATGTAATCGGTGGCGGGCAGCAGGCGGCCCTGGTCCAGCAGGGTTCGCACGTCGGCGCCGAACTCCTCGCGGCGGTGCAGGTAGGGTTCCAGAGCGGCCGAGGCCTCGCTGAGCAGGATGACCCGGCCGATGGCGTTGATGGCGGCCATGTCACCCGTATCGACGGATACGAGTTGTGCGCCCAGGGCGGCGGCCTTCTCCTGCAGCGCCGCCAGGGCGGTGGCGACGGCGGGCTGCAATCCTTCGTAAAAAAAAGACGTGGGGATGCCGATGCGCACGCCGTCCAGACGCGGCTCGGGCGGTGGGGCGTAACGGCCCACGGGGGCGCGCGAGCTAGATTCGTCGCGCGGGTCAAAACCGGCCAGCGTTTGCAGCGTCAGCGCGCAATCCAGCGCGGTGGGCGCGAGCGGACCCATGTGATCGAGGGTGAAATCAAGTGGCAGAACGCCGTAGCGGGACACACGGCCGGTGGTGGGCTTCAAGCCGGCTGTACCGCAAAACGACGCGGGGATGCGGATCGATCCGCCCGTATCCGATCCCATCGCCATGAGCACGACGCGCGCCGCCACCGCCGCGCCCGAGCCGCCGCTGGATCCGCCCGGGATGCGCGCCGGATCGTGGGGATTGCGGACCGGCCCGAAGTGGGGATTATTGCAACTGATCCCGTAGGCGAACTCCTGCATGTGGGTCTTGCCGATGATGATGGCTCCGGCGGCGCGCAGGCGCTCCACCACGGCGGCGTCATGGTTGGGCACGTGGTTGGCCAGGATGCGCGCGCCGCAGGTGGTTTTCACGCCTTTCGTGCAAAAGACATCCTTTACCGCAACGGGAATTCCGTGCAGGGGGGAACGAATGTGTCCCCGCGCCAGTTCGGCGTCGCAGTGCGCGGCGCCGGCCAGCGCCTGCTCCTCCATCATGGCGAGAAACAGGTTGGTGCGCGGCTGTTCGGCGGCGGCGGCGGCGAGGGAAAGGCGCGTCAGCTCCACACAGGAGATCCTGCGCTCGCGCAAAGCCTCGCCGGCTTCCGTGATGGTGCGGAAGGGCAGCGGGGCGCTCATTTGAACCACTCCGTGGGGAGAACCAGCAGGTAGGCCGGTTCGGTCTCGTCGCACAGTTCCGCCATGAGGGGGCGGAAGCTCTCCTCCAGCGCCTCCAGCGGCTTCACCACTCCGTCAAGCTCGCCGGCGGGGATGCCGGTCGAGAGCGCGGCCGCAATCTGGCGGTAATCTCTCGGCGTACTGTTCATGGAGTGATATTGTAAGTCGGGGATGGTTCCAGAGTCTGTCACGGTCATTTTAATCGCGGGCATGTCGGGTTCCGGCAAGAGCGAACTGGCCGCCGCGCTGCGGCACACGCGGGACGATGCCGCCGTGCTTCATCTGGACGGCTACTACCTGCCGCTCACTCATTTGAGCTGGGAGGAGCGGGCCCGCATGAACTTCGATCATCCCGGCGCGCTCGACTGGCCTTTGATGCGCGAGCATCTGGCGGAGTTGAAGGCCGGGCGCGCGGTGGAGGCGCCGGTGTACAACTTCGCGCTGCACAATCGCGAGCTGTACACGCACACGCTGCGGCCGGGTTCCGTCGTCATCGCCGAAGGGCTGCTGGGCTTACACGACCCGCTCCTGCGGGCGCTGGCCGATCTGACGGTGTACGTGGAGACTCCTCCCGAGGAGTGCCTGCGCCGGCGCATGGCGCGCGACATCGCCGAGCGGGGCCGCACGGAGACCTCCGTGCGCGAGCAATGGGAACACACCGTCTGGCCCATGGCGCGCGAGTACATCCTGCCCTCACGGCGCTGGGCAAGCATCACGGTGAGCGGCGAGCAGGCGGTGGAAGAAACCTCGGCGGCGGTCCTCCGGGAACTGGAGCTGGCACACTCATGAATCGGCGCGAACATCTGAAAGCATTGGCGGGCGCAGCGGCGGGCCTGGCTGCTCCGGCGCAAACGGGCACACAGCCGCCTAACATCCTCTTCCTTTTTACGGACGATCAGCGCTTCTCCACTTTGCATGCCTTGAACAATCCCGAGGTGAAGACGCCCACCATGGACGCCCTGGTGGCGCGCGGCACGGCATTCACGCGCGCCGGCATCATGGGAGGCACCATACCCGCCGTGTGCGCCCCCAGCCGCGGCATGTTGATGACCGGGCAAACACTGTTCCACGTCCATCACAACCTAATCGATCCGAAGTCACCTCCCGAAAAGCGGCGTCCGTACCATATGTGGCCCGAGGTGCTCCGGCAGCGCGGCTATGAGACCTTCTCCACGGGCAAGTGGCACAACGGCGAGAAGACCTGGGCCCGCTGCTTCTCCCAGGGCGAGAACATCTTTTTCGGTGGCATGTCGGACCACCTCCATGTGCCGGTGGCCGATTTCGACCCCACCGGCGAGTACCCCAAATCGAAGCGCCACATCGCCAAGGGTTTCTCCACGGAGATTTTCAGCGATTCGGCGATTCGATTCCTGAAGAACCACAAGAGCGGTAAGCCCTTCGCGCTCTATCTGCCCTACACCTCGCCGCACGATCCGCGCATGGCGCCCAAGGACTTCGCCGATCTCTATTCGCCGGACAAAATCACGCTCCCCAAGAACTTCCTGCCCGAGCACCCCTTTGACAACGGCGAGATGAAGATCCGCGACGAAGCCCTGGCGCCCTGGCCACGGACGCCAGAAGTGGTGCGCGAACACATCGCCGCCTACTACGCCATGATCACGCACGTGGACTATCACATGGGACGCGTGCTGAAAGCTCTCGAAGAGAGCGGCCACGCTGGCAATACCATCGTCGTCTTCTCGGCCGACAACGGGCTGGCCGTGGGCCAGCATGGCCTGCTCGGCAAGCAGAATCTCTATGAGCACTCCATGCGCGTGCCGCTGGTGATCGGCGGCGCGGGACTGCCGCGGGGGAAGCGAACGGACGCCTACGCCTACCTGTACGACCTGTTCCCGACGCTGTGCGATCTCACCGGCACAGCCACGCCGGACACGGTGGAGGGCTCCAGCCTCGCACCGGTCATCCGGGGCCATAAGGACAAGGTGCGGGACTCCATGTTCTCCGCCTACCGCACCTGTCAGCGCGCCGTGAAAGGCGGCCGCTACAAGCTGATCCGCTACAACGTGAACGGCGCGCGCACGACGCAACTGTTCGACCTTCAGGAAGACCCCCTCGAGATGCGCAACCTGGCCGGTGACGCCGGCCAGAAGCACCGCATCGGCGGCTTGAACAGCCTGCTGGGCGGCTGGATGCGCAAGACGGAAGACATCGCGCCGGTGTCCGATTTCGTGGCGTAGAGCCCCCTTGTCCTTGGCCCGTGCCATAGTGGCTGTATGTCCACATGGAGCGAACGCCGCGCGGCCTTCCGCCGTCTGCACGAGTCCGGCTGCTTCGTCATTCCCAATCCGTGGGATGCCGGCAGCGCCCGTTTTCTACAATCGCTCGGCTTTCCCGCGCTGGCCACCACCAGCGGAGGGGCCTCATTTTCCGCCGCGCGTCCCGATGGCGGCCTGTCCGCCAGCGCCATGCTGGCGCACATCGCGGCGCTGACGGCGAGCGTCGAGATTCCCATGAACGCCGACTTCGAGGACGGCTATGCCCCCGACGCGGCAGGCGTGGCGGAGAATGTCCGCCTCTGCCTGGAAACGGGCGTGGCCGGGCTCTCCATAGAAGACGCCACGGGAGACGCCAACCAGCCGCTCTACCCTCTCGACACCGCCATCGAGCGCCTCCGGGCCGCGCGGCGGGCCATCGACGCAGCGGGCGCCGACGTGCTGCTGACCGGGCGCGCCGAGTGCTTTCTGGCAGGCGTGACGAACCCGCTGGAGGAGTCGCTGCGCCGCCTGCGGGCCTATCGCGACGCGGGCGCCGACGTGCTGTATGCTCCCGGCGTGAGAACCCGAGACGAGATCGCCGCCGTGGTCGAGGCGGCCCACCCCAAGCCGGTGAATGTATTGATCAGCTCGAACACCGGGCTCACCGTGGACGAGCTTGCCTCGCTCGGCGTGCGCCGCATCAGTCTGGGCTCGGCGCTGGCCCGCTGCGCCTGGGGAGGATTCCTGCGCGCCGCACGCGAGATCGCCACCAGCGGAAGCTTCACGGATCTGGCCGGCGCGGAACCCTTCGCTTCGCTGAACGGCTTCTTTGGCGCACAACCCCCACGCGGCTGATCCGGCTCCAACTCCGGTATCCTGGCACCGGAGGAACGCCATGCCCACCCACACATCCGCCGAGGAGCCATCCGCCCGTCCGCTCACACAGCTCAGCCAAGAGGAGCGGATGTTCCAGGAGACTGTCCGGCGCTTTGCGCGCGAGCAGATTCAACCGCATGTCCGCGCCATGGACGAGGAGGCGAAGTTCCGCCCCGCGCTGCTCGGCCAGATGT
>JADLCT010000063.1 GCA_020847045.1 Bryobacterales bacterium | reverse complement strand
ATCACGTCCGAGCAATTTGATCGGAAGGCCAAAGAGACCCGGTCCAAACAACAGGCGCTTCGGGCGAAGATCAGCCAGCATCAGTCCACCGCCGTCGATTTGCGGGCCGGCTTCAACATGATGAAGTTGACCAGCATCGCCTGCCGGGAGTTCGACCGGCAGATTGCTCGGGAACAGCGCAAACTCCTGGAACTGGTGGTTAACGGCGCAATGTGGAAGGAAGGCCGGTTAGAAGTGACCCTTCATGAACCATTCCAAACATTGGCACGTTCGAACTCTGCAAGTGCAACAAACGAAGGGGCAAAAGGCGCTTCAGAACCCAAACTTTCAGAATGGCTCCCCGGCATGGATTCGAACCACGATTCACGGCTCCAAAGGCCGCTGTCCTACCGTTAGACGACCGGGGAGCAGGGTGTATGGCCGAATGGCCATACATTTCCATTCTAGCAGCCGTGCGGCGTGTTGCGGTGATACGATCAACGAGCTGAGATGATTCACCGCCGTCATTTTCTCCACACCCTTCTGGCCGCGCCGATGGCCGCGCAGGGAGCCAGGCGTCCCAACATTCTCTTCTGCATCCACGACGACTGGGGGCACCAGCACGCCGGCGCTTATGGCTGCACGTGGGTGAAGACGCCGTCCTTCGACCGCATCGCGCGCGAAGGTGTTCTCTTTACCAACTGCTTCACCTCCAATCCCAAGTGCTCGCCTTGCCGGGCCACGATTCTCACCGGCCGCAACACATGGCAGTTGAAAGAAGCGATCAATCACTACAGCATCTTTCCCAACGAATTCGCCGTGTACCCGGACGTGCTCGAAAAGGCAGGCTATTTCACCGGCATGACCGGCAAGGGCTGGGGGCCAGGCGACTATCAAGCAACCGGCTGGCCGCATAACCCGGCCGGCAAGGAATTTCAGAAACGCACCAACAAACCGCCCTACACCGGGATTTCCAATCGCGACTACGCAGGCAACTTCGAGGACTTCCTGGCTCAGCGCCCCTCGGACACGCCGTTCTGTTTCTGGCTGGGCGGCCAGGAGCCGCACCGCGCCTATGAAGAAGGCTCAGGACGGCGCGCCGGACGCAACCCGGCCGAGGTCACCGTCCCCGGTTATCTGCCCGACACCCCCACCGTGCGGAACGATCTGCTCGACTATGCGCTTGAAGTCGAGTGGTTCGACACTCACATCGGCCGCGCTCTGAAAAAGTTGGAGGAGATCGGGGAACTCGACAATACTCTGATCATCTCCACCTCCGATCACGGCATGCCCTTTCCTCGCGTCAAGGGCCAGATCTACGAAGACGGTTTCCATATCCCGCTCGCCATACGGTGGGGAACGCGCGTGAAAGGCTCCCGCGTGGTGGACGACTTCATCAACACGCGCGACTTTGCGCCCACCATTTGTGAAGCGGCGGGAGTGCCTGCCGCCTCCACCATGACGGGCAAGAGTTTCGTCAACGTACTCACCTCTGGCAGGTCAGGCTCCGTCGATCCTACGCGCAACGTCATGCTCGTGGCCAAGGAACGGCACGATTTGGGCCGCCCCGGCGACGCCGGCTATCCCGTCCGCGCCATGCGCACGCCCCAGTACCTCTACATCCGCAATTACGCGCCGGATACCTGGCCCGCCGGAAATCCAGAAACCGGCTACCGCAATGTCGATGATTCACCCACGAAGACCCTACTCATCAGCTCTTTCGACATGTACTACCGGATGTCGTTTGGCAAACGCCCGGCCGAAGAGCTCTACGACATGCGCACGGACAAGGAATGTCTCCACAACCTCGCGGCCGATCCGAAAATGGCGCAAGTGAAGCGGAAAATGCTTGAGAACATGGAGGAGACACTGCGAGGTGAAGGCGATCCGCGCATGCTTGGCCGCTCCGATTTTTTCGACACCATCCGGTACAACGGCCCGCGTAAACATGCCTACGATGAGTGGTTGAAGAACAGCCGCCCGTAACCTTGCGCAAAGGAATCCTGTCATGAGGAAACTACCGCTACTGCTCCTGGCCGCCACACTGCTTCCGGCCGCCACACGCTCCGCCGACATCGCATTTGAGAAGCAGCGTATTGATCCTGGCGCCAGCGAAACCTGCGCTCTGGCTGATCTCAATGGTGACGGCAAGCTCGATCTCGTCTCGGGCGAAAACTGGTATGAGGCGCCGCGCTGGACGAAGCACCGGTTCCGCGAGTTGCTCTTCCAAAACAACTACATCGATGCGTTCAGCGATCTTCCGCTGGATGTCGACGGCGACGGCCACACCGACATCATCACCGCCCACTGGTTCGGCAAGAAGGTCTCCTGGTGGCGGAACCCCGGCAACGGGAAGGGCCAGTGGAAAGAGGGCGCGGTGGACACCGGCATGAACACCGAGTTCGCTTTCCTTGTGGACATGGATGGCGATGGGCGGGCGCGCGAAGTGCTACCCCAGTACGGCGGCAAAGCGATTACCGCATGGTATGAGTTCCAGGCGGGCCAGTGGGTGCGCCATCAGGTGGCCGATCAGTCCTACGGCCATGGCATCGGCGCGGGCGATGTGAACGGTGATGGACGCATCGATATTCTTACGCCAAAGGGATGGCTGCAGGCGCCTGCGCCAGGCGTGACGGGCAACTGGCAACTGCATGCCGAGTGGGATTTCAAGGAGCACCTCGGCTTTCTCTACGTTCACGATGTGAATGGAGACGGGCAGCCGGACGTCATCACATCAAACGCTCATGACTACGGTATCTTCTGGCTGGAGCGGCAAGCCGGCGGCACATGGAAGAAGCAGGTGTTTGAGGATGTCTGGTCGCAAGCACACGCGACAGCGCTGATTGATCTCAACGGCGACGGCCGGAAGGACCTCGTCAGCGGCAAGAGGTTTCTGGCTCATGATCACGATCCCGGCGCTCGCGATCCCCTCGGCATCTACTGGTATGAGCCCCTGCCTGCCGCACAGGGTAAAGGCGTCACCTGGGCGCGCCACATCATTGAATATGGCGGCATGGCTGGCGCGGGCATGCAAATCGCCGCCGGGGATATCGATGGCGATGGGGATCCTGACTTCGCCGTGGGCGGCAAGAGTGGACTTTATCTGTTCGAAAACAAGACGCGCCCGGCGAAGTGACGGAAGAAAAATCGGGCGGAGTTGTCTCCTCCTCCAGAGACGCCTCCGCCCGTTTCAATGCCAGTACCGGCGGCGCGGTGCGCTCAGCCGAATCTGGCCGCAGCCTGATGGGAACGGGACTTACGCCTCGTTCAAGAAATACGTTCCGAAGGTGGGCGCCTCCGTGCGCGGGTTGGAAGCGCCCGATGTACCCGGACTGTGCTGGGGACAGGAACCGGATACAAGTTGAGAGTAGAGTGGGCGGGCGAATGGAGACAGTGTCTTTGGTACTGAATTCCTGGCGGTCCGTACTGGAGAATCGGGGCAGCAAGGAGCCGGGACCGAGGTTCTAAGCTGTAACCCCTATACGGGTGGCTCAGCCGCGCATGTCGGCGTCGCCGCGCCCGGCGAGCGGCTTCACCAACGACCCGCCGCAAACGGCAACGCCAGTGTTCAACAGGGCGCTGAGGAAGTTGAATAGCACTCCGTAAAGACTCTGCTCGTTCACCGGGTTCTTGCCAGGCAGGCGGAAGTTGGGCGGCAGTTCCTTAGCAATCTGCACGCGCAGAGCATTCGGAACCGGATGGCCTCGCCCGTCGTTTACGTTGGCGATGCGGATGGGGGTTTGCAGCACCGTGGCTGTCTTGCCATCCACATAGAACTGGCAGCGGGAAAACCAACCGAGGTTGCCCGGGTCGGCGGCATCGAACAAAAGCAGTGGCGCTTGGCGTCCGGGCGCCTGCAACTCCAGCGTGAGCACACGTTGGTCGTTCGACAACCGCGCTTCCAGGCCCAGTTGCGTGAGGATCTCCTGAATCACTTCTTCTTCCAGCTCAAGATAAAGAAGCTTATGTGAGCCGGCCTGCAATACCTGCATCTGTGCCTATTGTACGAGGCGGGCCCATGAAACTGCCAGCTTGTGACAGCATCACCTCTCAAACCGCCGCCTTGCGCGGCGTTCGGAGGCCGCTCTGTGTGAGGGAAACATCACCGATGACGAAGAGTTTTTCATCGTCAGGTATAGTAGTGTGCGAGGGATTATCAAAGGATAGTGGCCGCCGCGGTAGTGTTGTTCGATATCGACGGAACGTTGATCCGCCGCGCCGGTCCTCACCACCGGGAAGCGCTTGAAGAGGCTGTGCGCCGCACCGTAGGGCTTACCGTGACCACGGAGGGCATCCCTGTGCAGGGCATGCTCGATGGGGATATCGTCGCGGCGATGCTGGCCCGCGCAGGCGTCACCGGCCCTTGTGTGAACCGCGCCATGCCCCGCATCCTGCGCGACGCGCAGCGTATTTATAGGCGCACGGCCCCGCGCGATCTCCACGCCAGTGTGTGCCCCGGCGCTCGCGCCCTCCTGCGGCGGCTGCGCCGCAACGGCATCCCGGCCGGACTGGTCACCGGGAACTTGTCCGCGATCGCCTGGCGCAAAATGGAAAGCGCAGGGCTGCGCCAATACCTTCGATTTGGCGCCTTTGCCGAAATGGGGCACACGCGGGCCTTTCTCGGCGGGTTGGCGCTGGCGCAGGCGCGCCGCCGAGGCTGGATTGGGCCGAACACCCGGATTTGGCTGGTGGGCGATCATCCGAATGATATCAACGCCGCCCGCGCCAACTCGGTCCGCTCCATCGCCGTGCAAACCGGGCTCTCGTCACGGGATGAACTCGCCGGGCATTCGCCGGACCTTCTTCTGGACGACCTCCGTTCACTCGACTGCCGGACTCTGTTCGCATGAAATGTTCCGCCAACCTCGTCCCCTGCCTCTGCGCGCTGTCGCTACTCGCCTCGTGCGCGGGACCTTCGCCGCACACGAAGGTCCTCCTCGGTGCGGGACTCTTCGACACGGCAACGCGCGGCGTGGTGGATCGCTCCGTTGTGATCGTGATGGGCGGCCACTTTAAGGCCGTGGGCGATCAGCCTACACTTCCTATCCCACCTGGTTCGGAGAAGGTCGACCTCAGCGGGCGCTTTCTGATTCCGGCGCCCGTGAAACTCGGCCGTATGAGCTACGATCCGCGCTTCCGAACAGAAGCGCAATTGCGATCGCTGATCGGTGCGGGGCGCAAGCTGGTGAGAGGCATGCCCGTCGATGTGGCGCACATCAGTCCTGATCTTGTTGCTGCGTTGCGAGAGCAAGATGTCACCGTGTTCCCCACGCTCACTCTTCTGGAAACAGAGCCGCATCATCTCCAACAGGCCAAGCAACAGGTGAAGGCTCTCTTCGATGCCGGCGTGAAGCTGGGCGTTGACGGCGCCGCATCGGCGCACCGGGAATGGAAATTCCTAAGCGAAGCCGGGCTTCCCGCCGCAGCCATCATTCAGGCCAGCACGCTGCATGCCGTTCAAAACGGCGGCGGAGCCGGACGGATCGAGGCCGGCGCTCCGGCGAACTTGTACGTCTTGAAATGCGATCCACGCGAGGATATCGCCTGCCTGGTGAAGATCGAGCGTGCGATGCGCGACGGCGAGTGGGTGCAGCCGCCGGCGCTGGGAGAGAACTGAGGGAGAGAGCCGGTGAATAT
This sequence comes from Bryobacterales bacterium, assembly GCA_020847045.1. Taxonomy (GTDB): domain Bacteria; phylum Acidobacteriota; class Terriglobia; order Bryobacterales; family Bryobacteraceae; genus JAFLBB01. The sequence continues at coordinate 73,263 of JADLCT010000063.1, read as the reverse complement.
GGAAGCCCAATCGCTCTCTGTGAAACGCGCCCAGGTGGAGTTTCATAACTTCGCCTCGCTGGGAGAGCCCGAGCGCGCCGCCCGGATCTACGCCGAGGAGAACGCGCGCAGGGCGGCCCTGCTGAACAAACATCTGGCCTTCACCGGACATCTTTCGCCCTTTCTCGAGATCGGCGCCAATGCCGGGCATACCAGCTACATGCTGTGTAATGACTACGGAGCCGAAGGCTTCGCGCTCGATATCTCGGCCGACGCGCTGCGTCACGGCATGGCGTTGCAGGACCGCTGGGGGCTCACGCGCGCTCCTGTTCGTGTCGCGGGTGATGCCCTGAACCTGCCCTTTGCTGACAATTCCTTGCGGCTGGTGTGCGCGTTCCAGATGCTGAGCCAGTTTCTCGACATTGAACCGGTTTTCCGCGAGGTTCACCGCGTGCTGGCGCCCGGAGGGGTCTTTTACTTCGCCGAAGAGCCGCTCAAACGGCTGCTCACGCTCGGACTGTTTCGCGCTCCCTATATCGAGACCATGCGCGGGTGGGAGCGGACGCTGTATCGCCACGGGTTGCTTGGCTACCTGGTGCGCGACGTCATCGGCGCTCATCAGGAGGAGAGCTTTGGCATCCGCCAGAACCATTCGATGTACCTGCGCGATTGGAAGCAGTTGATTGACCGCCACTTTGAATCGGCCGAGTATGAGATCTTCGTGCGCAGCCATGGCTGGGGCGAAACCGGCATGCGAAAGCTTGGGCGCCGGATCGACCGGTACGGCACGGACTGGGTGCCGGCCCGATTGCTGGGCGGCACGCTGGCGGCATTTTGCAGGAAGGCCGGGGGACCGGCTGGCCAGCCCGTCTCCATGGAGAGCTTTGAGAGGTTCCTACGCTGTCCGGACTGTCATGGCCCGCTCGTCCGCGACGGGACCGAGACGTTGCTTTGTCCGGCTTGCGGCTATGACGCGCCCAACGAGGGAGGCGTCTACAACGTGCTGAAACTCGCCGACCGGAAGGAACTCTACCCTGGTGACCGCGAAGATGTCATCGATTTCTCTCTGCCCGGACATGAGGCGAAGTTGCTGGCCGGCTGGCATCCTCTGGAAGGCGTCTTCGGCAACAAGTATCGTTGGATCGCCGGACGCGCCGCGGCTCGCCTGCGGAGAGTGCGCCCTGGTCCGCTGCTGGTTCGCGTGCGCGGCTATGCTCCCGCGGACTGTTTCCAGCAAGGTTCGTCTGTCACGGTTGCCATCGCCGTGAACGGCGCCGCGCCGCGCGTGTGGACGCTGGAACGTACCGGCCTCTTCGTTCTGGAAGAGCCCGTGGAGGACGCGGAGGAATACACGGTGGAGATCTCGGCGGGGCCATTGTGGATGGCCGCGGGCGATCACCGCAATCTCAGCGTGAACCTGAGCATGCTCCGCCTGGTGGACGCCGGGGCGCCGTAAACCGCCAGTGGTTCCGGTTGGCCGGGCGGCACAGGCTAGAATGATAGATTGCTGCCTGCATCACCGAAGGACTCCCGCCGTTGATCAATAAGCTCGTTTTGGAGAACCTGAAGCACCGTCCTGTCCGGACGCTCCTCAGTGTCCTGGCCATCGCCATCGAGGTGACGATGATCCTGACCCTGGTGGGGTTGAGCCGGGGCATGCTGGATGAAGCCGGACGCCGCGCCAAGGGTGTCGGCGCCGACGTTTGGATCCGGCCGCCAGGCAGTTCGGCCATCAGCTTTTCCTCCGCGCCCATGTCGGAAGGCCTGTTGAAGTTCTTTGGCGAGCAGCCCCATGTGACCGTCGCCACCGGCACCATCGCCCAACCGATTGGCGGCATCGACACGGTGACCGGCGTGGACCTGGACAAGTTTTCCCGGCTCAGCGGCGGATTCCGTTATATTGCTGGAGGCCCGTTTCAGACTCCCGACGACATTCTGGTGGATGAGCGCTATGCGAAGCAGAACCACCTGGAGGTTGGCTCGCAGTTGAAGCTGCTGAACAAACAGTGGCGCGTGTGCGGCATCTTCGAATCCGGGAAACTGGCCCGCCTGGTGCTGCCACTGGCCCGGTTGCAGGAGTTGACGGGCAACACCGGCAAACTGACCCAGATCTTCGTGAAACTGGACGATCCCAAGCGGACCAACGAGATGGTGCGCGCCTTCAAACAAAGGTTGCCCGACTACGCCATCTATTCCATCGAGGAGTTCACATCGCTCTTCTCCGTGAACAACGTTCCGGGACTGAAGCCGTTCATCTATGTGGTGATCGCCATCAGCGTGATTGTCGGTTTCCTGGTGGTGTTCCTCTCGATGTACACGGCCGTGCTGGAGCGGACGCGCGAGATTGGCATTCTCAAGTCTTTGGGCGCGGGCCCGCGCTACATCCTCTCCATACTGCTGCGCGAAACCTTCGTGCTCGCCGCGGCGGGCAGCGTTCTGGGAATCCTGTTCAGCTTCGGCACGCGATGGTTGATCCTGGAGTTCGCCGGCGCCACGTTGACGGCCATGATTACTCCCGACTGGTGGCCCACAACCACCATCATCGCCGTGGGCGGCGCGGTGATGGGCTCGCTCTACCCGGGTTGGAAAGCGATTCAGCAGGATGCGCTGGAGGCTCTTTCGTATGAGTAGGAGCGGCAGCCTGATTTCCATCCACAACCTCAGCAAGAGCTACCGCGTGGGCGAGGTGACCGTGGAGGCTCTGCGAGGCGTCGACCTGGAAGTTGCCGCCGGGGAGTTCCTTTCCATCGTCGGCCCATCAGGCTCGGGCAAGTCGACGCTGTTTCACATCCTCGGCGGATTGACGCCGCCCACACGCGGCTCGGTGTCCATCGACGGCGTCAATCTAGCGGAAATGTCCGACGCCGGACGCACGAACATGCGCAAGACCAAAGTCGGCTTCGTGTTTCAGAAGTATAATCTGCTGCCGACCCTCACAGCGCGCGACAACATCGCCATTGCCCGTCACATCGCCGGAAAGCCGCTGGAGCACGATGCCTGGTTCAGCGAGGTGCTCGACCTGCTGGGAATCTCAGGGCGCCTCGATCACAAGCCGCGCGCCATGTCTGGTGGCGAGCAGCAACGCGTGGCCATCGCGCGCGCCATCGTCAACCATCCGGCTATTCTGCTGGCCGACGAGCCCACTGGCAACCTGGACACGAAGAATTCCGACGCCGTGCTGAACGTTTTGCGCGGGTTGAATGAACGCCTGGGCCAGACGATCCTCATGATTACCCACAATCCCGAGGCGGCCGCCTATGGCCATCGCATCGTGAATATGCGCGACGGCCAAATCGTCTACTGAAGCCGTTTCATCGAAGCTTTTTCACTTCGTTGTAGCGGAAACAGTCCCGCGTGTGGTCATTCACCATCCCGATGGCCTGCATGTAGGCGTACAGAATCGTGCTGCCCACAAAGGTGAAGCCGCGCTTGCCCATGTCCTTCGAGAGGGCATCGCTTTCGGCTGTCCTTGCTGGAACATCTGCGCGCCCGGTACGCCGTCCGTCGAGGGCCGCGCCGCCGGTGAACCTCCACACATAGGCATCGAAGGAGCCGAATTCCTTCTGTACTGCAAGAAATGCCCGGGCGTTTTTCACGGCGCCATACACCTTCAGACGGTTGCGAACGATGCCGGGATCCAGAAGCAGCCGCTCCAGTGTGCTGTCCGCGAACCGGGCCACCTTGCGCGGGTCGAACCCGGCGAACGCGGCGCGGTAGCCGGCGCGCTTGCGCAGAACCGTATCCCAACTCAACCCCGCCTGCGCGCCTTCGAGAATCAGCATCTCGAAATGGAGCCGGTCGTCATGCACGGGCACGCCCCACTCCACATCGTGATACTCCGCATAATATGGCTTGTCCGGCGGAACCCAGAAGCAGCGCGATACAGGTTTGCTCATCACGCCACTGCGCTGAGGCCGGGCTTGTCGAGCAGTCCCGTGTTGACGCGCCCGTTGCGCACGTCGAACACGCCGGGGAAGCGCTTCTCCCAGCCTTTGTTCGCCACGGGAACGTATTGGCGTGAGTTGCACTCAATGGCCGCCACGGACGGAACGTGAGCAGCCAGCCCGGCTGAGTGGATCAACGACGCGCCCGGACAGGTGAGGTCCTGCACACACAGGAACATCTTGTATTTCTGAGCGGCGGCGCCCATCAGCAACGCCTCGCCCTGCCCCTTGCACGCCTTCAAGGCCGTGCCCGAGTACCCCATTTCGCGTGCGAGATCCAGCATCTCTAGCGACGTCAGAGATTCGTCGATCACCACCGGCTTCAGCTTCGCGGCCTCGTGCATCCGGTTCCCACGGTCGGCCTTCAGGTCGCGCTTGGTAGGCTGCTCGACATACTGGATGCGCTCATAGGCCGCCGCCGAGCCTTCCTTAACTTTACGCAGGCAGGTCACCAAATACTCGACGTTGGGGCACTTCTCGTTGAAGTCCAGCGAGTAGACCCAGCGGGCCACCTTGCGTTTTCGCACGGTCTCGCTCGCCACGCGCTCCACGGAGAGCACGCGGTTCACATCCCAGTTCAGATCCTCGCCGTTCAACTTGATTTTCAAATGGTCAAGTCCGGAATACTCGATCCATTCGGGCAGAGTTTCGGGCAGTCCGTCGCCGATGCGTTTGGCGATGTCGCCGGAGGTAAGTGGATCCACGGCGCCCACGAGATGGTAGAGCGGCATGGATGGTTTTGGCTTCGCGGTCACATAGCGATCCGGATACTCGCCGGCGAAGGCCGGGGAGAGGTAGTGCGCCAGGTCGTGTGAGACGAACTCTGAAGAGAGCACCTGGTAAGAGCTGCGTCCGTGCAGCTTGCCGTAGCCGTCGTGCAAAGCGGCGTCGAACGGGCTCACCGTCACCAGCGTGCATAGTTTCGGAAACGGCTCCTTCAGCTTCTGCTCCCTCGTGACATCGGCGGCGGCCTTCAGGTAGGCGGGCGTCAGGGCGTGCGCCACGTCGAGCGGATGGCCATACTCCTGATAGCCAGCGATAATCGGCTTGAGCTTGGCCGTCAGCGCCTTCATGGCTCCGAGAGTCTCGTTGTACGTATGCACCTTCGAAGGGAAGCCCCAGACGTTGCCCATGGGCATGGAGCCGAATCCCTTGGCTGTTTTTCCAGCCCGGCTGCGCAATGTCATCGTGACGTTCAGCATGGTGACCCTGTCCACGACGTTGCCGCCAAACTTGATGGGCGTCCGGTAAAGGAAATCCTCGTAGCTGTACGCTACGCTCTCGATGCGCGCGTCGGTGGGCTTTTGGGCCGCGCGCAGGAAGGCCGGGGCGGCCAGGGCCGTTGCGAGAAACGAACGTCTGCTGGGATGGGTCACGCAGATATTGTACTGGAACGGTTCATGCGGCCAATCAATAGAATCAACACTCCAATCAGCACCAGCCCGGCGATGCTGAATTCGAGCGTGTGCGACTTCAGCCAGGGCAACGCGCCGTCACCCAGCCGCATACCCAGCCAGGCCATGGCGAAGTAGTTCGGGATCCGCGCCGCCAGAATGACGGCCAGAAACCGGGATGGCGGCACGCCCGTCGCTCCGGCCGACAGCACGAAAACCTTCAGAGGCATGGGAAACGGGATCAACGCCGGCACGAATACGGTCACCAGTCCGTACTGTTGGAACCACGCGCGAAGCCGCGTCGCGCGCGGCGAAACGGTATGACGGTCCAGATACGCCTGGCCGCCCTTCCGCGCAATGCCGAACAGCACCAGACTGCCGATGGCGGAGCCCACCACGGCGAGAGCCGCCGTTAGCCATCCGGCGGCCGGATTGGTGGCGGCGATGGCGACGATCAGCGCTACGACACCGCCTGGAAGCGGGATGCCGGCAGAATCCAGCGCCGCAAGCGCGAGCGCGCCTGCCGGTCCCCATGACTGCAAAGTCAAGGCCAGTTTCCTCACGCCCGCCCACCCTCGCCCACCATGCGGCGCAGCGCCTCTTCGTCGATTATCTTCACGCCCAGTGTGTTCGCTTTCTCCAATTTGGATCCTGCCGCCTCTCCGGCCACCAGGAAATCCGTCTTCTTCGAGACCGCCCCGGACGTTTTGCCGCCCGCATGTTCGATCATCAGCTTGGCCTCGTCACGGCTCATCGAAGGTAGCGTGCCCGTGATGACGAAGGTGAGCCCGCTCAGCGGTCCATCTTCGCTGCGCACCTTTTCCTGCGTGAAGTTGAGCCCGGCGGCGCGCAGACGTTCGATCATCTCGCGGTTGTGCCCGTTGTCGAAGTACCGCCGGATCGCTTGCGCCACCTTGACGCCTACTTCCGGCGTCTCCTGCAATTTTTCTTCGCTCGCCTGGGCGATGGCGTCCAGCGATCCGAACGTGCCGCCCAGCAGCACGGCTGTGCGTTCGCCCACGAACGGGATGCCGAGGCCGTTAATCAGGCGCGCCAGCGATTTTCGCTTGGAGGCCTCGATGCCTCTCATGATGCGCGCGGCCGACTTCTCGCCCATGCGGTCGAGCCCGGCCAACTGCCCGGCCTCCAATTGGTAGAGGTCAGCGATGCTCTTCAGTAGCCCCTTGCCGGCCAGTTGCTCGATCAACGCCTCACCCATGCCGTCGATGTCCATTACGCCGCGCGAAGCGAAGTAGCGCAGGCTCTCCTTCAAACGCGCGGGGCAGTTCGGGTTCAGGCAGCGGCTGGCCACCTCACCCTCGGCGCGCACGACGGGTTCGCCGCACACAGGACAGTGCCGGGGCATGGCGAATTTCACACGCTCATCGCCATGTCTGGCCACTTTGACGATTTTGGGGATGACGTCGCCGGAGCGTTCAATCACCACCGTGTCACCGGCGGCCAGTCCCAGGCGCTCGATCTCATCCTCGTTGTGCAGCGTGGCGCGCGACACCATGACGCCGCTGACGGGACCCGGTCCCAGGTGGGCCACGGGCGTAAGCACGCCGGTGCGCCCCACCTGAATGGCGATGGAGCGCAGGGCTGTTTCCGCCTGTCGCGGAGGATACTTGAAGGCGATGGCCCAGCGCGGCGCGCGCGCCGTCCAACCCAACTGCCTCTGCTGCGCCTGTGAATCGACCTTCACCACTACGCCATCAATCTCAAACGGCAGTGTCTCGCGCTTGCTTTCCCATTCCTGAATGAAAGCGAGCAACTCGTCTATGTCCGTGCACAGTCTGCGATGCCGGCCGACTTTGAAGCCCTCCTCGTGCAGCAACTCCAGCGACTCCCATTGCGAGCCCGGCGCCGGAAGCCGGATGTAGCCGTAAAAATCCAGACGCCGCCCGGCCGTGATGGCCGGGTCGAGCACGCGAAGCGAGCCTGCCGCCGAATTGCGCGGATTGGCGTAGCGTGGCAGACCCTGCTGCTCCCTCTCCTCGTTGAGGGACTGAAACGCCTTGTTCGGCATCACCACTTCGCCGCGCACCTCGAATGGTTCAGTGGTGGCAACCCGGAGCGGCAGGCTGCGAATGGTGCGAGCGTTCTCCGTGACATCCTCGCCGGTGCCGCCGTCGCCGCGCGTAATGGCCTGCTTCAGGACTCCGCCGCCGTAGCGCACGGCCAGCGAGAGACCATCGAACTTCAACTCCGCCACATAGGCGTGCGGCGCGTCACTCAACAGGCCGCGCACGCGTTCATCGAAAGCGCGCAGTTCGCCTTCGTTCAACGCGTTGTCCAACGACAACATGGGCTCGGAATGATTTACTTGCTGGAAGCCTTCGCGAGGCGCCCCGCCGACGCGCACAGTGGGTGAATCGGCCGCGATGAGATCCGGATGCCGTTCCTCCAGCGCGCGCAGGCGGCGGATCATGGCATCGTAATCGGCATCCGTGATGACCGGTGAATCGAGCACATAGTAGAGATGCTCATGATGGCGGATTTCGGTCCGCAACTGCTCCATTTCTTCCGCTGCCGAAGGCATGAACTTCTATAATAGAAAGATTGGCGACCTTCTATCGAAACGCCTCCCTGATTTACAATCCTCAAGCTGGCGGGCTCGCGGGCGCGCGAGCGCACCGCCTCACACGCGCTCTCACATTGCTGCGCTCGATGGGGCACGAAATAACCGCGCTGGCCACGGAACGTTCCGGGCATGCCACCGAACTGGCGCGCTCGGCGGCGGCCTCGGGCGCGGGGCTCGTGATTGCCGCCGGTGGCGATGGCACCGTGAACGAGGTGATGAACGGGCTGGTGGGCACGGAGACGCCGCTGGCGGTTCTTCCTGCGGGAACAGCCAACGTGCTGGCCGTCGAGATGCGCATCCAAGGCGGCATCCGGCAGGCCGCGTCCCGGTTGCATGAACTTGTCCCGCGCCGCATCGCGGCCGGAGTTTTTCGTCCGGAGAAGGGGCTGCCGCGCTACTTTCTTCTGATGGCGGGCGCTGGCTTCGATGCCGATATTGTGAGGCGCGTGCGGCCCGCTTGGAAGCGGCGTCTGGGGAAGGGCGCCTACTGGCTTGCCTCGCTCTCGCGCATGGGTGCGCGCCTACCGCAAATCGAAGTGAGATGGAAGGGCGGCCAGACTCAGACCGGGTTCGCGGTGGCCTCGCGCGTGCGCAATTATGGCGGTGATCTGGAGATTGCCCGCACGATCACGCTGCTGGACAGCGATCTGGAGGTCACGGCTTTCCCCGGTGGCACCACGTGGCCATACGGCCTCTACATGGGCGCGGTGGTGATGGGGTTTCACACCAGGCTGCCGGGAGTGATCTCCATGCGGGGAGACGCCCTGGAGTTGCGGCCCGTGAATGGCGGCGGGATTTACGTGCAACTGGATGGTGAGCTGGCTGGCCAGTTGCCTGGACGGCTTGCAACCGAACCGGCCGCGCTCACCTTGTTGACGCCCGCGGATCTGCCCAGCCGGTACGGTCTCGACTGACGATGGAAAACCTGACGCACTCACTCACGGGCCTCATCCTCGCGCGCGCTGGATTTGACAGCCGGGTCCCGCGTGCGGCTCTGCTGTGTATCCTGGCGGCGAATGCGCCCGATATCGACGTGCTTTCGGCGCTGGGCGGCGCCTCTGTGTACCTGGAGCATCATCGCGGGCTCACGCATGGCCTTCTGGCGGCTCCTGTGCTGGCGCTTCTGTGTACGGCCGTGGCGCGGTTGACCACACGCGGCGTCTTCCCCTGGTTGCAGGCATTTGCCGCCGCGCTGACCGCCGGACTTTCCCACCTCTTTCTCGACTGGACGAACATTTACGGCGTGCGCCTGTTTGCGCCCTTCTCCGGACAATGGCTCCGCGGCGATCTGGCCACCGTCTTCGACCCCGTGCTGTGCGCCGTGCTGGCCATGTTCGCGCTGTGGCCCACGCTAGGGAAGTTGGTGGGGCAGGAGATTGGCTCTCACACGCGGTATGGCGGGAGTTCGGCTCGCGTGGCGCTGGTCCTGATGCTTGTCTATTTCGGCGCTCGAGGCATGCTGCATGCCCGCGCCCTGGCCATTCTGGATTCCCGGCTCTATGACGGGAGGGAGGCTGTTCGCGTGGCCGCGTTCCCCAGTCTGGTGAGTCCTTTCCACTGGCGCGGTCTTGTGGAGATGCCGGACCAGTACCGGATTCTACCCGTGAATCTGCTGGCGGAATTCGATCCCGACGCCGGCCGCGTCCTCTACCGCGGCGCCGGGAAACACCGCGCGTCTCAGGCCGCCGCTCAAACGGAGCCCTTCCGGGCGCTGATCCATTTCTCCCCATATTTGTTTTGGCAAACAGGCGCGGACCTGGTTCCCGAAGAGTCGTTCACGGTGGAGGCCACCGATTTGCGATTCGGACTTCCCGGCGAGGGGCGGTTCACCGCAAAGGCCCGGTTGAACAGCTACTACAAGGTCCTGAGCAGCGAGTTCCGCTTCGCACCGCCAGGGCAGTATCCGCGTCCGCGTTGAACGGCGCGCTCCGGTCCAGCCGCCTCCGTATATCCTGAATCCATGGAACACCCCATGTGGATTGGAGGCGGCCCTGTGCACACCGGCGTCACGCAGGTGGTCGAACTCCCCTACGATGGAACGCCCGTAGGGACGGTGTTCCGGGGGACGCGCGAGCAGGTGAACGCCGCCGTGCAAGCAGCCTCGGCCGCCTATCCGGCCATGCGGGAGATGTCCCGCGAAGACCGCGCCGGCATTCTGCGACGGGCGCATCAGTTGCTGCGTGACCGGTCCGCACAGTTCGCCCAACTCATCTGCAACGAGTCCGGCAAGCCTATCAAAGAGGCGAAAGTGGAGGCGGACCGCGCCGCCTGGACGCTGTTGTTCTCCGCCGAAGAGGCGCACAGGCTGTCCGGCGAAGTGGTGCCCCTGGACGCGCATCCCGGCGGGCGTGGCCGTTGGGCCATGACCGTGCGCGAACCGCTCGGCGTGATCGCCGCTATTACGCCGTTCAACTTTCCTCTGAACCTGGCGATGCATAAGATCGGGCCGGCACTGGCGGCCGGCAACACCGTGGTTCATAAACCAGCCACGGCGACGCCGCTCAGCGCGCTGGCGCTGGTGCAGGTGTTCGAAGAGTGCGGGCTCCCCAAAGGGGCGCTGAACGTCGTGACCGGTCCGGGCGGTGAAATCGGAGACGCCATCGTCACACATCCAGGCGTGGCGATGGTCACCTTCACCGGTTCTCCCGAGGTGGGCGTGCGCATGCGTTCCCTGGCCGGGATGAAACGCGTCACTCTCGAACTGGGCAACAATTCAGCCGTAATTCTCGAAGCCGACGCCGACCTGGACGCGGCGGTGCCACGCTGCGTCGTGGGAGCCTTTTCGCACTCCGGGCAGGTGTGCATCAGCGTGCAGCGTATCTATGTTCACGAGGAGATTCGCGCGGAGTTCCTCGACCGCTTCCTCGCCGCCACGGACAAGCTCACGATCGGCCATCCTTCCGAACCGGCAACCGACGTGAGCTCGTTGATCACCGTGCCGGAGGCTGAACGCGTTGAAGCATGGATCGGCGAGGCGGTGCGGGCGGGAGCAGGATTGCTCACGGGTGGACGCCGCTCCCGCGCCACGCTCACGCCGGCTGTGCTCTCGCAGGTCCCCGATACGGTGCGGCTTTCCTGCAAGGAGGCGTTTGGTCCGGTGGTGGTGGTGAATGGATTCCAGACGCTGGACGAGGCTATCGATGCCGTGAACCGCTCCGAGTATGGCTTGCAGGCCGGCATCTATACAAGGAATCTGGACAAGGCATTCCATGCCGCGCGCCGAACCCAGGTGGGCGGTTTCATGATTAACGAGGTGCCGCAGTATCGCGCCGACAACATGCCGTACGGCGGAGTGAAACTCTCCGGCGCCGGCCGCGAAGGCCCGCGTTACGCAATCGAGGAAATGACCGAACCCAAGCTCATCACCTGGAACGTCAACTGACCGGTCAGCTCACACCCATATGAAAGCTCTCGTCAAGAAATTCGCCGAGCCCGGCTTGTGGCTCGAAGATATTCCCGAACCCTCCATGGGCATCAACGATGTCCTGATCCGGGTTCTCCGCACCGGCATCTGCGGCACAGACGTCCACATCTACGATTGGGATGATTGGGCCCGGCGCACCATCCCGGTCCCCATGGCGATCGGACACGAATTTGTGGGCGAAATTGTCGCCACGGGCTCCAACGTCAATGACTTCCATCCGGGCGAGATCGTGTCAGGCGAAGGCCACGTCGTCTGCGGCCGCTGCCGGAACTGCATGGCGGGGCGCCGCCATCTGTGCGCCCATACGCAGGGTGTGGGCGTGAACCGCCCTGGCGCATTCGCCGAATACATCTCCCTGCCCATGACAAACATCTGGCGTCATGCGGCGGACGTGAACCGCGACGTGGCCGCCATCTTCGACCCGTTCGGCAACGCCGTGCACACGGCGCTCTCCTTCGACGTTCTCGGAGAAGATGTCCTGATTACCGGCGCCGGGCCCATCGGCATCATGTCGGCCTTCGTGGTGCGGCACGCCGGAGCCCGTCATGTCGTCATCACGGACGTGAACGAAGACCGGTTGGAGATTGCGCGGCGCGCCGGCGTGACGCGCGCCGTGAATCCGAAGGAGACCGCGCTCGCCGCCGTGCAGAAGGAGTTGGGAATGTCCGAAGGCTTCGATGTCGGTCTGGAGATGTCGGGCAACCCATCGGCCTTCCGCGACATGCTGGCGAACATGTCACACGGCGCCAAGATCGCCATGCTGGGCATACCGGCGCAGCCTGTCGAGATCGACTGGCGTACGGTGATTTTCAATATGCTCACGATCAAGGGCATCTATGGCCGCGAGATGTATGAAACCTGGTACAAGATGACGGTGCTGATCGAGTCGGGACTGGACATCACGCCGGTGATTACGCACCGCTTCCGCTATGACGAGTTCGAGCAGGGTTTCCAGGCGATGCGCTCCGGCAGATCGGGGAAGGTGATTCTGAACTGGGAGGACCTGCGCAAATGAACGAGGCCTACCGGCTCCACCTGGAGTCGCAGTTGGAGGAGATCCGCGAATCAGGGCTATGGAAGCCGGAGCGCGTGATCGCATCTCCCCAGTCGCCGCGCGTGCGCCTGCGTGGCGGAGAAGAGGTGATGGTGCTGTGCGCGAACAACTATCTCGGGCTGGCCGATCATCCGGAGGTCACCGCGGCCGCGACACATGCCCTTTCGCAATGGGGTTATGGCATGGCCTCGGTGCGCTTCATCTGTGGCACGCAGGAGATTCACAAACAACTGGAGGAGCGCATCAGTTCGTTTTTGGGAACGGACGATACGATTCTCTACTCCTCCTGTTTCGACGCCAACGGCGGTTTGTTCGAAACAATCCTCGGCGCCGAGGATGCCGTGATCTCCGACGAGTTGAACCACGCCTCGATCATTGACGGCATCCGTCTGTGCAAGGCGCGGCGCTACCGCTACAGGAACTGCGACATGGCGGACCTGGAAGCGAAACTCGTGGAGGCTTCCGGCGCGCGGCACAAACTGATCGCCACCGATGGCGTATTTTCCATGGACGGTTTTCTGGCGCCGCTTCGCGACATCTGCGCGCTCGCCGGCAAGTACGGCGCCCTGGTGATGGTGGACGATTCGCATGCCGTGGGCTTCATCGGTCCGTCGGGACGCGGCACGCCGGAGCACTGGGGCGTAAGCGATAGGGTGGACATTGTCACGGGCACGCTCGGCAAGGCGCTGGGCGGCGCCAGTGGAGGTTACACGAGCGGACGGAAGCAGATTGTCGATCTGCTGCGCCAACGTTCGCGCCCGTATCTCTTTTCGAACTCGCTTGCGCCACCGATTGTGGCCGCCTCGATCCGGGCACTCGATCTCATCGAACGGGACACGGCGCTGCTGGACCGCATCCGCACCAACACGCGGATCTTTCGCCAGCGGATGACTGCGCTGGGATTGCAGATCCTCCCCGGCGAACATCCGATCATTCCCGTAATGCTGGGCGATGCCGTTTTGGCCACGCGCATGGCCGGAGCGCTCCTGGAAAGGGGCATCTATGTGACCGCATTTTCGTACCCGGTGGTGCCGATGGGGAAGGCGAGAATTCGCACACAGGTTTCCGCCAGCCACACTCCGGAGCAGTTGACGTGGGCGGCGCAGCAGTTTGCCGAGGTGCGCGACGGGATGGGAGCCTAGCGCATGGCCTTCACGCACCGCATCGGGGCGCACACTTCAACGGCCGGCGCCCTGGAGAACGCCGCCATATTCGCCCATGCCGCCGGAGCCAATACGGCGCAGATCTTCTCCGGCTCTCCGCGAACCTGGCGCAATCCCATGCCCGCCGCGGCGGCCATAACGAAGCTCAGGGAGGCGCGGGAGCGTCTCGACGTGAATCCTCTGGTCATTCACGCGAACTATCTGATCAACCTCGCGTCGATCGATCCGGCGAACCGGCCGAAGTCCATCGGCGCCTTCCGCGGAGAACTGGAACGCGCCATCGCGATCGGAGCGGAGTACCTGGTTCTCCACCCCGGCTCGTACAAGGATCAGACGGTTGAGACCGCACTGGACCGTTTTGCTGAGGGGCTTGTGGAGGCTTCTCAGGGCATCGAATCAAGAAAGCTCACGGTTCTGTTGGAGAACACCGCCGGCGCGGGATCGGCTCTTGGTTCGCGTTTCGAGGAGTTGGCGGCGATGCGCGAGCGGGCCGCCGGGAAGCTCGGCTATGGCCTCGGCTTTTGTATCGACACCTGCCATACGCTTGCGGCGGGCATCGGCTTTACCTCTCCGGAGGGCATGAAGGGATTGGTTTCTTCGCTCGACGCCATCCTGGGCTTGAACAACATCCCGGTGATTCACATGAACGACTCCAAAGCTGCTTGCGGTTCTCATCTGGACCGTCACGAGCACATTGGAGAAGGCCACATCGGCCTGGAGACGTTTGGCCGCATCCTGAATCACCCGCGGCTGGAATCGAAGTGTTTCATCCTGGAAACACCCGTGGATGAGGACGGTGATTTCGAACGCAACGTCGCCGCGCTCCGAAATCTCTGCAAAAAGTCTCGAACCGGAGCCTAGACGTTTTCCGGCACGACGTAAGGCTCGCGATAGTTTCGAGTCAAAAGCGAATTCGCCTCCGCGTCGCCGAGGAAGCGGCCGTTCGACTGATCGAGCTGCAACGTGCGTCCCACCCGGTAGGCGATGTTGGCCAGGTGGCAGAACGAAGCCGAGCGCGCCCCAATGGCGATTTCAGCATTCAGCTTTCCGTGGTCGCGCGAGCGCACGGCGTCGAGGAAATTCTTCATGTGTGGAATCGTGTCCTCGCCGGAAGGCTTTTCCGTGTGCACCAGTTCGTACTTCTCCTTGGAACCCGCGCCCGATCCGCGCGTGGCGTCGCCGCTGATGTTTCCGGCCGTGCTCTTGTACAGTTGGAAGCCGCCGTAGTCGAGCACCAGGAAGCCGGCATCGCCGAAGAAGATGTCGCCGACATAGTTCGGTCCGCGCATGGGCGCCAGCCCTTCGGGAGGCGTGGGGAGATTCCGCACGTCGAAGGTGATCTGCGAATCGCCGAACTCAAAGGCGGCATGTTGCGTATTCGGCGTCTCCTGATCGTCCTTCCAGGCAAACTTGCCGCCGGTGGATGACACGGTTTGAGGCCACCCCGTGCGGCCCAAAGCCCAAAGCGCAATGTCCATCTCGTGAACGCCCTGGTTGCCTATGTCGCCGTTGCCCGTGTCCCAGAACCAGTGCCAGTTGTAGGCGAATTTGTTCTTGCTGTACGGTTTCCACTGCGCGGGTCCGAGGAAGAGATCCCAGTCAAGACCGGCGGGTACGGGTTCATCAGGCGCGACGCCCATCGAGAACCGCCTGCGGTAGCAGAGGCCGCGCACATGATAGACCTGTCCGATGGCGCCACCGCGAATCATCTGGATGGCTTTCATCTTGTGAGGAATGGACCGGCTTTGCGAGCCCACCTGCACCATGCGCTTGTATTTCCGCGCCGCGGCTACCATCTGGTGGCTTTCAAAAATGTTGTGGCTGGCTGGCTTTTCGACGTATACGTCCTTGCCGGCCTGGCAGGCCCAGATGGCCGACAGCGCGTGCCAGTGGTTCGGCGTGGCCACGGAAACGGCGTCGATATCTTTGGATTCGAACAAGGTCCGCATGTCGGTGTACTCTTTCGGTGAGTACCCCTTGTCCTTGTTGATCTTGGCCACGGCGCGCTCCCGCGCCGCCTGGTTGACGTCGCACACGGCGGCCATGCGGCATTCGGCATCCAGTTTCCCGTAGAAATTCATGTGGTCGTTGCCGCGGCCACCCAGGCCAATGATGCCCAGGTTCACGCGGTCATTGGCGCCCAGAATCGGAAACTGCGCGGTGGCGACCGCCGCCGCGGCGGTCTTCACAAAACTCCTGCGTAGCTGGTTCATGGTTGGCTCCGGTGCGAAGGGACAACTCATTCTATCCCACGTCCGCACAACGTCCGTGAGTTCCGGCAGGGGGCAGCGCGAAGCCGGGATGACGTGGCGCGAAGGTCCGGCTTATCCCGCTCCTCGCACGGACTCGGTGCTCGTTGTGCTAAACTCCAACCCACTGGAGGCCATCATTCGCAAGCGGCTTGCCATCGGATTGGCCGCCACGGTGTTCCTCGGCGCGGCGTTAGGACAGCGAGCCGGGCGGCTGAATCCGCCGCACTTGGCCGAGATGCCTGTGCCGGAGCAGGTCGTTGCCGCGATCACGGGCGCCGATCCTCAAGAGGCAGCGGCGCGCCGCATTGGCGCCTTCCAGCAGTTGCAGGACCTGATCGAGGAGCTTTCCAACGGGCGGACAGCCCTCGGAAACGACACGCCAGACGAGAAGCGCCTTCGCGCCGAGTATGCCCAGGCGCGATACGAAGCGATGAAGCCGTATGAAGATCGCGCCAATCGGGATGCGGACTTCCTCCAATCTCTACGCCGCTTCGACAATGACCCGGCTTTGCGCGAAGAGATCTTGAACCGCTTTTTTTCGCCTGCCCTGCGCGCGCAGTCGCAAGCCGTTACCCGCCAGCTCAATGCGCGGATCGCCGCGTCGCGGCAGCGCAATGAGGCGTTCGGCGGAACCGCGCAAGCTCCGCCACCCGCCGTGGCTCCGCGTCAGACGGCGCCGATGCCCGCGGCGCCGCCCAGGGCTGCGCAACCGCCACCGCCTCTCGAACCAACGGTCGCCCGGGCGAAGGCTGGCGGTGTCGACACCAGGGTGTTCGGTATCCAGCTTGGCGAGCGTTTGGCGCTTCCCGCGTGCAACATTTTTTCTCTCGGCACAGCCGCCGCCACAACCTGCCTGGCAAAAGACGTCATCACGGAATTGGCAACCCAGATGGTCAACCCCGGCGGCAGGTCCTTGTCCGTCATCAAACTGGCGCGGTCGAACTGCCCAGGTTGGATGTCGGACTGCAGCGTGGATGCGCAAGTGGACGCCAGCGGGCGCCTGATCGGGATCGTCGCGAACACCGATGGCTACGCGGTGGAAGAGCAGGCGATGCGCGAGTTGACGGCCAAGTACGGACGCAGATTTGGAAGGCTGCCGGTAGTCTTCACGCGGGATGAAAACGGCGCGAAGTACTCGACCTCGCACTACGATTGGAACCTGTCCGGACTGCGCGTCCTGTACTTCGCCGTCGAGGATAACCTGAAGCGTGGACGCCTGATCGTGGAGACAGAGGAAGCCTTCCAGCGCCGCCTTGCACTAACACGGGAAGCGAAACGGCCCAAGCTGTAGCTGTCCTTCCTTAGGGATCCTTCCTCCCTCCTCAGGCGGCACTCCGCCTCCGTACCGATTGACCGGTGACGGCATCGTGAACATATTGGATTTACCAATCCAGCAAAGGGCTTGTCCCATGTCCATTCGCAACCTCTCCCTTCTGGCCTGACTGCTTGCCGCGCTGCCACCAGCCGCCCAAACCACCGCTGGCCAAATCACGGGTCTGGTTGCCGGCCCGTCAGGAGCGCCAGTCCTGGGTGCCACGGTTAACGCAGCAAATTCCGCCACCGGTGTGAGCCGCAAGACCATGATGAACGAAACGGGCAACTACACGGTGCCGCTGCTCGAACACGGCGTGTATACGCTCACGGTGCGTCGTGATGGCTTTCGAACGGTGGAAAGGGTGGGCATCACTCTCAGCGTGAATGCCCTCGTGCGGCTCGACTTCACGCTGACGCTGGACTCGCTCACCGAATCGGTCCCGGTGACGGCCGACGCGCCGCGTTGCCGGTCATCCTTCGCTATTGGAGGGGGGCAACGAAGATCGCGCGGGTGAGAATCCATCATCTCTCGGGCAAGCTGAAAGAGCGCTTCGGCTGGTCGTTGAACTGGACCGAGTCGCGCACGGCGACGCTTGTTGATGTGAACACGGATGAAGGCATCACCGGGTGGGGCGATGGCAGCTACGGTGGCAGCCGGCTGCTCGCCCATCCCGAGTTGGTGATCGGCCGCTCTCCGTTCGAGGTGGAGGCCATTTTTGACGATATGCTTGCCCCCGCCTTTGCGCAGTTTGATCGCGGAGAACCCACGAGCGCGGGTCTGGACGTGGCGCTTTGGGACATCGCCGGCCGCGCTCTTGGCAAACCGGTTTCGGCATTGCTGGGAAGCCGGACGGCTGAGCGCGTGCATCCCTACTGCACCTGCATGTACCGCAGGGACTGGTCCGGCCTGGCAGCGGGGCTGGCAGAGGAGGCGTGCGAGTGGGCCGCCCGCGGGCATCGCATTCTGAAGATGAAAATCGGCTTTGGCCCGGAACTGGACATCGAGATTGTGCGCGCCGTCCGGCGGGCCATCGGACCCGAGAACGGTTTGGCCGTGGATGCAAACTGCGGCTACGATGACGGCACGGCCTTTGCGCTTGGCCATGAGCTGGAGCGCTTGCGTCTGCTCTGGTGGGAAGCGCCGGATCTGGACACCGTTGGCCTGACAGGCGGCCGCCGGCTCGCTTATATGTGTAGCTTAAACGGCGTCCGGCTGATCCCGCACAATTGGGGCACTCACGTTCGCACCGCCTTCGCGCTGCACTGGACCAGCAGCTTTCCGCAACTCGGCTCCTGGCTCGCGATGTTTGAATTCGACCGGGCCGAGAGTCCGTTTCGCGAAGCCGTCGTCCGCCAGAAAATCGAGATGGATCCCAGTGATGGAACCATCGCTGGGCCTACTAGTCAGGGGTTGGGCGTCCATGTGATCGCGCTGGAATCGGGCACAATTGAAGCTGCATGCTTCGGGCGCTTCTGCTTCTGTTGAGTTCCGGATCTGCGCTTCTGCCCGGCGCGGAGGTGCGCGGTGTGGTGCGCGACGCTGTGAGCGGTGAGGCGCTGGCGCGTGTGGATGTGGCGGTGCAGGGCGGCGCCTCGTCCCGGACGGATTCGTCGGGAGCATTCTTCTTGGAGGCAGAGGCAGGCTCGGCGTTGGTTGTGTCAACCGTGGGCTACCGGCCGGAGCGAGTAGCGGTGAAAGGTGGCGAGGCGCTGGAGGTGTGGCTTGTGCCCGATGTGCTGCGGCGAAGCGAGTCACTGGAGGTGAAGGAACTGGGAGATGAGCCGGAGCCGGTGGGGGCGCGGACCATGAGCGGGCTCGAATTTCAGAACACGGCGAGCGTGATCGTGAACGATCCGCTGCGAAGCGTGCAGTCCCTGCCGGGCGTGGTGGGAAATGACGAATTCCAATCGCAGTTTGCGTTGCGCGGGGCGGAATTCAGACGGATCGGTCTGATTATGGACGGCGTGCTGTTGCATTCGCCGTTTCACACGGTGGCCGGGGATGCGACATCGGCGTCGGCAACGCTGTTCGGCGGCGACATTCTGGAGGGAGTGACGCTGTATGAGGGCCCGCTGCCGGCCAGCGTGAGCGACCGCACGGCGGGGGCGGTGGCGATGACGACGCGGAGCGGCGCGCGGGACCGTGTGCGGGGGCGCGGGTCGGTGTCCATGTCGAACGTAAGCGGGTTGGCGGAGGGGCCGCTGGGGAAGCGCGGGGCGTGGCTGGTGGCGGCGCGGAAATCGTATTTGCAGTATCTGATCGACAGGTTGTCGGACGATGACTCGATTGCATTCGCGTTCTCCGATGCGGAGTCACGTGTGGACTATGATTTGACGGCGCGTCAGCGTGTGCGGCTGTCATTGCTGTATGGGACGTCGGGGTTGAACCGGGAGAAGGCGATTGGGCGATCGGGGCTGAATTCGATCATCACGTCGGACTATGACTTCACTCTCGTATCCTTGGGGCATACATGGGCGGTCACGCCGGGATGGTTGGCCGAACATCGCGGGGCGTGGATCGATGAGCGTTGGGAGAACCGGAATCGTGAGTCGCTGAACTTGGGTGACGAGCGGTATGGGGAGTGGGTGTTCAGCGGGGATCACACGGTGCGCAGTGGGATGTGGGGTGTGGAGGGCGGCTTTTCGGCGCGGCGTTTGCGGGGTGGTGGCGAGGCGCTGGTGAGAAGGAATCCGCCATTAACGCCGCTGGTGGCCGAGCGGTATCGCGGGACGGGGGTGCGGACGGGCGTGTATGCCGCGCCATCGGTGCGTCTACTGGACAGACGGTTGACGCTGCGCGCGGCGGCGCGTTGGGATAAGCACGATGTGAGCGGGCAGACGGCGGCAAGCCCGGGCGCATCGGTAGCCTTTGCGCCGTGGAACCGGCTGCGATTGTCGGCGGGGTGGGGGGCGGCGGCGCAGTTTGCGGAGTTGTCGCAATTTTATGGATTGGGTGGAGGGACGGCGTTGCTGGCCGAGCGGTCGCAGCATGCGCAGGCGCAGGGGGAACTGGCGTTGACGCGTACGGCGGGGCTGCGCGTGTCGTACTGGAGACGGTGGGATCGCGATTTGTTGTTTGCCGAACGGGCGCAGGCGTACCTGCTGAACGGCCGCGTGATTGCGCCGTTGATGACGCCGCTGTGGCGGAACCGGTTACGGATGGCGGCGCGGGGGGCGGAAGTGACATTGACGCGGAAATCGGCCAACGCGTTGTCGGGGTGGATTTCCTATGGGTGGACGGACGCCCCGGTCTGCTGCGGGCTCTTGGGCGAGCGGTATCCGGCGGACTTTGAGCAGCGGCACACTGTGAACGTGTTCGGGAACTACCGGGTGAGGCCGAGCGTGAATCTGAGCGGGCGGTATAGCTACGGCTCGGGGACGCCGCTGCGGGGATATTTCCGGGGTGCATATCCGGATTTGTTCCTTACGGACCGGCGGAATCTGCTGAGGCTGCCCGAGTATCAGCGGTTGGATGTGCGGGCGAATAAAACATTTCAACGTGATCGCGTGCGCTGGATGCTGTTCGTGGAAGTAGTGAATGTGACTGGGCGTGAGAACCTGCGCGTGGATGATCTGAGCGGGTTCAACGCGGTGTTGGGGACGGCGCGTGTGCGTCTGGAGAAGACGTTTCCGGTGCTGCCGAGCGTGGGGTTGGCTGTGGAGTTTTAGGCATTCGGGAATTCGTCCGCCCATCCGCTCCAAGCCTGTGATACTGTACCAAGTAAGCTGGATTCTGTAGCAAATTCGACTAGGAACTCATCTATGCTGCGCCGTAACTTCCTTCGCACCGCCGCCTCCACGGCCGGAGCCGTCAACCTCGCACAGTTCCCCTACCATCTCCATGCGGGAACCGCGAAGAAGGCCGCTTCCGACCGCGTCAAACTCGGTCCCGCCCAGGTTGAGCTGAGCCGCCTGGCCATGGGTACGGGCACGAATGGCGCCGGGGGCAGTTCCAATCAGACCAAGAAATTGGGTGTCGAAGGCCTGGCCGGTCTTTTCAAGGCCGGCTACGATCACGGCGTCACGTTCTGGGACTGCGCGGACCAGTACGGCACGCACCCGCACGCCAAGGCCGCTCTCAAGTACGTCAAGCGTGAGAACGTCACCATACTCACCAAGACCCATGCCAACACCGAGGCCGAAATGCGGGCCGACCTCGACCGTTTCCGCCGGGAACTGGGCACCGACTATCTCGACATCGTGCTGTTGCACTGCATGCTCGACAAGGATTGGAACACGCGTAAACGCGGCGCTATGAACGTACTGGAAGAGGCCAAGCAGAAGGGCATCATCCGCACCAAAGGCACTTCGTGCCACACTCTGGCTGCTTTGCAAACGGCCGCCGCCGAACCCTGGGTGGAGGTGGATCTGGCGCGCATCAACCCCGCGCAAATCGCCATGGACGCCGATCCGGCCACCGTCCTCGGCATCCTGAAACAGATGAAAGCCTCCGGCAAGGGTGTGATCGGCATGAAGATTCTGGGCGCCGGACGACTCCGCGGCAAGGTTGATGAATCGCTGCAATTCGCCCTGGCGCAGGATTGCATCGATTGCTTCACCATCGGCAGCGAATCGATTGCCGAAATGATTGACCTGACGAAAAAGATTCCTGCCGCGAGCATGCGCGGCTAGCCGCGCGCACAAGCGGCTTTACTGGGTAGGAAGTCACGAAAGGAAACACCGCATGAAACGAACGCCCGTACTGTGTCTGGCCTTGGCGTCGCTGGGACTCGGCCAACAATGGCCTGAGGTGCCCAACTACGAGTTGATGAAGATCCCCGCCGACAACCCCATGACGGTGGCCAAGGTGGAACTTGGCAAGCAACTCTACTATGACAAGCGACTCTCCGGCGATGGCTCGCACGCCTGCTACTCCTGCCATCTGAAGGAGAAGGGCCTCACCATGGGCGTGGCCTTGGGACAGGGGCCGTATGGCGCCAAGCTGACGCGCAGCGCTCCCACTATGTGGAACGTCGGCTATCTGCCGGCCATTTATTGGGACGGTCGCACGCCCACGCTGGAACGCCAGGTTGTGGGTGCCTGGACCGGCGCCAATATGGGTGTTTCGGGCAAGGATGGCCGCCCATCCACGGCCACCATCGCTGGCAATTTGAACGCCATTCCCGGCTACCGGCAGCAGTTCCAGGCCGTCTTCGGCGGTCCGGCCACGCAGGACAACATCGCCAAGGCGCTGGCCGCCTTCATGCGCACCATCGTCGCCACCAAGGAGCGCTCGGCCTGGATGCGCTTCATGTCCGGCAACAAGAGCGCCCTTTCGGCGCAGGCCAAGCGCGGCTACAAGGTGTTTCACGAAAAGGCCAAGTGCGACAACTGCCACGACGGCAAACTGCTCAGCGACATGCAATTTCACAACGTTGGCGTCGGCATGGACGCGGCCACGCCCGACCTCGGACGCTTTGTAGTCACCAAGGACGAGAAGGACAAGGGCGCCTTTAAGACTCCGGCACTTCTCGACATATCCAAATCCGCTCCCTATTTCCATGACGGCTCCGCAGCCACGCTGGAAGAGGCCGTCGACTTCATGACAAAGGGCGGCAAGGACAACCCGCACCTGGACAAGACCAACCTGAAGGCGGTGAAACTCTCGGCGAAAGAAAAGACCGACCTGCTCGCCTTCCTGCGCTCACTCGACGTCACCTACGATATCGCCGAGCCTAAGCTTCCGTAGGGCGGCCGGAGGTTTCCAACATGCGAAAGGGCGGGGCCATGGTCCCGCCCTTTTTCGCGCCTGCACCCTTCCCTCTCTCTTCTCTTTTCAGGAACGCTTCGGTATGGTATGATGTCTTGAACGTGGATTGATTTAGGCTTCCAATCCCAGCCGGAAGCCTGCTACTTGCACCCACGCTAAAAAGTGCTAAAGGCGATGTCACACACACCTTTTACTCCCTCCCCAATTCTGATTGGTTCCGAAGGCGAACTGCTTTTTCTTCGCGTCGAAGTGGAGCCCCGCCTGCTGGAATGTTTGCTGGAAGCGATTGCCTCGCTCTCCTTCCCCATCAATCCGGATATCTACCATCAGCACATGCCCGCCGCCGTCGCGGTCGAGTTTCCGGCTTACGAGGGCCGAATCCCCGAGGTGCGCCGCGCCTTGCGCTCCGGGGGGCTTGGACACGCCACGCTTCAGGTGCGCTCCGCGCTGGCCCGGGTGTCTTAACCGGCTCGCGGTAGGCTTGGCGGCACAGTGTTCCACCGGATGTAGGAAATATTTCGTACTTTTTCGGAAGCGTTTTTCCGGTTCGCACGTTCTATCTTGCAGGGGCCGGTCACACGCCGGAGGGGCAGGGTGAAGGCAGCACTCGGAACCCTCGGGTTCCGTGAGACTGAGGACCTGATCTATGCCGGGAATGAGACTCGCCGCCCTGATGGCGGTTTTGGGAACCATGACATTCCTGCCGGCGCAAGAGGCGCCCGCCAAACCCGCCGCAAGCTTCGAGCTTCGCATGGTGTACGCCGCGCGCGCTCGCGTCGAGGGGCGGCTAGCCGACGCCGAATCTCTGTATATGGAACTGGTGCGCGAAAGTGAATCGTTCCATCCCAATGACGCTCGCCGCGCCAGAGTGCTGAACAACCTCGCAGCCGTGCATCACACCGCCGGCCGCCTGGACCAGGCAGAAAAGCTCTACCTGGAGGCGCTGCCCATCTTCACCCGGCTCACCGGCGAGGATTCCTCCGACACCAGCGCGTGCCTGAACAACCTGGGCGAGGTCCACCGTCTCCGCGGTGATCTGGCCGGCGCCAGAGGCTACTTTCAGCGGGCGCTGGAGGCGCGCGAGTCACGGTTGCAGCGAGCCGCCGAGGAGTTGGCCTGCACGCTGAACAGCCAGGGTTCACTCCAACTGGCGCGCGGTGAATTCGCCGCCGCCGCGCATAATCATGAGCGAGCCCGAACACTGCAGGAGACCTATGGGCAGCCCGATTCGCTTTCGTTGTCCACGTCGCTCAACAACCTCGCCGAGGCATACCGCATGACCGGACGCGAGCAGGAGGCGGAAACCCTGTTGCGCCGAGCGCTCCAGATTCGCGAAACCGAGCTTGGGCCCGGACATACCGAAACCGCCACCGTTTTGAATAACCTCGCCGTGCTGCTGCGCGGCCGCGGAGGCCAGCCCGAGGCGGAGCAACTTCTCGCGCGGGCGGTCTCCATCTGGGACAAGACCGCACCGAATGGCCACCCTCTGGCTATTCCGGCTCTGGTCAACTATGGCGAGGTTCTGGCCGAGCAGGGCATGAATCTGCGCGCGGAAACCGTGCTGCGGAACGCGCTGGAGATGTCGGGCCGCTTCGCCAACGCCTCGCAAAACTACGCGGTGCGCATCAAGGATGACCTCGGCTCGCTGAGTCTGCGCCAGGGCAAAACAGGCGCCGCCGGGCTCTGGTACTCGGAAGCCGCCGCCGCACGCCTGGGGATGGCGCCGCAATAGCGCGTGGACTAGCGCGCCGCGCCCAAGCGCAGCACGCGGGCGGGCAGCATCAGCAGGGCGCGCAGCAGTTCCAGCACTCCGTCCACGGTGATTCCGACAATTCGGAACGGCAACAGGAGTATCCATACAAATGGGTACAGGATCAGAGCTAACAGCGCCAACGGCCAGCAGACGACGAACAGGATGCAAAACATGAGGAACTTCACCATGGACATTCCCTCCTCATCAAAGGACTACGAACGGGGCCGGGAATAGTTCCGCGCACTCTAGCGTGGTGGAGCGGCGAGGCGCTGGCGGGCGGCCTGTGTAACTTTCCAGCGTTCGATTTCGCCTTCTATCTTAGCGGCCAGTCCGCGGCGCGACAGATACTCCAGATGAGCCAGAACCTCAAACAGAGCGAAGCGAAGATTCCACGCGGCCAGCGGTTTCGTCCACAGTACCGGAAGAAGCTCGCGGGCGGTGCGCGCGCCCGCGGCCAGGCCGCCGAGCAGTCCGTCGCATCGTTCCTGGTGGTGTCGCTGGGCCGACTCCACCCAGGCGACGAGCCCGGTAAACGCCCCGCCGTGAGACGGTAGAATCTCCTCCACATCCAGCCGGGCCACCTGTTCCAGTGACTCATGAAACTCGGCGAGCATGTCGCGTCCGGGCATCCAGCTAATGTTCGGCGTGATCTTGGGCAGAACATGATCGCCCGCGACCAGCAAGCGCCGTCCGGCGTTATACAGCGCCAGGTGGCCGGGCGAGTGACCGGGCGTGTGGACGGTGATCCATTCCCCGGCGTCCGTATCGAGCCGTTCGCCACCGTGCAGGATATGATCCGGCGTAAGCGGCACGAACTTGTGGCGCACGGAAGCAAAGGCGTGCTCCATGTCGCGTATTTCGTGTGCCTCCGCGCCCGCGCGCCGCACGGTGGGCGTGAACCAGTCGGCCACGTGCGCCGACGTGGCGACCTCGGCCAGATGATCCCTCTCGCCGGCTGACATCCACAGCCGCGCGCGGGTTCGCCGCAGCAGTTCGGGTGCGCCGCCGACATGGTCCGGATGCGTGTGCGTGAGAAAGATGTCGCGCACGTCGCGCCAGTGAATGCCCGCCTCGATGAAGGCGTCGTCCAGTATGTTCATGCACGGCTCGTCGCCCAGTCCGGTGTCGATCAACATCCATCCGCCGCCACGCCGCACAACGTGGACATAGACGTGGTTCAACTGGAAGGGAAGGGGCAGACGGATGCGCACAACGCCCGGAGCGGGCTCGGAAATTATCACGGCGCGGCTTCGCCGGCGTGATACGAGCTGCGCACCAGCGGCCCCGCCTCCACGTGCCGGAAGCCCATCGCGGCCCCGGCCTGCCGGTAGTGCGCGAACTCCTCTGGCGGCACATAGCGGAGCACGGGCAGGTGTTTGGGCGAGGGGCGCAGATACTGGCCCAGCGTGAGGATGTCCACCTGGGACGCGCGCAAGTCACGCATCACAGATTCCACCTCGGCCATGGTTTCACCCAGCCCCAGCATCAATCCCGATTTTGTGGGAATCTCCGGCTGGAGCGTTTTGGCGTGGGCCAGGACATCGAGCGAGCGTTCATAACTGGCGCCCAGGCGCACCTGCCGGTAGAGCCGGGGCACGGTTTCGGTGTTGTGGTTCATCACGTCGGGCCGTGCATCCATCAGGATGCACATGGCCTCGCGCGACCCCTGAAAATCCGGCACGAGCACTTCGACGCGGCAGCCTGGCACGCGGCCGCGAATGGACTGGATTGTCATCGCGAACAGAAGCGCACCGCCATCCTTGCGGTCGTCGCGGTTCACGCTGGTGATGACGGCGTAGCGCAGTCCCATTGCCTGCACCGCTTCGGCCACGCGGCGCGGCTCATCCATGTCCACGTCGAGTGGCACACCCTTCTGCACGGCGCAGAAGCCGCACCGGCGCGTGCAGACGTTGCCGAGAATCATGAACGTGGCCGTGCGGCGGTTCCAGCAATCGCCCACGTTCGGGCAGGCCGCCGACTCGCATACCGTGTGCAGTTCCAGCCGCGTCATCAGTTCTTTCAATTCGCGGTAGTTTTCTCCCACGGGAGCGGGCGCGCGCAGCCATTCCGGGCGTGGCGTCCGGGCAGGCGCGGTCAAAGTGTCGAGCGGAACAAGCACTGCTGCTTTCATTGTAGCCGGGCGCGGCCGGCTTCCCCTTGCGCGCCACCGCACCAATGAAAAACGCACCGCCCGGACAGTTCGCCCGGACGGTGCGTTCGTGCGCAGGGAGAAGACCGCGCTCAGCCTTCCGACGGCACCACGACAAACAGGTTCGAGCCGTCGCGTTGGATCTGCAGCAGTACGTCTTTCGAGGCGCTCTGCCGCAACTCCTCCTGCAAGCCAGGCACGCTCGACACCGGCTTGCGGTTCACCTGGCGGATGACGTCGCCCTCCCGCAGTCCGGCCTCGGCGGCCTTGCTCGACGGATCGACTCCGGTGATCACAACGCCCGTCGAACCTGCCGGTAGTTCCAATTGCCGGCGGAGCCGCGGCGTGAGGTCGGACACTTCGACGCCGTTCAGGGCCTCCTCGTCACCTGACTTGCCAGGACGGTTGGCCGCCAGTTTCTTGTCTGTCAGCTCGCTCAGCGTGGCCGACAGCGTTTGTTCGCGGCCGTCGCGAACCACCGTGAAACGGGCCTCCGAATCAGGCGCCGCGTTGCCGACCATCAGCTTCAACTGTACCCAGTCGGCCACCTTCTTGCCGTTCATCGCCGTGATCACATCGCCGCTCTTGAGGCCCGCGCGCGAAGCCGGCGAGTCCGGCGACACGTCGGCCACCACCGCGCCTTCGTTGCCCGGCACCTTCATGGCCTGCGCCAGTTCGTGGGTCAACGGTTGCAGCGTCACGCCGAGGAAGGCGCGCGTCACCTTGCCGTGCTCGATCAACTGGTTCATCACGTGGCGCGCCAGATTCGACGGAATGGCGAAGCCGACGCCGTTGTTGCCGCCCGTCGGCGACATGATGGCGGTGTTGATGCCAATCAGATCGCCGTTGGCGTTCACAAGAGCGCCGCCCGAGTTGCCCGGGTTGATGGCCGCGTCGGTCTGAATAAAGTCTTCATACTCCTCGATGCCCAGGCCGCCGCGCGCCGTCGCGCTCACGATACCCATGGTCACCGTCTGGCCCACGCCGAACGGGTTGCCGATGGCCAGCGAGTAGTCGCCCACGCGCACCTTGGAGCTGTCGGCGAAGGTCACCACGGGAAGGCTCGACGCGTCGATCTTCAACACGGCCACGTCGGTCTTTTCATCCTCGCCCACCAGCTTGGCCATGAACTCGCGCCGGTCGCTCAACTGCACCTTGATCTGGCTGGCCTTGTTCACGACGTGGCTATTGGTCAGAATGTAGCCGTCCGGCGAGACAATGACGCCTGACCCGGCGCCACGCTGTTTCCGGGGCTGCTGTGGAGCGCCGCGGAAGAAGGGCGCGAACTCCGGCGGCAGGTCCTGCCCCTCGAAGCTTGTCTTGGACACCTTCGTCATGGTGATGCTCACCACGGCCGGAAGATTGCGCTGCACCACGTCGCCAAAGCCCGCCTTGGGCGGAGGCGCCTGCGACATCTTCACCTCCACGGTGTGATGCTCGGCGCCGGCCCTGAGGGCAAAGCCGCCCAGACCGCCCAGGGCCAGCAGCCCCGCGCCAAAGACGGCAAGCTTCCAATCTTGAAACGTACGGATCCTCATGATGTCTCTCTCTCCCTGTAGACGGCCCTGGTCAGGGCCCATGTCTGTCAACGGATCTCGCACACCGGGAGCCGGCGGACCACCCAGGCCGCCTTCCGGCCACGCTCAGCAGCGGGATCTATTCACTTGGACGCGCGGGAGGGAATTTCGATACATCCCTTTCGCGCCCTATCCACCGGGTCGGGCGCGGAGGGGATGCGCGGAGGCGGGGGGGGAGCTGTCAGGCGGTGCGCACCCATTTGGCGGTCACGATGGCCTCGCCCATGTGCCGCTGCGTGTGCTCGGCGATGTGGACGATCAAGCCCATCACCGTTGTGGGCAGCATCTTCTTTCCTACGCCGCGAGCTTCGGTGTAGGCGGCTGGCGGGAGTCCCTTCACGGCGGCTTCGACGGCGTCCAGCCGTGCGTTCAACTCCGCCAGCAGTTCCTGGCGTGTCGCGCCTGCCGTTTTCTCGGCCTTGGCCGCGGCCACCTGCGCTTCGTTCAACGCCTTGCCCATAAGGTAGGCGCAGAGCCGTTCCGCCGCGCCGCCGGCATGGCGCACATGGAAACCAACGCTGCCCGCGCCCGCCGGTTCGGCCCAAAGCTGCTCGACGCTCAGCCCCTCGGTCCAGTGCGCCGCATCTTCGCGCACCTGGGTGAAGCTATGGATCAACGGCGCCACCAGCGGGTGAACGCCTTCCATGGGTCCGGACAGCCAGGGTTCGCTCATGACGTGACAGCCTCCTGTTCGGCAACGGTGATCCGGCGCTGCTGTGCCACCATCAGGACGGCCAGCGCGGCCAGGTACAACAGGCCGCCTGTCATCAACGTCGCCCGCAATCCAATATACAGGGCCAGGAAGATCGCACCGGCCGAGCCCATCACGCTGGCCGCCGCATTCAGCGCCCAGGCCCAGCGCACCGACTGCGGGTGCCAGCGCTCCAGCCGCGCCAGCCCGCTGGGGAATGGCATCCCCATGAGAAAGCCGGCCGGGAAGATCAGCAGAGCGGTAACCAGAATCCGCACGCCCAGCGGCCAGCCCACGCCGGCATTCACCACCGGTCCAGAGAGCAGCGCCAGGGCCAGCACGCAGGCGGCCACGCCAAGCAGAGCCTTGCGCAGCGGCGCGTCTTCAAAGGTGCCCAGACGCCGGCTGAGGAAGCTGCCCAGTCCGCTGGAAAGCAGCATCGAAAAAATGATCACCGTCAGCGCATACTGCGGATGGCCCAGGAAGAGAACGAAGCGCTGGATGAGCGCCACCTGGATCAGAATGTAGCCGATGCCCACGCAGAGGAAGTAAAGCAGGAAAATCCGCACGCCCCGTTCGGCGGGCAGACGGCTTCCCAGCACCAGCGGCGGCAGCAGCAGCGTCACCAGCGTTCCGAGAATGCTGATGCCCATCACGCCAAACAGCAGCGGGACGGCGCGGTTGATTTTGTAGTCGGCCGACTCCCGCACGGCGTGGCTCAGATAGCTCCAAATGTCGCGCGGCTGGACCGTGTAAAAGAAGAACGGTTTGTCGTCGGAAACGGGCGTCACGTCGAATGGATAGCCGGCCAGGAAGGCCGCCCTGTCCTGCGCGTGGAGGAATCCGGCGAAAGCGTTATCCTTCGTTTCGGCGGGCGTCATGTCCGGCGCATAGACGGTTTCTATCTTCGATTCGGCGAACAACTGGCGCGCGCGCTCCACATCGGCCGCGCTCAACGGCTTGCGCGAGATGATCACCGTGTCGGTGGCCCCCCAGCCCTGCAACAGGTGCGTGTTCTCACGAGCCACCAGGAAGTGCCGCGCCACGTCGCGCTCGCCGAGCGATTCGAGCGCCTCCACGGCCAGCGTGATCAGCCGCAGGCTTTCGCGCGGTGGCTGAAATCCCCAGCGCGTGAAGGCCAGAATGCCATCGCCGGTCAGATGCGTCAGGTAGTCGTGGAAGGCTCCGGTGGTGTAGAGGTTGTTCTCCGACAGGGCGAAGGCGCCGGCCGCCGTGGAAGCCCAGGTGTCCACCAGCGTAGCCTGCAGCACCTGGTACTTCTCCGTGCTGCGGCGCACGAAACTGCGGCCATCCTCGACGAAGATGCGCACCTCGGGACGGAAGTAGATGTTCCGGCTCAACCCAGCGAAGCGCTCCCGCATGATCGTGTTGGCGATGATCTTGTTGATCTCGACGCCGGTGATGTCCTTGCTGCCGCCGGCCAGCGCGCGCGCCATGTCCCAGCCGCCACCGGGGCCGATAATCAGCGTCTTGGCGCCTGGGCGCAGCGCGTAGGGGAGCCCTGGCCCCTGGCGTAACAGGTTCGTCCGCTCCTCCCGGGTTAGTTTGTCGAAATCGAAGTTGGCGATTCCGGTGGAGGCGTCGCCGTCGATGACGATCAACAGCGCGTCACTATGGCGGTCCGGTTGAATCGCGATGCGCGAGTAGCTGTTCCACTTCACGAAACGCTCGCCCGAGAGCGCCATGCCCTTGGCCGCGCGCACGTCGATCATGCGGTTCTTCGCATTCACCACGATCAGCCACACCAGCCCCAGCGCCACGCCCACGCTCACAATGCGCATACGCACCGAGCCGGCCAGCGTGTACCAGAGCGCCGACGCCGAGGCGAACAGAACGCCCGTGCCGATCACCGTATTCGGCGCGCCTATCGTATTCAGCAGCGGAATCAGCAGCAGGCAGCCTCCGGCCGCGCCGAGCAGATCGAAGAAGTACACGCGGTCCACGCGGCCGATGGTTTCCGAGATCGCCAGCGAGACGATGACGCCCGACACGAGGAACGGCAACGCACTGACCACATAGACCCCGGCCAGCGCGGCGCTGGTCATCTGCGCCTGGCGCGATAAAACATAGGAGACCGACAGCACCACGAAGAAGGCGTTCAGCGTCGAGAGTACCGCCAGCTTTCTCCACACGGAGCCCGGCCAGCCCTGCACGGCATAGCTGAACACTCCGCCCGCCCCAAGGCCGAACAGCGCGATCGAGATGGCCAGGAACGCGAAGTGGTAATAAAACACCACCGAGAAGATGCGCGTCAACGTCAGCTCGAGCATCAGGGTGGCCAGCGTGGTGAGAAAGACGCCGGTGTAGACAAGCGGCCAGCGCAGGCCGGGCGAAACCGCCGTGGAGGAAATGCGGGACAATCTACTATCCTACGGCACCGCGCCCCGCCCGCCGGGCGCGCGCCCCACAAAGCGCCGGTCCGCGGACAGCCATCAGCAGGAGGAGCCGCCGCTCAGGCAGTCAAACACTTTGCATTCGGTGTGACGGCCCCGGCGCGGCGAGTGTTTCACCATCCTCGCCAGTTCGTTGCGCAGCGCCGTGAGCGCCGCGATTTTGCGCTCCACCTCAGCCAGTTTCCGGTCCACGCGCTCGCACATCTCCGCGCAGCCTGCGTTGTCGCGTTCAAGCGCCATCAGTCCGGCGATCTCCTTCAGCGTGAAGCCGAACTCCCGCGCCTGCCGGATGAAGCGCAGAGCGCGCACGGTTTCGGCCGGATAGCGCCGGTAGGAACGGCCCCGCGGCGGTTGTGGAATCAGCCCGATCCGCTCGTAATAGCGGATCGTCTCGACATGTACACCCGCTTCCGCCGCGGTGGCTCCGATCGTTCTCACCTTGTCCGCGCGCTTACTCGTCGCAGCAGGCGGCGGAGCAGTCGCAGACGGCGCCGCAGGATTCGCACCCGGACGGGCATTGGCCCGGGCAGCAGGGGCAGTTACAGTCCTGGCAGCAGTTGGCTTCATGGGTCGTGGTCATGTGTGTATGACCTCCTTTCAGCCTAACTCTAAACTCCGTACCAAGGTACGGAGTCAAGCTCCCCCACCAAAAAAATCATCGTGGATACGGATGGCCCCGCAGCGTGGCAAACGCCCGGTAGATCTGCTCGGCGAGCATGGCCCGCGCGAGCTCATGGGGAAACGTCATGGGCGACAGCGACAGCAACTCTGACGCCTTTTCCTTCCACGAGCCCGGCAGACCATCGTGACCGCCGAGCACGAACACGGCGTCCCGCGCCTCGTCCTCCCAGCCGCGCAGCCGCGCGGCGAACTCCGCCGAATCCCAGCGTCTGCCCGCCGGGTCCAGCATGAGAATGGCCGCCGTGGGATGTTTCTCCCGGAAGTCCTGCCGGCGCGGGTCCACCTCGCGCATCTCGCACTTGGCCCAGCGCGAGGTGCGTTTCAGGAATTCGGCAGCCATTGCGTTGGCGTGCTCGTCGCGCGGCTTGCCAACGAAGTAGACAAAAATCCGCACGGCTTACTCGGGCCGCCGCAACACCACCACGAACGGCGGCGAGCACACGCGTTGCCCCGGCAGGTTGGCCGGCCAGCCACAGACGATCACTTCGCTCGACATCGCCGGCAGGTCACCGGGAATCGCGAAGTTCACCTGCTGAATCCCGTCCAGTCCCGGCGCCGCGCCGGCGTAAAGGGGCCGGTCGATCTCGCGATCGTGCACCTTGGCCGAGATGGTGCCCAGCGATCCCGGCGGCAGTCCAGTGGCGAATACCTGGAAGACGCGGCCCACGGTTTCCGGGTAGGCCGGCGAGTTCGGCAGGCCATCCTGATTCAATACGCCTTTCGGGTAGATGACCGGCGCCGACGCCGATAGCGCCAGGGTGAACGGCTCGCTGGGCACGAAGCCGGCCGAGTAGATCAACTGGGCGGCAGCTTTGAAGCCCAACGCCTCGGGCACCACGAACTCGGCCCGCGTCTGGCCCCACGAGAGGACATGGGCCTCGACGCCATCGACGGTGATCCGTACAGGCTCGGCGTCCAGGCGCACACCCTCCAGCACGGCGCGCGAACCCGGCACGAGCGTCGCATAGCGCTCGCCGCCCGCCGCGTTGTACGCCTTGGCCACCTCGGGCCGCACGATCGGCTTGGGTGCTTCGGTTGCCGTCAGAGTCACCGGCAGCAGGCGCGAACCGGCCACAGGCCCGGCGTCAATGGCCAGTTCCGCCTCATAGACGCCCGCGCCCGGCAGCCTCTCGGCCAGCACGTCCAACACAATGCCCGCGTTATTCAGTCCCACCTCGCGGCTCAGGCGCAGCCAGCCTTCCGGCCCCCCGCGCTTGTATTGAATTTTCGCCGTCCACACGAGCGTGCCGCCCTGGTCGTTCAGAATCCGGATGTACTTGCCCAGGAAGCCCGGCACGCCCGCCTGGGCCGTGAACACCAGCGGCGGCGAGTCCACAAGCAGCTTCGGGAAGTACTCCGCCTGGCAGTCGCGCAGCGCGGCGCAGTCCGTGCCGGCGGCCACTGCCACAAAGCGCGGCACCGGGGCCGACGGGCTCGAGATGCCCACCTCGCTCAACGGCCCGAAGCTGACGCTCGCCTGCGCCAGCGTCAACGGGCCGCCCGCCCGTTGCAGCGCGAGAAACGTGGGAATCTGCGCGCTTTCCAGAATGGACGGCAGCGAATCGTACACCTCGAACACGGCCATGCCCGCGCCGCCCGCCAGCGGCACCTCCGAGGCGCCGCTCAAGGTGAGCGGTCCGGCCGCGCCGAACGGAGGCGCCCACACGAGCGACCCGCCGGCGCCCTGCGCGTCGTGCCCGCGTACACGGATCAGCAGCAGCTGCCCCGAGCCTCCCGGCGTATATTTGCCGAGCGCCCGCGTCACGCCCAGGTCGCCCGCGGAGCTCTGCTCGGTGGCCGACGTTCCGGCGATCGCATCGGGCACGAACAGCCGGCTGCCTTGCGGAAAGCCCGAATAGCGCACGATAATCCGCGTGCCCGAGGTCGTGTTGGCCTGCCGGAGTTCAAAACCGTTCGTCGCCCCCTCGGTGACCCGCAGCGAGCTGACGCGCGTGCCCGAGGCGTACAGGTTGGGCAGCGTGATCAACTCCTCGTCCGGCAGAGGAGAGCCTTCGCACACAATCGAGGTGGTGGAGGAGCTCGCCAGCAGACCCGGCTGCGTGATGCCGACCGCCAGGTTGGGCTGGTTGGTCACGATGCGCGAGATGCCGTTGGTGGACACCAGCGCCGTAACCGCCCGGTTCGCCGCGCCCGAGGCATTCACGCGAATGTTGGCGATCTTGATGGTGGATACCGCGAACGAGGTCAGCGGCCAGTTCACATACTCGAAGATCACCGCGTTGGAGCCCACCAGCCGCCCGCGCACCGTGACGGGAATGGTGCCAGGGCCCGCGTCCACGGTTAGCGTCGCGTCGGTCATGCCGTCGCCGCCGGCCCGGTTGGTGACCGGCACGCTGAGAAACACGCTGAAGCTGGCGCCCACCTCGCCGCCCGGCGTGTCGCCCGTGCAGGTGAACACCATTTCGCCCGCCCGCTCCGTCAGCCCCTCCGTCCGCAGCACGGCCTGCACCGAGGTGGATGTGCACACCAGTCCCGACACGGCCCCCTGCAGGGCGCAGGGCGCCGCCAGCGCCGCCACCATCATCACGCGCAACCAGATGTGTCTCATACGGACCTCTCTCTGGAGAATATCGGAATCCAGCCTCCTCCACAGCAGAGTACGCGCGCTTGCCCACCCATCCGTATCTCCCCTACAATGTCCGGTGAGGGGACACTCCTACACGCGATGACCGCCGCACCCGAGCTTTCGGCCCGCGCCGAACAGATATTGCAGTCGGTCGTGCGCGCCTACATCGACACCGGCGAACCGGTCGCCTCGCAGGACATCTCCCGCCTCCGCCGCCACCATCTGAGTCCGGCTTCGGTTCGCAACGTCATGGCCGAACTGGCCGAGCAGGGATATCTGCACCAGCCGCACACCTCGGCCGGCCGGGTGCCCACGGCCAAAGCCTATGCCCTCTACGTGCGCGCCCTGGCCGCGCGCCGTCCGGCGCCGGTCGAGGTCGGCCGCATCCGCGAGGAGTTGAGCCAGTCGCACACCGTCGAGGAACGGGTGGAGCGCAGCTCCCAGATGCTGACGGGACTTTCCAACGGGCTCGGCATCGCCGCCGCCATCCCCACATCCAGCCAGATCCTGGACCAGGTGGAGTTGCTGCTGGTAAGCCGGACGCGTGTGCTGATGATCGTTGTGACACAGGACCGCATGGTGCGCGACCAGTTGCTGACGCTGGAAGAGCCCATCACGCACGAGGAAGTCACAGCCATCCGCAATTATTTGAACGCCCATTTTTCCGGCTGGAGAATGGCCGACATTCACGCCGAACTGCGGGTGCGGCTGGACCAGGCCAACGCGGCCTACGGCGCGCTTCTGCGGAAGCTCATTTTGCTCTACGACAAGGCGCTGCACGAAAACGCGCCCACGCCCGAGTTCCACATGGAAGGCGCCTCGAACCTGGTGAGCTTCGACTTCCAACTGACGCGCGACCGGCTGCGCGAAATGTTCCGCACGCTCGAAGAAAAGAAGCGCATCCTGCAGATTCTAGACCGTTTTCTTGAGCCACCCCATGGCGAGGTGGTGGTCCAGATCGGCATGTCCGACGAGGATCCCACCCTCAGCCCGCTCTCCTTGATTGGCGTCTCGCTACGGATGCCCGGCGGTGTGACCGGCAAGTTCGCCGTCATCGGTCCCATGCGCATGGACTACGACCGCGCCCTGTCCGCCGTAAAGCACGTTGGGCAGGCGTTTCTCAGCCTCCCCAGTTAGCGTCTCCCGCCCTCTGGATGCGGCCGGCGGGCGAACTGCCCGAGTAGGCTTTCCCGGCGCAACCCGCTACACTAAGAATTGGGCATTTTTCAGATATGAGTACGGAGAAACAAGACGCCACCATCGAGTCGCTGGAGGCCGCCGAAGCAGGCGCCGGCCAGCCGGCTGTGGGCGATTCGCCCGAGCCGTCCGACTCCTCCGCGGCCGCCAGCTACGAGCGGCTGCTCACCGAAAAGGCCGAACTCCAGGAACTGTTGCTGCGCCGCCAGGCCGATTTCGAGAACTTCAAACGCCGTTCCGACCGGGATCGCGGCGAAATCTTCGAAACGGCCACGATGGAGTGCCTGAAAAACTTCCTCCAGGTGCTGGACGACCTGGAGCGCGGCATCAAATCGACGCCCACCGACGATGGCCCCACGCGCGAGTTCGCCAAGGGCCTGGAATTGATCTACCAGCGTACGCTCGATCTTCTGTTCCGGCTCGGGGTTTCCCCTGTAAAGTCCGTCGGCGAAAAGTTCGATCCTAACGTACATCACGCCGTGCAGAAGATGGAATCGAGCGAACACGCCGAGGAGACCATCCTGGAAGAGTACCAGCGGGGCTATCTCTATAAGGGCAAACTGCTGCGGCCGGCCATGGTGAAGGTGGCCGTACCGGAGTAGAAGCCGCCGGAACGCCATGAAGAGGTTGAGAAGCTAGGGTGAAAAGCTGGTGACGAAAGCCTGCTACTACGAAGTTTTGAGCGTCGAGCGGACAGCCGACGATCAGACGTTGAAAACCGCCTATCGCAAGGCGGCGCTCCGCTACCATCCCGACCGCAATCCCGGCGACAAGGCCGCCGAAGAGAAGTTCAAGGAACTGGCCGAGGCCTATAGCGTCCTGAGCGATCCCCAGCGCCGCGCCGCCTATGACCGGTACGGCCACGACGGGTTGCAAGCCGGTGGCGGGGGCGTGAACCCTGACGTGTTCACGGAATTCAACGACATTTTTGGCGATTTCTTCGGTTTCGGCGACCTGTTCGGCATGGGGGGCGGCAAACGTGGCAACCCCAACCGCGCGCAACGCGGCGAAGATGTCCGCTATGACCTGGTGATCGAGTTCGAAGACGCCATGCGCGGTTCGGGTATCGAGATTCAGGTGCCCCGCCTGGACCCCTGCGCCCGCTGCCAGGGCAAGGGCGCCGAGGCGGACGGCCTGGTGAGCTGCCCCACCTGCCGCGGACGCGGCGAGGTGCTGTTTCAGCAGGCGTTTCTCCAGATCCGCCGCACCTGCGCCCAATGCGGAGGCCGCGGACAGACCATTCGCAAAGCCTGCCAGTCCTGCAGGGGCGAGGGCTACACGCGCAGCGAACGCAAGCTGCGGGTGAACATCCCGCCCGGTGTCGATACCGGTACGCGTCTGCGCCTGGCCGAAGAGGGCCAGCCCGGCGCCAACGGCGGTCCGCCTGGTGACCTGTACGTTGTGATCCGCGTGAAGCCGCACGCCGTTTTTGAACGCCAGGAGAACGACCTTCACTGCGTCCTGCCGGTGAACGTCGCTCAGGCCGCGCTCGGCGCGCAGGTGGATCTGCTCACCTTTGACGGCCTGCAATCCGTGAAGATCATCGAGGGCATTCAAACCGGCCAGCAGATCCGCTTGAAGGGCCTCGGCGTCCCCAAAGTGAACGGGAACGGGCGTGGCGACCTGATCGCGCACGTCGAGGTGAAGGTTCCCACCAAGCTGAACCGCGAACAGAAGAAGCTCTTCGAACAGTTGCTGGAAACGCTTCCCGTCGAGGATGAGCCCGGCGACAAGGGCATGTTCGGCAAGTTGAAGGACTTCTTCGTCCAGTAGTCTTTTCTCACTGCACGGCCATCGTCACTGGCGGGCTTGATACGCCGCCCGTGGTTACCACCACAGGCACCGCGCCGCCGGCAGCAGCATCGGCCGGCACCACGGCGTTCACCTGATACAGGCCCACCAGGCCCGGCGTCAGTCCGGCGAACTGCACCGCGGCCTGTTTGCCTCCAATGGTTACCGTCACCGGCGCGGCCACTCCGGCCAGCGAGTCCGATGGGGCGGGGGCTCCCGGGATCACAACAGGCCGCGTTCTTCCCAGGCCGCCGCAATAGATCACCACCACCTCGCCGCGGCGGGCCGGATGGGCGGCCGTGGCGATCACAGACGGATCCGAGCCCAGCACGATGATGCCTTGTCCCTGTCCGTTGGCGCTCACCGTGAAGATGCCGGGCATCGACTCGGCCACCACCACTTCGGCCAGGGCCGCGCCTCCCGGCGTCCTGACTACCAGCGGCAACGTCACATTGCCGGGCAGCAGATAGGGCGCCTGCGCGTTCACCTGGGACAGCCCGTTGGTTTCTCCCGCGTAAAAGAGCGGCATGTCCACGCCGCCCAGGCTCGCCCGCGTTCCGCTCAATTGCAGCGGCAGGGGCAGGGAAGACGCCTGCGCTGGCGCGCCCGCCAGTTTCGAACCGTAGATGGCCAGCAAGCTGCCGTGCGCCACCGGCTCGTAGGCCTGATAGCTGGCGGCGCTCACCACGCCGTTGGGCGGTAAATAGGGCGCGCCCGCATTGGCCTCCACCAGGCCGCGCGTATGGGCGCAGCCGCTCACCCCGCGGTCCACGTCTTCGGCGAGGTAGCTCAGGGTTACCGCGCCACCTGCGGCGAGGTTCGGCGTCCATGTCCCCGTCCAGCGCCCGTTGCCGGCGTGCCGCAGGCTGACGCCCGGACTCGATTCCACAGAGGAGAGCGCGCGCACGGTTCCGGTCCGCAGCGGCGTGCCCAGACGGTCGATAATCATCACGTCCAGCGCCGTGGAGAGCCCGGAGGCGACGGAGAACCCGGGGCCCAGCGTACGCGGGACAATGGCCAGTCCGCTGCCCGTCGTGCACGCCAGTTCGCTCCGCGCCTCGCGCGGTTCAGGCGTGACGGCGCTGGGCTGCACGGCGCTGGCCAGCACCACCAGCACCAGGTCCACCGCCTGCACGCGCGGGTCATCGGCGCCGCGCACCATCAATTGCGAACGGTAGATGCCCGTGCCGAGTCCGGAAACGTCCGCCCGCACCTGTATCCTGGCCGGCGAGCCCGCCGTCACCGTCTTGCCGTCGGGTGTGGCGGCGGTGAAGATGCGGTTGTCCGCGGGGAATGAGTATTCAAACGCCGTCGCTGCGCCGGTGGTGTTGAACACCTGCACGGTCTGCCCGAGGTCGTCCGGCGCCGTGCTCCGCGTGGTGAACAGCAGCGCGCCCGGCCCTAGCACCAAGCCGGGGTTTGCGCCCGCCGGCAACACTCGCAGGGCCACCAGGACGGTGCGCGGCGAGTTCTCGAGACCCGCCGCCCGGACGCGCACCTCGGCGAAATAGGTTCCCGCAGCCAAGCCGCCCGGATTCACACGCACGCCCATGGTTGAGGCGCCGCCCGCGGGCGCCGTACCGGAGGCTTGCGTGAGAGCAAGCCACGAGGCGCCGCCATCGGCAGCCACTGAGGCGTCCCACTGGAAGGATCCAGCTCCGCCCGATTGGATGGTGACGTCCTGCTGGGCCGGCGCGGGGCCGCCAGCCACCACCGTGAATGTCAGGCCCGTTTGCGACAACTCCAGCAGATCGCGCCCGGAACTGACGGCCAGGGTGACCGGTACGCTCGCCATCTCGCCTCCGGCGCTGGTCATTGTCACCACGGCGCGGTGGACGCCCACATCCAAAGCCGACGTATTCATCTCCACGCGCACCGCGCCCGGGGACTCCGGCGTCACGGTTCCCGACGCCGGCGTGACGGCAATCCATCCGGAGCCCGTGAGCGGCGCCACCGACGCCGTGTAGCTCAGCGAGCCGCTGCCGGCGTTCAATACGCGCAGGCTTCGGCGCACGGCGCCCGAGGCGCGCGGGGCGGCCAGCGTCACACCGCCCGGCTCCACGCTCAGCTTCGGACCGTCCGCCGCTTCCACAATCAGAGTCACGCTAGCCGGTTGCGCCTGCTGCCCCAGGTTCAGAGCCGCCACGGTTACCTCGCCCGTGTACCGTCCCGGCGCCAGTCCGCTCGCGTCGGCGCTCACCTGAATCGCCGCCGGCAGCGTGCCGTTGGCCGGCGATACACGCAGCCACGGCGTTCCATTGCTGGTGGCCGACCGCGCCGTGAACGATTGCCCGGCCGTCTGGCCCCAGACGCTCAACATCTGCGCGGGGGCGGGCGCGCCGCTCACCGCCCGGAACGTCAGTTCCGAGGGAGACACGCGGAACGGCCCGTTTACGCGCAACTGGCAGGCGCGCTCGGCTGTGTACAGGAGCGAGTCCTGCACCTTCAGCTTGAACGCCCAGTTTCCGGCCACCGTCGGCAGGCCATTCAGCACGCCGGTGGGCGACAGGCTGATTCCCGGCGGAAGCGTGCCCTCGCCCAGCAGCCACAGATATGTTGGTTGTCCTCCCGTGGCGGCCAGCAACTGCGAGTACGCCACGCCCACCGAGGCGTCCGGCAGCGGACACGCCGTGGTGACGGCCAGTGTCGACAGCGCCGTCATGCTGCACTCCTTCGTCGCCATCGCGCCGAAGAAATCGATCACCTTCAGCACGAACGTGGTTGTGCCGGCCACCTGCGGCGAACCCGTGATGAACCCGTTATTGTTCAGGTTCAGTCCCAGGGGCAGGGCTCCGGATTGCAGCGTCCAGGCGTAGGGCGGTGTTCCGCCCGTGGCGCCCACGGGAATGTTATAGGACTGCCCCACGCTGGCCGGCGTGAGCGGGCATGACGAGGCCACCGACAGCAGCGTCGCGCAGGTTCTCACTTCGGCGACTTCGCGACCCGGCGGCAGCGCGGAAAACAGAGGCGCGGCGAAGGCCGCTCCCGGCGAACCCGTTGTCAGCGGCGCCACTCCGCCCTGCAGGCGCATCTTGCCGTAGGTGGGCGAGTTCTCCGGAATCGACAGGATCACGCCAAAGCTCACATATTCGAGATCGTTCGGGTTCGACTCCAGCACCTCCCACACAGCCACCGCCGTGCCGTTCACCACCGTCAACTGCGCATAAGGACCGGCTGCCGCGGGCAGCGGCGAGAACTGTCCGGCGCCGTTTCCATCGGCCGCCGTCAGCCTGGCCGCGAAAGATGGCGACGAGGTTCCCTCGGTCACCGGCGTGATCGTCACAAAGAGCGATACGCCCGAAGGCACGCCCGTGAATCGCGCCATCAAACGCGTGCCCGTGACGGCCAGCCCCGCGAAGTTCATGCTGTTCACCGCTGGCAGCGTGCTGTTATAAAAACCCGTCTCCGTGCCGTAGATCACCTGAGGCTGATTCTGGTTGGCCAGTCCAGTGGTGGAGTTCGCCGAAACGGCGATGTTCCGCTTGCGGAACTCGCTGCCGTTGCCCTCGCTGAAGCGGACGTTGAAGTCGCGCGGTGTGTCGGCCTGCACAAAGGAGCGGTTCCCCACGCACCCGTCGAACACGCCGTTGTAATCCGTGGCGTCGTCCAGAGTCCGCGCCGCGGCGCCTGGCGAGGCCGTCACCGTGCCCACGTTCACCGGCGCGCCCGTCAGCGGGCCGTACGGGTTGGTGAGCATCGTGATCGACATGGCCACCGTGGCCGGTGCGTTCAGCGATGTCACATTGGCTCTGATGTTCACAATGCGGAACTCTTTCGTGAAGGGGCCCGGAGCGCCCGGAGCCGCCACCTGGAGCGTCTGCCACACCACCGTGCCGCCGTTGTAGAAACCCTGGTGCACGTTGGCGCCAGGGACGTCCGCGCCGGCCGGGCGGCCCAACTGCGCGCCGGGGGCCGGATTGTCTTCCAGCAGCAACGCCTCGGTGGCCGGGGCTTCACTGCCCAGCGCACGGCTGGTGATGGGCACGTTCAGGCTCACATGAATGGAGCCCACGATGCCCCCGGCCGGCTTTGTGCCCGAGCAGGTGATCACCACCGGCGCCACCAGTTCCGCCATGCCGCGCGACCGTACGGCGACGAACTCCGGCGTCTGCGCCGCGCAACTGAAGGTCTGCGCGTGGGCGTCGAGCGCCGCCAGCAGCAAGGCGCACACAGCCAGGGGCCGGAGAACAAGAGACGTGGCTCGCATGTGCCCCATTATGAGGCTTTTTCGCCACAAACAAAACGGTCCTAACGTGTTCTAAGGTGTCCGCCCGAGGCCGCCTATTTCACCGCGATGGTGACGGTGTTGCTCGAGACGCCGCGGACGCTTACGAGCACGGGTACGGCGTCGCCCGCGGGCGCGTCGCCCGGAACCACCGCGTTCACCTGGTAGAGCCCGGCGAAGCCCGGCGCAAGACCTGAGTAGAGCACCTCGGCCGGCCGGCCGCCCACGGTGACCGTTACCGGATTCACCGTCCGCGCCAGTGGTTCGGACGAGGGAGCCGGAGTGCCATTGTCCACCTCGGGGCTCGTCCGTCCCAGACCTTCGCAATAGATGGCGATGACGCGGCCGCGGCCCACCGGGGTTCCCGGCGCCGCCAGCACGCCCACACCCAACTCGGCCGTGGTGGAGGCGTCCTGAATCGCTCCCTGCCCGGTGCCCTGCTGGTTCACCGTGAAGATGCCGGGTTGCACAGCCGCCAGCGCCACCTCCACGGGACGTGAAATCTGGCCGCCGCGCTGCACCACCATTTGCCGCGTCACGCCGCCCAGCACGTCGCGCGGAAGCTCGCCGTTGATCTGTCCGGGGCTTGCAAAGAAAAGCGGCACGGTGCCCAGGCCCGCCGCCGGGCTCGACAGAAACGCCACCGCGCCACCTAGCGACGCCGCCGGCGGAAACGTGCTCGCCGTCCTGTCCGACAGGTTGGTTCCAAACGCCGCCACCAGGCCGCCAGGCGCCAACGGTTGGCCCTCCAGATAGGTGGACAGGCTCAGAACGCCGTCGTCCACGATTTCGGGAATCGCCACAGTGTCGTCGGCCGCGCCATACACAGCCGCCTGCCCGCGATACAGCACATCGGAATCCGCCTGGATCTCCAGCTTCAGTTGTGTGCTTGATGCCGTTCCGGGCACGGCCACATCGCCGGACCAGACGCCCTCGCCCAGGTGCGTCAAAGCGCCCTGCACGCCGTCGCCAGCAGACAGGCGGGCCGTCACGGCGCCCCAGATCAACGGTTCGCCGCAGTTGTCCACAACCTTGACGCGCACCGGCACGCCGGACCCGGCCGTCGCCAGAAAGCCCTGCACGGGTTGGACCGGGGCGACGGTGAGGAACGCGCGGGCGCAGGCCTGTGGAGGCGTGATCACCAGCCGCAGCGGGATGATCTTCACCTGCGCGCCGCCACCCAACGCCGCGACGAGTCCGCCTTCATATACGCCGGCGGAGAGGCCTTGCGTGGACACCGTAACGGGAATGGCGCGCGACTCGCCCGGCCCCAGCGTGCCGGGCAGGTCCGACGCCAGACGGAAGGGGCGCGTATCGCCGCTCAGCGCCAGGTCAAGCGACGCCTGCGCGGCGTCCGGATTGGTCAGCGTCACGGTTTGCGCGGGCGGATCCGCCGCCCCCTGGCGCGACGTGAACAGCATGCCGCCACCGCTTACATGCAGACCGGGCTGCTGTCCGGCGGCCAGCAGCCGCAGGTGCGCCGTGACGAGCCGGGGCGAGTTGTCCGCGCCCGATTGCACGCGCAGCACGCCGCTGTACAAGCCTGGCTGCAAGCCCGTCGTGTCGGCCAGCACCTTGGCGCGCGAAGGCCGCGCGGGCACGGCCGAATCGCTTGCCGGATCCACGCGCAGGAAGTTTCCAACGCCCGCCGCGCCGCTGCCCACGCTCTGCCAGAACAGCGGGCTGGAGCCCTGAGAAAGCACGTCCAGATCCTCGCCCGGCGGCGCTCCGCCACCGGCCACCGCGCGAAAGCTCAGCGCCGTTGTCGAAACGCCCAACTGTTGGCCCCCGGAGCCAATGTGCAGCGATGCCAAAAGAGTCTTGGGGGGCAGCACCGAGCCAGCGCTCACTGTGACACGCGCCAGATAGCTGCCCGCGGCAAGCCCCGCCGTGTCGGCCTTCATCAACGCGTAGGAGGACTGCCCTGGCGTCACCGTCCCGGTGGAAGCCACGGCGGTGAGCCAGTTGCCGCCCGTGACCGGGGCCACGGAAATTTGATAGTTGTACGTTCCGGGTCCGGGATTGGCCACCACCAGGTGGCGGTACACCGGCAGTCCCCAGTCTCGCGGAGCGCGGAAGACCAGGCCGCGGGGCCGCACCTGCACTGCCGCCGCAGCGGCCGCGTTCACCTGCAGCACCACGGGAACCGTCACCGGGCCCGCCGCGCCCGCGCCGCCAATCACCGTCAACGAGGCCGTGTAGCTTCCTTGCGGCAGCAGCGCGCTGTCCACCTCCACGCGCAGCCGGGCCGGCGCGGTGGAGCCGCTCAACGTGGTCCGCAGCCAGTTCGCTGTGGGCGCCTGCACAGTCAACGGCACTCCCGCCGTGCCGGCTGTAATGCTCAACTCCTGCGCAGCCGGTGAATGTCCCTGCGCCGTGACGAAGGTCAGCAGCGCGGGCTTCACCTCGAACTGGCCCATCACGCGAAGCGAACACGCCGCCTCGGCCGTTCTGCCCTGGCTGTCGGCCACCCGCAGCGTGAAGTTCGACAGCCCGCTATTCACGGGTGTCCCCGTTACCGCCCCATTGGCGGTGAGTCCCAAGCCTTCGGGCAACGCGCCGTTTGCGAGCGACCAAGTGTACGGCTGCACGCCGCCCTCAGCCGCTAGTTGCTGGCTATAGGCCGAGCCCAAGGCCGCGCTGGACAGAGGGCACGCCGTCTTGATGGTCAACCCGCCCGACACACGGAACGGCAGAGCGTTCGTGTATTCATACGCCGTCAACACGCCGCGCCGCACCGCCACAGGAAACTGGCCGCC
Organism: Bryobacterales bacterium; assembly: GCA_020847045.1. Lineage (GTDB taxonomy): Bacteria > Acidobacteriota > Terriglobia > Bryobacterales > Bryobacteraceae > JAFLBB01. The sequence goes on along the minus strand of JADLCT010000063.1, from coordinate 28,621 downwards.
GGCCGCCAGCAGCGCGGCCGGTACATCGGCACGGAGAGTCGCCGCGTCCACGAAAGAGGTCGTCAGCACGGTCTGGCTTTGCGCGCCATAGTTCCAGACGGCGCTGGTGCTGGTGTTGAAGCCGCTGCCTTTCACTGTCATCGACAGCGCAGCCGAGCCCGCCGGAGCCTGCGACGGATCGATCGACGACAGCAGAAATTGATTGCCCCCCCCTGGCGAGGTGGCCATGGTGCACTCTTTCACGGCGCGCTGGCTCGAGTTGTCGTTCACGTTGAGCACGAAGCGGAACGTCCCGTTCTGCGCCGTCGTTCCGGAGATGACGCCGTTGCTCGCGCCAAGGAAAAATCCCTGTGGGAGTGAGCCCAGCGCCAGCGTCCACACATAAGGCGGCAGGCCGCCCCCGGCCATCAGCATGGTGCTGAAGGACTGGTTGCTGGGTGCCTGTATGGGGCAGGCGGTCAGAATCTGCAGCGGGTTCGGTGACGACGGCTGCATGGTGATCGAGCAGTTCTTGGTCACCGTCGTGTTGTTGTCGTCCGTGGCCCGGATCGTGAAGTTCAGCGTGCCCTGCGCCGCGGGGGTGCCGTACAGGCTTCCCCCTTGCGTGAACGTCAGACCGGGCGGCAGCAGGCCATCCATGTAGGCGTAGCGCACCGGCGTTTTGCCGTTGGCCGACTCCAATTGCAGCTCATAGTAGACGCCCACGGTTCCCTGCGGCGCAGGGCAGGGCGTAGTAATGGTGAAACTCTGTGCCCACACGGGCGCCTGCACCGCCAGCAGCGCCACCCACAGTCGTGTAGCTTTCACTTCGATATCCTCCGTCCGCGCAACGCGCCCGCGCCGTCTGCCCCGCGGCTGCGCACGCTTCTCATTCCGACGCACGCGCGCCGCTGCCGGTTCCGCCCCGCCATGCGTCGAGTATAGCCCCGGTGCTGAATGCGCGGTAGCGCGGCGCCTGTGGTGTGGGAAATGCCGCGCCTGGTCTCCGCCGCCCGGTCCCGGCCGAAGCGGCGCCCCGCCCTTGTTACCATGAGAGAACCCGTCTCATGGCGCTTCGTTTCTACAATACCCTCACCCAGTCGGTCGAGGATTTTTCCACACAGGACGGCAAATCCGTCCGGATGTACACGTGCGGTCCCACCGTTTATCATTACGTCCACATCGGCAACCTCCGCACCTTCACCTTCCAAGACCTTCTTCGCCGCTGGCTCCACTACCGCGGCTATGTTCTGAATCACGTCATGAACATCACCGACGTGGAGGACAAGATCATCCGCAGCGCGATGCAGCAGGGGAAATCGCTGCGTGAATACACGGCGGTGTACGAGGAGGCGTTCCTCGAAGATACCGGCCGTCTGCGCCTGCAGAGTCCCGAGCGGCTGGTGCGCGCCACCGAACACATCCCGGAGATGCTCGACGCCATCGCCAGGCTCAAGGAAGGCGGCTACACCTATGACAGCGAAGGTTCGGTGTATTACCGGATCGCCCGTTTCCCGAACTACGGAAAGCTGGCGCATCTCGACGTTTCCGGCATGAAGTCCGGCGCGCGCGTGGACGTCGATGAGTATGACAAGGACGATGCCCGCGACTTCGTGCTGTGGAAGTCGCGCAAGGAAGGCGAGCCGTACTGGGATTCTGAGTTCGGCGCCGGACGGCCCGGCTGGCACATTGAATGCTCCGTGATGGCGATGAAGTATCTGGGCGAAACCCTCGACATCCACGCCGGCGGCATCGATCTCACTTTCCCTCATCACGAGAACGAAATCGCCCAGAGCGAGGCGATCACGCACAAGACATTCGCCCGCTTTTGGCTTCACGCCGAGCATCTGATGGTGGAGGGCCAGAAGATGTCGAAGTCGCTCGGCAACTTCTACACGCTGCGCGACCTTGTGGAACAGGGCTGGCAACCCGACGTGATCCGCTACCTGCTCGCCTCGGCCCACTACCGCACGAAATTGAACTTCACCTTCGACGGGCTGCGTTCGCACGCGAGCGCTTTGGAGCGCCTGCGGAACTTCAAGCTGCGGCTCGACACCGGGAAGTTTCCCGAAGGCGGCGAGGCAACCATGGCCGCGCGCACCGCGGCGGCGCTGGCCGGGTTTGAAGCCGCGCTGGACGACGATCTGAACACGGCCGGAGCGCTGGCCGCCGTCTATGAGTTTGTCCGTGACGCCAACTCAGCCATGGACGCCGGCTCGTTCACCGCCTCCGATCGCGCGCCCGCCCAAAACCTGTTGGCGGCCTTCGACTCCATCTTCGACATTCTCCGCCCGGTGGAGCGCGAGGGAGGGCTGAGCGACACAGCCATCGATGAGCTGGTGAACGAACGCATTGCCGCCAAGAAGGCCAGGAACTTTTCCCGTTCGGATGAGATCCGCCACCTTCTGCTTGCCGGTGGCGTCATTCTGGAAGACACGCGTGAAGGAACGCGCTGGAAACGCAAATGAACATCCACACCAAAGCCGTACACGTGGGAGACCGCAAGAAACTGCCCACAGCCGTTCCCTCCACCGTGCCGATTTTCACGGCCTCGAGTTTCTCCTATGACGAGATGGCCGATCTCGATAAGGTATTCGGCGGCGAGTTGGATGGATACTGTTACTCGCGCTACGACACGCCCACCACGCACGCTCTGGAAGAGCAGGTGAATGCTCTCGAAGACGGCGCGGGCGCGCTGGCAACCTCGTCCGGGATGTCGGCCTTGCAGGTGGCTCTGCAGGTTGCCCTCACCGACCGGCGCCGCTCCGTGCTGGCCGCCAGCGCCATCTACGGCGCTACCATGCGTCTGTTGAACAGCCTGCTGGAGCCCATGGGCGTCGACATCAATTATGTGGACATCTGCGATGAGGAGGCCGTCGCCGCGGCGCTGGCCGAACACAAGCCCGGCTGCGTGCTGATGGAATCGCTTTCCAATCCCCTGCTGCGCGTGGGGCCCATTGACCGCATCGCCGCAATGGCGCGTGAGTCCGGCGCCGTGCTGATTGTCGATTCCACCTTCGCCACGCCCTTGCTGATGCAGCCGCTGGCGCTTGGCGCCGGTCTTGTGGTGCATAGCCTGACCAAGTTCCTCGCCGGGCATGGCGACGTTCTGGGTGGCATCGTTGTTTCCAATGAAGAGCATTTGCCCGTGCTCCGCGCCATCGGCAAAACCTCCGGTCCCGGGCTTGGACCTTTTGAGGCCTACCTTTCCATGCGGGGCGTGAAGACCTTCCCGCTTCGCATGGAGCGCCAGTGCGCCAACGCCTGCAAGGTGGCCCAGTGGCTCGCCTCGCACCCGGCGGTCGAGCGTGTTTATTACCCGGCCGATCCAAAGCATGACGATGCCGCGACCATCACCCGTCTGCTGGCCGGCAAACCCCACGGCGCCATGGTCAGCTTCGACCTCAAGGACGCCACCCGCGACTCGGTGTTCGCCTTTATGGACCGCCTCAAGCTCATCGTCCGCGCCACCACCCTCGGCGACGTCCACACCCTCGCCCTGTATCCGGCCATGAGCTCGCACCGCGACCTGGCCCCCAAACAGCGCCACCGCCTCGGCATCGGCGACGGCCTCATCCGCCTCTCCATCGGCATCGAAGCGCCGGAGGATATCATCGGGGATCTGGAGCAGGCGCTGTAACCAGTGCGCGGGTAGTGTTGCCTCAGGATCGTTCGCAAGCACCGCACCATCGGCCTTGAAACGGATAGCACGCTCCCCGCGCCTCCTTCCTTTGCTATACTTCAATTTCATGCCACTGCATGCCCATCTCCACCATCATCACGTCCATGGTGTGTAGCGACGGGCCACTGCAAGCCGATACCGATTTTCAGTTGCGCAGACGAGCCCGCCGCTCCCCGGCGGGCTTTTCGTTTTCCGGCTAGCGCCCGCCGGTCCGCACGAGCGGCGGCCTCACCAACAGAAGGAACGTATGGATCTCGATTTTTCAAAATTGGACGGCCTCGTCACGGCCGTCATTCAGGACCACGCCACCGGCCGTGTCCTCATGGTCGGCTTCATGAACGGCGAGGCGTGGCGCCTCACCCGCGAAACCGGTTTCGTCACGTTCTACAGCCGCACCCGCCGCAAGCTCTGGCTCAAGGGGGAATCCTCCGGCCACCGCCTCGCCGTCAAAGCGATCCGCACCGACTGCGACCGCGACGCCGTTCTGATTTCCGTTGCGGCGCAAGGCCCCGGCGTCTGCCATGAGGGCTACGAGAGCTGCTTCTTCCGCGCGCTCGACGGCGATGCCTGGCAAACTGTTGACGTTCGCGCCTACGACCCCAACGCAGTCTACGGAGGCAAGGCATGAGCGGCAAACTGAAACTCGGCATCCCCAAGGGATCCCTGGAACCGGCCACCGTCGACCTCTTCCGCCGCGCCGGTTTCACCATCTCCACCAGTTCGCGCTCCTACTTCCCTTCCATCGACGATCCCGAGATCGAGTGCATGCTCATCCGCGCGCAGGAGATGGCCCGCTATGTCGAGGACGGCATCCTCGACGCCGGACTGACCGGGTTGGACTGGGTTGCCGAAAATGACGCCGACGTTCAGGTTGTGTGCAATCTCGTCTACTCCAAACAATCCTTCGGCAAGGTGCGTTGGGTGCTTGCCGTTCCCGAAAACTCGCCGTTTCACTCCGTCAAGGATCTGGAGGGTAAGATCATCGCCACCGAACTGGTGGGCGCCACGCGGCGTTATCTCGAACGGAACGGCGTGCAGGCCAAGGTCGAATTCTCCTGGGGCGCAACTGAAGTGAAGCCACCGGTTCTGGCCGACGCGATTGTCGAGGTCACCGAAACCGGCTCCTCGCTGCGCGCCAACAAGCTCCGGATCATCGAAACCCTCTTCGAGTCCAACACGCAGTTGATCGCCAACCAGTCCTCCTGGGCCGATGCGTGGAAACGCCGCAAGCTGGAGGATATCCGGCTGCTGCTGGAGGGCGCCATGGGCGCGCTGGGCAAGGTTGGTTTGATGCTCAACGTCAAGGCGGCCGACCTGGCGAAGGTGCTGGCCGTTCTGCCGGCGCTGAAGAACCCCACCATCTCTAACCTGTCCGATGGCGAATGGGTGGCCGTGAACACCATCCTGGAAGAGGTCACGGTCCGCACGATTATTCCCCGTCTCAAGGAAGCCGGCGCTCAGGGCATCGTTGAATATCCGCTGAACAAGGTCGTCATGTAGCCATGCTCCGCATTCTCGACACCTCCGCCGTTCCCCGTCTTCTCGCCCGCCGGGCCTCGCGCATGACCGAGGCCGAAACGCTGGTCCGTCCTATTCTCGAAGCGGTCCGCACGCGCGGCGACAAGGCCCTTACGGAGTATGCCCGCACGTTCGACGGGCTCGACGCGCCCACCGTTGCCCTGCCGGCCGCCGCTTTGGAGGCTGCGTACAAGGCGCTCGATCCTTCCCTGCGTTTGGCGCTGAAACGCGCCTCGGCCAACATTCGCGCCTACGCGAAGCTTCAGCTTCCCACCGCCAAACAGGCCACGCTCGCCCCGGGGCTCAAGACTGGCCAACTCATCCGTCCGCTCGACACGGTGGCCGCCTACATCCCCGGCGGACGCTACCCGCTTCCATCCACGTTGATGATGACGGTGATTCCGGCGCAAGTGGCCGGCGTGGAAACCATCTGTGCCTGCTCGCCCAAGCCCGCCGGAGCCGTTCTCGGCACGGCAGGCTTTCTCAAGGTGAACCGCTTCTTTCGCATGGGCGGCGCACACGCCATCGCCGCGTTCGCCTACGGCACCAAGACCGTCCCGCGGGCCGACCGCATTGTCGGCCCCGGCAGCATCTACGTCGCCGCCGCGAAGAAACTGCTGGCCGGCGAGACCGGCATCGACTTTGTCGCCGGTCCCACCGAGATTCTGATCATCGCTCCCGAAAAGGCCTCCGCGGCCAATCCCCGCTGGCTCGCCGCCGACATGCTCGCGCAGGCCGAACACGATACCGACGCGAGCGCCATCCTGCTGACACGTTCCAAACAACTCGCCGCCGCCGTCGTGAAGGAGGTCGAACGGCAGTTGGCCGTTCTTCCCACTGCCGCTGTCGCACGCAAAGCCATCGAACGCAACAGCGCGGTCATCCTGGTCTCCTCGCTGGCCGAAGCCGCGGAAATCTCCAACCGCTTCGCCCCCGAGCACCTCTCCATTCCCGACCGCTCGCTGCTTCCCGCCATCCGCCACGCGGGCAGCGTCTTTATTGGTCCGTTCTCCACCGAAGCCGCCGGCGACTATGCCAGCGGGCCCAATCACGTGCTGCCCACCAGCGGCGCCGCCCGGCTTCGCGGCGGCCTCTCCACGGCCGACTATGTCAAGGTGATCAGCACGCAGGAGTTGAATCTTCCCGCTCTGAAACGCCTTGCTCCAAGCGTAACCACGCTGGCCCGCGCCGAAGGCCTCGAAGCCCACGCCCGCTCCGTGGAGGTGCGCACCAATGGCTGACGGAGCGCTACCTTCCTTGTCCCCGCGCCCGGCCGTCGCCCGCATGGCGCCCTATTCGCCGCCCACCGGAGGCCGTCACGGAAAGCTCCGGCTCGATTTCAATGAGAACACCGTCGGCTGTTCGCCGCGCGTCCTCGAGTTTCTCCGCGAGACCCTCACCGAGGCCAGCCTGAGCGTCTATCCCGAATACGCCGAAACCAAGGCCGCGCTGGCCGCCTACTTCCGCGCCGCCCCGGACCAGTTCCTTCTCTCCAACGGCACCGACGAGGCCATTCAGGTGCTCCTGAACACTTACGCCGATGATCACGACGAGGTCATCTCGCTCCACCCCAGCTACGCCATGTATCGCTTTTATGCGGAACTGGCCGGCGCGCGCGTGACCGAGGTCTCCTATCGCGAGGGCACGCTCGCCTTTCCACTCGAAGAGCTGCTCGCCGCCATCACGCCCGCCACCAGGGCCGTGCTCATCTCCAATCCCAACAACCCCACAGGCTCTGGCATCGACCTGCCGGAGATCGAACGCATCCTCGCGCACGCCCCACACGCCGCCGTGCTCATCGATGAAGCCTATTTCGAGTTCTGCGGCGTCACCGCGCTCGGACTCATCGGCCGTTATCCCAATCTCTTCGTCAGCCGGACCTTCTCCAAGGTCTACGGCATGGCGGCCATGCGCCTGGGGTGCCTCTTTTCGCAGGCGGCCAATATCGCTTGGATGCACAAGGCCCAATCCCCCTATAGCGTGAACGCCCTCGCCGCGCTGGCCGCGCGCGCCGCCGTCGCCGACACCGCCTATATCCAGTCCTACGTCGCCGGGGTGGTGGCCGCGCGCGAAGATGCCTACGCCGGATTCGACCGCCTCGGTATTCCTTACTACCGCAGCCGCGGCAATTTCGTCCTGTTTCGCGCCGGCGAGCGTTCTGTCGCGCTTCGCGACGCGCTGCGTGAGCGCGGCGTTCTGGTTCGCGACCGCAGTTATGAGATTCCCGGTTGCGTTCGTGTCACCATTGGCACGCGCGAACAGGTGGCGCGGTTCTTTTCGGAACTGGAGCGCCTGTGGTGACCGAATATCTAGTTTTCGACATGGATGGCGTGCTTGTCGAGGTGGGCGACAGCTACCGCGAAACGATCGTTCAAACCGTGGGCCACTTCACGGGAAAGTCAATCACCCGCGAGCTCGTACAGGAGTATAAGAACGCGGGCGGATGGAACAATGATTGGGCGCTCTCGCAAAAGATTGCCCGCGACCTCGGTGTGGAGGTCGAATTCGACACGGTGCGCGCCCACTTTGATTCCCTCTTTTTCGGCAACGTCACCAACGGCGTCCCGGACGGCCTGATGAGCCGCGAAGTCTGGATCGCCAAACCAGGTCTGCTCGAAGCTCTCAACCGGCGGTTCCGCTTCGCCCTGTTCACCGGACGTCTGCGTGAAGAGGCACAGATGACGCTTCGCCGCTTCGCTCCGCAACTGCGCTTCGATCCCTTGATCGGAGCTGGCGAGGTGGCTCACGGCAAGCCGCATCCGGAGGGGCTCGAAACGATTGCCGCGATGACGCCCGGTTCCGAATACTGGTACATCGGCGATACGGTCGATGACGCCCGTTCGGCCCGCGCCGCGGGCGTTCCCTTCATCGGCATCGCCGCGCCGGGCGTCCCCCAACGCGGAACGCTCGTCGCGCTGCTGGAAGCCGAAAACGCCATGGCCATTCTGAACGATATCAACGAACTGCCCGCATTTCTGAATCCATGAGAACCGCCACCGTCACGCGCATCACCAAGGAAACGCAAATCGAAGCCAAGCTTGTCATCGAAGGCAAGGGCCGCTACCAGATTTCCACCGGCATCCGGTTTTTTGACCACATGCTGGAACTCTTCACCAAGCACGGCGGCTTCGACCTCACACTGAAGGCCACGGGCGATCTCGACGTCGATCAGCATCACACTGTCGAGGACACCGGCATCGTCTTGGGCGAACTGTTCAAGAAGGCCATCGGCGACAAGAAGGGCATTAACCGCGCCGGCTACTTCGTCATGACCATGGACGAAACCCTGGCCGCCGTCGCCCTCGATCTCTCAGGCCGCCCGGCGCTCGTATACAAGGATCTGGTCAAAACCCGGCTCGTGGGTGACCTCCAGACCGAGCTGGTCGAGGACTTCTTCCACGGCTTCATCAGCGCCGCGGCCGCCAACCTGCACGCCAAGGTTCTGTACGGGCGCTCGAATCACCACAAAATCGAGGCCATCTTCAAGTGTTTCGCGCGCGCTCTCCGCTACGCCTGCTCCAAGGACGCGCGCCTGAAGGATCAGTTGCCCTCCACCAAGGGCCTCCTATGAACATCACCATCTTCGACTACGGCGCCGGCAATCTCCGCTCGGTCCAAAACACTCTGGCCAAGATCGGCGCCCCCTACACGCTTGTCGATGACGCCAGTGGCCTGCTCGCCGCCGAGAAGATCATCCTGCCAGGCGTCGGCCACTTCGGCCAGATGATCCGCGCCTTGGACGCCATGCGCGTCCGCGCGGCCCTGCTCGAACAGATCGAAAAAGGCGTTCCTTTTCTCGGAATCTGCCTGGGCCTCCAGGCCCTCTTCTCAGCCAGCGAAGAGGAGCCAGGCATGCCCGGCCTGGGCATCTTCCCGGAACGGGTCGCGCGCTTCACCGGCGGCATGCGAGTGCCCCACATGGGCTGGAACGACCTCTCTCCGCGGCCCGGCTCGCGCCTGCTCGCCAACGTCGGCGAGCAGCCCTATGTGTACTTCGCGCACAGCTACTACGCCCCGGTCAACGCCGCCACCGCCGCCACCTGCACATACTCGATTCCTTATACGGCCGTTCTCGAACGCGGCAATCTCCACGGCGTCCAGTTCCATCCGGAAAAGAGCGGGCCGCTGGGACTGAAAATCGTCAAGAACTTCGTCGATCTGTAACCCCCCATGCTAGCCAAACGCATCATCCCCTGCCTCGACGTCACGGCCGGACGCGTCGTCAAGGGTGTCAACTTCGTGAACCTGCGCGACGCCGGCGACCCCGTTGAACTCGCCGAGCGCTACAACGATCAGGGCGCCGACGAGATTGTCTTCCTCGACATCACCGCTTCCAGCGACGACCGCGCCACCATGGCCGACGTTGTCTTCCGCACGGCGCAACGCATCTTCATCCCGCTCACCGTGGGCGGGGGTATACGGAGCATCCAGGACGCCCGGCGGATTCTCATGGCGGGCGCCGACAAGGTAAGCGTCAACACCGCCGCGGTGCGCCGCCCCGGGCTCATCACCGAACTCAGCCACGAGTTCGGCGCGCAGGCCGTGGTTCTGGCCATCGACGCCCGCCGCCGTCCGGATGGTTCCGGCTGGAACGTCTTCACCAAGGGCGGACGCGTGGACGAAGGCATCGACGCCGTGGAGTGGGCCCACCGCGGAGAATCCCTGGGCGCGGGTGAAATCCTGCTTACCTCCATGGACACCGACGGCGTGCAGAGTGGATTCGACTGCGCCATGACATCCGCCGTTTCCGCCGCCACGCGGATTCCCGTGATCGCCTCCGGCGGGGCGGGGAAGCCCGAGGATTTTTTGCGCGTCCTCACCGAGGGCCGTGCCGATGCCGCGCTGGCCGCGTCCATCTTTCACTACGGAACATACACCGTGGACGAGATGAAGAAGTTTCTGGCCGGGCACGGCATCCCTGTCCGGAGTGGCTATTAACATGATTGTTCCCTGCATCGACCTCATGGACGGCAAGGTCGTCCAACTTGTGCAAGGCCGCGAAAAGGCTCTGGAAGGCGATTCACCCGAGCGCATGCTCGAGCGCTTCCGCGCGTTTCCCGAGATTCAGGTCATCGACCTCGATGCCGCCATCGGCTCCGGCTCAAATGATGAACTGGTCCGCTTCCTCGCCTCACGCGCCGCGTGCCGCGTCGGCGGCGGCGTGCGTTCCGTCGAGCGCGCCAGCGCCCTGGTCGAACAAGGCGCCCGCCAGGTGATCATCGGCACCTCCGCCTTCCACGCGAACGGCGTCAACACCGCGTTCCTGGGCGCCGTCAGTGACGCCATCGGCCGCGAGCGAGTACTCATCGCGCTGGATTCCAAGGGAGGCCGCATCACCGTCAAGGGCTGGCGCGAATCGACGAATCTCACCGCGGAAGCGGTGCTGAACCAACTCGAACCGTACTGCGGCGGCTTTCTGTGCACCTATGTGGATAAGGAGGGCATGTTGCAGGGCACCGATCTCGACTGGTTCCGGCGGCTGCGCGCCGCTACCTCGCTGGACATCACTGCAGCCGGCGGCATTACCACGCTCGAAGAGATCGCCGCGCTGCAGTCGATGCGCGTCCACGCCGCTCTCGGCATGGCCATCTACACCGGACGGCTCGACCTTGATCAACTCGCCCGGCTGAACGGCTGACTCGGTCGCCGGTTCACCCGCGCCGCATCTTTGCGTTAAATGCCTCGCTTCCTCCCTTGGGAATGGACAGCGTGCGCCAACGTTCCCCGCAATGGCTCTTGGCCAGGTAGATCACCTGCCCGGCATGGTTGGCCGTATGCCCCAGCGAGCGGTGCAGCGCCTCAGCCACCGTGCACGGTTCGGTGCGGACCGTCACCGTTTTGCCCAGGTCCGCGTCACTCAACCCGGCCAGCGTCCGTAGCGCCACGGCGAAGCCACGATCCCACATCGCGCGCGCTTCGGCGCACGTCACGCCCGGCTCCACAAACTCACCATCCCGGTTGCGATCCGGCTTTTCACCGTCAGCCGTCAGGAAGTCCGTGAATCGCGATCGCAGGTTTCCGGCCACATGCTGCACGATCACCGCCACGCTGCTGTTGCCGCCCTCGCCGGGCAGGTTCACCTGCTCATCTGTCAACTGCTCCAGCGCCCGCGCGCCCAACTGCTGCCACTTGCGGAACTCCTCTTCGATCGAGCCCACCACGGCGCGCATCACGCCTCCTCTCCCGCCCTGAGCGCGGCCAACTGCGTGTCCATCTTACCGACGGCCACTTGCAAATCATCTCTCATTTTCGCTGCCCGATCGGCGATCTTCTTGCCGCTGGACTGCACGGTTTCGGCCCACGTTTTCAAATCCCCAAGATGCTCCACCTGCCTGGCCACGCTTTGCACGGCCTCGTCCATCGCCCGCAGCGCCTTCGCCGTATCGGCCCCCTGCTGCTTTTCCCGCATCGCCAGCGCTCGTGCCAGCGAATACGCGGCGCGCACCAATAGGCTCTGCGCGGGGTCCTCGGAGTCCCATACGATCACCACGTCGTTGTTGTACCGTCCGAATGGCTCCAGACCCTGCGGGGCGCTCTTGGCCGAGAACACGAAAACACCCACCTGCGCCTGGCGGTTCCGGCGCGCCTCGTCCAACTCGTCCAGCGCCATTTTCAGGTTCACGCCGCCCGCCTGCTTCGCTTCCCACACAATGTTCACGCCCGGTGCGGCGGACTCCGCGCCGAGTGTCACCACGATGTCGCCCGTCTTGTTGTTCTTGATCACGCCGGTGGTCGTCCCAGTCGCCACCGCGACATCGCCAAAGCCTTGCGACAGGCGCGCCACCTCCTCCGACAGGGCCGCTTCGAACTCCAAGCCGTGTACGGTTCCCCGCTCGTTTGCTTTCTTTGCCGATCGCAGCCCCTCCAGCGCTTCGCGAACCTCCGTATGAAATGCGGTCTGGCTCTTCTGCATCTCCTGAACCTGCCCCTCCATCGTCCGCTTCAGACGCGACAGCGCGCTATCGGGCTGATCCAGGGAAAGCTGGCCCTTAATCCCCTGCGCGTGGGCATCCACAATTTCCTGCACGCTTCTGGCCAGTTGCTGCTTCAGGCCGTCGCTGTTCTTCGGATCCAGCAGCCGGAAGATGGGGCTCGTTTCGCCGAGTTTTTCCGTGATGGTTCGCGCCACAGCGCTTCTGTCACCCTCCACGAACGAGGCCATCGACACGCGCAGCCGGCCTCTTTCGGGATGCAGATAATCCTCCATCTCCCGCTGCACGTCCCGCACCAGGCGTTCGCCCTCTTCGCGCAATCTCTTCTCGTCCACCTGCCCGCCCGCCAGCCGCAAGGCCAGCACGCCGATGCGGAGCGCCAGCCGCATGTAATCGTCCCGCTCGGTTCCTTCGTTCCGCTGAAGCAGTTCCTGCACCACCTCGGGGTCGTACAACTTCAGCGTCACCTCAAGGTTCGGGCGTCCGGCGGACGCGGGCAGTGCGGAATGAGCGGCCATGACCACTAGGCTATCGCTTGCCGTGACCGGCCGGTTCGCCTCACTACAATGGAAGGACATGGCTGATTCCCGACGAATGTGCCCCAACTGCCGGGCTTTCATTAACGCGAGCGACAAGGTCTGCGAATACTGTGGCCAGCAGATAGGACCCCGCGCCATCGACCTGCGCCTGCCGGACGATTTTCTGGGCGGCCTCGTTCCGGCGCGCCGCGCCGCCACATCGCTCCTGCTGCTGGTGAACGTGGGCGTCTATCTCGCCACCGTGGCCGTCAGCATGAAGGCGGGCCACGATGGCGCCTTCATGAACCTCGATCCGCGCACCCTCATCCTCTTCGGTGGCATGTACCGTGAGGGCCTGTACGCGGGCGACTGGTGGCGCGTGCTCACGGCCGGCTATCTCCACGGAGGCATTCTTCACATTGGGATGAACATGTGGGCTCTGATGGATATTGGTCCGCAGGTGGAAGAGTTGTACGGCACGGCGCGCATGGTGGCCATCTGGACCGTGGGCACCGCGCTCGGCTTCTATCTCTCCTATGTGTTCGGCACGCGCCTTTCGATTGGCGCTTCGGCCGGCTTGTTTGGTTTGATCGGCGCCATGATCGCCGTGGGCGTGCTGCACCGCACGGCCATGGCGCAGGCCATCAAGGCGGCCTACGTCCGGATGGCCGTGTATGGCATCGTCATTGGGCTGCTGGGGTTTCTCCCGATCGACAACGCGGCGCACATTGGTGGTCTTGCCGGTGGCTTTGGCGCCGCCTGGCTGGCCGGACTCGAACAGCGCGACGGGGGGGCGCGGGACCGCATGTGGCGCATCATCGGCGGCGTCTGCGTGGCGTTGACGCTCGTCTGTTTCGTTCTGATGGGGCTATCGGTTTCGCGATGAGCGCGCCGCTTCGCTGGGTCCTTGCCGGCGTGGGCGACATCGCCACCAAGCGCGTGCTGCCCGCCATCCACTCCGATCCGCGGGCCACGCTGGAGGCCGTGGTCTCGCGCAGCCCGGACAAAGGGCTCGCCCACGCGCCCCGTGTCTTCGCCACCGTCGAGGATGCCCTTGCCTGGGGCGGGTTCGATGCGCTCTACGTGGCTACGCCGGTCGCGCTGCACGCTCCGCAAACCATCGCGGCCCTGCGCGCCGGAAAGCATGTGCTCTGCGAGAAGCCCATGGCCATGAACCACCCGGAGGCTCTAGCCATGGCCCAAGCTGCGGACGATTGCGGCCGTCTGCTCGGTGTGGCATACTATCGCCGCCTCTACCCCGCCGTGCTCCGCGCACGCGAACTCATGCGCGCGGGCGCCATTGGAACGCCCGTTCTGGCTGAACTCCACCTGCACACATGGTTCGATCCGGCCGATGGCTTCCGGTCCTGGCTGGTGGATCCCGCCCTGGCTGGCGGCGGGCCGCTCTACGACGTGGGCTCGCACCGCATCGACCTGCTGAACTTCTGGTTTGGAACGCCGGTGCGCGCCACCGGACTTGCTTCGCGCACCATTCATTCGCGTGCAGTGGGCGACTCGGCCACCGTATTGATCGAATATGAATCAGGCGTGCGAGGCATGGTGGATGTCCGCTGGCATTCCCGCGTGGACCGCGATGAGTGCCGCATCGTGGGCGCCGGTGGGTCCATTGAGATGAAGCCGCTGAACAGCGGCCGGCTTGTCTCGCCGCTGGGCGAGGAGGCGCTTCCTCCCCATGCCAACCTGCACCACCCAGCCCTCGCGAATTTTACCGCCGCCGTGTTGGATGGTGCGCCGGTGATGTGCTCCGGCCGCCAGGCCACATGGACCGATTGGGTGACGGCGCGCGTAACCGGAGTGGTCTAACCTTCCACGCCCATCTGGTCCAGACGGTACCGTAGAGCGTTCCTCGTCAACCCCAGCAGCCGCGCCGCCTGGCTCTTGTTGCCATCGGCGCGCCGCAACGCCTCGCGGATGATGGAGCGCTCAAACTCGTCCAGCGTCATGCCTTCAGGCAGGAAGTGGTTGTCACCCGCGGCAGTGGAACGCGGCCGCGCATTGGCATCCAACCGGACCGCGCCGGCCGTCAGATTCCCGCCGGGCGACAGCACCAGGCTCCGCTCAATGACGTTTTCCAACTCGCGCACATTGCCCGGCCAGTGGTAGGCCATCAATTTTTCCAGCGCTGCTGCCTCGATCTCGCAGGGCGATTCGGCATACTTGGCCACAAACCGGCGAGCCAAGGCGGGAATATCCTCCTTGCGCTCGCGCAGGGCCGGAATATTGATTGGCACCACGTTCAGCCGGTAGTACAGGTCTTCGCGGAAGCGCCCCTCTTCGAGAGCGGCGCGCAAGTCCACGTTCGTGGCGGCGATGATCCGCACGTCGATCCGCAGCGTCTTGTTCGAGCCCAACCGCTCGAACTCGCGCTCCTGCAGTACACGCAGCAGTTTCACCTGAATGCTCGCCGGCACGTCGCCGATTTCGTCCAGGAAAACCGTGCCCGTATCGGCCTGCTCGAACTTGCCCGGTTTGGCCTGTTGCGCTCCGGTGAAGGCCCCCTTCTCGTAGCCGAACAGTTCGCTCTCCATCAGATTTTCGGGCAGGGATGTGCAGTTGATCTTCACGAACGGCCGCCCGTTGCGCGGCGAATGATGATGGATGGCCCGCGCGATCAGATCCTTGCCGGAGCCGCTTTCGCCGCACAACAGCACCGTGGCCCGCGAGGCCGCCACGCGTTCCACCGTGTGCAGCACCTCCTGCATGGCCGCACTGCCGCCGATGATGTTGCCGTAGTCATAGCGCCGCCCCAGTTCGGCTCGCAGCTCGCGGTTTTCTTCGCGCAGATTGCGCACCTCGGCGGCCTTGCTGACCACGGCCGTCAGGTGATCCATGGAGAACGGTTTGGGCAGAAAGTCCACCGCGCCGCGCTTCATCGCCTCAACGGCAGTTTCCACGGTGCCGTAGGCGGTCATCACGATGACGGGCGCCTGCGCGTTTTGCCGCCGGAGGGCGTCAATCAGTTCGAGGCCATCCATGCCGGGCAGCCGCAAATCCGTGAGAATCAATCCGGCCCGGTCGGCGATGCGCAGAGCCGATTCGGCTGACGCCGCCGACTCCACCTCGAATCCGGCCGAGCGCAGTTGCAACTCCACAACACGGCGCAGCTTTTCCTCGTCTTCGACAATGAGGATGCGGGGCTTCATCATGGCGATGCGGGGCGAGCCGCCGCCGGGCGGCGCGCCAAATGATGATGGTACAGCGGCCGGGCGGCCGCGGTCCGGTTAGTTCTCGACGGCGACGTCGATCTTTTTCGAATTCGGGTCCATGGCGACGATCTTAAAGCGGCGCACCTGGCCCTCACGCAGCGCATTGGGATCCATCGACGGGCCGCCGGACTTCCACTTGGCCGCCAGCATCGCCGACAGCGAGGAGAGATCCGCCGCGCCGCCGGCTTTCGCTCCCGCGTCGCTGGAACCGGCTCCGCTCAAGCGGCACATCGCGTGCACGCCTTCGCCGAGCTCAACTTCCACACGGTCGCCGCGCAAGCGCACCACACGCCCGCTCACCACTGCCCCCACCTCGGTTTCGGCGATGAACGTATCGGCCGAGGTCGGTTCGAGGGCCTTCATCGACAGACGCAGCCGCCGGCGTTCGTTGTCCACCTCGGTCACCTGCGCCTTGACGGTCTGTCCCACGGCAAGCACTTCCTTGGGATGCTGCAGCCGCTTCTCGCGCGTGATGTCGCCGATGTGGATCATGCCCTCGATGCCGTTCTCCACTTCAACGAACGCGCCAAAGTTGGCCAGGCTCGTGACCGGCTTTTCCACGACGGCGCCCACCGGGTACTGGCGCACCACCTCTTCCCACGGGTCGCCGATGGCCTGTTTCAAGCTGAGTGAAATTTTCTTGTCGGCCGGATTCACGCCGAGCACGACGGCCTCGACGTATTCATCCACCTTCAGAATGTCCGCGGGCTTGCGCACCCGTTTGTCCCAGCTCAGCGCCGTGACATGGATCAAGCCGTCCACGCCGGGCAGCAGTTCGATGAACGCGCCGAAATCGGCCAGCCGCACCACCTTGCCCTTCACGCGGTCGCCCACATGAATCGTCTCCACGGCCACCGACCAGGGGTCCTTGGTGAGCTGCTTCAGGCCAAGGGAGATCTTCTTCTTCTCCGTTTGCACCTTGAGCACCTTCACCTGAATCTGCTGGCCGCTCTTTACGATCTCGTCCGGCTTGGTGACGCGCTGCCAGGCCATGTCGGAGATGTGGAGCAGGCCGTCGATGCCGCCGAGGTCACAGAAGGCGCCGAAGTCGGTGAGGCTGCGCACCGTGGCGGTCATCACCGTGCCTTCCTGGATGGCGGAGAAGCGCTCCTCCTTGGCCTTGGCGGCCAGTTCTTCCAGCACGGCGCGGCGGTCCACCACGACGTCTTCCTTCTCCGTGTCGAGCTTGGTGATGCGGCACTCGATCTGCGTGCCCACCAGTTTCTCCATCTCGGCTACATCGCGCGCGCCGCTGCGCGAGGCGGGCATGAACGCTTTGGCGCCCACATCCACGCGCAGGCCGCCCTTCACGACCTCTGTGACCGTGCCGGTAATGATGGCGCGGTCGTTGAAGGCCTGCTGCAGGCCGCTCCAATCCTTCGGTACGGCCACGTGCACCTTCGACAGAAGGTAGAAGCCTTCCGGGTGGCGGCCGGTAATGGTGACCGACACCTGGTCGCCGGGCTTTACCATGCAGGAGCCGTCGGGCGCCGTCACCGTGGCCAGCGCCAGCGCGCCTTCCGACTTGCGGCCGATGTCGATGAGCACGGCGTCTTCGCCGATGGACACCACCGTGCCGTTGACGGATTCGCCGGCGGCCTCCGAGGAGGCGCGATGCTGGTCCTGCTCGAATTGCGAGAGGATATCGCCAAAGGATTCTTCTTGGTTGGAGCCGGCCTGATCGTTCTCAACCGGATCTTGGGGAGCAAAGGGATTCATGCGAGGAGCGAGTTCCCCCTCATTCTGGCACATTGCGCGCGCGGGTTGCAGCCCGTCCCGGACCATCCCGTCCCCCCGAGGCCGCGCACGGCGCGCCGTCCATGCGGCTGTTCCCGTAGAGCTTCGATTTCAGCGTTGGATCGAACGTGCCGTAGGGCTCGTGGACGGCCAACCGCAGGTCGAGGCTCGACATGTTCGGCTATTAGGTGCGGCAGCCCACAACCAGGATGATGTGCCCGGCAACGCGCTCGTGATTCACGCCGGTGATCACCGGGAAGCCGCCGCCGGCACGCTGGACGGTCCGGCCGATGGCCTCCCACCGCAAGGCGAACGAGGCCCGCTCGAATTCGTAGGCGGGGAAGCGCTCCCGCAGCCACCAGCGGAAGTTGTCATGCGCGTACTGCGTCGTCTTCTGGGGAGGTTTGGGAGCCTCGTTGATGGTCTTCTGGATCGAGAGAATCTCACTCTTGGTGGTTCGTTGCGCCGCGGGATCGCCGGACTGCAGGCAGGCTGCGAACAACGCATCGCTCAGCCTCGCCGTGCGTTCTACCCTACTATTGTGGGCACTGTGATGCCACCAGACAAGAGTCCGCTCGACCGGGTCCACCCTTGGCGCATCCGGCTGCAGGACATCGCCTGGCTGGCGCTGTTTGGCGGGCTGGCGGCCGTGAGCCGGTCACGCAACGACGCCGAGATCGAGCTGTTGTCGGCCCTGGCGGCGTTCCAAATCGCCGAACCGCGCTGGCGCAGTTTGCACACGCCTCGCGGGGCCTGGCTTTCGGTGTTCATCAAACTGACGCTGAGCTATCTTCTGATCGGCGTCACGGGCGCGATCAATTCCAGCTACTACCTGATCCTGCTGGTGCCGATCGTCTCGGCGGCCACGCAACTGGGCGCCTGGGGCACGGTGCTCATCTATTTCCTTTCCCTGGGCAGTTATCTCAGCTTCCTGCTCTTCCTCGACTGGGAGCGCTACATGCTGCCGTTTGCGCAGGTGCAGGAGTTGGCCCTGCGGGCGCTCCTGCTGGCCATGGTCGCCTTCCTGACGCATACGCTCGTGAAGGCGAGCCGGCAGCAGGCGCTGCGATACCAGGCGACCGCGGAAGAACTGGCGGCGGCCAACCGCAGCCTGCAAGCGGCGGAGGCGGCCGTGCGCCGCAGTGAGCGGCTGGCCGCGCTGGGGCAACTGACGGCCGGACTGGCGCATGAGCTGCGCAATCCGCTGGGCACGATGAAGGCGTCGGCGGAGTTGCTGGTACGCAGCGCGCCGGAAGACCCGCCGGTGGTGCGCGAACTCTCCGGCTACATCGCGGAAGAGGTGGACCGGTTGAATTCGCTCATCACGCGATTCCTCGACTTTTCGCGGCCTTTGCCGCTCCATCTGGAAATGAGAAGCCTGGACGCTGTGCTGGATCGCGCGGTGGCCGAATTTGAGCGGCACCGGCCGCCGCTCGAGGTGACGGTGTACAAGAACTACTCCACGGAGGTGCGTCCATTTCTGCTGGATGCTGTAATGCTGGAGCGCGTGGTGTCGAATCTGCTTCTGAACGCGGCGCAGGCCAGTCCGCCGGGCGGCGTGATTACGCTGAAGACACGCGCGGCGGCCGATACGGTGGAGATCGCGGTGATCGACAGAGGCTCGGGGATCGCGCCCGAGCACATGGAAAGCATCTTCAATCCGTTCTTCACCACCAAGCCTTCGGGCACGGGACTGGGTCTGGCCATTGTGTCGAGAATTGTCGATGAGCACGGCGGGCGCATGGCCGTGGAGAGCACGCCGGGCGAAGGCAGCGTGTTCCGCGTGCTGCTGCCGGCGCGAGTGGAGGCGCCAATGGCGGCGGAAGATGGCTACTCGAAGGAGCCGTAGCGCAGCTTGCCTTCCACCATGGTGGCCAGCGGCTTGATTTCGCGGATCTGGTCCTCCGGGCAGGTGAGGTAGTCGCGGTCGAGCACGACGAGGTCGGCGTATTTGCCGGCTTCGAGCGAGCCGGTTTTCCTCTCGTTGAACTGCAGGTAGGCCGGGCCGTTGGTGAACAGGCGGAGCGCCTCGACGCGGGAAACCTTCTCCTCGGGGTAGATCACCTTGCCTTCGGTGGTGCGGCGCGTGATGGCCATCCAGATGTTCAGAAAAGGATTGAAGGGGTTGACGGCCTTGTCCTTGTCGTGGCCGATCATGTGATCGCTGCCGCCGGCGGCGATGATGCCCGCGTCGAAGTAGGAGTGGAGCGGGAAGAAGTAGCGCATCGACTGATAGCCGAACACCTTTTCAAGCGCCGGTACGTCCAGATAGAGCCAGCCCGGCTGCACGTCGGCCAGGACGCCCATGCGTTTCATGCGGGCCAGCGCTTCGGCGCTCATGAAACTGCCGTGCATGACGTGGGAGCGGGTGCTGCGGATGGGAGCAACTTTGTCGAGCGCCTCGAATACGTCCAGCAGAACGTCGATGGCGCCACCGCCCTGGGCATGTGAGGTGAGCTGCCAGCCCTTGGCGCGGGCGGCCGTGAAAATGGCCGTGAGCTTCCTGGGCTCAACGAAGAGCGTGCCGCGCGCGTCCGGGTTGGTTTGTCCGTACAGGTGGCGGCCATAAGCGCCATACGGCATGCGCTGATAGGCGGTGCCGACGCTTTGGCCGCCATCGAGGGTGACTTTGAAGGAGCCGAACTTCAGCCAGTCGTCGCCCTGGTTGGTGGTCCAGGGACGGTCACGAATCTCTTTCACGACGGCATCGGTGTCGCGCGAGGCCTCGATGCGCCAGGTCATGACCACGCGGACGGGAAGCTTGCCCGCGGCCTTGAGTCCGCGGTAGACGGCGACATCCTCCCCGGTGACGGCGCGGTCGCCGATGCCGGTGAGCCCGGCGGCGGCGTACAGCTTGAGCATGGTTTCCAGCGCTTCCGCCTTGTCGGCGTTCGAGTAGCCGAGTTCGCGCGGAACCCCCTTCAGCAGGCGGCTCGCGTTGCGCAGGATCCCGTTCGGTTCGCCGTCGGGCCCCTTCACGATCTCCCCGCCCGGCGGGTTGGGCGTGTTGCGGGTGATGCCGCTGATGCGGAGGGCCATGGAGTTGGCGCCCCACACATAACTGCCGTCGAAGGCGACCGGGTGCGTGGTGACGGCATCGAGGTCGGCCTTGGTGGGAAAGCGCTGCTCCTTGAGCCGGGGCGGCAGGGTGCGCGGGACGACGATCCATTCGCCGGCAGGCGTGGTGCGGGCGCGCTCCCGGATGAACGCCTGAATTTCGGCGATGGAATTGAGCGGCGGCAGCTTGCGCTTGAATTCGGACAGTCCGGCGCCGAGGGCGTGGACATGGGCGTCGATGAGGCCGGGAACGACCATCTTGCCCTTGAGGTCGATCACCTGCGTGTTGGGTTTGCGGTCGCGGAGAACCGCTTCGTTGACGCCCACGCGGAGCACCTTGCCGTTGCTGATGGAGATGGCCTGGAGGATGCTGAAGCGCGAGTCGGCGGTGACGATGCGGCCGTTATAGAGGATGAGGTCGGCGGCGGACAGCGTGGAGCAGAGCGCGAAGGTTACGGCAAGAAGTCGCATGGTGAGGGAACCATTATCCTGTAATAGTGTCGTTTCTGGACAACCTGGAAAACAACCTGAACGCGATGGAGCGCGCCGAGGCGCGCGATCCGGAGGCCGTGGCGCGGGAGCATGCGCGGCGGCTCGCGGAGAAGGACGCGGCCCGGCAGACGGCTCCTCATGCGGCGGCGCTGAAGTCTAGCCCGTTCACGGATGAGCTGCTGCGGGCCGTGCGCGTGGTTGGGCATGGCTTGCGGACGATGGTGCGCACGCACTGGAGGGAGTCGTCGCTGGTGCTGGAGGCGCGTGAGAAGCGCGTGGAGCTGAGGCCGTCGCCGGAAGGGATCGCGGCCGTGTACTTCGTGAACGGAGAGGAAACCGGAAGCGAAGCGCTGGATTTGAACGGGTCCGCCGAGGCGTTCGCGCGGGCGTGGCTGGAGAGGTAGGCGGGCATGGGGAACTGGGTTTACCTGGTGGCGGCGATTGGCGCCGAGGTGGTGGCGACGTCGGCGCTGAAGGCCAGCGAGGGTTTTTCCAGGCTCTGGCCGAGCCTCGTGGTGGTGGCCGGCTATGGGATCGCCTTTTACTGCCTGTCCATGACGCTGCGGACGATTCCGATGGGTCTGGCCTATGCAATCTGGTCCGGACTGGGAATCGTTCTGATCGCCACGATTGGCTGGCTGCTGTTCGGGCAGCGCGTGGACGCGGCGGGCATCGCCGGGATGTCGCTCATCGTGGCGGGCGTCGTCGTGATTCAGCTCTTTTCCAAAAGCACGGGCCATTAGTTCCTGGGCGCGGCGCGCAGAAAGTCGAGCAGCCAACGGTCGGCTTCGGCCACCTGCTCGGGAATATTGTTGTGTCCGGTCTCGACGGCGAGCAGCAGCTTCTTCTGGCCGGGGATGACATTGTAGGCCGAGTACATGGAGGTGGGGGGGCAGGTTTCGTCGTTGAAGCCCCAGCTATACAGGCCGGGCACCTTCACGCGGCGCGCGAAATTGACAACGTCATAGTAGGCCGAGGCGGTGATCTTATCGGGCGTCCGGTGTGAGCGCGGCCCATCGGCGAAGCGGAACATGTGGGGCCAGCCGCCGGCGCGGTTATGCAGATAGCCGGTGACGTCGGAGAGGGCGGGATAATAGGCCGCGACTCCGCGGACGCGCGGGTCCAGCGCCGCGGTGACGATGGAGAGCGCGCCGCCCTGGCTGCCGCCGGTGACGGCGAGGTTGGCGCCGTCCCAGTTGGGCAGGGAGGTGAGGAAGTCATTGGCGCGGACGCAGCCGAGATAGACGCGGCGGTAGTAGTAGCGGTCGCGGCTGTCGAGTCCGAAGGTGGGATAGCCAGCCAGCGCGCCGTTGCTGAGCGAGGTGTAGACGGCCGGGTCCATGGTGACGGGGATGCCGTGTATGCCCACCTGAAAGGTGATCACGCCACGAGCGGCGATATCGGGCATGCCGCGGTAGGGGCGGACGCCGGCGCCGGGGACGCTGAGCAGCGCCGGATACTTGCCGGGAGCCTTGGGCTGGCAGAGCACGCCATAAAAGCGTGAGGGGGTGACGCCCAGGCCCACGTTTTGCAGGTTCACATGAAAGCAGTCGGCGGCGGCGTTGCCATATTCGGGCAGAGGCGTGAGGCGGGCGTCGATGGGCAGCTTGGCCAGATCCGCCTTGGCGGCATCCCAAAAGGCGGCGAAGTCCGGCGGGTCCTTCTGCGTGGGCTGAATCCGCTCCGGCTGGAAGGCGGCGGTGGCGAGGCCGCGGTAGGTGCGGCCGTTGCGCTCGACGGTGGCGATGCAGCGCAGGAAGCCGGGGGCGCTCATGCTGCCGCCGTCAACGGTGAGACCTTCGGCGGGCAGCGTGACGGTGCGCTCGATTTCGGGTGGAAGCATCTCGGGCCCCACGCGGTAAGTAACCTGGAGACCCGCGACGGGGTGGCCGTCCTGCGTGGCCGTGATGTGGAAGCGGACGGGCTGGCCGGGCGCGTAGAGCCAGTCGGCGTGGCCGGTGGCGACGCGGAGCTGCAGCGTTCCGGTGCGCTCCTGGGCGAAGGAGACAAGAGCGAGCAGGGCGAGAAAGAGAAGTCGGGTCATGGCTGGACTTAACACGATACCGCGAGCGGAGGCATCACGGGGGCGGGCCTCACGCGGCTGGTGGCGGCTCGAACTTCGCGCCGCGCAGCGCCTGCTCAAACGCCTTGCGCGCCTCGGGCAGCTTGCCATCGGCGGCCGTGAGCGTGGCCGTGCCGAAGCGCTTGGCGCGGCGGACGTAAAGCTGGCGAACCTCACCGGCCGAGGCGTCTTCGGCCGGAACGCGGATATCGAGCGCGATGGCCTCCTCGGCGCCGGCGTAGGGAAGCGGGCGAGGCTCGCCTGGCTGCCATTCGGGACGCAGTTCGCGCAGGATGAGCTTCTGGGCGGCGACGTAGTCCGCGAGCGTCTGATCGGAGTCCTGCGGCTCCTCGGTGAACAGGAGGTTGCTGCACGGGCCCTCCTCGACGGGTTCGCGGTAGCCCTCCCCGGGAAGCTCCTTCCAGCCCTGTGGCTCGGCCTCCAGCGTCCAACTGCCGAAGGAGGGGATGCTGGTAATGAGGAAGATGGACTGTCCGGCCTGAATGCGGTCGCCCACCCGCGCCTCGACGGGTTCGGTGACCCGCGCGCCCTGCAGGAACGTCCCGGCGCGCGAGCCGGCGTCGCGCACAGTGAGTGTGCCGCCCTCCTCCTTGAGCTCAAAATGCGCACCGGAGAGCGTGGGGTCGTCCGGTACCTGGAACTGCGCCTTATCCGTCCGGCCCACCAGCAGCGTCGCGCCGGGTGCGAGCTTGCGTTTGGCGGGGTTTCCGGTGATGAGTTCGAGTTGCAGAGCCATGGCGGCGGGCCTTACTGCTTCACCTGGGCGTCGAGGCTGGCCGCGACGGGTTCGCTGGCGGCCGTGCGCTGGAGCGAGGCAACCAGAGGGCGGTCCAGCAGGAGCAGCTTTTCCCCGTTCATCTCGACCGGCTTGAAGGCGGGCGGAAGACTGGCGGGCTTGACGGCATAGCCGAGCGCGAAGCCGACGGCGGTGACGCGCGTTGGGGCGAACTGTTTCGAGCGGTGCGTGAAGTTGTCGTAGGCGCCGCGTTCCGTGAGCGGCGCGGGCAGCGTAATGACGCCGTCCGCCTTTGCGCCGGGGGCCACTTCCCGCCCATAGGGCACCCTGGGCTCCGAGACGTGCAGGCCCTGCGGCGGGTTCTCCATCATGCGTTTCACCAGGGCGCGGCCGGAGCGGATTTCGACGTAGGCCCAGTTCGGATCGAGCGCTTGCGTCTGGCTGTCCCACATGCGGTCGAAGACGAGGATGGGAGCGGCGCTGGTGTTCGTAAGCGAGTAGGTGATGGTGACGCCGCCGGGTCCCGCTTCGATCTTCGCGTGCATGGCTACTTCGCCGGTCATCGGCTTATTCTCCTTCGGCGTGATTCGCTGCGCCGGCGCGCAATGGGCCGCCAGCAGACACGGCACGACACAGAACCACGGGATTCTCAATAGAAAGTCCGTTCCGGCAGGCCCTTTTCCTTGCGGTACTGGTTCTCCGAAAGCTCTTCGTTCTCATACGGCGGAAGACCGGCGGCCCGCAACTCGGATTTTGGGATCGGTGTGCCTGCCTTGGGCCCGAGGTTGTCGCCGTTGCTGTTGTCGAGCTTGCCCTGCTGCATGTCGTCGCAGTGGACGAGTTCGTGATAGAGGCCGACCTCGGGCGGGCGGTTGCCCTCTTTGGCCCAATCGGCATCGTTGTACGGCGAGCCGGGCGGTCCGCTCAGGCTGGTTTTGTCGGGGTTGTACCAGACCTCGGTGTTGGCGGCATCGCCTTTGGAGCCGTCGGGCTTCAGATAACCGGGCGCGGCCGCCGTGGTGGGAGGCGGGTCGGTCCAGGCGGCGTTGCCGTCGCCGGGGTCCGTCATGTGGATGCGCGTCTTCTTGCCGCTCGCTTCGAGGGATTGCAGCAGCTTCTTGCCGCTCTCCGTCTCCTTGATCTTGTCGAGGTCGCGAACCACCTTGGCCTGGTACTCGGGCGTGCCCTCGATGGTGATGTTCTTGCTGTACTCGGTGACGACGGAGCCGTCGGGCATTTGGACGGCTTTCGGATAGCCACCCTTCAGGACGCTGCCAAGGGCGGCCATGGCCGCGCCGGCCAGGGCTCCCAGTCCGCCCATGCCGCCCATCATGCCTACCAGGACGGTGTTTTCCCCGGTCGCGATCATGTCCGGAGGACCAGTGCAGAGCGCGATGTCGGTGACGCGCGACTGGGGCATGTTGCAAACCAGGGTGGTCCAGGCGCCCGTAATGATCGGGCCGCCGACGTGTGGCTTTGGTCCATCGGTGATCGGACAGACGTGGTTGTCCATGACGCGCGCGGCAGGCTTGTTGCCAATGAGCACGGTGGGCGCGCCTTGCACGATGGTGCCGCCATGCACGGTACTGTCTCCGAGTCGGGCGGCAGGAAAGCTCATACGCTGGTTCTCCGATTCTACTGCACGCGCGTAGCGCGGACGCGCGGCGTCCCACTGGTAGATACTGCGCGAAGCGCGGCGCGAAAGCGTCAAAAAAGTTATGAAGCGGGCGTGAACCCCGGTCAGCGGACGGGAAGTTTCGCCGTGTTGCCGGTTACTCCGCTGGACTGAACCGTCACGTCGAGGGTCCCCGCCGCGACGCCCGCGGGAATCACCACATTGATCTGATACAGGCCGATGTAGCTGGGTGTCAAGCCCGCGAAGGCCGGCGCGGCGGAGATGCCGCCGATGGTCACCTGTGGAGCGGCGAGCGCGTGGGAGAGCGTGGTGAGGGAGGCGGGCTGGCCCGGCGCGGGCGGGTTGCTCACCGGCCCGAGTCCCGTCAGGTAGAGCACGACGGTTTCGCCACGGGCCGCCGGATTGCCGGGCGTGACGATCGTACCGTTAGCGTGCACGGCGCCATCACTGTTGGCGTCCAGCAGGAAAATTCCCGGTTGCGCCTCCAGTACCGGCACGCTGACCGCCTGGGAACTTCCCGCAGGGGTGGTGACGACGACGCTGGCGGAGGTTTTCCCGCTGAGTGAGAACGGTGCTTGAATGCTCAGTTGCTCCTGTCCATTGAGACTCAAGAAGCGATAGACAGGCACGGCCGTTCCGTCGATGCTGACTGTCACGCCGCGCAGGCTCTCGGGCCAAGTGCCGCCGCTGGCGGCCAGGATCTCACCCGGCGCGGCGCCCAGGTTCGCCCCAAAGATGGTTACGATGCCACCAGGCGTCAGGCCGGTTTGAAAGCTCGCGCCATTCGTCACGCCGGCGCTGCTGATGGCGGGCCAGAGACCCGCGGCGGAGTTGGCGATCTTGCGCACGCGGTGGTTGTTCGTGTCACCGGCGTACAGGTTTCCCGAGGAGTCCAGCGCGAGCGCGAACGGGGCATTCAGCGACGCCTGCAGCGGAGGCCCATTGTCGCCCCCATAGGCCGCGGCGCCGGTTCCCGCTATCGTCCTGATGATGCCGCCCACGACGGCGCGGATGCGGTTGTTCACGTTGTCGACGACGAACAGATTGCCGGATGGATCCACGGCCATCGACCCCGGATAGGGGAATGTGGCGGCAGTTGCCAGTGAGCCGTCGCCTGAGAAGCCCTGCGAACCGTTGCCCGCGATGGTCTGGATGGTGAGGTTCGAATCCACGCGCCGGACACGGTGATTGAACTGGTCGGAGATATACAAGCCTCCTTGCGGATCCAGGGCGAGCGCCGTGGGGTTGTTCAACACGGCGGAGGTGGCGGGTCCGCCGTCGCCTGCGAACCCATTGGTGGCCGCCGCCGCCACGCAGCGTCCGGCGTAGGTGGAGATGATGCCCCCCGAGTTGATCTTTCGCACACAGTGCGCTCCCTGGTCGGCGACATAGAGATTGCCGGCGCCGTCAGCCGCGCACCGGATCACGATCGAGAAGCTGGCGGAGGTGGCTGGACCGCCATCGCCCAGGGTGCCGAAGGTGGTGCCGATCACTCTGCTTCCCTGGCCGTTGCCCGCGACGGTCGTGATCACGCCTGCGGGGGTGACCTTGCGCACGCGGTAGTTGGAAACGTCATTGATGTAGACGTTGCCGGCCGGATCGGTGCAGACGCCGGTGGGGGCATTCAACTGAGCTTGGGAAGCCGGTCCGCCATCGCCACTGAAGCCAGCCGCGCCCGTTCCTGCCAGCGTGGTAATGACGCCGTTCTTATCCACCTTGCGGACGCGATTGTTCTTTTCATCGGCCAGGTACACGTTGCCGGACGCATCGGTGGCGAGGCCGACCACCTGGTTGATCATCGCCGCCTGCGCCGGTCCTCCGTCGCCGCCATACCCAGCCTGTCCGTTGCCGGCGAACGTCGTGATGGTTTGGGCCCACGCCGCGGATGCCATGATGGCGCACGCGGAAAGCGCGATCAATCTTGCCATGGAGGACACCTCCTAGCCGCCGCGATGGATGTTGCGCGGCCGGGTTACGAGTGCAGTAAGCCGGCGACTGGCCCCGTGGAGTCGGCGAAGCGTTCCACGGGCGTGCCGAAAGCGTCGAGCATCGAAACGAAGACGTTGGCCAGAGGCGAGTCCGGGGCGTGCATCAGGTGCTGGTCGGTGCGCAGGCGGCCACCCGCCTTGCCGGCGAGCACGAGCGGCAGGTTGTGCGGATCGTGCTTGTTGCCGTCGCGGATGCCGGCGCCGAACAAGAGCATGGAATTGTCGAGAACTGTCGAATCGCCTTCCTTCATGCCCTGCAGCTTCTCCAGAAGATAGACGAACTGCTGGACGTGCCACTGGGAGATGCGGAAGTAGTCGCGGAGCTTCTCTTCGTTGTTCTGGTGGTGGGAGGAGTCGTGGTGTCCGCCGCCAACGCCGTCCAGGAAACGGAAGCTCTGGTTAGTCACTTCGTTGCCGAACATGAAGGTGCAGATGCGTGTGGAGTCGGTTTGAAAGGCCAGGGCCATCATGTCGAGCATGAGGCGCACATGTTCGGGGAAGTCCTTGGGGATGCCGGTGGGCTTGGCGCTTTCCTCGATCGCCACGCGGGGCTTCCAATGGGACTGTTCGGGCGCGGCGGCCCGCTCCAGGCGCGCTTCGAGCGAACGGACGACGGTGAGGTACTCATCCATGCGCCGCTGGTCGGAGACGCCGAGTTCGGAGCGGAGTTGCCGGGCGTCGTCGAGCACACGGTCGAGCAGGAGGCGGTCCTGCCGGGCGGTGTCGAGGCTTTGGCCGGAGGTGGCGCGGAAGAGACGCTCGAAGACGGAGCGCGGATTGATTTCGCGGGCGAGAGGCTGCGTTGGTCCGGCCCAGGCGATGTGCGACCCGTAGATGCGAGTGTAGCCGACATTGCGATCCACGCCCGTGGTGACGGGCGTCACGGCGAGTTCGAGAGAGGCGAACGGGGTGGATTTGCCGGCGGCGCGCGCGGCCACCTGGTCCATGCTGACGCCGTTGCAGGAGATGTCCACGCCGAGCGTTTTGGAGATGGTGGTGGAGGTGAGCCAGCCGGAGAGCTTCACGTAGTGGCCGT